>NZ_JAFNPA010000003.1:0-342511 GCF_026535895.1 Lactobacillus sp. B4007
CATGCCGAACACAGCAGTTAAGCTTCTTCACGCCGAGAGTAGTTGGTGGGAGACTGCCTGCGAGGGTAGGAAGCTGCCGTGCTTTTTTAATATTCCGGCTTAGCTCAGTTGGTAGAGCGCTTGACTGTTAATCAAGATGTCGTCAGTTCGAGTCTGACAGCCGGAGCTTTATGGAGTGTTGTCCGAGTGGCTTAAGGAGCATGATTGGAAATCATGTATACGGGTTTTAATCCTGTATCGAGAGTTCAAATCTCTCACACTCCGTAATACACGTTAAATAGTTACTAATTTTAGTTTTAGTAACTATTTTTTAATTGGTAAAATATATAATTAATTAAAGGAAAAAGGCAGTTAAGTTTATCTTGACTGCCTTTTGCGTTTTTAGAAGATTAAATCGTTATTTTTCTGAAACAACTTGTAAGTAGCTCCTTCTAGACGATAGGGAATAGCGAACTGCTGCATGAAAGGTCCGGGCTCATCGAATGTATAGAACTGCTTTGAAGCATATTTGTAGATTAGATTTAGTGAAAATAAATCGGCCTGATGTTCAACCGGTGTACTCAAATTAATATAGTAAAAAGTTCCCTTATCGCCGTTGGCAAAATGGCCAATTTCATGACCAATCATAAAAGGTATTTCGTTTTGCTTTTTCCAATTGAGATTAATAACCATTCTACCAATATCAGTAAAAGAAACTGAAGGATAATCAGGATCAATCTGGTCTAATAACGCGTAACTAATTCCATGGTCAAATGCATAATTTAGCATGTATTTAATTAAATTTTCCACCTTTTTTGCCTTCTTTAAAATCAGAGTCCATTAGGTTACGGATTATATCAAGATATTTTTCAGGAACCGCTTTTCCATTATAAGCAAGTGGAATGTCGTCAGCCAAGTCAATTCGCTTGACTGTTTTTTCTGTTGGACTTGATTCACCGAGTAAATCATTAACAGAGACATGCAAGACATTAGCCACTTTTTTCAAACTTGCTGTACTGGGTGTTTGCTTATCCCAGCGATAAATACTGTTGGCACCAATTCCTGCTTTAAGCGCAAGACTTTGCAAGGATGACCAACCTTTCTTTTTTGCAATTACCTTAATTCGATCTAAAGTAGTCATTTCAGTTTTCCTCATGTTTCCATCAAGTAAAATTATCGCAAATGATTAAAAAGTTGACTTTTTAATCAAAGTGATTGATAATTGATTTCATCAAGTAATTAAGTAATTAAAAATAAAACTAAATATTATAACTGCTTATTGACGCTACAGCTTTATTATTAGTTTTATTTTATTTGTCATAGTTAAATTTTATCACGAATGATGAATATTGTAACTATTTGAGCAATTAATAACACATTTGCAGTGAAAGGAGAATTGAAAATAACATATTATCTAATCCATAAACTCGAAGCTGATTACGGCTCATTGTACTTAGTTCCAGATAACAGTCCCATCTCGCATCAAATACATGAGCAAATTGGCATTACTGCCCATGACAATATTGATTTGACTATATATGAGAAAGTTGTAATTGGTCTGATAAAAGTAGGCTTTAATTTGCATGATATTGTTGCAAAGACAGGAATGTCCTTTTACTTAGTTAGACAAATGGTTTCTAATTATGATTTGTAGCCTAAGTCTAAGTTTCGCTATGTAGCAGTTAAAGATCACGAACCCAAAATTTTTAGTAATGGTTTCAAAAGTTTCCAGGTAGTAATTGAGTCAAGCTGTTATAGCTTAGCGGTGGCTAAAATTAAGCTTGCCTTTCGTGATAGTTAGATGAAAATTGCACATACTATTGACTAACATTTTTTTGCGTGATTGTAAGAAAAGCATATATGAGATAAGGGATGATCACTTGCATGATTTAATCAATTTATTACAAGTAATGGTTGGCTTGTTTGGCACAATTGGTACAGTGCTTGCCGTAACCCACAAATATAACAAAGCAGATTACGAGGCGATTATTAAAGAATTAACAGCAGAAAGGGATGAGTTTAAAAAAGATTACTACAAACAGAAAGAAAAAACTGAAAAACTTGAAGAAGAATTGAGAAAGCGCTAATAGGCGTTATTTTTTTGCGAGAATTAAAATGACTTAAATTACTAATATTCTAAAAGCAGTATTACCATACATTGTGCCGATTGCTGTAGGTATTGTAGCTATCTATTTTTATACACGGCAGCACAATACTGCCGTGGCCGATAAGATAAGAGGCTTTATGATGTGGCACAATACATTGTTACCCAACAGGCAACTCATGATGACACAACGAGAGCCGAAAAGAAAGTAGCTGCCATTGCTGCATTATTGGCCCAAGGCTAAAACTGAGGCCGAATTTGCTTGCAAGAAAGCAGTTGAGCTGGGGTTGCCCAAAGGTACATACCTGGCTGTCGATTGGGAAAATGGTAGTGGCAATAATATTTATTGTGGTGTCTCGAGCAGCACTTCAGCAATCTTAGCGGCAATGGCCGTGATTAAAAGCAACGGTTATGTGCCATTGTTCTATTCTGGAGCATCGGCAATGCGTAACCAGGTAGATTACAGAAGCATCGTCAAGGCATACGGCAAGTGCTTATGGGTGGCAAGCTATCCGACAATGGCAGCAGTTAACTCTGCCAACATGGCTTACTTCCCAAGCATGGACGGTGTGGCCATCTGGCAATTCACTAGCAACTATAGGGGACTAAACGTTGACGGCAACATTAATGTGCTGCCGTTAAAAACTAGCCTTAATCTAACTTCTTTGCAAAAAGACGTAAATAAGAAGGAATCAATTCACCCGTTAGCCAAATGGGACATTGAACGTGTATTTGTTGTGACTAATCAGAAAGGTTGTAATTTGTATGATAGTGCGAACTTAAAAAATAGTATTAGATCATTAAAATACAATACAATCTGGAAAGTCCTAGATGAAAAAGGCGGTGCACTTAAGCTCGGTAAAAACCAATGGGTTGATGGCCGAGCCGGCATAACTAAATCCAATCCGATTGCTACACACGACAATATTGGTGGTCGGGTTAAGGTTGTACTACTTAACACACGCACTCTATCATCCAACTGCCAACAGTAAAAAAGCATATCAATTAACAACTAACAAGGTTTATCGCTTTGTAAGTCGTCAGGGAAGATTTTTTGAATTAGCAGAAAAATATCATGGTAAGCCTGTTTATGTAACTGGGAATCGGGCATTTGTGCTATTTTAATTCTCGCTAGTTGTTATGACCTGTCTCTTTTATTAATTAAAAAGTAAGAATTATCTTTTTAATATTATTAAATTTATCAAATTAAGTAGTTAAATTGTCTTTGCTTTAAAGAAAAGTAAAAAGCCTTCATTCAGCTGTGTAAAGCTGATGAAGGCTTTTTTTGTATGTTATTAACCATAATTGTATAAGAATAATATTCAATTACGTTAATTATTTAGAAAGTTAATATATTAACATGAAATTATAAAGTAAAGTATATATGTAAGCTGACATATCGCTATTACGTCAACTCGTCTAGAATTATAGCACTTGTGGATTTAATGAGCAACTTAAAAGAGAAAAATGCTTAAACATTTTGTCATGACTTTATGTTAAAAACCATTGTGTGACAAACGCTTTCAGATCTTTATTAAATTGTTGATGTTATTTATTTAAATTATTAATAATTTAAATAATCGCCTGCAAAATTGTTAAAAAGAGCTTAGTAGATGACTGATTACATCTTATTAGATAATAAAGCTGCCAGCTTGATTTTAACAGTAACCGAAAAGCCAAATTTTGAAAAAGCATGGACAAGTTATCTTTTGTGTGCTAAACTTTTAAAAGTAATCATTTCATGATACAAAGTTGGAGGATTAGCTCAGCTGGGAGAGCATCTGCCTTACAAGCAGGAGGTCACAGGTTCGAGCCCTGTATCCTCCATTATAATTTAAAAGCGTAGCTTGGCTACGCTTTTTTGTTATCTAATAATCTGACGAGCCGAAAATCTTGTTTTAGAGATAGACTTTGGAAGAATTTGCCATAAATTTTTTACTGGTTAATTATTAAAATCATTAATGGAAGGACTTAGCATAAGCTATTTTAGAAACGATGTAATTAGTTCTAGGTAGGATTATTATGTCAATACTTGATTAAAAATTAGCTTTTGTTAATTAATTTGCTAAAAATAATAGACAAGTTATCCTTTGTATGCTAAAGTTTTAAGAGTAGTCATTGGATGATGACAAATTGGAGGATTAGCTCAGCTGGGAGAGCATCTGCCTTACAAGCAGGAGGTCACAGGTTCGAGCCCTGTATCCTCCATTAAATTAAAAAAGTTTTTAAGCGAGAAGCGATAGCGTTTCTCGCTTTTTTTGTTATTTAAAATCATTCTTGGACTTTTATGCCAGAATTTGCTGCTAAATTGCAGAAAAATAGGATAATTCTGCCAAAAACCATGATCACGTTGAATAAGAAAGCGATTGCAAGATATAATGATTTTGTCAAATGAATAATTAATCTAGGCGCCGAAAGGAAAATTATGATTTTAGACAACTTGTTGCATAATGACCAATTAACTAGTCAAGAACGGGAAGTTTTACAGTACGTAAGCACTAATCCTCAAAAGGTTTTGGGAATGACAGTTCACGAAATTGCTAAAGCCAGTTACTCTAGTTCATCGACCGTGATTCGTCTTTGTCAAAAAGCCGGAATGAGCGGCTTTACCGAATTCAAATATCAGTTAGCAGTGGAACTGCCGACGATTATTGAATTGGAGAATGATCTCAAAAGCAGTTCATTTTCTGGTAAAGAGCTACCAAATGATGTTTTAGCCAAAGTTGCGACTATTCAGCAAAATTCTTTGTCTTATACCAAGGATCTTTTTGATACTGAATTATTAGAAAGAGTGGCTCACTTAGTAAATGCAGCTCAAAGGATTGAAATTTACGGTGATGGTTTGAATTACCCATTGGCACAATTGTTTTGTTGGAATTTTCAAGAGGTTGGGGTAGATGCCCAAGCATATAATTCGCTAAATTTAATGCACGCAAAAATTTTTCAAAACTGCGGCTCAAAACCACTTGCTTTTGTTTTAACCCATACGGGTAATAATTCTCATATGTATGATATTGCCAAACAACTGAAAGGCGAAAACTACATCGTGGTTGTAGTCTGTGATTCAGTCAAAAGAAAAATTTGCCAAGTTTGCGACGAAACGATGGTCATTAAAACAACAAGAAATACGATGGATCTTAGTAATATTGTGTATGTCACATCAATTCAATACTTGTTCAACGTGTTGATGTCGATGAAAATGATTGATAATTACGACAAGATCCAGAAGTTATCGGAATTGGTTGAACAGAATAAGGATAAATAAAAATTGTTAGACAAAAATTTTTTATGGGGCGGCGCAGTTGCCGCTAATCAGTATGAAGGCGCCTGGAATGTTGCTGGTAAAGGTCTGAGCGTAGCCGATGTAATGACAAAGGGGAGCGCTAAAAAGCCACGTGAAATTACAGCTGGCATTTTACCGGGTAAGGAATATCCCAATCATTTGGGCATCGATTTTTATCATCACTACAAAGCTGAAATCAAGCTTTTTGCAGAGATGGGCTTTAAGTGCTTTAGGCTTAGTATTGCTTGGTCGCGAATTTTTCCTAAAGGAGATGAAGAAAAGCCTAATGAAGCTGGGTTAAAGTTTTACGACGATGTTTTCGCAGAATGTTTAAAGTATCAGATTCAGCCAGTCGTTACGCTATCACATTTTGAAATGCCGTATTATTTAACCAAAAAATATGGTGGCTGGCGCAATCGGAAGATGATTTCCTTCTTTCTCAAGTATGCCGAAGTCTGTTTTAAGCGTTATCGCGGAAAAGTAAAATATTGGATGACCTTTAACGAAATTAACAATTTAATCGATACAGATAATCCATTTAACGCATGGACTGGCGCAGGAGTAGTTTACCGTGAAAATGAAAATGTTGAGCAGACAATGTATCAAATTGTGCATTACCAGTTTGTGGCCAGCGCATTAGCGGTACAAGTAGGTAAAAGAATTGATGCGCAAAATCAAATTGGCTGTATGTTGCATTTAGGTCCAATTTATCCAGCCAGTTGTAAGCCATTAGATCAAATTGCTAGTTTGAAGGCAATGGATCGACGTTTCTTTTTTAGCGATGTTCAAATTAGGGGAACTTACCCAAAATACACTTTAAAGCACTGGGAAAAACAAAATTTAAATTTAGACATCATAAATGAGGATTTAGAAAATTTAAAAAAGGGGACAGTCGATTTTTTGGGATTTAGCTATTACAAATCAACTATTGCTGAATATGACGAAAAAAATACTTATGTTGAAAAAGCTAATCCACACGTACCTAAAAGTGCATGGGATTGGGCCATTGATCCGGTCGGCTTACGTTATATTTTGAATTTAGCTTATGAAAGATACCAGAAGCCGCTTTTTATCGTTGAGAATGGCTTAGGTGCATTTGATGAACTAAAGGACGAAACGGTGAATGATGATTATCGAATTAATTATTTACAAGAGCACATAGTCCAAATGCTCAAAGCCATTGAAATTGATGGTGTTAATGTTATTGGTTATACACCGTGGGCTGCAATAGATATTATTAGCGCTTCTACGGGTGAAATTGAAAAGCGCTATGGTTTTATCTATATTGACTTAGAGCAAGTGAAAAAAGGCGCAGCAGGCTTTTATCGTAAAAAATCTTTTAAATGGTATCAACATGTTATTTCGACCAACGGTGACTGTTTAGACGATCAAGTGGGGTAAATAAAGATGAGTAATTATATTAATCAAAAAATCGTCCCAAGTGTTATCAAATTTAGCAATACCAAAATTATCAAGGCATTAAAAGACGGGATGATGTTTGTCCTACCGTTTTTAATTGTTGGTTCACTTTTTATGTTACTGGCAAACATTCCAATTCCTGCAGTTGCAAATGCGATTACTGCAAGTGGTTGGGCTGCGATCTTTAATCAGATTTATCAATCATCGTTTTCCTTAATGGCAATTTTTGCGACCGTTGGAATCGCGTATACCTATATTAAAAATGAGCAGATAGATTCTCCTTTTTCCGGCAGTTTGGCTGCATTGAGTGCATTTATTATGGTACTGCCACCTGATATTAAGCCCAAAGCTGGTCAGATTATTCCAAATGTGATTTCTAAGACCTGGACTGCTGGTCAAGGGATGATTTGCGCAATTATTATTGGGCTCTTAGCAGGTTATATTTATAGTTTTTGCATCAAAAAAAATTGGCGAATTAAACTACCGGCAGGAGTACCGCCTGCAGTTGCAAGTTCCTTTATGGCATTAATTCCGACCGGTGCAGTTTTGATCGTGGCGGGTGCGATTTGTGCTTGTTTCAGTTTTTTGGCAAAAACAAGTTTTGCAGAATTAATATACTCGGCAATTCAAGTTCCACTGCAGGGAGTAACGGATTCTCTTGGCGGAGTCGTCATTATGACAATTGTAATGTCTCTTCTTTGGTGGTGCGGAGTGCATGGGGGTGCCATTTGTGGTGCAATCCTGACGCCTATTCTTCAGTCAAATATGTCTGCAAATCAGGCAATTTTAGCGACAGGAAAGAAATTAACCATTGCTAATGGTGGCCATATTTTTACGCAGCAATTTTGGGATAATTATCTTTGTATGACTGGTGCTGGAATTGTGATGGGACTTGTCATTTATATGACTTTTTTTGCTAAATCGTCTACTTTAAAGGAGCTTGGCAAATTATCGCTTTTTCCTAATATTTTTAATATTAACGAACCGGTTATTTTTGGGGTACCGATTGTAATGAATTTGTATCTGCTAGTGCCATTTGTTCTTTTTCCGACTTTAGTTGGGATTTTTAGTTACTGGTTAATGGCAATTGGTGTTTTACCATTGTTTTCCGGCGTGATGGTTCCTTGGACAACACCGCCAATCATTTCAGGATTCTTGATTGGTGGCTGGCGGACCGCATTATGGCAGTTTGTTATTATTGCTTTATCCGCAATTGTTTATTGGCCTTTTATTAAAAAGTACGATCAAGTTCTGTTGCAGCAGCAACAAAGTAAAGAATAATAAATAAACTCAATGTCAAAATTGGCATTGAGTTTTTTGCTTTTTCAAGGATAAAAGCGCTTTTTTGAAAAAGTTGTAATTTTTTGGCATTTTCTTCTTGCATTTTGGCGCTTATCTAGTATACTATTGAATGTGCTTTGATTCAGAACATGACCCGTTGGTCAAGTGGTTAAGACATCGCCCTTTCACGGCGGTAACATGGGTTCAAATCCCGTACGGGTCACTTTGGAGGATTAGCTCAGCTGGGAGAGCATCTGCCTTACAAGCAGGAGGTCACAGGTTCGAGCCCTGTATCCTCCATCGTTCTAGGACTACCGAAACTACGGTAGTCTTTTTTTTACAAAAAGAACGAATAATTTATCGGTTCAAGTCCTGAGAGGATCCAAGATTTGGAGATGCCTTGTAACCGAATAGCTAACGTCTATTAAGGGGGACTATTATGGAAAAACGTTTATTTACTTCAGAATCAGTTTCTGAAGGGCATCCTGATAAGGTTGCTGATCAAATTTCCGATGCGATTCTTGATGCAATTATTGCTCAAGACCCGGATGCACATGTAGCCTGCGAGACGATTGTCAATACTGGCATTGTGTATGTATTTGGTGAGATATCAACTAGTGCTTATGTTGATATCCAGAGTATTGTCAGAAAGACTGTTTTGCGAATTGGCTATGACAAGCCAGAGCTTGGCTTTGACGGCAATAATTGCGCTGTTTTAGTTGGAATTGACGAGCAATCTCCTGACATTGCTGGTGGTGTTGATCACTCACTCGAAACGCGGGAAGATAAGTCTGATAATGATCAGCTTGACCAAATAGGTGCTGGTGATCAAGGGCTTATGTTTGGTTTTGCTATTGACGAAACACCCGAATTAATGCCGTTGCCAATTTCTTTGGCACACCGGTTAATGCGCCAAGTGGCAAAGTTGCGTAAAGAAGGCACTTTGACTTGGCTCAGACCTGATGCGAAGGCGCAAGTCACTGTAGAGTATGATGACAACAATAAGCCTAAGAGGGTTGATACTGTTGTTATCTCGACGCAAACAGATGACCAGGTAAGTAATGAAGATATTCGGCAAGCAATGATTGATTTAGTAATTAAAAAAGTTATTCCTGCCAAATATCTTGATGCAGAAACCAGATTTTTGATTAATCCTTCTGGTCGGTTCGTAATTGGCGGACCTAAGGGTGACTCTGGTCTTACTGGGCGAAAGATTATTGTTGATACTTATGGTGGTTATGCTCGTCATGGTGGCGGCGCATTTTCAGGTAAGGATCCGACAAAAGTCGACCGTAGTGCCAGCTATGCTGCTCGTTATGTTGCTAAAAACATTGTTGCAGCTGGTCTAGCTAAGCGGTGTGAAGTCCAATTAGCTTACGCTATTGGAGTAGCTCACCCCGTATCTGTCATGATTGATACTGCAAATACTGGCAAAGTAAGTGATGAATTGCTGACTAAGGCGGTTAGAAGCGTCTTTGATTTGCGTCCTGCCGGCATAATTAAAATGCTAGATTTAAGACGCCCAATTTATGAGCAAACGGCTGCATACGGTCATTTTGGTCGTACTGATATCGATTTACCATGGGAGAAAACCGATAAAATTCAAGCACTTTTGGATTTTGTTAAGGAAAATAAGTAAATTGAAGGAGCAGTAATTTTGAAAAAGACTAATGTACCAATAGTTACGCTTGCAATTTTTATGACAACGTTTATGACCGCCATTGAGGGTACAATCGTTTCAACTGCAATGCCGACTATTGTTTCTGATCTGAATGGATTAGAAATTATGAATTGGGTTGTCTCAATCTTTTTGTTTATGACAGCTGTTTCCACTCCTTTGTACGGCAAATTAGCTGATAGCATAGGCCGTAAGCCAATCTTTCTTTTTGGGATTGCTCTTTTTGTCATTGGTTCTGCACTTTGCGGACAAGCCAATAACATGCTAGAATTAATTCTATTTCGGGTGATTCAGGGGCTAGGCTCTGGTGCTGTTCAGCCTGTTGCAATGACGATCATTGCCGACATGTATACTTTGGAAAAACGGACTAAGATGTTAGGACTCAATTCCGGATTTTGGGGAGTGGCATCGGTAATCGCACCATTACTCGGTGGTTTTATTGTCCAAAACCTTTCATGGCACTGGGTCTTTTACATTAACGTTCCAATTGGTTTAATTGCCTTTTTACTCGTTGTTGTGTTCTTAAGTGAACCAAAAGCGAAGAAGAAGACCAAGTTGGATGTTAAGGGAACATTTTGGCTAGTAGTTTTATTACTAACTTTAATGTTTACCTTGCAAGAATTAAGTTCACTTAGTCCAATTATTTTACTGGCTTTAGCAGCTTTAATTATTCTTAGTGCAATGATGTTTTACCATGAAGAAAAGCGGGCTGAAGATCCAATAATGCCTTTGACGATGCTTAAAGGTAGAGAATTTTTGGCAGTGAACATGATTACGCTGTTTATTTCAGGCGTTGTGATTGGTTTCGAATTCTATATTCCAACTTGGATGCAGGGGATTAAAGGTACGTCTGCTACAATTGCTGGTTTTGCGGTTACACCAAGTTCAGTGATGTGGGTGATTGGTTCATTTTTGATTGGCGGGATGCTCAGTAGATGGGGCGTGCGCAAAACGTTCTTCGGCATGTTGACGCTGCTGCTGCTTGCTGATTGCATGCTCTTAATCGTACCGGTACATACGCCATTTTGGGTATTCTGTATTATTGCCACAATGAATGGGTTCGCCTTTGGTTCTGTTATGACCGCTGCGCAAGTTCGCTCACAAGTATTGGTTGATCAAAATAATGTTGGGGTGGCAACCTCATTTAACACGTTAATGCGTTATTTAGGACAAACGATGATGGTATCGATTTATGGTATTACTTTTAATACAATCGTTGCCAGTCAGCTAGCAAAACACCCAAACCTAACACAATCAATGATGAACAAAATAGTTTCGGCAGAAAAAGCAAAAGAATTAGCAGCTAATTTGATTCCTCAATTGCGTCAAGTACTGTTTAGTGCTCTTAAGGGAGTCTATACCGTATCACTTGTAGCAATTGTCCTATCAATTATTTTCAACTGCATTTATAAAAAGAAACAAGAAAATTAACCTAAAGTATTAAAACTGAAGATTAACAATTTTGGGGAATCGAATTTCGATTCCCTTTTTGTTTTGCAAAAATTAGCTGTACGTATTGTTTTGATAGATACAAAGTAAGAATTAATACATAATTAATAAACAAAAAGCCAGCATTAAAAGAGTGATTAATAATAAGAAAAATAGGCGTTAACAAATAATCTGATATGGCTAAATAATAGCAGAAAAACCGGTAAGCGTATAGCATTTAAAGAAAACGATTTCTAAATTTTATAAATTCAAGATTATAAATATGTTTATATATTAATTTATTGCTGTTACATAACTCACAATAGTCAATTAGTTATCAAAAAAGCTTCTACTAGTAATTTTTACTTGACCTAATGGCAATATTAAAATGTGTTTATCATAGTAATATTTTGTGATATATTTACGTGATCAAAAATGATAATTAATGATAATGAATTATGGCTTGAATTAACTAATAAAGAGGGGATGACAATTAATAATATAGAAATGGTCTGATTAGTATATTAATAAGTGGGAGTAAATAAGCAGATAATCATGCCAGCTTTTTGACTTAAAGTCGGGAGACTAAGTTAAAATCGGCAATTTTTAAGCAACAAATTGAGATTAAGGAGGAAGAATTTTGAAAAAAGTTAATGTAATGGTCATAACGCTTGCCGTATTTTTGACCACCTTTATGACTGCTATCGAAGGAACAATTGTCTCAACAGCAATGCCCACGATTGTTTCAAGTCTAAATGGTTTAAAAATTATGAATTGGGTTGTTGCAATCTTTGTGTTCATGATAACGGTATCAACACCCATTTTTGGCAAATTGGCAGACAGTGTTGGACGTAAACCAATTTTTCTATTTGGAATAACGCTTTTTATAGTTGGTTCAGCTCTTTGTGGCTTAGCCCATAACATGGTTCAGTTAATTTTATTTCGAGTTATTCAAGGGTTGGGCTCCGGTGCTGTTCAGCCTGTTGCGATGACTATCCTAGCTGACATGTATGAACCAGAAAGACGAGCTAAAATGTTAGGACTCAATTCCGGTTTTTGGCTAGTAGCATCCATTATTGCGCCGCTTTTAGGTGGTTTTGTTATCCAAAAATTATCCTGGCACTGGGTCTTTTATATCAACGTACCCATTGGTCTTCTTGCCTTAATTTTGGTAATCATCTTTATGAATGAATCACGAGCTAAAACAAAGGTCAAACTGGATCTTAAAGGCACTTTCTGGCTATGAACATGACAACATTATTAATTGGTGGTGTTGTTGCCGGCTTTGAATTCTATCTTCCGACTTGGATGCAGGGAGTTAAAGGTGTCAGTGCCACGGTAGCAGGCTTTGCGGTAACTCCTTGCTCACTTCTTTGGGTTGTTGGCTCATTTTTGGTAGGCAGACTGCTCAAACGTTGGGGTGTTCGGAAGACTTTCTATGGGGTATTAGCAATTATCTTAATAGTAGATTGCGTACTCTTAATCTTACCGATTACTACGCCCGTCTGGACTTATTACGTTATTGCTGGGATTAATGGCGTTGCCTTTGGTGTCGTAATTCCTGCTTCCCAAGTACAGGCGCAAGTTTTAGTTGAACCAAGTAATGTGGGCGTCGCCACATCGTTTAATACTTTGATGCGCTTTTTAGGACAAACAATGATGATGTCAATCTTTGGTATTACCTTTAACACGGTGGTTGCTAAACAGTTAGCCAAGCACCCACAATTAAATCAGGCAATGATGAACAAAATTGTTTCATCGGCTAAAGCCAAGGAGCTAGCAGCCAATTTGGTTCCGCAGCTGCGTCAGGTATTGTTCAGTGCCTTAAAGGGAGTATTTGTGGCTTCACTAGTAGCAATCATTCTTGCCTTGCTTTTTAATAGTATCTATCAAAGTAAGAACAAACAGCAGGCATAAAAATTATCATTAAAACTAAAAAATTTGCCGTTAAGGTAAAACTAGTAGAGGAGAAATAATTAAATGGAATTAGCTCAAAAAATTTTAAACGGAGAAATAAGAACTTCTGGGACAGTGGTACCGCAAGAATTGCAGCAGCCATATACACCACACGGTTTTAACGGTAAGCCTAATCAGAAAAAGGCCTTGTTTATTGTCGGAGAACCAAGAAAATATAGTTTAACTTATGATTTGGTTTATACCGCTATGCGCTATTTAGAGGAAAATGATTGGGCAGTTGAATTACGCGATCTCTATGATCTCAATTATGATCCCGTTTTACACCAAGAAGAGTTTTACTATGTCAAAGATGGCTTAGGTGAAGCACCGGTTTACCTTGCTCAAGAGCAGTCGTTTGTAAAGAAGGCAGATGTGATTCTTTTTGCTTATCCCAATTGGCATGATGCCCCTGTAAGTATTGTTAAGGGCTATATTGAAAAAGTTTTTGCTGCTGGATTTGCCTATGAAGCAGGTAAAAATGGTCTAACCGGGTTACTTAGCGGGAAATATCTGTATACCATCATGAATTGCGGCTACCTTGGTGGTGGTCAAGGTTATGTTGGTGATGGCATTGGTCAAAACGATCAAGTCTGGGATAAATACATGAATGCATTTAAAGTTTTTGATGACGATACCGCTCAATTTTGGGGAATGACAAACGCCGGTCGGTTTGTAAATGATCAAAGCCCACGAAATTTCAGTTCGGATTATCAAGACCAATTGGCTGAACTTCACGCGGTTTTACAAGAACACCTGCAGCGTGATTTGCTTAGTGTTATCAAATAATGTTCTTAGCTGTTTTCAAGAAAAAGAGCAAATAAAAAAGCCGTTTATTTAAAACGACTTAATCTTCATTTATCTAAATAGTAATGGTATAAAAATGAATACCCAATTAGTAAGAAGGAGATACCCTCTAAAAAGCCACCGACAACATCGGATGGATAGTGAACATGGTCAAAGATTCTCGTGTAGCCAATTAGTATGGGGAAACATAGCCAAATGATACACAGAATGGTTTTAAGTCCTTTCTTCTTAACTAGCAAGATGGTTAAAATGATCAGAATGCCAAAAAGTGTGGCACTTCCCACGGAGTGTCCTGAAGGAAAACTGTAACCATGCGCTTCAACAAGGTGGTGCACCATTGGTCGCTGCCGACCAATCGCATGTTTAATGATCCAATTGTAACCATTAGCTGCAATCATTGTTCCCGCTGTAAAAACCGCGAAAGCGTATTTGCGAAAAACACCTAAAACAATTACCAGAATAATGGTCGCAACCATAATAACGCTAGTATTGCCCAAGTTGGTAAAAGTGGTTGCGAATTTTATGATAGCAGGGTTGTTATTACAAATTAAACCAATTAACGATTTATCAAACTGATGGATAAATTGGTTGCCAGAGGAAACCAGAATTGCCCAAGCCGCGTAGATAAGTAGAAATATGGTCGCGGGTATGATTGTATCTTTTTTCGAATGATCTGTAGTGTTCAAATATCTTTCTCCCCTTGTTTTTTTTAGCATTTGTGGTAAATTATAATCATTATTGATCAAAAAATAAAGGTTAGGAACTAGTAGCAATTTTATTTTTCTATAGAGAAGAGTCGGTTGGTGCAAGACTTGAAAAATATATTGTGAACTGAGCCTAGGTTAAATCTTTCGTTTGCTATCCGCGTTAAGGGGCTTGTGAGGGTCACGTTAATTTACGTGAAACTTAGGTGGTACCGCGATTATTCGTCCTATGAGTTTATTTCATAGGACTTTTTTTATGAGGGAAATGTTTATGTACAATCACAAAGTAGTTGAGCAAAAATGGCAAGATTATTGGGAAAAAAATCAAACATTTAAAACGGGTAGTGATCCGCAAAAGAAAAATTATTATGTTTTAGATATGTTTCCATTCCCATCTGGTAAGGGATTGCACGTAGGGCACCCAGAAGGATATACGGCAACCGATATTATTGCGCGAATGAAGCGTAGTGAGGGTTACAATGTGCTGCACCCAATGGGCTGGGATGCTTTTGGTTTACCAACTGAGCAATATGCATTGCAGACTGGTCAAGACCCAGCTGTCGTAACTAGGGACAATATTGCTAACTTTAAGAGACAACTAAATAAGTTAGGCTTTTCTTATGACTGGAACCGAGAAATCTCAACAAGTGATCCAAAATATTACAAATGGACGCAGTGGACATTTGAACAAATGTATAAGCACGGTCTTGCTTATGAAGCCGAAGTTCCGGTTAACTGGTCACCAGATTTAGGAACTGTTGTTGCTAACGAAGATATCGTTGATGGTAAAACCGAACGTGGAGGCTACCCAATTTATCGCCGGAACATGAAACAATGGATGCTTCGGATAACTAAATATGCCGACCGTCTTCTTGCTGGTCTTGATAATCTTGATTGGCCAGAAAATATTAAAGAAATGCAACGTAACTGGATTGGTCGTTCAGTTGGGGCTCAAATTACATTCAAGATTAAGGATTCTGATCAAACATTTGATGTGTTCAGTACTAGACCTGATACGCTTTTTGGTGCTACCTATGCGGTTTTAGCCCCAGAAAATAAGTTGGTCCAGAAAATTACTACTGCTGGTCACCAGGCTGACGTTGATGCTTATATTAAGCAAATTGAATCCAAATCAGATTTGGAAAGAACCGATTTAAATAAAAATAAGACTGGTGTATTTACCGGTGCTTACGCTATTAATCCGGTCAATAATGAGGAAATTCCAATCTGGATTGCTGATTACGTTCTGGCAAGTTACGGAACCGGCGCTGTTATGGCAGTTCCCGCTCACGATACACGTGATTATGAGTTTGCCCAAAAATTCCATTTGCCAATTAAGGCGGTTATTAAAGGCGGCGACATTAATAAAGAGGCCTTCACTGGTGAGGGACCACACATTGATTCAGACTTCTTAAATGGCTTTAATGTGGCAGATGCAAAAGAAAAAATGGTTTCGTGGCTTGAAGAACACAATGCCGGTAAGCAAAAGGTTAACTACAAGTTGCGCGACTGGGAATTTAGTCGGCAACGTTATTGGGGCGAGCCTATCCCAGTTATTCACTGGGAAGACGGCGAAACTACTCTTGTTCCCGAAGATGAACTGCCACTTGTATTGCCACATGCAACTGATATTAAGCCATCAGGTACACCTGAAAGTCCGTTAGTTAACTTGAAGGATTGGGTTAATGTTGTTGATCAAAATGGCCGCAAAGGTAAACGGGAAACGAACACAATGCCTAACTGGGCTGGTTCTTCATGGTACTTCTTACGCTATATTGATCCTCATAATGATAACAAATTAGCAGATTACGAATTGTTAAAGAAGTGGACGCCAGTTGACTTATACATTGGTGGGGCAGAACACGCCGTTAGACACCTTCTTTATGCTAGATTTTGGAATATGGTGTTATACGATCTTGGCGTGGTACCAAATGAAGAGCCATTCCAACGTTTATACAATCAAGGACTAATTCTTAAAGACCATGACAAGATGTCTAAGTCAAAGGGGAATGTTGTTAATCCTGATGATGTGATCGACGAATATGGTGCTGACAGTCTAAGAATGTATGAAATGTTCATGGGACCACTTGATGCTTCAATTGATTGGGATGACAATGGCCCAGCTTCAACCAAGAAGTTTCTTGACCGAATCTGGCGTTTGTTTGTTAACGATCTTGACTTACAGGCAATTCCACAAGAAAATATTGTGGCCGAAAATGATGGTACTTTGGATAAAATCTACAATGAAACTGTCAAGAAGGTCACAGAAGACTTTAATGATTTGCATTTCAATACCGCTATTTCACAGTTAATGGTCTTCATCAACGCTGCTCAAAAGGCTAAAACTATTCCGCGGGAATACGCTGAAGGTTTTATTACGATGATTGCACCAATCGCACCACACATGATGGAAGAGATTTGGCAAATCTTTGGTCATAACGAATCTGTTACTTTTGCTAAGTGGCCAACATATGATCCTGCTAAGCTTGTTGAATCAACAGTTGATATTATGGTTCAAGTTAATGGTAAATTGCGCGGTAATTTCACAGCTGCCAAGGATTCAAGCCAAGAGGATTTGCAAAAACAAGCCTTAGAACTTGAACATGTCCAAAAATTCTTGACTGGTAAGGAAATCAAAAAGGTAATTGTGGTACCAAATAAAATTGTCAATATTGTTGCTAAATAAAGTTAATTTTTCCTAAAGTGATAAGTATATTGATTGTTAATTGTCGTTTTTCATTCAAAATAAAATAGTTAGTACACGAATTTAGGGAAAATTGATGAAAGAAAATAATTTAAAAGAACAAAATACGCAAGATACCTTTATTAAGGGTAGCGCGTGGATGACTTTTGGCTCAATTACCTCACGTATTTTAGGTGCACTTTACATTATTCCGTGGTTTATCTGGATGTCACCTTATGGTAATATCGCTAATGCTTTAACTGCGCGTAGTTATAACATTTATAGTATTTTTATCTTAATTTCGACAGCAGGAATCCCGGGAGCAGTGGCCAAACAAGTGGCTAAGTATAATGCCCTAAATGAATATGGCGTAGGGCGCAAATTGTTTCACCGTGGTCTTGTCTTGATGATTGTTTTGGGTGTTGTATCAGCAGCGATTATGTATTTTGCTTCACCATTTTTAGCTTCGAATGGGTCTCGTAGCGATCCACGCCAAGTTGCGGTAATGCGCAGTTTGTCTTATGCTATCCTGCTCATTCCCGTGTTAAGCATTATGCGGGGTTATTTTCAGGGATACGCTGATATGATGCCGTCGGCAATGTCGCAGTTTGTTGAGCAATTTGCCCGGGTTGCTTGGATGCTTTTAACTGCTTATGTAATTATGCAAGTGCAGCACGGTAATTTTGTTGATGCAGTTGTTCAATCCAACTTCGCCGCTGCTATTGGTGCAATTTTTGGTATTTTGATTTTATGCTGGTTCTTGCTTTCCAGAAGAAAAAAATTAAATTACCTAGTTGAAAATTCCGAAAACGAAATTCAGGTTTCGACAGCAGCCTTATTTAAAGAGATAATTGAGCAAGCAATTCCGTTTATTATTATTGATGCGGGAATTCAATTATTTTACCTAGTGGATCAATATACTTTCCACCCAATGATTGCTAGTGTGGTCAAGGCTAGTTACAACACGATTGAAACGTGGTATGCGTTATTTGCGCTGAATGCTAATAAGCTAATCATGATTATTGTTTCCTTGGCTAGTGCAATGGCGGTAACTGCGATACCTTTATTATCCGCTGCACATGCTAAGCATGATTTTGCCGGGATTTCTAAACAGATCGGCAACACACTAGATTTGTTTTTGTTCGTAATGATTCCGGCTGCGTTTGGTATGGCAGCCATTGCTACGCCAATTTACACCATTTTTTATGGTTTTGATCAGTTGGGCTCTAATATTCTTTATTTGTCTGCCTTTACCTCGATTACATTGGGGATGTTTACGGTATTAATGGCAATTCTGCAGGGATTATCAGAGAATGGCCTGGCAATTAAGTATCTAGTGTTAGGTCTAATCATTAAACTGATTGTGCAATATCCGATGATTTACGTGTTTAAAGTGTTTGGACCACTTGTAGCCACTAATTTAGGGATGTTTGTGATTATCTTTTTGGCTCTTAAACACCTAGAAGTAGTCTATGATTTCAACCAAGGACGCACAAGCAGACGTTTTATTGGAATTACCGGTTTTTCGTTGATTATGTTCCTGATCGTTCTTGGCGTTGAAAAAGTGCTTGAGCTCTTCTTGAGTCCTGCTAGTCGCCTTCAAGCTCCAATTATTGTCGTTGTTGCAGTGCTAGTTGGGGGAATCTTCTACGCCGCTGCGGCGATTAAATCGAACTTAGCGCAAAAGATCTTAGGCGATAAAATTGTGCCGCTTTTGGCTAAGCTACATATAAAAGCATAAAATTAATAATTAGCATTGAGTGAATATTACTCAATGCTTTTTTATTTTTTACTAAGTTTAAGGTGATTCGATTAACAGATCAGTTAACTACTGCAATAATATTTAACAAATACTGTTTTAATTGATGGAAAAAGAAAAAATCATGAATATCAGAAAAAAAGGAATTTTTATCTTTATTTTTATTTTTGGTGCTTTCTTCTACTGGTTTTTTTACCAAAACTCGTGGGTTCCGCTTTCGGCAAAATTTGAGGTTAACCAAATGCTGCAAAGTCATGATACTAAGAGGATGCGCCAAGTTGCAGCGAATAAGAAAACTAGGTCATATTTATTACATTTAAAAAAAGACACTCATTGTGACAGTGTGACTGATTTTCAAGGTGGCTCAGAAAATATTGGCTACTATGTCGCTGATATTAACGGCAAGGGAGTGGGAATCTATATGCAACGAGAAATTCTGCTTTTTTGGCGAATTAAAGAAATTAAATTATGAGTCAAATTCAAAAAAGAGCATGGGTTCAATAATTGAGAACTCATGCTCTTTGATGCAGAAATATTAGTATTACTAAAATTCTTGTAGCCAGCAAAAACTAACTTATGATGTTTTTGCTTGTGCCCCTGCCAAGGAACTTCATTTTAACAAGAGTAATAGGTAAACGCAATTAGTATTGACGATATTCACCAGAAGGAATGTCATCAGCACGCGTTTTGTCCGGCATAGCAATTGCTGCGGCAATATAGGCGATTAACCCAAAGCCGGTAAAACAAATAACCATTGCGCCGCCGATTCTAGTCCAAGCTTTATCCCAGCCAAAATATTCAGCGATTCCGCCTAATACACCAGTTAAAATTTTATCTCTTGATTTGGTTAAACGCTTTTGCATGCCAATTCCTCCTTAATATTAATAAATTTTTTACAAAAAAAGCTAATCGAATGATTAGCTTTTCTTTTAATGCCCCGAAAAAGATTCGAACTTTCACTTAGTTACCTAAACAGCGACCTGAACGCTGCGCGTCTGCCAATTCCGCCATCGGGGCCTCTTTTAAAATACATTAATTATAATACCAAATTTTCGCGGGGATGTCATTAAAATTTAAAGTTTAGAAGACAAAAAAGCCATTTTCTTAAACTAACTAAGAAATGGCTTTTTATATCAATTTTCAGTAAAAAGGTAAAAAAGATTCTAATTAGAACGATTTAGCCTAATTTAGCTATTTTTTGCAATGTTCTGATCATTTGAGCTACAAACCCTGATTCGTTATCGTACCACGCATAAGCCTTAATAACTTGTGAATAATCGGTGCCCGTAGCAATTTGGGTAATTGTCGGATCAAAAACAGAACCAAATTCCTTGCCGATAATATCAGATGAAACGATCTTATCCTCATTGCAGCCAAATGATGCATTGTTAATTGTGTGCTTTTTGACTCCGGCATTGAATTCATTAACAGTAACGTTCTTAGCAAGGGTAACCGCTAATTCTGTTATTGAACCAGTGATCACAGGAACACGGAGAGCGATTCCTGTTAGCTTACCTTTTAATTCCGGGATTACTAGGCCAATTGCTTTAGAAGCACCAGTTGAATGGGGAATAATATTTGCGCCAGCGGCACGTGCATTACGAACATCACTGTGACGATCGGGACTATCTTGCAGCATTTGTGAACTAGTATATGCATGTAAGGTTGTCATTGTTCCAGCTTTGATCTGAAATTCATCGTTAATAGCCTTGGCTAACGGAGCCAAGCAGTTAGTAGTACATGAACCAGCAGAAATAATTTGATCATCCGCATTTAAGGTATCGTCATTAACGTTATAAACGATTGTCTTCATGTCACCGGCAGGTGCTGAGATCAATACTTTTTTGACGCCGGCTTTTAAGTGACTGCTGGACTTTTCCTTTGAGGTGTAAAAGCCAGTACACTCTAGTACAAGCTCAACCCCGTCATTTTTAACCCAAGGAATATCACTTGCGCTTTTTTCAGCGTAAACAGGAATTTTTTGGCCATCAATTACGATTGCATTTTCTGTTGCGGCAACTTCATGATTAAATTGACCATGAGCCGTGTCATACTTCAATAAATGAGCCAACATTGCTGGTGAAGTTAAATCGTTGATCGCAACAATTTCTAAACTATTATCTTTAATGTCATAAATACGCCGTAATGATAAACGACCAATTCTGCCAAAACCATTAATACCAATTTTTGTAGTCATAAGATTTTTCTCCCTTCTTTGATTACAAAAAATAGTATAATGAATGAAAATGGCTTTGCATAAGCCGAAAAGTTAATAGGGCTATCACTTTTAGTGATAATGTGACAAGATGAATTTTAATGACTTAAATATTTATAAGACAATTTATGAAACTAAATCTATCAATAAAGCTGCTAAAGAATTAGGCTATGCACAATCTAATTTGACAGCACGCTTAAAGGCAATTGAACATGAATTGAATTCAACTTTATTTGTTCGCTCAAATCAAGGTGTGGCTCCGACGGATAACGGAGACAAAGTATATCGTTTTGCTGTTAAAGCGCTCCGAAATTGGCAAAAACTGCAAGATACGTTAGTTATTCGAAAAACGATTTTATCATCGGAATTACTAGTTAACTTTTTAATCGCTAAGAAGAAATTTTTTATTACTGATTATGCAGTTACCATTAAGAAAAGTAACCAATTGGAATCGGAACTAATGCAAAGATACTACGATGTAGTGGTGACCTTTAACCAATTCGACTTGCCTAATTATCGGTTAAAGCAAACAGCTAATTTACCAGCGTGCTTTTTGAAAGGAAAACAAGAAGATGGATCGACCTGTCCGATTGCAATCAATAGTGATTTAACTTGTCCGTTTAGAAAACTAACCCTGAAGTTATGTCCTGACAAAGCGAGATTGTTAGAAATTGATTCGCTTGAAACAATTATGCAATTGGTAAAAAGGGGAGAGGCAGTTGCATTATTACCACAATATTTGATTGACAATGATTATCAAAAGGTTAATGATCATAATTTTAATATTCCCTATTATTGTTATCAGTATCAAATTTAATCTAGAACTTGCTAAAATTTTTTCACTTCAAAGGAGAACTTATGAACCTAAGGCGAAATTTAAAAACAGTTGTGGTCAGCTTATTGGCTATTGTGACACTATCTGCGTGTGGAACAGGTCCTAGTAGTGAACCGCCAGCTCAACCTAAATCAGTTCAAGTCAGAAATAATTATCAGTCTGAGCAATTAAATCTCAATGTTAAATCGGCAATTGCAATTGATAGTAAAACGGGGCAACTGCTTTATGGCAAGAATATTAACCAGGTATTGCCAATTGCTTCAATGACCAAATTAGTAACGACTTATTTAACCTTACAAGCAATTAAAGAGCAAAAACTTAGTTGGGATACTGAAGTAAAGCCAACTAAGCAGATTGTCAAGGTTGCCAATAATAAGCAGTTTTCTAATGTGCCACTAAAAATGGGGCACTCTTATACAATCAGGCAGCTATACCAAGCGACCCTAATCGAATCTGCTAATGGAGCGGCAATGTTGCTTGCTCAGGCCGTCAGTGGCTCGCAAGTTGCGTTTGTTCGGCAGATGCGTCAGCAATTAAAAAAATGGGGCATTAATGACGCCCAGATCTATACTGTTTGCGGTTTGCCCAATAAAAGTGTTGGGACGGATGCCTACCCAGGAGCTGATAAAGACGCAGAAAATGAGATGTCAGCTAAAGACATAGCAATCGTTGGTCAGCACTTGTTGACTGACTTCCCCGAAATAATTGAAACAACAAGAATTGCTCATTTAAACTTCAATGATCAAGGAAGCCAAACACTCATGACTAACTTTAATTGGATGCTTAAAGGCTTGTCCCAATACCAGCAAGATCTAAAAGTTGATGGTCTAAAAACGGGAACTACTGATGCCGCTGGTGCTTGTTTTATTGGAACGGCAAAAGATAGTGATGCAAGACTAATTACCGTGGTAATGGGAGCAAGGCATGCTAATAGTCTTGACCCAGCACGTTTTGAGCAAACTGGCAGGTTGCTGCGGTATGTTTACCGTAATTATCAACCCATTGTTTTTAATCAAAATGAAGTGATTATGGGTACCAGCAAGATTAATGTTCATAATGGCGCTAACAAGCAAGTTGATATCGGCATGAAGCAAAGACGAGTAATCTGGGGACCAAAAAATGGCCAAAAATTAACGGTTAATTTAACTAAGGACACCATAGAAGCTCCGGTAACCCAAAATCAAACGGTTGGTTCATATAGCTTTAAATCGGGGTCAACTAAACTAATTTCTATCCAAGAACCTGACGGAATTAAACTACCGGCAAAAGCGTTACAATCCACTAAACAGGTTAATTTCTTGCTTCGTTTTTGGCACCGGCTTTTTGGAGGATAACAATGACAGAAATTAAGCAATCTATTATAACCAAGGTTATAGCCAAAAGAAAAAGCAACACCCATAAGGGAAACTACGGACGAATTTTATTAATAGGTGGAAGTGAAAATTACGGTGGTGCAATTATTATGGCCGCAGAAGGTGCACTGAAATCTGGCGCTGGTCTAGTTTCTGTTGCTTGCCATTCAATTAATTTAAATGCTCTACATGCGCGCGATCCGGAAGTGATGTATGTTGATTGGCGCAGCAGTGATCTGCCGCAATTAATAAAAAACATGGATGTCATTGTTTGTGGACCAGGATTAGGGGCTACCCCATTTGCGCAAAAGCTTCTTTTGCAGCTAGGTCAAGTAGTGACTAACCAGCAAACGCTTATTTTAGACGCTAGTGCGCTGGATTTGATTAGTCAAAATCGGTCGCTGGCCCCGCAAAATGCGAAGTTAGTAATCTTGACTCCTCATCAAATGGAATGGCAGAGACTTAGTCAAATTAGGATACCTTATCAAACGGATGCAGCTAATTTGACGGCATTAAATAAGCTGTTTCCAGGGCAAAATGCTATTTTAGTTTTAAAGTCCAATCATACCAAAGTTTATACGTCAAATAAGGATGTTTTCGTTAATCCTCTTGGTAACCCAGGGATGGCTTGTGGCGGCATGGGCGACACCTTAGCCGGCATAATTGGTGGCTTTACTGCGCAATTTGGTGGCAATATTGATTCCGTTTTGGCAGCTGTGTATTTGCACTCACTCGCTGGTGATCTAATTGCTAAAGATGAATATGTTGTACAACCAACCAAAATTAGTGCGCTTTTACCTAAACTTATGCTTAAGTTTGTAGATTAAGTTTTTGGCTAAACTAGCAAATATTGTAAAATAGAGTATAAATAATTCTCGAGGAGGTTGATTTAGTATGAAAAATAGCCTATTAAAGCCGCTAACAGGCCTATTTGTTCTACTAATCTGTGCAATCAGTCTAGCTCGTGTTTCGATGCCGTCAAGTCCGAAGGAAGAAAAGCCTAAGGAAAATCAGAAAATGCAGGTTAAGAAGACGGCAGCATCTTTTCGTCCCTATAAGGATCCGCAAGATCTGCGGGTGCCTTATGACTGGCATCAACCCAGCGAAACAAAAGCTTATCCTAAAATTAAGCCGCTTGAAAATGATCTAACCATTCGTGTTTCTCTTCGGGGCAATCGCGTTTATATTTTGCGTGAAAATCAGGTAGTGTACACGATGCTGGCAAGTGGAGGGCTCTTTAAAAAGGGCAAATCGACAACGCCCACAGGGACTTTTAAGATTCAGGATAATCGGGGAGATTCTTTTTATAATCCAGAATTAAATGAGGGTGCTAATTATTGGACTAGCTGGGATAAAGATAATGTCTACCTCTTTCATACGGTTCCAACTAAAAGCAATGGAAAGTATAATCGCAAAGAGGCCAAAAAATTGGGTGTTAAATCCGCGTCTCATGGCTGTATCAGGTTGAGTATTTCAGATGCACGGTGGATAATGAAAAATATTCCCACTGGCACAAAGGTAATCGTCAAAAATAATTAAAAGTGTTGGCTTGAATGTCATTTCCTGTTATAATCAATTTTTGAGAGAGGTTAGGAGTAGTAAGCATTTATCCTAGTAAGCGAGTCCGAGTTGATGAGAGTCGGGTTAGGAGGATGACTGAAGGCGTGCCTGACCAGTAATTTAACAAAAATAATAAGCGGATACTTTGTATCAAATAGAGTGGTACCGCGGGTAAAAACTCGTCTCTTCCTTTGGAATTAAAGGAAGAGGCTTTTTTATTGGAATTTGGAGGTAAAAATGGACTTTAAAAGTAAAGTAGTTGATCTTGTTGCCAGTCAAGTAGATTTGCCTAAAGAAAAAATCAACCAACTTATTGAACGGCCAAAGAACGAAAAGATGGGTGATTATGCCTTCCCTGCATTTACTCTGGCTAAAGTTATGCATATAAATCCGGCTGAGATTGCTCAAGAAATTGCAGCCAATCTTGAAAGCAGCGATTTTACCAGTATTCAAGCTGTTGGTCCGTATGTTAACTTCGCAATTAACCACGAAAAATTAATTACGCAAGCTTTGCATGAAGTTTTGACAGAAAAACAGCACTATGGTGATCAAAAATTAGGGCAAGGAAATGTTCCTATTGACATGTCAAGTCCCAACATTGCTAAGCCAATGTCAATGGGACACTTGCGTTCAACTGTAATCGGTAATTCAATTGCGGAAACATTGAAAAAAGTTGGCTATACTCCAATTAAGATTAACCACCTAGGTGATTATGGCACCCAGTTTGGTAAGCTGATTTCTGCTTATAAACATTGGGGTAATGAGGAAGATGTCAAAAAAGATCCAATCATGAACCTCTTTAAGTATTACGTTAAGTTTCATGAGGAGGCTGAAAAGCACCCTGAGCTTGAGGATGAGGGTCGTGCATGGTTTAAAAAACTTGAGGATGGTGATCCTGAAGCAGTTAAATTATGGCAATGGTTCCGTGACGTTTCCTTAAAGGACTTTAAGCGGATTTACAAAGAATTGGGCGTCGAATTTGATTCATACAAGGGTGAAGCATTCTTTAACGATAAGATGCAACCTGTTATCGATGAATTAAAGGAAAAAGGTTTGCTTCACGAATCACGCGGGGCACAGGTAGTTGATATGGGCGAAGACGAAAGCCCAGCTATGATTGTGAAATCTGACGGTAGCAGTATTTACTTAACCCGTGATTTGGCTGCCGCTATTTACCGAATGAATACTTACCATTTCGTTAAAATGCTGTATGTTGTCGGTAATGAGCAAGCTCACCATTTTGTTGAACTTAAAACGGTTTTGAAGAAAATGGGTTATGATTGGGCAGATGAAATTTACCACGTACCATTTGGCTTAATCACGCAAAATGGTAAAAAACTATCAACCCGTAAGGGTAACGTCGTTTTCCTTGACCAAGTATTAAAGGATGCCGTTAACTTAGCTCGTAAGCAAATTGATGAGAAAAATCCTGCTTTAGCTAACAAAGAACAAGTAGCTCATGATGTTGGTGTAGGAGCCGTTGTGTTCCATGATCTTAAAAATGATCGGGTAGAAAACTTTGACTTTGACTTAGATGAAGTTGTTCGCTTTGAAGGCGACACTGGTCCTTATGTTCAATACACCAATGCGCGGGCACAGAGTGTATTACGTAAAGCTGCGAAGTTAGGTCAAGAGCCTAAACTTGATGCTGCACCAGTTAAGGATGATTGGTCATTTAGCGTTGCCAAAGCATTAGCCGATTTCCCAAGAATCATTGCGCGCAGCAGTGATAAATTTGAACCATCTGTTATTGCCAAGTATGCTTTGGATTTAGCTAAGAAGTTTAATAAATACTATGCTAATGTTAAAATCTTGATCGAAGATGAGCAAATTAACACGAGATTGGCGTTAGTTCAGGCGACCTCAATTGTCCTGACTGAGGCCCTCAGACTACTTGGTGTTAACGCTCCTAAAGAAATGTAAAAAAAATTTAAAAAATAACGCTTACATCGATTAAAAGATTGCTCAAGACTTCGTTATTACGGTACAATGTGACTGTAAGATTAATAGGAGGTAATTTATTAATGGCTTATTTAGATAATGGTAACCAAATCTTTAAAGATGCTCGTAAAAACCATTATGCAGTCGGTGCTTATAACACTAACAACTTGGAATGGACACGTGCAATTTTGCAAGCAGCTGAGGAAACTAGAACCCCAGTTTTAATCCAAGTTTCAATGGGTGCTGCTAAGTACATGGGTGGCTACAAGATTGCTAAGGATATCGTTGAAGATTCAATGGACGCAATGGACATTTCAGTTCCAGTCGTATTGAACTTGGATCACGGTGACTTTGAAGCTGCTAAGGAATGTATTGCACTTGGCTACTCATCAGTTATGTTTGACGGTCACGCATTACCAACTGACGAAAACTTAGCTAAGACTAAGGAAATCGTCAAATTGGCTCATGAACGTGGAATTTCCGTTGAAGCTGAAATCGGTAAGATTGGTGAAAACCAAGGTGCTGAAGGTGGAGAATTAGCTTCTGTTGAAGATGCTAAAGCTTTCGTTGCTGCTGGTGTTGACAAGCTTGCTTGTGGTATCGGTAACATCCACGGCGTTTACCCAGCTGACTGGAAGGGTCTTAACTTCGATCGTTTGAAGGAAATTGCTGATGCAGTTTCTGTTCCACTTGTATTGCACGGTGGTTCAGGTATTCCTGAAGAACAAGTTAAGAAGGCTATCTCACTTGGAATTTCAAAGGTTAACATCAACACTGAATTCCAATTAGCATTCCAAAAAGCAACTCGTGAATACTTCGAAGCTCACAAGGATGAAGACAAGGCTAACAAGGGTTATGACCCACGTAAGCTTTTACTTCCTGGTACTGAAGCAATCACTGATGCAATGAAGGAAATGATCACTTGGCTTGGTACTCCTTCAATTGACGACAAGATTAAGTCAGCTGCTTTTGACAAGAGCTCATTAAACTTAGAATAATTACCGAGTTGTAATGAAATTAAAAAGGCTAACTCCTGAATGGAGCTAGCTTTTTTTTATTAAAAAATAAACGACTAAATTGCAATGACATTGCAAGCTAACAATCTGGATTAAACATTGTTTTTAACCGAAAAATATCATCGTCAAAGTCATATTTTAAGACGGAACAATTCTTAATTCTTTCAGTCCTTTTGAATGTATTGTACTTTTCCCAGACTTTATAAAAATTAGCGATGGCAGCACCATGTGACACAATTAAAATATGCTTATTAGGTGATTGGCGCACAATTTTTGTAATTTCTTGGTTAATGCGAGCTGTTAATTCCTTCTGCGATTCGCCGCCAAATTGAACGAAAAAATCATTGTAGGGAAGTGGCGGATTTAAATGCTCGCCTTCACCTTCATAAGTGCCAAAATTCCATTCACGCAAGTTTTTATTTGTTTCAAATGGCAAATCAGTAATTATTTTGAGTGTATCAATTGCTCGTTCAGAGGTAGAAGAATGAGCTTCCTCCAGTTGGACATGCTCTTTTTCAAAATACTCCTTTTTAGTAGCTTTTGCTTCCTGAATTCCCAATGGTGTGAGTGGTGAATCACAAAAGCCTTGAATTTTGTGTTGAACGTTAAATAATGTTTGCCCGTGTCTTACTAAATATAATGATTTCATATTTTTCCTCTTCTCCTAGTAAACAGCTATTTTCTATTTTACCTGAAGACTAAGTAAAAAGTTATGCTATTTTTCACTTATGCGTTTTGCGCATACCAAATGATGAAAGATAAGTATTTTACATGCTTTGATGAACGGCTTAAACTAAAAAATAATTGTTAATATCTTTATATAAGGAGATAAGAGTTTATGAAAGTAACAGTTTTAGTTTTCCATCCACATCTTGCTCAGTCGCGCGTTAACGCTTTTTTCATCAAACAATTGCAAGAGAAATCTTTGCCAAATGTAGCTATCTATGATGAATACCAATTGTATCCTCAGGGCCAAATTGAGGTTAGTCAGGAACAACAGCTGTTAGAGCAAAGTGACCGCATCGTTTTGCAATTTCCGTTTTACTGGTATAGTAGCCCCGCCCTTTTGAAAAAATGGGAAGATGTCGTTTTAGAACATGGGTGGGCCTATGGAACTAATGGTGATAAACTGCATGGCAAAGAATTGCAGTTAGTTGTTTCTGCTGGAGCGCCAGCAGAAAACTATCAGTCAGATGGTGCATTTCACGTGACAATGGCAGAATTATTATCTCCTTTTAAAGCAACTAGCAACTTAATTGGGACTATATTCATGCCTCCTTTTGTCACCAAAGGTGTCATGCAGCATTTAGATGATGTTCAATTGGCTAAACGTGCACAAGAGTACATCGAAACAATAACGAAGTAGGCATTTTTTTACCGAGTTAAGTTTAAAGCCGGTAAAAATGGAATAAACAAGGTAATTGCTGCACAAAAAAAGAAATTGCTTTTCATATAAAGAGTTGAAACTGATTATTGCTTATTCGAAATGAGCAAGCATTTGAATTAGCATATTCAAATAATCCTGATTTTGCCAATCCATACTCTGCAAATAAATAGAAGCATATTTCTAAGCATTAGATAATGATTTCCAAAAAAATCTTGACTTAAAGCGTACTTTAAGTCCTATACTTCTAATTGAAAATTAATCCTAAACAAGGAGGAATAAGATGATTTTAGATGAGACATTAACCTTAAACAATGGAGTCAAAATTCCTAAATTAGCATTAGGTACGTGGGAAATTAATAATAATCAGGTTGCCCAAGTGGTCGAAACAGCTATTCAACTTGGATACCGGCACATTGATACTGCGCAAGCATATGGTAACGAAGCCGGAGTGGGATTAGGAATAAAAAATTCTGGTATTCCGCGTGAACAAATTTTTGTTAATTCAAAAGTTGCCGCCGAAATCAAAAATTACGCCGATGCCAAGAAGTCAATTGATGAATCTTTGGCGAAAATGGGACTTGATTATTTAGATATGATGATTATTCACAATCCGCAGCCTTGGAACGAAGTTAATCAATCAGCTGATCGCCATTTTGAAGGTAATTTGGCAACTTGGCGTGCATTAGAGGATGCAATGAAGGAAGGCAAGTTGCGTGCAATTGGTGTGTCGAGCTTTGAGCCGGATGACTTAACTAATTTAATTAAAAATGGTGCGACTAAACCGATGGTAAACCAAATTTTGTGTCACATTGGTGCAACACCGAAAGATTTGCTTGCTTTTTCACAAAAACAGGGAATTGTTGTTGAATCATTTTCACCCGTTGCCCATGGAGCAGCCTTGAATAATCCGGTAATAACCCAAATGGCCGATAAGTATCATGTATCAGCGGCCCAACTCTGTATTAGATATGATTGGCAGCTAAATACGGTAGTGTTGCCTAAAGCGGCGCGAGCTGATCACATTAAGCAAAATACGGAAATTGCTTTTGAAATAAGTACCGAAGATATGCAAACCCTGCAAAAAATTAATGCAATTGATTATGGGGAAGCAGGTCATTTTCCAGTATTTGGCGGAAAGCTTTAAGAATTAACCACTTTGTTACTAAAACTGACAAAGTGGTTTTTGTTTGGTCTTATTAGCAACAATCACCGCAATATTTATTAAATTCCTAGTTGCTTTTTCTGGCAGGAGTGTGGCAGAAACTTAATAAATCATAGAATAATTGAATCATTTAACGTGATTTTTTGGTGCTATCATATATTTTATGAATAAATAGCAACAATTTTTTACTTGTTATAAAAATAAGGAGGTTTCCAAATTGAAAGAAAGACTAGAATTCGTAAAGTGTCAAGATCATGAAGTGCCAATGTTAATCGATGTCCCCGACAGTGGTAATCAATTTCCTGCGATTTTATTAATTCATGGATTCATGTCAGGTAAGAGCAATGATAACCACATGTTACAAAGAATTAGCCAAAGTATCACTGCTTCAGGAATAGTAGCTGCTAGAATAGATTTATGCAGCATGGGTGAAAATCTTTGCTCAAGAGAACAATATGGAATGAAAGTTATGATTGAAGAAGTTAAAGCTAGCTTTGATTATCTCCAATCCCTAAGAGAAGTAGACAGTAAGCGCGTTGGTCTATTAGGCCACAGTCTGGGTGGACGCTTAGCTTTCACCTGCTCGACTTTGCCAGCTAAAGTAATAATTTCGTTGAATGGCGCAATTAATACGCAAGAACCAATTAATGTTGGTTATGATCAAAAGCAAATGCAAAATCTGGGTTATAGTATTATCCATACAGCCGATGGCAGAGTTGAATTATTATATCCTCGTTTTGATGCAGACATTAAAGCAACTCTTAATAACAATATTGAAAAATTTACTAATCCAATTTTAGTTGGTGTAGCGACTACTGATCCAACTTTGAACCCAGAGATTAGCTTGAATTTCATCAAAAATAGTGGCATGGAGAATGTTGATTATTTTACTGTCGATAATTCAGATCATACTTATAACGTAGAATCAGGTGACTTTACAAAGTTAAATGAAGTTATTGGTAAGGTTGTGCCTTGGCTAAAAGAGCACATTTAATTAAAGCCACGTTCTCCGCAAGCAAAATGAACAAAACAGGTAGTTTAAGACTTAATCTACCTATTTTTGTTGATCTGAATACTCGTTTTCAGCTAACTAAAATTTTAGTCGTAAATGTTTGTTTTAAAATAGAAATCACTTCTGCTATTTCCGCCATTAAATAGTTGTCATTTTTTAAAGTAGAAACGGTAAAGTTGATTTTAACCTCATCTTGAGGCAATTTAACGTAATTGATATGTTGGTATTTTTTAGTTTTGACTGCAGCAATACTCGTCGTCATATTACCTAACCCTTGTGCGGCTAGTTTTAGTGCTGTTAGTGAATCTCTGACATGAATTTGGGGATAAATTTGAATACCATTATTGCTAAAATACGTGTTAATAATTTCTTGGTAACGTCTTTCTCCATCAACGACAATAAAGTTTTCCTGATTGAGCGTTTGTAATTTAGTCCCAGAAATATGAACTTCTTGTTTATTTGGTTGGTATAGTTTGGAATTTTTCCCTAGTACCAAGACTTGAGTATCACGATGCAGCTTTTGGCTTTTGACGTTAGGCAGTTGCAGCTCATTTCCGACAAATAAATCAATCTGCTCGTCTTTGAATGCTTTTTCGGCATCCGCCGTGCTTAATTCTAATGTTTCGGTTTTTAAGGTAGGAAACTTAGCTAGCAGCTTCGGTAAAATAGTTAAATTAAAATTTTCGCCAAGAGGTGGGGTAATACCCATTATTAAAGTAGGAAACTCGTTTTTAGTAAATCTTTTCATTTCTTGGTTTAATTGATTTTCTAATTGTAAACTTTCGCGCAAATAACTCATGAGTAATTGCCCAGCAGGCGTTAACTGGATTGGATGTGACTCACGGCTAACGAGTAAAACATGATATTTTTGTTCATATTTCTTAATGATTCGACTCAGATAAGGTTGCGTAAGATAAAGCTTCTTGGCGGCTTCAGAAATAGAGCTACTGTTTTCAAGTGTTTCTAAAAAAATTAGTAAGCGATTATTCATTCTTGATCCTATAACTGTTTTGTAATAGTAATTTCAATAATTAAGTATTTCACATAGTTAATATTATAGTGTTTAATGAAAGCGTAAACAACAAAAATATTAATAAGGAGATCAAAATCATGAGTCATAATCAAGATTTTCAGTGGGATGCTGTATATGACGTTGCTGTTCTGGGCTTTGGTGGAGCAGGAGCGACAGCTGCCCGGTTTGCCGCAGATAACGGTGCTAAAGTTCTATTGGTTGATAGTGCGCCAGAAGGCCATGAGGGTGGCAACACCCGGTATGCTGGTCAGATGGTTGGTGCTGGCAAGGACTATGAGGCATTAAAAAATTACCACGAGCATTTAGCCGCACCTCTTAAGCCAGATCAAGCAGCCTTTACTAACCTAATTGAAGGAATGGCCAATATGGGTGACTACTTCAGAAAATACCTAGATGTCGAGCCAGTTAGCATGAAAAAAATGCTGGCGGGTACACCTTCAACCGCTTATGTGACGGAATATCCGGAACTGCCTGATGCTGATTCTTATGATGATTACTTAGTGCATCAAGGAGTAGATGATGCGGCTTTATGGAAAATTTTGCGGCAAAAAGTTTTAGACCGCTCTAACTTAATTGATATTTGGTATGCTTCTCCTGCTAAACACTTAATTCAAGATGGGGTAAGTAAAACTGTTATTGGGGTTCAAATTGAACTTAAACATGTTTTACGCAACATCAAAGTTAACAATGGTGTCGTTTTAGCTGTTGGTGGTTTTGAAAACAACCAAGAGATGATTCAGACCTTCCTGCAAGCACCATATCTTGCACCAATTGGTTCTTTATATAATCAAGGTGACGGAATTAAAATGCTTGAGGAAGTAAACGCGCAATTATGGAATATGCGCTCATTCGAATCACTGGGTCAATTCCACGGATTGTCTTTAAAACAAAATAAAGGTGTCCGTTCTACTTATGCACTTAATGTCTTCTGGCAAGAAAGTTCAACTGGTAGTGTAATTGTAGTTGGTGATGATGGTACAAGGTACTTTAACGAAGCCGAAATGAACCGTCACGGTCACATTTATAATCACGGCGATTGGGTAGTTCCACTCAATCAGGCTCATCCTTATATGATTTTTGATCAGAAAAAATATGATGAATTACAGAATGAACCTGATGATGGTTTAAAGGTTCCAGGCTATTTGGATAAAGCAATTAAAGCAGATTCAATCGAAGAATTAGCTCAAAAAATTACTAAAAATCCGGCAATACTAGAAGAAACGATTGCTGAATTTAACTTTATGGCGGAGTAAGGCAAAGATTATGCTTTTCACCGTAATCCAAAAACTTTGCGCAAATTTAGTTCTACTGGTCCTTACTATGCAATTGCGCTTAGACAAAATATGCTGAATACGCAAGGCGGTGGACGAAGAAACGGTCATTGTCAGGTCGTCGATCCGAATGGCAATCCAATTCCACATCTGTATGAAGCGGGTGAATTAGGCTCACCATTTGTTAATAAATATACAACTGGTGGCAATATTGCCGATTGTCTGATCTCTGGAAAAATTGTAGGTGAGAACGCTGCAACCCTTAAACAGGATTTACCAGTGTCTGGTAGTGGTAATTTTACTGACGCTAAAATTAATCCTGACTTCCAAGCCGAAAGTGATGAAGACCATAACCACTATACCTTAGGTAAGAATCAGTATCTCGGATATAGTAATAAGGGCATGGGTGACGGCGTTGTTGTGCGAACAACGGTTAGTGATGAAGGAAACATTGAGAACGTTGGAATTTTAAAGCAGACCGAAAGTGATGATTATGGTCTAAAGGCTATTAAGGAACTACCGAAAAAGATTGTGGCGAAAAATACGTACAATGTTGATGCGGTTTCCGGTGCTTCGCAAACTAGTAGGGCAATTAAAGAAGCCGTCAAGGATTCACTTAGTAAAGTTAAATAAATAAAAATAAGTTAACTAAACTTGTTTGGACAAAAAAACAGCGTGTTGTCGCACGCTGTTTTTTATTTGTGAATCTAGTTTACCTTAACAAACTCGGTTGCCTTCTTAAGTGCAGGATCTGATTGTAAGTAAATTTTATCAGTACCTAATTCAATCGGAATCAGTTCATGTTGGTAAAGCCGAGCTTCAATGTACATTTTGCCATTTGCACCTTCAAGTATTGGATTATTCCATTTACCGATAGTTGCTTTAAGCTCGCCATTTTCGTCACAAAGAGTAACCAAACCATAGCCTGGATTTTCGTAATCACCAAGTAATTCTGCTTTTGCTTTAACTGCATGGCAGTCATTACCTTTAAGCTTGGCAATATTATCTTCTCTTGCCTGGTTTTTCTTTGCCATAATTTTACTTACTTTGTCGGCCCAGTCTGTGTCATGAATTCCTAAGGCCTCGTCAATTGTTTGATAAGCCAAAGCGAAAATTGAATCGGTAGAATCCATGTTGGTAGTCACAACAAATGCCAAGTCAAGATCAGGAACGAAGCCTAGGAAAGAACAATATCCAATATACGAACCACTGTGATAAAAGTACTTGTGACCACGGTAGTCTTCCATCATCATTCCTAAACCATAAGCACCGAAGTTAGCACCACCGTATGCTCGGCTAGGAGGCATGATTGATTGTGGCTGATAACGTTGAGCAGTAACCTCAGTTGAAGTTGATTTTTGGGTTTTTAGCTGGAATTCACCCCAAGTAAGCAAGTCGGCAATTGTTGCTAACATGCTGCTGGCTCCGCCAACCTTGCCAGGTGCAATAAATGGAACTTCTTGCGTTACATCATTATCTCTAATATAAGGCTTAGGAATTCTGTCACGTGGCGCTTCATGATGATTAATGAAAGTATTATTCATGTGAAGTGGCTTAAGTAGGTGTTCACGTTCGTATGAGCCGTAATCCTGACCGATTGCTTGTTCCATTACGTAGGTTGCCACGGCATAAACCAGATTACTATATTGCATCTTAACCCGTAATTCGTGGTTAGGCTCTAAGTAGCCGACATGTTCAGCTTTTTCTTTTAAAGTTAGATCATGCTTATTCATGTTAGTAAAACGCATTAAATCGTGAGCAGGTAGTCCGCTTTGGTGACTTAGTGCATCTCTAAAGGTTAAATGATCTTGAGCATATTTATCAACGAGTTGAAAGTCAGGCCAATATTTTTTTAAAGGATCATCTAGGCTGATTCTACCTTCATCAGCTAATTGACAAATTGCCGTTGCCAAAAAGGATTTAGAAATTGAGGCTAAAGGATACAAGCTATCTTCGTTCGCATCGCCGTAAACATGGCTATAGCTCTCATTTTTGTGATAGATTCCAAAGCCTAAACTTGGCAAATTGAATGTATCTCTTACTTTTTCAGCAAAGTCATTTATTTTTTGTTTATCCATTACTACTCCTTTTGTAAATTACTAATCCAACATAAGCGGATAGTAAAATTACAGTCTTTTATAGTCCATTTTACTCTTTTTAGGGACAAAATTAAATATTCTTTTCATAATTATGATGTATTTATTTGACTAGTATGATATATTTATTAACATAATAAAATTAATTTATACGGAAATGAGAAAAGATATGAAAAAGAATAAGTTGTTAACTTCAATTGGTGTTTTAAGTCTTTCTGCAATTGCTTTAGTTGGTTGTGGTAAGAAGAATAATGCTAATAATGACGAAACTAAAAATGTTTCTAAATTCCCAATTGAGACTCCGAAAAAAGCAGTCAAACAAGGTGGAACGGTTAAGATTGCAGTCGAAACAGATACACCATTTTCAGGTATTTTTTCGCAGGAATTATCTTCTGAGGATGTTGATTCAATGGTGGCTTCTCCTGGTCAAGAGACTTTGTTTGATAGTGATGATCATTTCAAAGTTACTGATAAGGGTGCAGCAACACGCAGATTGGATCAAAAGAACAAAACCATTACCATTAATATTAAAAAAGGTGTTAAATGGTCCGACGGTAAACAAGTCGTAGCTAAAGATTATGAATATGCTTATGAAATCTTAGCAAACAAGGATACGGCTTGTCCTCGATATAGTAGCCAGTTTGAAGTTTTAAAAGGTCTGAAAGAATATCACGAAGGCAAGGCAAAAACGATTTCTGGTATTGAAATGCCTGATGGCGAAAATGGTCGTAAATTAGTTCTTCATTTCACGGAATTAAGTCCAAGTATGTCTAACGCAGGTAGCCGGTCGCTTTGGGAAGCGGTTGAACCTTATCACTACCTTAAAGATGTTCCTTTCGCTAAATTAAAATCTTCTGATAAAATTAGAAAGAACCCATTGTTCTTTGGTCCATATAAAATGGAAAAGTTGGTTCGTGGACAATCAGCCACTTGGGTTCCTAATGAATATTACTGGCGTGGCAAGCCAAAATTAGATAAAATCGTCGTTTCTGTTGTTTCCCCTAATTCAGCTTCACAGGCTATCAAGAGTCATAAATTTGATGTGATTCCAGTGATTAACACTCAATGGCCTCAAGTAAAAGATACCAAGGACGTTAACTTTGTGGCACAAATTCCAATTGCTTACCATTACCTTGGTTTTAAAGTTGGTAAATGGGATAAAAAACTCAGCAAAAACGTTGAAAATCCAAAGTCTAAGATGAATAACAAGGCTTTGCGGCAAGCTATTGGTTATGCAATGAACGTTGATGCCGTGAATAAACGTTATACATATTCTTTGACCTTTAGGGTGAAAACTTTAATTCCAGAAATCTTTGGTGATTACTACGATAAGAGTGCCAAAGGCTTTGATTATAACCTTAAGAAAGCAAATGAAATTCTCGACAAGGCCGGCTATAAGAAGAAGGGCAAGTGGCGTGTACAGCCTGATGGCAAACCACTGAAAATTAATGTAGCCGCAATGAGTGGGGATGCAACTAAGGAACCAATCATTCAGAACTATATTCAACAATGGCACAAGGTTGGCTTAAACGTTCAGCTGGCCACGGGACGCTTAATTGAGCACAACTCGTTTTACGACAAATTGCAAAACGATGATAAGGGCATTGATATGTATATCGGTGGCTGGTCAACACCAACTGAACCATCGCCACATCCTTACTACAGTGAATCAGCTCCATTTAACATGGCCCGTTTTGTAACTGCTAAAAATAATAAATTGCTGACAGAAATGAATTCGCAGAAGGCATTTAACCATAAGTACCGCGTACAAAAATTCCACGAATGGCAACAATACATGAATGACGAAGCTTATGTCATTCCAATCGATAATTCTTACCAAATTACAGCTATCAATAATAAGCTTACGGGGTATTCACTCAAGCCTTCAGAAGGCAACAACGGCCACCCATTATGGTACAAAGTTGGCTACGCAAAATAATTTTATTAAAAGACTAGAAGGGGACTAGACTAAATAATGAGAACAGGATCAAAAATTATCACTTTAGATAACGGCTACCATTTGTGGACGAGTACGCAAGGCGAAGGTGACATCCACTTGTTAGCATTGCATGGTGGACCCGGTGGTAACCATGAATATTGGGAAGACGCTGCTGATCAATTAAAAAAGCAGGGATTAAATGTCCAAGTTACGATGTATGATCAACTTGGTTCGCTTTACTCTGATCAACCAGATTATGATGATCCAGAAATTGCTGCAAAGTATTTGACCTATGAATATTTCCTTGATGAAGTAGATGAAGTTAGAGATAAGCTTGGTCTTGATAACTGCTATTTAATTGGTCAAAGTTGGGGTGGACTTTTGGCGCAAGAATACGCCGTTAAATATGGTCAACACCTTAAAGGAACAATTATTTCTTCAATGGTTGATGACACCGATGACTATATCGCTTCAATTAACCGGCGTAGACAAGAGATTTTCCCACAAACGGAAATTGATTTTATGCGCGAATGTGAAGAAAATAATGACTATGACAATAAGCGTTACCAAGAAGATGTTCAGATTTTGAACATTAACTTTCTTGATCGTCGTCAGCCGTGCAAGCTTTACCATATTAAACGAATCGGTGGTTTACCTGTCTACCATGCTTTTCAAGGTGATAATGAGTTTGTCGTTACTGGTAAGTTAAAGGATTGGCATTTCAGAAAGTATCTCAAAGAAATTAAAATGCCAACACTACTGACCTTTGGCGAAGAAGATACCATGCCACTAGAAACTGCTCGAATTATGCAAAAAGAAATTCCTAATTCACGTTTAGTAACTACCCCAAATGCGGGACATCACCACATGGTTGACAACCCTGATGTTTACTATAAGCATGTGGCGGACTTTATTCGAGAAGTTGAAGCTGGCACCTTTAAAGGTGAATAGTTAACTGCAGTGTAAATAAAAAAAGTGACTAGTGTTTTAAAGTCAAAAAAAGCCATGAGCTATTTCTCATGGCTTTTTTATTGGTTTAGTAAAATAATTTTTTCTTTTGGCAATTTGACTTTGATTTGATTGAAACTAAACGGCTTTACCAAGGACATCTGAAATGCTGTTAGGTGTAAAAAGTCATTTGGATTGCACTGAGGATTATATAATGGATCACCGACAATTGGGCAGCCAATTGCGGCTAAATGAACTCTAATCTGATGAGTTCGACCGGTTTCAAGCGACAGTTTAACAAGTGCTGTCTGATCGGAGCATTTTTGTAAAACTTGATAATGGGTACAGGATTTTAGACCATCTGAGCGAATCATTCTTTTGCGTTTATCCATTGGATCATGGCCAATCGGCAAGTTAATTGTGCCTTTTTCTGGTAAGCTACGTGTTTGATTGACGACGGCTAAGTACTCTCTGTGAAAGATTTTAGTTGTTAATTCACGATTAAGAATGGGAACAACGGCCGGATTTTTAGCCACTAAAAGCAATCCACTCGTTAGCATATCTAAACGGTGTACAATGTAGGGAGTGTATTTTAAATAAGTGGCACAATCATTTAAAGCCGTATTGGTTTCTCCCTGATTGGGATGAGTCTTTTGACCCGCTGGCTTATTAATAATTAGCAAGTCGTGATCCTCGTAGATTGGGTCAGGAAATTTTCCACTTGGTAAATAAATCCCTTGTTCAGACTCAACATGATCAAGAATTAGGTCAATTTTTTCGTCTGGATAAACAAGCTGATTAAAATAACGGTATTGGCCGTTAATTAAAACCTTACGGTTGATTCGCAGATAATGGCGCCATTTTCGCGGAAGTAAAAGCTGCCGCAACAAGTCACTGACAGAACATGGTTTAAGATTTTTGGGGTAATTAAGTGTAAAATAATAGCTCATAAATATTTATTAAATCTTTTTGAAAATAAAGGTAATACTTTCTGATATGATACAATTTTAGTTGTTTCTAAAAGGAGCAGATAAAATGGAAAATAATGAACCAAAGAGAAACGGACTTGGTGGCTTGTGGCACCGGTTTGATCACCGTTTTTATATCGGGCGCTGGATTATCTTGATCCTGCTAACCTTCACTTTTTTGGTTTGTACTTATTATACCGTCAAAGTAAAAACTTCAAACATCTCAAATTTAAAAGCATCCCTGTCGACAACCACGGCTATTTATGATCATAAAAATCAAAAGGCGGGTTCTTTATACTCGCAAAAGGGGACTTTTGTTGAATACAATAAAATTTCACCTAACGTCAAAAATGCCGTAATTTCAACTGAAGATCGAACTTTTTGGACTAATCCTGGCTTTAGTATTAAGGGGATGGCTAGAGCAGCTTTAGGGTTAGTGATTCATCGAGGACAAATTTCTGGTGGTGGTTCAACTTTAACGCAGCAATTAGCCAAAAATGCTTTATTAACACAGCGTCAAACTATCTCACGTAAAGTAGAAGAACTATTTTTTGCGATTGAGATTACGCACGTTTACTCCAAAAAAGATATTTTAACTATGTATCTGAACAAGGCTTACTTTGGTAACGGTGTTTGGGGCGTGCAGGATGCCAGCAGGAAATATTTTGGTAAAGATGCTAGCCAGTTAACGGTGGGCGAAGGAGCTTGTTTAGCTGGAATTTTGCGGAATCCAAGTAAATATAATCCAATCGATCATCTGAATTATTCGCTTTCAAGACGTAATTTGGTTTTGGACTTGATGGTTTCGAATGATAAGCTAACCAAACAGCAAGCACAAATAGCTCAAAGACAAAGTTTAACTTTGCGTGATACCTATCATAATCAGGATGGTTATCGTTATCCCTACTTTTTTGATGCTGTGGTCGATGAGGCGATTAATCGCTACGGTCTAAAAGAAGAAGACGTGATGAATAAGGGGCTTCGTATTTATACGACGTTAAACCAAAATTATCAGCAGCAACTTCAGGAAAAATTTGCTCAAGACTGGCTATTTCCGCAGGGGTCTTCTGACGGAACAAAGACTCAAGGAGCCAGTGTGGTGATGGATCCAAGTACTGGAGCTGTTCGTGCCGTCATTGGTGGACGAGGAAAGCACGTCTTTCGCGGTTATAATCGTGCAACCCAAATGAAACGGCAGCCGGGCTCATCAATTAAACCAATTGTGTCTTATGCACCAGCTCTCCAGCAGGGCTATCATTATGATTCACAGCTGTCGAATAAACTGCAGCGCTTTGGTAAAAATGGCTATCAGCCGCATAACGTTGATAACGGTTATTCTAATAAGATCCCAATGTATGTGGCATTAGCACAAAGTAAAAACGTGCCAGCCGTTTGGTTACTTGACCGGATTGGTGTGTCTAAGGGTGTCCAATCGGCCAATAATTTCGGTATTAAAGTAGCCAAAGAGGATCAAAACCTTGCTTTGGCCCTAGGGGGGTTATCAACTGGAGTTTCTCCTATGCAAATGGCGCGAGCATATTCTGCTTTTGCCAATAAGGGAAATCTTCCCAATAATTCCTACTTCATTACTAAAATTACCGATGCTAGCGGCAACGTAATTGGCGAAAATCACGATATTGGAAAACACCGGATTATTTCAGAAAGCACAGCAAAAGAAATGACCACAATGCTTTTAGGCGTTTTTGCTGGTGGTACAGGTACATCGGCTCAACCAGCCGGTTACCGCGTTGCTGGTAAGACGGGCTCAACGGAAGTACCAAATTCATATGGGTTTGGTACCAAAGACCAGTGGATTGTAGGTTATACGCCTGATGTAGTCGTTGCTACTTGGGTTGGCTATGATCGCACTAATAAACAGCACTTTATGCATGGTGTATCTGAAACGGAGATTACCAGATTATACAAAGCAGAAATGGAAGGGATTCTTCCTTATACTGCACAAAATCAATTTACTGAGCAGGCTCCTAAACAAATTATTCAAAACAACGGTTCTAATTCGGATTGGACTAATGGCTTGAATGAAAAAATACAAAAAGGTTTAGGATCTGCGGGAGAAAAGCTTAATGAATGGTATAATGATTTGAAGGGTCTTTTTGACCGATAATTAGGAGGATTTAATCATGGTAAATATTTATGACGCAACCAATCAATTAGCTTCTGATTTGCAAGAAATTGATGAATTTAAGACTTTACAAGTTGCAATTGACGGAGTTAAAAATAATGCAGAAAGTTCAGATTTGTTTAAGAAGATGGACAAGATGCAAAATACAATTATGAACGTTCAATCACAAGGTCAAGAATTGACACAAGAAATGCAGGAAGAATATAAGAACTTAAATGAACAAGTTCAAAAAGATCCCCAAATTTTGAAGCTGTTAGAGGCAGAACAAGGCCTTTATAATACAGTTGAAGAAGTTCAAAAAGTAATTACCCAACCAATTAATGATCTATACAAGGGTCTTAGAAACTAGATACAACAATGAAATTTATTCATTTTGCTGATGCGCACTTAGATAGTCCTTTTTTGGGGCTATCTTTTTTGCCATCTAGGAGTTCTTCATCCATTCATGACGCTCCTAACCAGTCATTAACAAAAGTCGTTGATTTGGCCTTGCAAGAAAATGTTGATCTTGTGTTGATCGCAGGGGATACGTTTGATAGTGCTCGACCTAATCCCAGTAGTCAAATCTTTTTTGCACAACAAATTGCTAGGCTAACCGATGCCAAGATTCAAGTGGTCATGATTTTTGGAAACCATGATCATATGAAAAAAGAAGACTTATTAATTTCAGCAAGCCCCTATTTTAAATTATTAGGTGATGGCGAAACGGTTGAAACCGTCAGTTATCAAACAGCTAATGGCTTTGAGTACGAGATCACGGGTTTTTCTTACTTAAAAAATCACATCACTACCAATAAGATTAGTGAATTTCCAGCTAAAGGCAGACATTATACTTTTGGCTTAATGCACGCACAAGAAAAGTCAGGCCAAAGTAGTCAAAATGTTTATGCTCCATTTAATTTAACCGAACTAAAAGAGTTAAACTATGATTACTTTGCTTTAGGGCACATTCATTTGCGACAAGTTTTATCAACTACTCCTTGGATTGTTTATCCCGGCAATTTGCAAGGGCGTCATATCAATGAAACAGACGAAAAAGGCTGTTATCTGGGCGAAATAAATGAGCAAACAAAAGAAACAAAAATTCAATTTATTCCTACTTGTCCTATTGTCTGGCAAAAAGTTGCTATCAAATTGCAAAAACCACTGTCCCAAGCTGATTTGCAGACTTTAATTTGCGATAATCTCACTTCTTCGGTAACGACTTATTACTGCCTAAAAATTATTTGTGCCGAGTATCTGAGTGCCAAAGAACGTGAAATGATCCAGGAAAGTGATTTCTGGCACATGATCTCGCAGCAACTAGATTGTGAATCACAATTAGTGGATGTGCGGCTGGCCAGCAACAGTCACCTAGAAATTGCCGAAAATGATCAGGTTTATTTCAAGCAAGCTGAAAAAGAGGTTTTTGACCAGCAAGAGTTTCAGTCTTTCAGTAATGATTGGGCTAAAAAAGATGATTTTGCGGCCGAACTTGCCCAAAGTACGCTTTTCGAAGAGCAAGTGCAACAACTTGCTGAGGTCAAACTGAATAGTAAATTGAAAGGAATTAGCGATGAAATTAACGAAGATTAAGGTTGTCAATTTTGGCCAATTCTCTGATTTTACGTTTGAACTGCCGGAATCTAATCTCACGGTTTTTTTTGGTGCTAATGAAGCTGGTAAAAGTACGATTGTTGCTTTTATTAAACAAGTTCTATTTGGATTTCACCTAGCCAAGCATACTTCTGCTTTTTTTGAAGATTATAAACCTTTAGCAAGGGTCAGCCCAATGGGTGGATCATTGTTTTTTACGGATGAGCGGGCTAATACATTTGAATTGGAACGCCTGTATGCACCGGGCAAGGGCTCTAAAGTTGGTACGCTAACTGTTAAGCGTAATGGACAGGTTGTTCCGGAAAATATTTTTTTTGATCAGTTAAAAAATATTGACGGTGAATTTTATTCGGACAGCTTTATCTTTAATCAAGACATGTTAGCTAAAGTTGGCACTATTGGACAGACAGATTTGCTTGAACGCATTTATTATTTAGGCGCTGCTAATAGTGACAAGCTGATTGATCTGCGCGACGATTTTGCCAAAAAAGCAAGTACATTATTTAAAAAAGGTGGGACTAATCCGCCGCTTAATCAGTTGCTTAAGCAGTTAAAAGAGCAGAAAATCAAGGTCGATGAAGCAGAGGAAGAATTTTCCGACTACCAAGAATTGCAAAAGCAGTTCAGTGATCAGCAAGCACAATTAACTGAACAGGAAGCACTTTTAACCAAGTTGCAAGATAAACAAAAGCACGCTGAACAATTGCAAAGATTACTGCCGAGCTACCAAAAACTTACCAAGTTAAAGCAAGAAGTAAAAACTGTTTCCTTTGATGAACAACAATATCAAAAAGCGCAAAATTTGCTGATAGAAAAGCAAAATTTGCAGAAACAGACGGAAAATTTGCAAAAACGACTTGCCAAAGTTGCTGGTCAAGATAATTCGCTCCAAAATGAGCATGAATTGGTTCAAAAAAAGCCTGAAGTTTTGCAATGGCGCTCAGAATATCGCTCTTGTTTACAAAAGCAGAAGCAAATTGCCAGTGAAAAAGAACAGTTAGTTACTCTTAACCCAGCATTGGCAAAAATAGCCGATTTTAGTCAAGATCAAATGGTTACGTTGCAAACAGATTACCAAAACTTGTCTTTAAAAGATGACTCTTCAAGGCAAAACACTCAAACTGATGGAAGATATTGGCTGATTGGTTCTGGCTTAATCATCATTCTTGGTTTAATCCTGTTGGTAATCAATTCACCGCTTTTTGGTGGAGCCGCGCTACTTGGCGGCATTGTCTGTGGAATGTGTGGTTTCACTAAACAAAAGCAGGCTAGGGAGGTCAAGGCCCAGCAGGAAGAGCAAAAAGATTTAGCTCAAAAACAGCGGGCCGCTTTTACCAGTAAGTATGAATTAGAACCGGACCAGTTGGATCTACCGAATTTGCTTAACGCGTGGCGGCAATATCAATTACAAATTCAAAAAGAAAAAGCAGTTGAAAGTCAAGAAGAAGATTTACTTTTACAGTCTAGCAAACTTGCTGATAAGATTAGTCAACTTCTTCACCAAGAAGTCCAGCCAGACTTTGAGAGTATTCTTATCGCTTTAGACCAGTTAGAAACGCAGGAAAATCTTGCCCGTCAGAGTAGCGAAGAAAAAGCTAGTTTGCAAAGTACAATTGCTGATAATGATTCTCGTATTAAGGAGCTCGATTTAAAATTAAATGCACTTTTTGCTGCTGCTAATGTAACTGACATGGCGGGCTATACGGCGCTTAAATCAGCTAAATTAAAGCAGGAACAACTCCAGGCTGAAATTAATGTTTTAGCGACAAATCTTAAGCAAGATATGGCTGAGTTAAAATTAATTCAGCAAGATACTGCTTTGCAATCCAAGCTTCAAGATTTATTACAGCAAATTGCCAATCAGCAAGAAAAGATCCGCCAATTACAAGCGACAAAGGCTGAGTTGAGTGTTAAGATGACCAACCTAGCTAATTCAAACGCTGTCTTTTCAGCTAAGCAAGATTTAGCTAACCTAAAAACTAAGTTTCAGAACTTAAGTACTGAATATTTAGCAGATTTAGCCGTATCAAAATGGATTGCGCGGGCACTAGATTTAGCTTCAAATGAACGCTTTCCTAAAATGTTAGTACTGGCAAAAGAATATTTGCGACTATTAACAAATAATCGGTATAATAGTATTGAAATTGACAAGAAACTAACAGTTACTCGTTATGATGGCAAGAAGATCAAGGTACAGTATTTGTCTCGTGGTACTTCTGAACAACTGTACTTTGCATTAAAACTAGCATTTGTTCAGCAAATAAAAGATCAAATCAACTTACCAATTTTAATTGATGATTCCTTTGTCAATTTTGATGATCAACGAGTTGACCAGATTAAGCAACTATTGGATCAAGTAGCGCAAAACACTCAGGTGTTGATTTTTACTGCGCAATCCACTTTAGTTGAAAAATTGCATATTCAGCCACTAACTTTTAGGAAAGGAACCGAGAATGTATAAACGTTTGCTGGATTATAATGATGGTGAAGAATTGGAGGCAGTTGTATTAATTAAAAATTCACAACTGCGACATACGAAAAAGGGCAAGCTATATTTAGCAATGTCTTTTGGCGATTCGTCAGGTGAAATTCGTGGTAACTTTTGGGATGCCAATAATCAGGATGCTGCGACTTTTAGTGCTGGCACCATTGTTGAATTAGATGGCAAACGTGAGGAATACCAAGGACAACCACAGATCAAGATTTATAGTTTACGAGTTGTTGGTCCTGAAGAAGGCTATGATCTTAAGCAATTTATTAAGTCGGCACCTGAAAAAATTTCTGTCATGAAAGAGGAAATTAATCAGTATGTATTTGAAATCTTAAATCCGACATGGAATCGCATAGTTCGTTTTTTACTGAAAAAATGGGGTGAGCGTTTCTATGATTATCCCGCTGGAAAAAGCAATCATCATGCGGTTAGAGGCGGCTTAGCCTATCATACGCTGTCAATGCTGCGGGATGCTAAGGCAATTGCCGACAACTATCCGCAGGTAGACAGGTCGCTTTTATATGCTGGCTGTATTTTGCATGACATGGGTAAAGTTCTTGAATTAACTGGCCCAGCCGCAACGCAATATACCACTGAAGGCAATTTGGTTGGGCATTTAGTATTAATAGATGAACAAATTATGCTGGCGGCTAAGGAACTTAATTTCGATTTAGAAGCCGAGGATATTTTGTTGTTACGGCACATGGTCTTATCGCACCATGGTAAATTTGAGTATGGCTCACCTAAATTACCAGCGTTATTGGAAGCCGAATTGTTACACCGCATAGATGATTTGGATGCTGCTGTTTATGCAATTACCAACGCCTTGCAAAATACGCGGCCGGGTAATTTTACTGATAATATTATGAGCCAAGGTGGCAGGAAATTTTATCGGCCAAAAAAGGATGAACCGTTAACTAAAGCTAGAAAATTAGAGTAAAAAAAAGAAGTTCAAATGAACTTCTTTTTTATTTGCGATTAAACTAAGCTTATTTCTTTGCATCTGAAGTAGAAATGTATGAAGATAAGACGTTCTTAAGATCGTTATCTTTAATATTAACATCGGCTTTTTTCAATACAGTCGAAATTACGCTACGCATTGTTTCTTGATCTTGTGACATTGAACGGTAAATCTGATCATCAATTTCCTTCTTGTGTGAAGCAAATGTGCCTTTACCAGGGTGTTTAATCATTCTAATTACATGGTAACCAGATTGTGATTTAACTGGGCTGCTGGTGGTTTCACCGGTCTTTAACTTGAATGCCGCATTCTTAAATGCTGGGTCTAAAGTTGAATCGGTTGAATCAAAGGCAGGTAATTTTCCTTCGTTGGATTTAGTACCAGTATCAAGTGAGTATTTTTTAACTAAGCTCTTGAAGCTCTTACCATCTTTTAATTGCTTAATGATATCCTCAGCTTGTGATTTCTTGGCAACTAAAATATGTTGAACGGTAACTTTTGGTTGATATGATTTCCAAGCCTTGTCTTCTTGACTCTTAGAAATCTTCTTAACGTCTTTTAAAGCTGCCTCACTAAGTAAGTTAGTCTTAAGGTTTTGCTTAAAGCCTGAAACAGTCATACCGTTTTGTTGCAATACAGCGTTAAATTGGGAACCATATTGCTTTTTGTAATTATCAAATTGCTTGTTAACTTCACTCTTGGAAACTTTATTACCATATTGTTGTTCCAAAACATGGTTAATAATCATGTTAGCAAGAGCGGTTTGACCAGCTTGCGATTTCTTCATTTCATCGTAGTAGTCTTTTTGGGTAATTTTACCACCCTTGTAGGAGGCAACTGTCTTGCCATCATTAGAACAAGCAGCAGTTGATAAAGCAATTCCGGCTACAGCGGCTACTGCAGCAATTTTCTTAAAATATTTTTTCATAAAGTAATTCTCCACATCCTTAATAAATTAAGTCACCGTCAATTAATATAACATAAACTGGCAGCTCTAGTTTTTAATTTTATCGTTTTCACTAAAAAAACAAACTTTCTTTATAATTTTTTAGCATTATTCCGATTTCTTTGGCAGATTTTGTGTAATATCTTCACTAATTTTTTGTGTCTGTTTCTGCAATTGGGCGATTATCCGCGAAATGCTCATTTGATAATATTGAATATCTTTTTCCAATTCAGTAAGATTCTTTTTAACAGGAGGTAACGAGGCATTTAGTTCTTGGCGAGCTTCTTGCAAGCTCCCAATTGCGTTCGTTAAATCGCTGATATCTTCCTTTGTACCCTGAAATTGATCTTGAATTGGTTGACCAAGACGTCGACCGTTTTTGTCTCTAAATAATGATAAAACCATGCCAAATCCGGCACCGACTGCTAGTCCAAGACTAAATTTCTTCATAATTTCTCCTTAAAACTGGGCCTTAATTTGCTCTGCAATTTTTTGGTAATCTGCTTCAGTATAGTTTGCTTCGTTGTTTCTGGTAACGATTTTTAGACCATCACCTTCGAAACGAGGAACAAAATGAATATGTGAATGCATTACCACCTGATTTGCGCTAGCGCCATTATTGGTGCTAATATTCATCCCTGTAATTTTAGGGTCATAATTTTTGATTGCATTAGCAATCGCAGGAATATATTTTAAGAATCTCTGCGCATCGTCAGCTGTGTAATCAAAAAAGTTAGCAATGTGCTTTTTTGGGACCATCAAAGTATGACCAGGGTTTACTTGCGACAAATCTAAGAATGCCTTGACATCATCATTTTCAAAAATAGTGTAGCTAGGAACTTCACCACGAATAATTTTACAGAATAAACAATCTTTATCTAATTCAGCCATCTTTAAACCTCTTAACTTTGAAATGTAGTTTCCATTAATATCATGCTATCATATTAAATGAGGAAATTCATTAAAAGAAAGATAGGAAATATGGTTCTCAAAATAGAGCATTTGACTGGTGGATATACTGGTATACCAGTCATTAAAGATATTAATTTAGAAATTCAGCCAGGTGAAGCATTAGGAATTATCGGCCTAAATGGTGCGGGCAAATCAACTACAATTAAGCACATTCTTGGTTTACTAAGACCACAAAAAGGCAAAATTGTATTAAATTCGGTTGAATTGATTAAACAGCCGACTGAATTTAAACGGCAAATTGCATACATTCCGGAAGTTCCGGTTTTGTATGAAGAATTAACTTTGAAAGAACATTTAGAACTCACCATGATGAGTTATCAATTAGATGAAAAGAAAGCTTGGAAGCGGGCCAATGAACTGCTAAAAATGTTTAGGCTTGATGATAAGCTAGATTGGATGCCAATCTATTTTTCAAAGGGAATGAAACAAAAAGTGATGATTGTGACTGCTTTTTTGGCAGATACTGATTTGCTGGTAATTGATGAGCCTTTTACTGGCCTTGACCCACTTGCTGTTAGCAACCTGATTGATTTAATTAAAAAAGCGGTGGCGCAGAAAAAGATGATACTAATGTCAACGCATATATTGGCAGACGCCGAACAAGCAATTTCTAACTATGCTGTCTTGAACAATGGCAAGATTGAGGTAATTGGAAGTTTAACAGACATTAGAAAGCATTATGGCTTGAATGAATCCGATTCCTTTGACAAGATCTACCAAATCTTGAATGAGGAGCAAAGACATGCGTAAATTAGCTCAAAAAAGACTGCAATCCAATTTACAACAATCACTCAAATATCTGGTTTTAGTATTTAATGACTTTTTTATTTTGGCATTAATCTTTTTGTTCGGTGCCATAATGTTTTGGTATGCGCAGGCAATGAAAGCAATGCCAAGCCAGCGCTGGTTTTATCGTCCTTTGGTTGGGGCAATTTTATGGCTGCCACTATTGGTTGGAAAACTGGTTACGATGCTGAAACCGGCTGATTTACAGTTTTTACTGCCGCAAGATGAGCAGATAGATGACTATTTAAAGCCAATGTTTAATTATAGTTTGGTTGTACCTGGGATTATTCTTATTTTGCTGGCTGGAATTTTGTTTCCATTTGCGACTATTAAGGCAAAGATAGCACCGTTAGAATACATTCTAGCTGTTTTTGGTGTTTTTATTGCTAAAATTTTACAGTTGAAAATAATGGAGCATAATCTGTTCTTTAATCGCAAAATATCCTTACTAGCTGTCAATCTAGTGCTATTATTAGCTTTTATTTTAGGTCTGACTTCGGTCAAAATTTTTTATGTCGTACTCTTTTTATTGGTAATTTGTGTCGGGCTACTGATTTTTAAACCGCGTCATGATGCACTTTTTGATTGGCAATATGCGGTTGAATTAGAGCAAAAACGCAAAAGCAGGGTTTACAGTGCTTTTAGCATGTTTACCGATGTAAAAGAAAAAAGAGTGACAATCAAGCGGCGTAAGTACTTGGACTTTTTATTGCCTAAATCACTTGCACGTGAAAATCCTAACCGTTTTTTGTATCGGAGATCGCTTCTACGAAATCCCGAAAATATCAGCTTATTGGTGCGGATGACTGCTTTTGCCGTTTTAGTCTCCTGGCTTGTGCAAAATTGGTTATGGGCGCTTGGACTGTCATGCTTAGTAATCTTCTTGACGGTTTACCAATTGCTGCCAATGGCCAATGAATTTGATAATAATATTATGTATCGGATATATCCAATACAGCGAAATAATCGTGGGAAAGACTTAGTAATCGTTTTGGCACTAGCTTTAGTTTTACAATGGTTAATCATTAGTCTGTTTTGGTTGCTATTGCTGCCAATTAATTTAAACCTATTAGAAGCGTGCGTTGCCTTGCTCATCTTTAGCTTACTAATCGGACAGATTTATTTACCCGCAAAAATCAAGAAAAGGAAGATATAATTAATGAGGTTACGAAATAAGCCTTGGGCTGTTAAATTGGTCGGTGAACACCCAGAAAGCGTCTTAGATCGACCAGATCCGGCAAGTAAAATCGACTGGTCAAAAAGATTTACAGATATTTCTAGGCCGCTTGAAATTGAAGTTGGCTCAGGTAAAGGGCGCTTTATTACAACACTGGCTGAACAACATCCTGAAAAGAACTTTGTTGCTGTGGAATTGCAAATCACGGCGGCAGGAATTATTTTACGAACAAAACTGGAAAAGAAGCTCGATAACTTACAGATTCTTTGCGCTGATGCAGCTAATTTAGATTCATTTTTTAGCCCGCATAGCGCCGAAACGATTTACTTAAATTTTAGTGATCCATGGCCAAAGAGTCGTCATGAAAAGCGGCGCTTAACTTATAAGACTTTTTTGGCAAAATACCAAGCAATTTTGGCGCCACACGGCCATTTAGAATTTAAAACAGATAATGCTGGTCTTTATGCTTATTCTGTTTTGAGCATGAACAATTTTGGCATGCACTTTGACTTTGTCTCCGTTGATTTACATCATGAAAATGAAGAAATTGTGACGCGAAATATTGAAACTGAATATGAACATAAATTTGCAGCTAAGGGTAATCCAATTTATGCCCTCCATGCAGACTTTGGAGTAAAATAGTTGAGAAGCGATTTGAATTGAGAGGTTTACAAATGGAACAAATAAAAAAATTTGATGATGCAAAATTAGCTGAAATTACCAAAACTGGTCGAGTAGTTCTTGAGTTTTCAGCTGATTGGTGCCCAGATTGCCGCTTTTTAGACCCATTAATGCCGGAAATTGAAAGTGATTTTGCTGATAGCAAATTTTATCAAATTGACCGTGATGGCGCAGTAGATGTCGCTAAAGAGTTAAATATTATGGGAATTCCTTCTTTTGTTGTCTACCAAGATGGTCAAGAAATTGGTAGACTAGTTAATAAGGATCGCAAAACCAAGGAAGAAGTCGAAGACTTTTTGCGGTCACTTGACTAAGTGAAAGAGGATTATTGTAAATGATTACTAGTATTAATAAACAAAGTTATCCTAATACCTTGATTGTGATTTTAGGTCAAGGCCAAGGTAAAAGTGAATACGAAGAAAAAGAAGATATTACGCGTATTACTGACGAAAAAGGTAATGTCACAGGCTACAATTTCTTTAACGTTGACCAAGTAATTGATTATGACAAGTTACCAAATGGTGAGGTTAAACTTTCTGAAAAGGATTTAGCTGCTTTAAATCAAAAACTTGCCGATGCAGGTTTTGATGATAAGCTTGCTTATGGTAAGCCGACACTAGTTTACGGCTATGTGAAAACTTGTGAAAAACATCCTGATTCTGATCACCTGCATGTTACAACCATCGATGTTGGTAATGGTGAGGAGCATCAAATAGTTTGTGGTGCGCCCAATATTGCTCAAGGGCAAAAAGTAGTTGTGGCCCTTCCAGGGACATTAATGCCAAATGGTCAGATGATTTGGCCAGGTAATTTACGGTCAGTTGATTCATATGGCATGATTTGTTCTGCTCGTGAATTAGGCTTAGAACATGCACCACAAAAGCGTGGCATCATGGTTGTACCTGATGATTTCTCCGTTGGGGATGCATTTGACGCTGAGAAATGTGATGAATTGCTTGCCAGCGGCAAAATTAGTTTATAAAGTAAAAAGACTCCATCAATGTGGGGCCTTTTTTGCTTGAAAAAAGTTAGTGGTAGTAATAGTTAAAAAAATTTCCAAGTTAACTGGCTTGTGCTAAAGCTAATTGGACCACTACCGTCTTGGTGGTAAAGTTGAAATTTAACAACGGATGTTTTACTTAGAGCTAAGTATAATTAATGTACCGCAATGGTACTAATTAACTATCGTTTGCGAACAATTATGATCTTAAACTGTCAAAATTTTTCCGGCAGTTTTTCGGGAGTTTAAGCTCTTTTTATTGTAGTAATGGTAAAATAAGAAACGATGTTAAATAGAATTTTGGAGCTTAGAAAATGTTAGATAAAAATAAACAAATTTGGTTTATCGGAATTAAAGGTACCGGAATGGCTTCATTAGCCTTATTGCTTAAGGATTTAGGTTATGATGTAGCTGGTAGTGATATTGCAAAATATACTTTTACGCAGGTACCACTAGAAAAAGCTGGCATACCGGTAACACAATTTTCGCCAGATAACATTAAAGATTCAGGTCAAGTGATTGTTAAAGGTAATGCTTTTAAGAATGATAATGTCGAGGTTAAAGCTTGTGAAGATAAGCAGATTGCCTGGCAAAGTTATCCGGATACTGTTGAAGAAATCGTTCAAATGCATACAAGTATTGGTGTTTCCGGAACGCATGGGAAAACTTCTACAACTGGTATTCTTGCCCGTGTCATGGGTGAAGCTGCTCCAACCTCATATTTAATTGGTGATGGGGAAGGTAAGGGAGTGAAAGATTCGCGCTTTTTTGTTTATGAAGCTGATGAATATCGTAGACACTTCTTGGCGTATCATCCTGATTATCAAATTATGACCAACATTGATTTTGATCACCCGGATTATTTCAAAGACCAAGATGACTATACTTCAGCCTTTCAAACTGCTGCTAATCAGACTAAAAAGGCTTTGTTTGTTTGGGGAGGCAATGAGCGTTTGCAGGCATTAGAAGCTAAGATCCCTAAATATACTTATGGTTTTGAGGACAATGATGACTTTCAGGCTGTTGATGTCAACAGAACGACTGCGGGGGCTGAATTTACTGTTATTACACATGGTAAGGAAATTGGTAGGTTCACCATTCATCTATTTGGTGACCATAATATTTTAAATGCTACCGCCGTTATTGCTGTTGCTTACACTGAAAAAATTCCATTAGATGACATTAAAAAGGGGTTATTGTCATATACAGGGGCCAAAAGACGCTTTTCAGAAAAAGATTTTGGTGACATTAATGTGATTGATGATTATGCTCATCATCCTACTGAGATGCGAGCAACAATTCAAGCAGCACGTCAAAAGTTTCCTAACAAGCGATTAGTAGTTGTTTTTCAACCTCATACATTCACCCGGACAAAGAAATATGCAAAAGATTTTGAAGAAATTCTAGGCGGTGTTGATAAGGCATACATTACGCCGATATATGCCTCCGCTCGTGAAGCAAGTGGAGATATTTCCAGTAATGATTTAGTTGCTAACATCCCTGGTTCCGAAGTTATTAATCTAGATAATATTGCTGACTTAGCTCAAAACCAAGATAGTGTTATTGTTTTTATGGGTGCAGGCGATATTCAGAAATATGAAGATGCTTTAGAAAAATTGCTGTAATTGTATCTAAAATTTTGTTAATAGTTTAAGTGGAGTTTATGTTTAATTAACGTAAACTCCATTTTTCTTGTTTAATGTTGTCATAACAAAGTTGCTGGCTGGTCATAGCTTTAAAATACCCTCCCTCAGTCTGTTATTTAAGTTGTTATAACTTTATGTTCCGTCAATCTAGTAATGTTTATTGTTTAAATAGTTTAGTCAAAATATGGTTTCGATTTCTAGTCATATACTTTATTCGCTTATTCGCTTTTAATTTTATGTGAGTTTTTTCTTTATTAATTTCGATTTTGTTATAAAATTAATACTAAAATCTAAAACAGGTAGAGATATTATATGAAATTAAAGCAAAAAGCAGCAATTGGTTCAGTAGTCAGTATGTTTGCTCTTGGCTTGGTAGCTAATTTAAGTTTGGGTGCCCAGCCAATCGAGGCAACCGAAGAAACTAATGAAATAACACTAGCACATAACGCCTATGTTTATAATAAACACGGTAAGCGTTTAAGCAAGTTTCAAGGAAGCAAGCAAAAGGCGCATTTAAAAAAGGGCTTAAGTGTACCTTTCGTCGGTAAAATCGAACCGATTGAGCATAATGACAAACAGTTTTATCTTTTAAATGATGATAATTATCATCAATCATGGTTGCCTTACCATAAAATTGGTGGAGAATACTTTTACAGCTTGGGTTCAGGCGGCTTTGTTAAGGCAGTAAATGTTGGTCAAGTTAACAATAAGCCACTTTATACTCATGAGGCAAAGGTCAAAATCGCTAAAAAGGTAAAACCTTATACAGCAGGAATTGGTAAAGATAAGACGGTTATCAAGCCCGGAAAAACTTATCGAGTAGACAGTATTGCTGCATTAACGACCGATTCTAAGCCTGTAGTTAATTACAGAATTAGCGGAACGATCGAAGCTTTTATTCCTAAGAAAGATTTGGCTGTAACCCCCCGGCAGAATTTGAAACTGTATACGCAAGCTACATATGTCTGCTTTTTAAAAACGGCTGGGACTTATGACATCACCGCAACAGCACTTCCGACTGAAAGTGCAAATTCGACTTTTAACACTGGTGACATGTATCCAGTTGAAAAACTTACTTATTTATGGAATTCTAGTGAAAAGAAGGCTGAATTATTTTACCTGTTAAAAGATTCATGGGCTAAACCACGTTTTTATTCGCTAGCAAATTATCAGCCAGCAGCTACGCCAAGTTTAACTTATGTTAAGGTTGAGGGAACAAATTACATTTCAGGCCCATACTTGAAACCAAATAATACTCCAGAACAAGCGCAAGCGGATGCTAAAATTGCTACTAAAGAAGATAAACAAAAATTACAGACTTTAGTTGATCAAGAATTGATTACACCATACCAAAAAGACAATAATTTTACCCTTTGTGGTTTTAGATTTGGTTATGCGTTGCAATTAGCACAAAATACCTTAAAATCTGAAAAGGCCACAATTGCCGAGGTAAAAGAAGCGACTGCAATTTTGCAAAAAGCTCATAGTAACGTGTTGAATTGCACACCAAAACAAGAAAAAGGCGATCAGTTGTTAGGAACCAGTACGCCATATTTGTTAGAGCGTCAGAATTTTATTCAATAAATAGCGAGTTAGAGCATTGAAATTAAGTTTTCAATGCTTTTTATTAGCCAAAAAACGGGTTCTAAATTTAAAATTTGGCTTTTGAATTGAAGTTAATTGGCCAAAATGTATAGCAAATCTGAATAAAAACAGTATTATGCCAGAATGCCGTAAAAACTGGTAAAATGGTAGTTGAATTAAAGACCAGTGATAATTGTGAGGAGATCTAATGGCTAATCAAAAATTACTTTTAATTGATGGTAATTCTGTTGCCTTTCGTGCGTTTTATGCACTTTATCGTCAACTTGAAAATTTCAGAAACCCTGAAGGATTGCATACAAATGCCATTTATACTTTTAAGAATATGCTTGATGTTGTTTTAAACAATGTTCAGCCAGATCATGTTTTAGTTGCTTTTGATGCGGGTAAAACTACTTTTAGAAATAAGATGTATGCTGATTACAAGGGTGGCAGACAAAAAACCCCAGGTGAACTTTCTGAGCAGCTACCATATGTGCAAGAACTATTGCACGATTTAGGCATCTCGACTTATGAATTAGAAAACTATGAAGCCGATGATATTATCGGAACCTTTGCAAAAATTGGTGAAAAAAATGGTTTTGATGTAACCGTCGTAACTGGGGATAAGGATTTAACGCAGCTTGCTTCTGAGCACACTACGGTGATGGTAACCAAGTCAGGTGTGATGAACCTTGAGTCCTATACGCCTGAACATATGAAGGAAGTTAATGGTGTTACCCCAACTGAATTTATTGATATGAAGGCCTTGATGGGAGATAACTCGGACAATTATCCGGGTGTCACCAAAGTAGGACCAAAGAAAGCATCGCAGTTAATTCAAGAATATGGTTCAGTTGAAAACTTATATGATCATATTGATGACATGAAAGCATCAAAGCTAAAAGAAAATTTGCTTAATGATAAGGATAAAGCCTTGTTAGGTAAAAAATTGGCTACGATCAACTGTGATACGCCAGTAACCATTGGAATTGATGATATTAAAAGACGGCCGGTTGATTACCAAAAGTTGCGGCGTTTTTACGAGAAAATGAATTTCCGCAAGTTTTTGAGTGAATTAACTCCTGACGGTGATTCTAGTAAAAATGAGACATCCCAAGATTCGCATGTCAAAATGGAATACACCGAGTTAACCAAGAACAACTTGGCTAAAATTACGGTTAATGAAGGCGATGAGGTCATTTTTTACTTAGGGATGCTGGGACCAAATTATCATTTGGCCGAGTTCGTCGGTTTTGCCTTTAAGATTAGCAAACAGATTTTTCTAAGTCGCGACGTAACGCTATTACAGGATGCCAAGCTAAAACAGATTTTAGAAGATAAGAAAATTAGCAAAGATGTTTTTGACCTTAAGCGGACAACTGTGGGGCTCAATCGTTTGGGAATCCACGCACATGGGATTGAATATGATATGCTGCTAGCTTCTTATTTGATTAATAATGAAAATAATTCGGATGACATGGCCGAAGTCTGCCGGATGTATGGGAATGACACTGTCAGAAGTGATCTTGACGTTTATGGCAAAGGTAAAAGTGAAAAGATTCCTACTGATGACGATGTGCTGTATAATCATTTAGCCACCAAAGTCGAAGCAATTGAAACCTTGAAAGAAAAGCTGCTTGCCAAACTAAAAGAGCATGAACAGGATGATTTGTTTGCAAGTATCGAAATTCCAGTGGCACGCGTTTTAGCGATTATGGAAATAAATGGAATCAAGGTTCAGGCTGATACTTTAACTGAGCTGCAAGATGAATTTGCTGTTGAACTTAAAAAGATGGAAAAGCAGATTTATGATGAGGCTGGTGAAGAATTTAATATTAATTCGCCGAAACAACTTGGTCATATTCTGTTTGAAAAAATGGGCCTTAAGCCAATTAAAAAGACTAAAACCGGTTATTCAACATCAGTTGATGTCTTGAACCAGTTAAAAGATGAAAATCCAATTATCGGGCAAATCCTTTCTTACCGGCAAATTGCTAAGATTCAGTCAACTTATGTTAATGGCCTGCTAGATGTTATTCAAAAAGATGGTCGAGTTCATACACGGTATCTGCAAACTCTAACGGCAACTGGACGCCTATCTTCGGTTGATCCTAATTTACAAAACATTCCGACGAGAACAGAGGAAGGTAAGCAAATTCGAAAGGCTTTTGTTCCAAGTGACCCTGATGGTTATATCTTTTCTTGTGATTATTCTCAAATTGAATTGCGTGTTTTGGCTCAAGTTTCTGGTGATGAACAAATGCAAGAAGCATTCAGGACCGGCTACGATATTCACGCTCATACCGCAATGAAAATATTCCACTTGAAGTCAACCGATGATGTTACGCCATTAATGCGGCGCAGAGCAAAGGCAGTCAATTTTGGTATTGTCTATGGTATTTCGGATTATGGCTTATCGAAAAATCTGAATATTAGTAGAAAACAAGCCAAAGAATTTATCGATAATTATTTTGAGCAATACCCGCAAATTAGAGAATATATGGATAAGGCCGTTAAATTTGCTCGCGAAAAAGGTTACGCAGAAACAATTATGCATAGAAGACGGTACTTGCCTGACATTCATGCAAAGAATTATAATGTGCGGTCTTTTGCGGAAAGGACTGCAATTAACTCACCAATTCAGGGTTCCGCTGCTGATATTATTAAAATTGCGATGATCAATATGCAGAAGAAATTGAATGATTTACACCTTAAGACTAAAATGGTGGTTCAGGTTCATGATGAGTTGATTTTTGATGTGCCAAAAGATGAGATAGAAACAATTAAAAAGATTGTCCCAGAGGTAATGCAGTCTGCCGTTACTCTTGATATTCCGCTTGTCGCTGATTCAGGGTACGGTCATAATTGGTTTGATGCAAAATAAGGAGTAATAATAAATGCCAGAAATGCCGGAAGTAGAAACGGTTCGCCGTACTCTTCTCCCCTTAATTAAAGGAAAAACGATTAAAGAAATCACGCTGTGGTATCCCAAAATTATTGCTAGTGATCCAACAGAATTCGTTCAAAAGCTTACGGGTCAAGAAGTAGTGGCAATTGACCGGTATGCAAAGTATTTATTGATTCGGCTGACGAATGATTTAACTGTAGTTTCCCATTTACGCATGGAAGGAAAGTATCGTCTAGTTGACGTGGCTGCACCGAAAGATAAACATGATCACGTGCAGTTTGCTTTTACCGATAATACAGCCTTGCGTTATAATGATGTCCGCAAATTTGGCCGAATGCAATTAGTTAAAACTGGAACAGAAAAAAGAACAACAGGAATTAGTAAACTGGGCTTTGAACCTAATTCTCATAAATTCACGGTTGCTTATTTTGCAAATTGTCTTAAGCATAAAAAGAAAAATATTAAAAATACGCTTCTTGATCAATCTGTAGTTGCCGGTTTGGGCAATATTTATGTCGATGAAGTTTTATGGCTAACTAGAATTCATCCGTTAAGTATGGCCAATAAGATTCCACCTTCCAGAGTGAAACAATTGCATGACAATATTAATTCTTTGATCAAATTAGCTATTGCTGAGCGTGGGACAACCGTGCACACTTATCTGGATGCTAATGGTGAAACTGGCGGCTTTCAGAAAATGTTGCGGGTATACGGACATAAAGGTGAACCATGTGCAAGATGTGGAACCCCTCTTGAAAAAATTAAGGTAAATGGTCGTGGAACAACATATTGTCCTAAATGTCAGGTGAATTATCAATGACCATTGTCTTAGGTCTTACTGGGGGAATAGCTAGCGGTAAAAGTACAGCTGATAGCTTTTTTATAAAAAAGCATATTCCAGTAATTGATAGTGATTTAATTGCTCACCATATTTTAGATATAGGTGAAAAGGGCTACAATTTAGTAATTAATTATTTTGGCGATCAGTATTTAGCAGCAAACAAAACAATTGATCGCGCAAAGTTAGGTAAATTAGTTTTTAATTCACCTAAAGACTTAGCTAAATTAAATGAAATTACCCACCCGTTGATTTTTCAAGAAATCGAGACTAAAATTAGCCAACATAAACAGGAAAATGAGCCACTTATCATAGTAGATGCACCGTTATTATTTGAGTCAGGTGGTTTAAGCTATTGTGACCGCAGTTTGCTGATTGCTGTACCTGAAAAAATGCAAGTAAAACGCTTGATGGCGCGCAATCACATAACTGAAGCTGAAGCATTAAAGCGAATTAATAGTCAGATGCCTTTAGCGCAAAAGCAAAAATTAGCTGATTATGTTGTTACAAATACTGGTACAATAAAAGAACTAGAAGACAAATTAAACGAGTTGCTACTTAAATTAATAAAGGAGGACCAGTATGGAATGTCCTAATTGTCGGCAAAATGCCTCGCGCGTGATTGATTCTCGACCGAGTGATGAAAATCGTGCTATTAGAAGACGGCGTGAATGCGAAAACTGTGGTTATCGGTTTACTACTTTTGAGCGAATTGAAACAACACCATTATTGGTAATCAAAAATGACAATACCCGGGAACCTTTTAACCGAAAAAAGATTTTGCATGGTGTCATGGCAGCTGGTCAAAAGCGTCCAATTACAAGCTCGCAGTTCGAGCAATTGGTTGATCACGTTGAAAATAAGGTTAGACAGCAGGGAGTAAGTGAGATTTCTTCGAAGAAAATCGGTCAACTAGTGATGGATGAATTGGCTGAACTAGATGATGTTGCTTACATTCGCTTTGCTTCCATTTACCGTGAATTTAAAGATATGTCTAGTTTCATGAAAACAATGGAGGATATGATTGCTAAGCGAGAGAAGGGGAACTAGAAATGTTTGAGACCCCTAATCCCAAACAACCATTTTTTATTGCTAACCGAGTTGATATTTTCCCAGAAGATGTGCGGGTTCTGGTTAAACTTTATCAGCCGTTGATTGGTTCACTAGCATTTTCCTTATATTTTAGTTTAAATGAGGACTTTAATGCGCATGCAATGCTATCGGACTCAACGGGTATTTATGCTCTACAAGAACAGCTTGACTGTGATGTTAAGCACTTATTTTCTGCTTTACATAAGCTCGAGGGCGTTGGCCTAGTTCAGACGCGTTTACTTAATAATGAAATCATGGGACAAGTGCTTGTTTTTCGCTTAACCTGCATCCCTAGCAGCAGTGAATTTTTTTCAACGCCTCTTTTAGCAAGCTTACTTAAAGAAAAAGTTGGTATTTCTGCCTTTCAAAAATTAAGTAAAGATTTTGCTCGTGAAAGTAAGTCTAAGCAGAACCAAGTTAATGGTATGCAGAATGCTGATGATATCTCTGCTTCGTTTATGGAAGTTTTTCGTTTGCCTGAGCAAGAAGCAATTGAGCCTTCAGTTGATGTCAAATATGCCGCAAAAGAAAATAAAACAGACAATAATATCAAAGCTACTATTAATGAGCATGATACGGTTGACTGGAATTTCATGAAACAGCAATTTGAAATTTACCAGATTCCAGGAACGGAGATTGACCGTAATCGGGAAGCAATCCGCTCTGTAATGCGTACTTACGGGTTAACAGAACAAGAATTTGTCGATGAGGCCCTGACAAGTATTCACGGTGATTATCACTTGGATATGGTGCAAATTAAACAAGCGATTGCTAGTGGAATTCACGGCTCTCATACTAGGGCTCGAATTAAGCAAGAGACTAAGAAATATAATGATGATCAACCGATAAATGCTAAATTGAGTAAAAATGAGCAGCAAGTATTGCAACTAGCTAAAAGTAAATCACCAGCTCAATTTTTGTACCGGTTGAAGACTGATCGGCATGATTATGTTGATGCCAGTGAATATAAAGTACTTGATAGTTTATATAATGAAAAGGGAATCCCAGCTGATTTGCTTAATATCTTAACTTATGCCTGCTTAAAAAGTGCACCGAATATTTCATACCGCTTGGCTAATCGGATTTTACATGATTGGCTTCAACATGGTGTTAAAGATGGGGCCCAAGCAATTGAATATATGCAAAAAAGGGAGCAAAATAAGGTTAAGTACCCCCGTTATGTGCAAAATAAACGCGTTGAAAAAGGTACTGATTGGAGTAAGAAAAAATCTAGTGTTAAGTCTGATGTTTCTTCAGCTGACTTAAAAGACTTTTTCAAAAAATTTGAAGATCAAAATGGCATGAAGTAGGTGAAAAAATGAAGTCAATCAATAATTTTTTAGACAAGAAAAAAGCCGACCATCTTGATGTAGCTAAGATTCGGGCCGAGATTCTATCCGAGCCAAAAATTAAACAGTTTATTAGTGAAAATCAAGATAAAATCACCTCTGAAATGATTGATAAAAGCATGTCTGCTTTATTCGAATTTTACCTAGATCAGCAGAATAAAAAAGATCCAGTGACCAAGGGTTATCGGCCTAAATTAATCTTGAATACGAATGCAATTGATATCATTTATGCTCCTGAAAATAGCAAGTTGGAACATGATCGTGAACTTGCAGCTAAAAAGCACTTGCGCTTAATTAATTTGCCTAGCAGCTTGCATGATGTTCGTTTAAGTCAGGTGGAAATAACACCGCAGCGCCAGCAAGCAATGGCTGAGATTGGGCAATTTTTGACAGCTTACTCACAGAATGCGCATCAAAAAGGCCTGTATTTATCCGGTAACTTTGGTGTCGGTAAAACATTTATCTTGGCCGGTTTAGCTAATTCTTTAGCGATGATGAATAAGTATGTCATCTTTATGCATGTTCCTAATTTTATTGCTAGCTTATCCAGTCACTTTAATGATAATAGTCTAATGACTGAAATTAACCGGATTGCAAACTGTGATGTATTAATTATGGATGATATTGGCGCTGAAAATTTGAGCCAGTGGTCACGCGATGAAGTTTTAGCTGTTATTTTGCAATCAAGAATGGATAATCAACTACCGACATTTTTCTCTTCCAACTTTTCAATGGATGATTTGGAAGAGCACTTCAAAGAAACCAAAAATGCCATTGATCCAATTAAGGCTGCCAGATTGATGGAACGAGTACGTACTTTGGCTAAAGAAGTCATTGTTTCTGGACCAAACAGGCGGCGTTAAGATTTTTTTGATTTTTGTTGAAAAAGGGACCTAGTGCGCGAGTTACAAGAGTGATTAGAGTTCTGATAAATTCTAGATCACACATTTTACTCACTTAATTTTAAAAATTTCTTGCAATTACTAATTAAGCATGTATAATAATATGCAATGAATGAACATGATAGGACTCAATTCAGAGAGTGGAACAGTATTCTGGAAGTTGCACAAATGAGTTTTACCCCAATCATTCAAACTTAAAAAGTAATTAAAATGGGTGAATTCCACTATCAATTCATATTAAGAGGGTTAGTCTGACTAACTGAATTTTGGGTGGAACCACGTTAAATGCGTCCCAGTGCAATTAAGTGCACTGGGACTTTTTTGTTTTTAGTTTTGGAGGTATATATGGGTTTTTCAATTACTTTGCCAGACGGATCAAAGCGTGAATTTGACCAGGCAATTACAATCGGTGAATTAGCACACGGCATTTCAACTTCACTTGGTAAGGCGGCATTAGCCGGAAAAGTTGATGGCAAGCTGCAGCCGGTTGACTTTGAACTTAACCAAGATGCCCAAGTGGCAATTATTACTGATAAAGATGAAGAAGGTTTAGCTGTTTTGCGTGCAACGGTGGCATTTGTATTTGAAGCTGTTGCTAAAAAGGCATATCCTGAACTTCATTTTGGAGAACATGCAGCTGATGATGATGGCTTTTTCGTTGATACTGACAAGGAAAACCAAATTAAAATCAGTGAACTGCCACAACTAGAAAATGCTGTCAAAAAGGTGGTTAAAGCTGGTGAAAAAATTGAATCAGTAATTTTACCAAAAGCAGAATTAGCTGACAGATATCAGGATGATCCGTTTAAATTAGAATTATTAAAAGAAGAAAATGAAGAAGTCCACGCATACAAGCTAGGCGACTTTGTTGATTTTGGTTTTGAAGCACTTTTGCCAAATACAGGTAAAATTAAGCAATTTAAGTTACTATCTGTTGCCGGCGCATACTGGCAAGGTCAATCTTCTAACCCAATGCTTCAACGAATCTCCGGAACTGCCTTCTTTAAAAAAGCAGATCTTGACGCTGACATTAAGCGCCGTGAAGAGATCAAAGAGCGTGATCACCGAACAATTGGCCGTGATTTAGACTTATTCTTTGTTGATCCTAAGGTTGGAGCTGGTCTTCCTTACTGGATGCCAAAGGGAGCAACAATTCGTCGCGTTGTTGAACGCTATATTATCGATAAGGAAGTCGCTGATGGTTACCAACATGTTTATACGCCAGTCTTAATGAACGTTGATGCGTATAAGACTTCAGGTCACTGGGCACATTACCGTGATGATATGTTTCCACCAATGGACATGGGTGACGGTGAAATGCTTGAACTTCGGCCAATGAACTGCCCATCACATATTCAAATTTACAAGCATCATATTCGTTCATACCGTGAATTACCTATTAGAATTGCTGAATTGGGAATGATGCATCGTTACGAAAAATCCGGTGCTTTATCTGGTTTGCAACGTGTTCGGGAAATGACTTTAAATGATGGTCATACATTTGTAACTCTTGATCAAGTTCAAGAAGAATTTTCGAAGATCTTGAAATTGATCATGGAAGTATACAAGGACTTTGATATCACTGATTACTACTTTAGACTTTCATATCGTGATCCAAAGAACACCGAGAAGTACTTTGCTAATGATGAAATGTGGGAAAGAAGTCAATCAATGCTGAAAAAGGCAATGGATGATATGGGTCTTGACTACGTTGAAGCAGAAGGTGAAGCTGCCTTTTACGGTCCTAAGCTTGATATTCAGACTAAGACTGCCTTGGGTGCAGACGAAACGATGTCAACTATTCAATTAGACTTTATGTTGCCAGAACGCTTCAACTTATCTTATGTGGGTCAAGATGGTGAAGAACACCGTCCAGTCATGATTCACCGCGGAATCGTTGGTACGATGGAACGTTTCATTGCTTATCTGATTGAAATTTATAAGGGTGCTTTCCCAACTTGGCTTGCACCAGTTCAAGTGGAAGTAATTCCAGTCAATCTCGATGCTCATTCAGAGTATGCTAAGAAGGTTCGTGATGAACTCAACAAGCAAGGTTTCAGGGCTGAAGCTGATCTGCGCAATGAGAAATTGGGCTATAAGATTCGTGAATCGCAAACCCAAAAAGTACCATATACCTTAGTTTTGGGTGACAAGGAAATGGAAGCAAATAATGTCAACGTTCGTCGCTATGGTACCGAAGAAGAAGTAGCTAAGAGCTTTGACGAATTCTTATCCGAAATTAAACAAGATGTTAAGTCATATTCAAGAAATGACTAAAATAGCAAATTTAAATTTTAATTACTTATTTAAGAGGCCAACAATTGTAGAATAGCAACTTGAACATTAATGATAAAATCTGCTGGAACTTTGCAGGTCGGGTAACAAAATGTAGTGTTGACGGGATGCACTTTTGATTTTTCAATCAATTGTTAAGAAAAGCATGATGTGTTTTAGTTGGTTAATGATCGGCATAACACAAAGGAGCACTAAAAATGTCAATGATAGAATTTCACGACGTGCAAAAATATTACGGAAAATTTCACGCTTTACACGATATTAATTTGGAGATAGATAAGGGTGAAACAGTAGTTTTAATCGGTCCTTCTGGCTCGGGTAAAAGTACACTAATTCGTACGGTCAATCGTTTGGAATCAATTCAGGGCGGCAAGTTAATAGTTAATAATCAAGATTTATCAAATCCTAAGACCGATTCGAATCGATTGCGTCAAGATGTAGGAATGGTATTTCAACACTTTAACCTTTATAAAAATAAAAATGTGTTAGAAAATATTATGCTTGCACCACGCATAGTTAGCCATATGCCGGAAGAAGAAAATAAAAAGCAGGCGATGGATTTACTTAAAATGGTTGGCCTAGAAGATAAGGCGCAAAATATGCCTGCTCAAATATCTGGTGGTCAAAAGCAAAGAGTTGCGATTGCACGCTCTTTAGCCATGCGACCTAAATTACTCTTATTTGATGAACCTACTTCAGCTCTTGATCCAGAAATGATTGACGATGTTTTACAGGTAATTAAAAAGGTAACTTCAGCAAGTGATATGACATCGCTGATTGTGACCCACGAAATGGGTTTTGCCAAGGAAGTTGCTAACCGGGTTATCTTTATGGACCAGGGTCATATCGTAGAAGATGATGAAAGTCAGGCTTTCTTCAAACAGCCTAAGACAGAACGAGCTCGGCAATTTCTGAGCAAAATTATTTCGCACTAGGAGGTGGCCAGCATGAAAAAACTACTGTGGCCCCTAGTCATAATTTTCAGTGCGTTCGTGCTGACTGGTTGTGGTAAGAAAGTGACTGATCAGTCAGCTTTAAAAAACGTTCGTTCCACCAATACAATAACTTGGGCTGTTGAAGGTGATAAAAGATTATTTAGTTTAATTGATATTAGAGATGACCAAGAAAAAGGCTTTGATATTGATATGGCAAAGGCAATAACCAAAGAAATTTTAGGCCCTAAGGGTCAAGCAAAATTTACTTTGGCAACTTCACAATCAAGGATTCCTTTGCTCAAAAACGGCAATGTTGATGCGGTGATTGCGACACTAACAATCACCCCAGAACGGGCTAAAGTGATTAGTTTTTCTAAATCTTATTTTCAGGCAGGTAAGTCTTTACTAGTCCCTAAAGGTTCTAAAATTAGAAAAGCAAGCGATTTGAATGGTAAAACGGTTATCGGAATCGTGGGCGACAATTCTGTTGAGGTAATCAAAAAAGTGGCGCCTAAGGCCAAAGTGGTGGCCATGCAGGACTATGGTCAAGCAGTTTCCGCTTTGAAATCACATCAAGGTGATGCCTTAACAAGTGATAACGGTGTTTTATATGGTTTAGCCGCTCAAAGCCCAGACAGTTTAGAAGTTCGCGGCGGTACTTTTACCAAGGAGCCGTATGGTATTGCAGTTAATAAAAATCAGGAACCATTTCATAAAGCAATTAATCGTGCGATTGACCATATTTACAGTAGTGGTGAATATAACCGATTAATCAAGAAGTGGTTTGGTCAAGTACCAGGTTTTAACTATAAGGAGATGTATTACAAATGATTAATATTTTCAGTCACTTTGGTAATCAGCTTTTTGATGGTTTTGGCTGGACGCTATTGGCCAGTTTATTAACACTGATTTTTAGCTTAATCTTTGGCGTGTTAATAGCATTATTAGAAGTTATTCCGAATAAGTTTGCTAATAAAATAGGTAAGACGTATGTCGAAATTTTTCGAAATATTCCCTTACTAATTATCGTAATGTTCTTTTACTTGATTGTTCCCAAGTACTTTGTGCAAATGGACGGCTTTACTGCTGGAACTATTGGCTTATTCCTTTATACAGCGGCTTTTATTGCTGAAATCATTCGCTCAGGTATTCAATCTGTGTCAAGTGGACAGATGGAGGGAGCTCGTTCAACTGGAATGACGTATAAGCAGGCAATGCAGTATATTGTTTTGCCACAAGCGATAAAAATTGTGATTCCACCTTTAGGCAATCAATTTGTCAATCTGATCAAAGACTCTTCAATACTGGCATTTGTGGCAGGATTTGACTTAATGTATCAGGCAAATGCAATTGCGTCTGTTACTTTTGATACAATCAACAGTTACTTGGTAATTGGTGTCTTATACTTGCTCATCACCATGCCACTGAGCTACTACATGCAATATTTAGAAAAGAAGTTAGCTTAAGGGAGGCGACTAAAAAGATGCAAACATGGATTGAAGCTTTATCTTGGCTAAACTTTGGCTTTCTACTAAAAGGTTTAGCCGTGACATTATTTATTTCAGTAATTGCGATTGTGCTAAGCTTTGTTTTAGGCTCAATTTTAGGTATTATCCGTTACTCTAAAATAAAGTTTATTTCAGCAATTATTGGTTTTGTGGTTGATTTAGTTCGTAACTTACCCTTATTGTTGATTATTTTCTTTACTTACTTTGGTCTTCCCAATATCGGTTTAAGACCGGGTGCAATTCTTTCAGCAGTAATTGCAATGACAATCTTTGAATCAAGCATGCTAGCGGAAATTGTCCGCTCCGGGATTCAATCAGTCGCGGTTGGTCAAATAGAAGGTGCTCGTTCAACCGGGATGTCATTCGTTCAGGCTCTGTGGCACGTGGTTTTGCCGCAAGCGTACCGGCACATGATTCCAACTATCATTGGCCAGTTCGTTTCTTTAATTAAAGATACATCATTAGCCACGATTATCGTGGTTCCAGAGTTAATGCAGCATGCACAAGTGATTTATGGCCAAAATGCTAATTACATTGTGCCAATGTTTGCAGCATTAACACTGCTATATTTCATAATCTGTTTTACGTTGTCGATGGCAGGTAGCTATTTGCACCGCCACATGGCAAACTAAATTAGTTTAGGTAGTCAAATAACATTTAAATATTTTAATAAAAACAAGTTAGTATGAAAAAGTCGTTTTTCTAAAAAGCGGCTTTTTTGTTTATTTAATTTTTAGCAGCTTTTGGAAGGTAAATGGTCTAATTTAAACTAGTATGATAAAGTTAAACTTATAAAGATGGTCAAGCATATCTTTACGATTTGCATAAGTTAAATTGTTAAATAAGGCCAGTGGGTTTGCAATAGTAATTAGGGGTTGAAAATGCTTCGAAAAATAAAAATCTTGCTTTATACGATAATAACAATCGTTACAGCTATTTTCTTTGCTGGATTCATGCGTGAATACGATAATAATTCCATTCCAAATAATTCTACTATTATAAACATTTATGCTTCAAAGCCGATTAATAAAAGAATTAAAGACACTAAAAAATGGAATAAGAAGCACAATAAAAAAGCTTTTTTTGCTATCTTGAAGAAATTTACTCGTAATGAAAATGTTTCTTTGGTTAAAATGCGAATTAATAATTTTAACGGCCATCGCACAAAAATAGTTTATGATTTTGACGGTAATAGTAATGACTTTTCACTTTATCAAAATGAATCCATTAAAAAGCTAACTGATAAAGAACTTATGCTAGAAGATATGTATGGTTTATACTCGACTAATGCTAAAGGGAAATCATTAAAGCACTTGGTATCATGGCTCAGGAAAAACCAATTTTTGATACAAGTTGAAGATACCTCATTGACTCCAAAAACCTTGTTGATGATATTTTTAGAAAATGTTACGCAATTTGATTTGATCGTTGGAATGGGAATAATTGGAGTACTATTTATTGTCATGGTACTAGAAAAGCTTTACCGTTTTAAAGCATACGCCGTGATGAAAATTAATGGTCTAAGCAATTGGCAAATGTTTAAGCATGATCTGAAAAATGAATCTGCACTGTTGGAAGCTTCCTTTGGCATAATCATCCTGATGACGATTATTTGGAGTCTTAAGACTTTTACAGCAAGTGGCTGGCGGTTCTTTTTGCCATATCTATCAGTTCTTTTATTAATATTATTTGCTAGCTTTTTCCTGTTAAATAGCATTTCTTACGTGGTTTTGGCTTTAATGAATCCGTATTTGGCAATTAAAGGAGAAGAGAGTGCTCACTCATTTCTCCTAATTGGGTATGTATTAAAAATAGCTATTTTAGCCTTAATGATAGTTAACGTGGCAACTTTGCTCAATCATCATGAACTCTATGACAGAGATCAAAGTATTGTTAAGAAATGGCACAGACAAAAAAATAGTTATTTACTAGGGTTGGGCTGGAATGTTAATGATCATAATGAGGATCAAAAAGTAGCTAAAAAAGCCCATCAGTTGGTTGTACAGGCATCAGACGTGATTGTCGCGCAAAATTCACAACAGTTTCAACCAGGAATACGTACAACTAACCCCCAAGATAGTGGAAATGTGATTATTGCCAATCATAATTTTATTAAAAATAGTGAACTTAAACCTAAACTGTCCAAGATAGATAAGCATCAAATTATGCTTCTGGTACCAAAGAATCGCTTAGATCAAGTAAGAACGGCAAAAAAACAACTGCGCTCTTTTATTAACACTCAAAACACTCTTCCCAATTACTATTCAAAAGTTCTCCATCCACAGATTCAGGTAATACCAATTGCGAGCGGCCAGAAAATTTTTAATTATACGGTTGTATACGATATTTTATCGTCAATCTCAACAGATCCCTTGATTGCCGTTACAAATGATAAGCAGCTTTCCGATGATTTTTATCTGGCGACTATTAGCCAAGGAACAATTCAGTTTCTTCACCTTAAGGAACTGAAAAAATTAGTTAAGCAGCTAGGATTGAATCCATATGTTGTCAGTATAACTAGTCGACAGACACTATTATGGGACTATAATATTAGAGCTAATAAACAAATACTCATGTTGACCATTACAACTGTTTTGACGCTTCTGCAACTTATTTTTATCATCTTGTTTGTTAGTTCAACATTCTTGCAGAATAATCGTCGTAAAATTGCAGTATACCAAGTATTTGGCAAATCAAATGCCAAACTTGTTGGAACATTTTTAACGGGTAATTTAATACTTGATATATTGATTATTACGGTTACTTTAGCTGGCTTAAATCGCTTAAATCTACTGTCATATGGTCTAGGCTATCTTTTGCTTGAAGCAATTATTATTTGGCTGACATATTACCAAGCGCAACGTGACCTATTAACTTCGCTTAACCGTGGAAACTAGGAGTCTAAATGATTAAAGTAGAACATCTTACTAAGAAATTTAACGATAAAATTATTTTTAACGATATAAATTGCAATCTTAAGTCTGGTAAAAGTTATGCCATTGTTGGTAAAAGTGGAGCCGGTAAGACAACGTTGTTAAATCTTTTGAGTGGTTTAGAAAGGCCCACTGCGGGAGAGGTGAAGGTCGCTGATATCAAGGTTAATTCTAAAAGTCGCAAAAAAATGTACCGTGATTATTTCGGCTTTATTTTTCAGAATTTTGGTTTAATTGATACCGAAACGGTTAGACAAAATCTGGACTTAAGTTTTGCTAATCAAAAGCTATCTAAATCTGCAAAAGAGACTAAAATGAAGAATGCTCTTTCTCATGTTGGGTTAAATAAGCTACAGTTGAAGCAAAAAGTTTATACACTTAGTGGCGGAGAACAACAACGAGTAGCCTTGGCTCGAATAATTTTAAAATCACCTAAAGTAATCTTTGCTGATGAGCCAACAGGCTCCCTCGACGCAGAAAACGGCCAAGTTGTTTTAAAAACATTGTTAACCGGATTTGATCCTGCGGCAACAATCATAATTGCTACGCATGATCAAAATGTTTGGCAAAAATGTGATTATGTAAATGAAATAAATAATTCTGGTATAATAATTAGAGATAAGATTTGATTTAAGTCTAATAACCGATTTGCGCTTTTTATATTGACTTAATAAGTAGTAAAGCGTATAATCACTTTAGTTGAGAACAAGAAGAAGCTTTCCCGCTTCTCGCCTAAGTTAAGTTGACCTCTGGGCTAATCGATATTTTCTGTTGATTAAAGGCGGGTAACTTCTTACCCGCCTTTTTCTTGTCCTCAAATTAACATGGAGGTGAAGAATTATACCAAAGAATTTGATATTAAACGACCAAATACGCGCTCGCGAGGTTCGTTTAATTAATGAAGATGGTGAACAAGTTGGTGTTGTAACAAAGGCTGAAGCTTTGCGCCAAGCTAATGTTGCAAGTTTAGATTTAGTTCTAATTTCGCCTAATGCCAAGCCACCAGTTGCCCGCATTATGGATTACGGTAAGTACCGGTTTGAACAACAAAAGAAGGTTAAGGAATCTCGTAAGAAGTCCAAAACCGTCAGTGTAAAGGAAATCCGTTTAAGTCCAACAATTGAAGGCAATGATTTCAACACTAAATTAAAACACGCTCGGAAGTTCCTTACTAAAGAGGAAGCTAAAGTTCGTGTTTCAATCAGGTTCAGGGGTCGAGCAATTACTCATAAGGAATTAGGTCGCGAAGTATTAGAAAAGATGGCCGAAGCCACTTCAGATATTGCTACAGTGATTAGCAAACCGAAGATGGAAGGTCGGTCAATGTTTTTAATGCTTGCTCCCAAGAGTGATAAAAAATAATTAAAGTTAATTTGGAGGAATTAGAAAATGCCTAAAATGAAAACCCACCGCGCTTCTGCTAAGCGTTTCAAAAGAACTGCTTCTGGTCAATTAAAGCGTCATCACGCTTTTACTGGTCACCGTTTCCATGGCAAGACTAAGAAACAACGTCGTCATTTGAGAAAGGCTGCATTAGTTTCACGCAGCGACTTGAAGCGCATCAAACAGATGCTCTCTCAAATGCGTTAATCATTAAATAAAAACGATATTTAGGAGGAATTTTAGATGCCAAGAGTTAAGGGTGGAACAGTTACACGTAAACGTCGTAAGAAGGTTATGAAGCTTGCCAAGGGTTACCGTGGCGCAAAGCACATGCAATTTAAAGCTGCAAGTACACAATTATTTGTTTCTTACAGATATGCATTCCGTGACCGTAGAAGACGCAAGAGCGACTTTAGAAAATTATGGATTGCTAGAATCAATGCGGCAGCAAGACAAAATGATCTTTCATATTCTAAGTTAATGCACGGCTTGAAAGTAGCTGGTGTTGACATTAACCGTAAAATGTTAGCTGATATTGCTTATAACGATTCAAAGACCTTTGCACAATTAGCTGAAACTGCTAAAAAGGCTTTAAATTAATTTAAAAATGGCGCATTAGCGCCATTTTTTTATGTCAAAATTTATCACTTCGTGCTATTTTTTTGATATATTAGATTAGGGAAATGTTAAATGAAGGGGAAGTTGAATGTTATTCAGGCCACGTTATACAATTGACACAATCTATCATTTAGATACTGACGTGCTTAAACAGATGGGAATTAAAGCTGTCTTCTCAGATTTAGATAACACGCTTCTTGCATGGAATGAATTCGAAACAGCCAAGAAGATGGATGAACTTAATCGCCGCTTGGCTGCTGCTGATATTAAATTGGTGGTCATTTCTAATAATAATGCTGAGCGAATTGGTAAAGTGCTAGATCCTTATCACATTGCTTATGTCGCAAAAGCTAAAAAGCCGTTACCTTTTGCTATAACTAAAAAGCGGGAGAATATGAATCTTTCGCAAAAGCAGGTAATGATGGTTGGCGATCAATTAATTACTGACATTCAAGCTGGAAATTTAGCTGGAGTGAAATCAGTTTTGGTTAAGCCATTAATTCAAACAGATAAATGGAATACCAGAATAAATCGTTTTTTTGAGAGAATTATCTTTTTCTTTTTAGCTATTTCACATCCAGTTACATTCAAGGAGACATTAAAAAATGGATGATAATATTATTTGTATCGGTTGTGGAGCTGTTTTACAATCCGATAACCCCGAAGAAGCGGGCTACTTGCCTGCATCGCGTTTAAAAAAGGCAATCGAAAGTGAAGATGAGGGTAACGACATCTATTGTCAGCGTTGTTTTCGTTTACGGCATTATAATGAAATAATGCCAGTGGATGCTGATAACGATGACTTTTTGGCCTTACTCAATTCACTAGCTTCTAAAAAAGCATTGATTGTCAATGTGGTCGACCTTTTTGATTTTACTAATTCACTTTTATCTTCATTAAAGAGATTTGTGGGTGATAATGAATTCATCTTGGTTGGAAATAAATTTGATTTATTTCCCCTAAATTCAAAACAAAGTAAAATTAAGGATTGGATGCGTCAAGAAGCTAATCGAGTTGGACTATTTCCCAAAAAGATTTTCTTAGTTAGTGCTAAAAACAAAAAGAACCTAACTGAGTTAATCTCATATCTAAATAAGGGTTCACGAGATAAAGATGTCTATTTTGTCGGAATGACAAATGTTGGTAAGTCGACTTTATTAAACGCGATTATTGATGAAATGGGAGACGTGAAGAATCTGATTACAACTTCCCGTTTTCCTGGTACTACTTTAGACAAAATTGAAATTCCGTTGGAAAATGGTCATTTTTTGGTTGATACACCGGGAATAATGACGGAAAATCAACTGGCTACGCGGTTAAATGCTAAAGAATTGGCAGTAATATCACCGCAAAAGCCTCTTAAACCGGCTACTTACCAATTAAAACCTGGTAATACGCTGTTTTTAGCGGGTTTGGGCCGAATTGACTTTTTAAAGGGGAACCCTGCTAGCTTTACTGTTTATGCTGCACGTGGTTTATATATTCACCGGACAAAAACAGAAAACGCTACAGAATTTTACCAAAGGCATGTAGGAGAATTGCTTAATCCGCCAGAAGAAGACAGCGAATTACCAGAACTTAAGGGTCAGGAATTGCATACTTCTTATAAGAGTGATTTACTTTTTGGTGGAATTGGTTTTGTGACGGTTCCGGCAGATTGTTTAGTTAAAATCTATACTCCTGGTAAAATTGGCTTAGGGATTAGACGTGCGTTAATTTAGAGGAAAATATGATTGCAATTGCAAAAAGTTTTGAAAAAACTCCGGCGGTTGAGCTAAAAGAAGAAAAAATTGAGCCTAAAAAAGGTAAACAGATCGGTATCTTAGGCGGAACTTTTAATCCGGTACATACAGCACATTTAATTGTGGGTGAACAAGTTTTGAGTAAACTACATCTTGATGAAATTTGGTTTATTCCAACTAATATTCCCCCACTAAAAGATGCTCCAGTCGTTTCAGCGCAAGATCGGGCAAACATGCTTGAATTAGCCACACAGGATAATCCGCATTTTCAAGTAAAAATGTTTGAATTAACCCGCGGGGGGGTTTCTTATACCGTTGATACGTTGCGTTATTTGCATGAATTACACCCTGAAAATCAATATTTCTTGATTATGGGAAGTGACCAAGTTAATAACTTCCAGCAATGGAAAGAACCAACCAAAATTGCGCAATTAGCTACCTTAGTTGGTGTAAAGCGTGCTGGCTACCCACAATCAGCTGAATTACCGATGATTTGGGTTGATGTACCCGGATTGGACGTGAGTTCAACTTCAATTAGGCAAACTATTGCAATGGGTGGCTCAATTAGGTATCTTGTACCTGATTCAGTTAGAAATTATATTCAAAAAAAGGGTTTATACCATGAATGAGTTGTTTTTTAAAAAAACGTTTTCGCCGCTAAGTAGCGATGAGATTGTTAACCGGGAAAAAAATAATATGGATCAGCACCGTTTTGATCATTGCATTGGTGTTAGTCAAACTGCACGAAAACTTGCTAACTTAAATGGCTATGACGAAGATAAAGCAGCTTTAGCTGGCTTTATTCATGACTATGCTAAGCAGGTTTCACCCGCAGATTTTCAAACTGCCATTAAAACACAAGGGTTTGATCTCGATTTACTCAACTGGGGCCCCGCAATTTGGCATGGCATCGTAGGAACATATTTTATTAAACGTGATTTAAAAATTACGGATGAAGAGATATTGACTGCTGTGAGGCGGCATACAACCGCTGATACGGAAATGACCACGCTCGATAAAATAGTTTACATGGCTGATTATATTGAACCGGGAAGAACTTTTGCAGGAGTGCAAGAAGCAAGAGATGTAACCTATGCCAATCTTGATGAAGGCGTAGGCTATCAGTTAGCACATACCCTCGAATTTTTAATTAGTAAACGAAGTAAAATCTATCCACTTACATTAGATTCCTATAATGTGTGGAGTATCAAAAAATAGTAAGGAGAAAAATTGACTAGTAAAGAAATCTTAGCTTTTGCGTTAAAAGCAATCAGCGATCGCCATGGTGAGGATACTGCAGCTTATGATATGCAAGGCTACAGCATTTTAGCTGATTATTATGTTGTTACCAGTGCAGGCTCAAATCGCCAATTACATGCGATTGCCAATGCAATTATTGATGAAGCACATAAAGCTGACTTTTATGATTATCGTGTTGAAGGATCTAGCGAGTCTAACTGGCTTTTGCTTGATCTTGGCGATGTTGTTGTTAATGTCTTTACCGAAGAGGCGCGTGACTTTTACAATGTTGAAAAGTTATGGACTAGTGGTAAAAAATTAGAGTTAGAGGAAGATTAGCAAAGCATGAGTGTAGTCGGGATCATTGCTGAATATAATCCCTTTCATAGTGGACATGAGTTTTTAATGAACCAAGCTCGTTATATTGCGGGAGACAAAGATCCAATAGTGGTGATAATGTCTGGTAATTATGTTCAAAGAGGCGAAATGGCGATCATGGATAAATGGTCGCGAGCAAAAGCTGCACTTGAAAGTGGTGCTGACCTAGTCTTTGAACTACCTTTTTCGACGGCGGTGCAGCCTGCTGACCTATTTTCTTTAGGTAGTATTGATCAATTGGCTAAGTTAGGTGTGACTGACTTAGTCTTTGGTGTAGAAGATGCAACGCAAAATTTTGCTTATTTAGGCAGTAAGATTGCTGAAATACCACAAAGTCACATGGACTTTAACGATTATAGTCAGACCTATTCGACGCAATATAATCAAATGGTTGCCCGTGAAGTTGGCCATGAAGTTAACGAGCCCAATGCTATCTTGGCTTTGGCTTATGCTGTAGCTAATCATAATTTGGGTACGCCACTGTCTCTGCACCCAATTAACCGAATTGGTGCTGGTCATGATGATGACTTGCAAAGTAATGGAGTAGTTCAAAGCGCGAGCGCAATTCGCAATATCATCTTGCATAGTCAGGTAAATGCTGAATTAGAGCAATGGATGCCTAAGAAAGAAGTTCAAAACTTATACCAGCAAAAGGCATATCCGAATTGGAATATTTTGTTTCCGTTTCTAAAATATCGGCTTGAGTCTTCGTCTGTTGAGCAGCTACATGATATTTATCAAATGAGTGAAGGGCTTGAATATAAGCTTAAGCAGGAAATTCATTTAGCACGTGACTTTACGGAATTTTTACGACGGATAAAGTCCAAGCGCTATACCTATTCGCGATTGCGCCGTCTTGCACTTTATACGCTGCTAAACGTTACACAGGATGATATTATCGCCAGTTTCAATGATGAAGCATTATTTTTGTTAGGGTATAGCAAATTAGGGCGAAATTACTTAAAGCAGATTAGAAAAGCTACAGCTGCTAATATCATTTCTAAGGTTGATCAAAAAAATAGCCGTCAGGGCTCAATGCACTTACAGTTACGGGTTGACCGCTTATATGAACAAATAATGCAGGTTGATCAGAACTTTGGTCGACGTCCTTTGGAGGTTTAAGATGCTTACGATTAACTTTTCACAGATTAAGAATAATAGGGAACCAATCACTTCACTTAAGCAGGAAGTCCAAGTGCGTCCTGAATTTTTAGAGCGCAGTAAAGATTTGGTATACGAAGTAAAAAATGTGCTTGTTACTGGCCAATTATTTTATAATTCGCCATATGTAACAGGAGATTTTCAGGTTAAAACGAAGCTCGTCGTTCCTTCGAGCCGCAGTTTAGCACCGGTTGATTTCGAGCAAGATTTTCATTTTACGGAAAATTACACCGAAGATGAAGTATCTAAGGAAAAGCTAGACGAGAGTGAGATTCCAATTGTTAAAGTGGACGATGATAAAATCGATTTACAGACTGCAATTGAGGACAATATTTTGCTTAATATTCCAATTACCATTTTGACTCCGGAGGAAGAAAAAGAAAATGTTTATCCCGAAGGCGATGGTTGGTCTGTTATCTCAGAAGAAGCGTTTGATAAGAGCAAAAAAGAACGCGTAAACCCAGCTTTTGCAAAGCTAAAGACATTATTTGATGAAAATAATAACGGTGAAAATAAAGATAAATAATAGTATAAAATAGTGCAAAAATCAGTGATATTCATATCCTGATTTATTAATCTTGTTTTAAGAGCTTTTTTAAAGTATGCTTAACTTATTAAAAGAAATTTAACTTGATTAAGCATTTAATAGTGAATATAGAGGATAGAAGAATGGCAAGAATTTTAATTGTTGAGGACGAAAAAAACTTAGCTCGTTTTGTTGAGTTGGAGTTAAAACACGAAAAGTATGACACAGTTGTTGAGAGTAACGGACGTAAAGCTTTAGACCTTGCACTTAACGAAGACTTTGATGCAATTTTGCTTGACCTGATGCTGCCTGACTTAAACGGTTTGGAAATTGCTCGTCGTGTACGTCAAGTTAAGAGTACGCCAATTATAATGATGACGGCGCGTGATTCTGTTATTGATCGTGTTTCTGGACTTGATCATGGTGCTGATGATTACATTGTTAAGCCATTTGCGATTGAAGAATTATTAGCACGGCTTCGTGCTGTTTTACGCCGAGTTAAGATCGAAAAAGAAGCTTCCGATGACACAATCGAAAAGAAGGTCATCAAGTTTAAGGACTTAACAATTGAAACTGCAAACCGGATCGTTCGTCGCGGTGACGGTAAGGCTGTTGACTTGACTAAACGTGAATACAATTTGTTAATGACGTTAATTAAGAACAAGAACAATGTTGTAAGTCGCGACCAATTATTATCCAAGATTTGGGGACCAGGTTCTAATATTGAAACCAATGTTGTTGAAGTTTATGTTAGATACCTTCGAAATAAAATCGACATCCCTGGTCAACAATCATATATCAAGACCGTTCGGGGTACCGGATATATGGTAAGAGATGAAGATGATGAAAAGAAGTAAGAAACAGGAAAAATTAGGGACCAAGCACTCATCTATTATTGTACGTTGGGTCAGTATTGTCGCTTTGACAATTATGGTCTCTTTTATTATCTTTTCGGTCATTATTTATTCGATTGTTGGTCAGCAATCAATGGTGCAGCAAAAAGAAACTTCGCGTGAAATGGTGGTTAAGCTTAATGACAGTTTAAACCAGATTCATGGCGAATTGCAGATATCTAATGTTGTTCCTGCGCTTACACCATCGGCACGAAAAATTTTGCAAGGTAATCCGCCAATTAATCCTGATGAGCATCCCAATAACGCCTTCAATGATGACTTGTTATCTTCACTAACAAATAAAGATTTAAACGTGGTCGTTTATAACCTTGAAAAAGAAGATGTATTTGATAACGGCGGTGTAATTCCTAAATTTAAACAATTTAAGGGTAATTTTCATTCAGAAACCGTCTATAAGGGCCGGCGAAAAGAATTGTTAACTTACCAGAAGGTTCGTGATGCGCATAAGGGTAAGGTAACTGGTTACATTGTTGTTGCCAATAAAATGTCTTACTATAACGGCTTGATGAAGGACCTTCTCAAATGGATGATTCGTATATCTGCAGTTGCAATTATCTTTTTCACGTTAATCGCATTTATCATTGTTCGCGGGATCGTGAAGCCAATTAAGGAAATGTCGCGAGTTGCTCTGGAAGTTAATGCGGATCCAAACAGTACTGCCCGAATTAGCGATTTTCACCGGCACGATGAACTGCAGGAATTAGCGGTTTCGCTTAATCAAATGCTTGATCGTATGCAGCGTTATATTGACCAGCAAAAAGAATTTGTTGGGGATGTTTCGCATGAGTTGAGAACTCCAGTGGCGGTAATTGAAGGGCACTTGAATATGCTTGAACGCTGGGGTAAAGATGATCCGGAAATTCTTGAGGAGTCAATTAAAGCTTCTCTTCAGGAAGCCAAAAGAATGCAGCATTTAATTCAGGAAATGCTAGATTTAACTAGAGCTGAACAGATTAATGTTCAATACCCGAATGCTGTTACCAATGTCGCTGATGTCTTGAAACGTGTTGCTGGCGACATGTCAATGGTTCATAAAGACTTTGTCATCAGACTTGATATGGATGATATGCCGCAAGATACGCAAATTCAAATTTATCAGGGACACTTGGAACAATTACTTGTTATCTTGGTTGATAATGGCATCAAGTATTCAACTGATCGCAAGGAAATCAACATTTCTGCTGGATTAGCGCAAAACGAGGTTCATATTATTGTTCAGGACTTTGGTGAAGGGATTTCTAAAGAAGATCAAAGCAAGATCTTTAACCGGTTCTACCGCGTTGACAAGGCACGGACGCGCGAAAAGGGTGGTAACGGTTTAGGCTTATCGATTGCTCAAAAATTAGTTCATAGTTATCACGGCAAAATTGGCGTTGATTCAGTTGAAGGACAAGGAAGCCAATTTATAATTGCATTCCCATCTCTAACGAAGAAGCAAGCCCAAAAGTTGCGTGAACGTGATCAAGCTGAGAAAGCTAAAAAAGGCAAATAGAAACTAGGACAGTTTAATAATTTTAATTGAGGACTAATAGCCGATATTTAATCGGGGTTAGTCCTCTTAGTTTTGCTTCAATTTTTTCTTGCTTAGATAATTTACCCATAATAAAAACCTCGAAGTTGTTTCTAACTCCGAGGCTTTTATCGCTTTACCGCAAGCTATCTTTTGCTTGCAAGCTACTTAATGTTTATGATGCTGTTTTCCTTTATTCCGGTTACGCAGATTTTGATGTAATTCTTGCGTCTGTTTATTAACCTTAGGTGCCGCAGAAGATTGATTGAGCAACTCATCAATTTTTTCTTGGGTAACGACGGCCTTAATTGGCTCGTGCTTTAATTCTTCATCAACTTCTTTTTTAACTTTTGGCATAATGATAAAGGTAACAATTAATTGTTGAATAACTGAAAAGATATTACCGGCTGCCCAATATAATGCAACTGAACCTGATACAGACAGTGAAATAAATAGTGTCATGAGCGGATTCATCAGCATCATTGATTGCATTTGTTTCTTCTGTTCTTTCGGAATGCCAATTAAAGAAATATATCCTTGTAAAAAGGCAAAAATTGTCGCAATGATTGTTACCGAAATAGATCTTTCACTAAGTGAAATGCCAAAGAAAAATGAATGGGCAAGTGGCTTGGAATACATTACCGCTTGGTAAATCCCAATCATAATTGGAAACTGAATAATCAGTGGCAGACAGCCCATTCCGCCTGTTAACGAAAGATTATTCTGCGAATACAATTCGCGTTGCCAAGTGCCAAGAGTCAATTGCTGGTCTTGAGTTAAGTCCTTGCGCTTCATTGTCTCTTGAATTAGCTTCATTTGCGGCTGAACGCGAGCCATTTTTTCCTGTTGTGTCGTCGACTTCTTCTGCTGGTTAAGCATTAGAGGAAGAAGAACCATTCTAACAACAAAGGTCATTAAGATAATGGCCCAACCAGCTCCGTTAGCACCACCGATAACGTGGGAAAAATAGAGCATGACATTTTGTAATGGTTTTCCAATAAAATTATAGATTGTGCCATAGAAAAAGTCTGTAGGAGGTTTAGTAACTCCTTTGCCATTTTGCGCACAAGCGGTAACAATTAACATGACTGCAAAACAAAGTGCAGCCAATCCAATATATTTGCGAAATTTCTTCATTCAATTCACCATAATGTTTATTCTTAAAGTCAATACTTAATATAATACATGAAAACCATGCATTTTGGCTACATTTGCCAGCTTTTCTTTTTTAATCGTTGAGATTTGGGCATAAGGAGATACATTTTGGGGCAGCTCCTTAATAAATTGGTTGACGTGGTCAAGACTTGTCTGTAAAGTGATTGTTACGGTTTGATCGCTATTATTGCAAACATTACCCGTAAGCCCCATTTTGTTGGCAAGGTTTAGAACACTCCACCTGAAACCAACGCCTTGAACTACACCTGAAGCGGTTAGTTTCCATGTTTCAAATGAATCTTGCGCTGATTGTGACTGTTTTTCGTGTCGATTATTGAAAAATGCCATGATGGTTCCTTTCTAATAAAAATTAAACTCAGTCTAAGTCGATTTTACCATTTTATTTGATAGATATTACATTATAATAAAGTTTGAAAGAAGATGCTTACTAAATGGAACAACTTAGTTCAGTTAATAATAAACTGATTAAAGATTTAGCTAAATTAAAACAAAAGAAATACCGTGAAGATACTGGCTTATATTTAATTGAGGGCTTTCACTTAATTGAAGAAGCGTTTAAAGCTAATTTAAATTTTGTCGATTTGCTGGGAACCGAGCTGGCGTTAAATCAAGTAGCAGAAGACTATCAGGTTGACCTAGATGGTAAAAATATTTATTTGATTAATTCAGCCATTGCTCATCATTTATCTAGTACCAAAAATTCACAAAACATCTTTATGGTCTTAAAGATAGCTCAACCCAAGCAATACCCTTTTAATTTTGGTAAATGGGTTTTGCTAGATAATGTATCAGATCCTGGCAACGCCGGTACAATAATTAGAACTGCGGATGCAGCTGGTTTTGACGGCGTAGTTTTATCGCCCAATAGTGTTGATATTTATAATCCCAAGACGCAGCGTGCAATGCAGGGAAGCCAGTTCCATATCAATATCATCAATGCTGACTTAGTTGAAGTAATCAATGCGTTAAATGACAATGCCATACCGGTTTATAGCAGTATGCTAGATAAAACTGCCAAGCAGCTACAAGAATTTGCCCAAGTAGCGCAGCTTGGTTTGGTTATTGGCAATGAAGCACATGGGGTTAGTGACGAGATTGCGGCAATTTGTGATGAAAAATTATATATCCCGATTAAAGGCCAAGCAGAATCCTTGAATGCCGCCGTAGCGGCTGGTATTATTATTTACCACTTTGCATAATGGATTGTCCTTGTTTTTAGTAAGTGTTTTTTTTATAATAAGTTGATATCATTGCTTTGCTGTGGGAGGAATGGATTATGGCTAAAGACGATAAAACTAAGGGTTGTTCTGACTGTTTAGGGACAGATTATGAGCACTGTCAGCATTTTATAAATGCATTTAAAATCATTGGTAAAAAGTGGAATGGGCTAATTATTAGTTCCCTTTGTGCTGGTGATTATATGCGTTTTAAGGATTTGGCTCAGTGCGTTAAGGCATGCTCTGACCGTGTCTTAGTTGAGCGTCTGAAAGAACTAGAGCAAGCAAAAATTGTCAAGCGTTCAGTTGACAGTAAAACCAAAATCATTTCATACGGTCTAACTAAAAAAGGCGAAGATCTCAAGCCGGTTTTTGATCAAATTCATAATTGGGCAGATAAATGGGTTTAATGAGAATTTGATATTTACTTGCAAGTTTGAGTGAAATGAATTATTCTTATAGTTAATTACAGAAAGTAAGACTAGTAGCAGCGATCATTTAATCAGAGAGACTTTTTTATTAAGCTGAAAGAAAAGTTTAAACGGATCTGTGAATTTCATCTTACTAGTAGGATCTAATCAATTCCGGTATTCGCCGTTATCGAAAACTTAAGTGTGGGTTATTAATGCCCAAACTAGGGTGGTACCGCGAAGCTTCGTCCCTTTTAGGGGACGGAGCTTTTTTATTTGAAAGGAAATAGTTATTTATGGATTTATTTGAAAGGCTGAAGGAGCTGCGTGAGCAGGGCTTAAGCGAAATTTCTCAAGCTAAGACTGAAGAAAAGCTGAATGATGTTCGGGTTAAACTTGTCGGACGCAAAAGTGAATTAACTGAAATTTTGCATTCAATGAAAGAGGTTGAGCCTGAAAAAAGACGAGAAGTTGGGCAAAATGTCAACAAAGTCCGGGATTTATTTAACCAAAAACTAGATGATGCCAAAAATGAAATCGTTGAAAAGTTGGTTGAAGAGCAGCTCGCAAAGGAACAAATTGATGTTACTTTGCCAGGTCGGGTAACTCATCTGGGCGTAAAGCATCCAATTAATATCATTCTTGATGATTTGGAAAATTATTTTATTGGAATGGGCTATCAAGTTGTTCAAGGTCCTGAAATTGAAACTGACCATTACTGTTTTGAAATGATGAACTTGCCTAAGGATCACCCAGCTCGCGATATGCAAGAAACCTTCTATGTTGATAAGGAAGATCTATTACGGTCGCAAACTTCTGGTGATCAGGCGCGAGTTTTAGAAAAACATGATTTTACTAAAGGTCCTTTAAAAATGGTTGGCCCAGGTAAGGTTTATCGTCGTGATGATGATGATGCAACGCACTCACACCAATTCATGCAAATGGAAGGGCTCGTTGTTGATGAAAATATTACAATGGGTGATTTGAAGGGAACGCTAGAATTGATGACTAAACATGTTTTTGGTCAGGATCGTGAGACCCGTTTGCGTCCAAGTTACTTCCCATTCACTGAACCATCCGTCGAAATGGATGTTTCCTGTTTCAACTGTGACGGCAAGGGCTGTCCAATTTGTAAATATACTGGCTGGATCGAAGTTTTGGGAGCAGGAATGGTTCACCCTAATGTACTTGAAAATGCTGGTGTTGATTCAAATAAATATGGCGGGTTTGCTTTTGGTGTTGGACTCGACCGGTTTGCGATTCTTAAATATGGCATTGATGACATTCGTGATTTCTATACCAATGATGTCCGTTTCTTAGAACAATTCAGTAGGGAGGAAAGATAATGCTAGTTTCATATCAATGGCTACAAGATTTTCTAAAATTGGATCAGGATCCAAATGAATTAGGTGAAAAAATTACTAGGACAGGTGTCGAAGTCGCCGAAGTAAAGCACCCTGAAGAAGGTTTGAAAAAAATCGTCATCGGACATATTTTAGACTGTGAGCCAATTGAGGGCACCCACCTTAATTTAACTCACGTTGATGTTGGTGAAGATGAACCTCATCAAATTGTCTGTGGTGCTCCTAATGTTGCTGCAGGCGAAGATGTTGTTGTAGCCCTTCCTGGGGCCCGCATTGCCGACAACGTTAAAATTAAAAAGGGTAAATTACGTGGTTATCAATCTGATGGTATGATCTGTGGTTTACAAGAAATTGGTTTTGCTGATAATCTTGTTCCAGAAAAATATACCGATGGAATTTATGTTTTCCCTCAAGATGCTGATGTTAAGCCTGGTGAAGCTGCTTTTGCACCGTTAGGAATGGATGATTATATTTTTGATTTTGATATCACTCCTAACCGGGCAGATACGCTGTCAATGGAAGGTTCTGCCTACGAGGTAGGTGCCATTGTCGACGAGCCGGTTAAAATTGAAGACGTAACTTTAAGGGCAGATGGTCCTGATTGGACAAGCAATTTTAACACCGAGGTTGATTCTCAGCTTGCCCCGAAGTTTTACCTACGCAAGATTAGCGGAGTAAAAGTTGCTGACAGTCCGCTTTGGCTGCAAAAACGCTTGTGGAATGCCGGAATTCGCCCAGTTAATAATGTCGTTGATGTTACTAACTACGTGATGCTGCTAACTGGCCAACCGATGCATACGTATGATGCCAGAGCATTTGCAACTAACAAGCTGGTAGTTAGAAAAGCTAACAAGGGCGAAAAACTCACGCTCCTTAATGATAAAAATGTTGACCTTGATCCAGAAGATATTGTAATCACGAACGGAAACGAAGTGGTTATGATGGCCGGTGTAATGGGTGGACTTAATTCAGAAATTAAGGACGACACTACAGATGTTATTCTGGAGTCAGCAATTTTTGATCCAACTTTGATCAGAAAAGCAGCATTACGCCACGCTAATCGAACCGAAGCTTCCAGTCGCTATGAAAAGGGCGTTAATTGGGATGCAACTAGAAGAGCGCTTGATATAGCTGCCTTATTATTACGCAATGATGCTAACGGAACAATCAATGAAGGCGTCATTACCGCTACTGAAACCGAGCGTAAGCAAGATGTTATTCATACGACCATTTCATATTTAAATAAGACACTTGGCGCATCAATTTCTGCTGCTGAAATTAAACACTTGTTTGAAAGACTTAATTTTGCCGCACAAATCGATGGCGATAATTTAACTGTTGAAGTACCTGCAAGACGTTGGGATGTGGCTATTGCTGCTGATTTAGTTGAAGAAGTCGGCCGACTTTATGGCTATGATAATATTAAATCAACCCAGCCAGTTTTAGCAGAAACTCATGGGGGCTATTCTGAAAAAGAAGAAGCTATCAGACGAATTAAAAATGTTGTTCAGGGACAGGGATTAATTGAAGCAATTTCTTATTCGCTAACCTCACCTGAAAAGGCTGTATCTTTTATGAGAGAACCTCAAAAAATGGTTCAAGTTCAGATGCCACTGAATTCAAGTCGTTCTACATTAAGGCAAAACTTGCTAACTGGTTTAGTTGATGCTGCCAGTTACAACATGGCGCGGAAGCAGAATCAACTAGCAATTTTTGAGCAAGGCCGTGTTTATGACTTTGAAAACAATACCTACAATGAGCATGAGCATCTTGCAGCGTTATATTCTGGTAATGTGTATTTTGAAAATTGGCAACATAATAAAGAAAAAATCGATTTTTATTATGTGAAGGGGCAATTAACTAATTTATTCACTGCTATTGGTATCAATTCTAGTGATGTTGAATATAAAGCAGAGGTAATTGCTAAGATGCATCCGACTCGGACTGCTGGAATTTATATTAAAAAGCAGTACGTGGGGATGATCGGTATGATTAGTCATGACGTTACCCGTTCAAGCAAGGTAATGAGAGGTAGCGAATTATATGGCTATGAATTAGACCTTGATCTGATTGTGCCGTTAATTGTTAATCCTAAGACTGTTTCCAAAGCAGCACCTAAATTCCCGGCAATTGATCGCGACCTCTCAATCTTAGTTGAGCAAGATATTACCAATCAAGAAATTGAAAATGTAATTGAAGCAAATGGCGGCAAGTATTTGCACGACTTGCGCGTAATCGATGTTTATCAAGGGTCACATATTGAAAATAATAAGAAGAGTCTCGCGTACCGACTTCATTTCTTAAATGAGCAAGATACGTTAACTGATGAAGTTGTTAATAAAGTAACTGCTCAAATTACAAGTAGCTTAGAGAATCAACTTGGTGCGGAAATTCGTTAGAGGTTGACTTTAAGCACAGAAATCAATATTATAGACCAGTGCAAAAAGAATTTTAACTTTAAGGAGTAGGAAATTTTATGCCTGAGAAATCATATCCAATGACTGCCGAAGGAAAAGAAAAACTTGAGGCAGAATTAAAAAATTTAAAAGTTGTTAAGCGTCCTGAAGTAATTGAGCGAATTAAGGTTGCGCGTTCTTACGGTGACTTATCTGAAAACTCAGAATATGATGCTGCTAAGGATGAGCAAAGTCATCTTGAAGATCGGATTAACGTTGTTGAAGAAATGTTAAAGTATGCTCATGTGGTAGATGCTAATTCAAGTGACCCCGATGAAGTAGCAGTTGGTAAGACTGTTACTTATACTGAGGTTGGTGAAGACGAACCAGAAACATACACCATTGTCGGAAGTGATGAATCTGATCCATTAAGTGGAAAGATTTCTAACGATTCACCAATTGCACAAGCAATTTTAGGCAAGAAAAAAGGCGAAACAGTCACTATTGCCACCCCAGGTGGTAAGTTCGACGTTGTTATCAACAAAGTTGAAGAATAAAATTCTTTAATTAAAAAACAGATTACTGTAACCAGTAATCTGTTTTTTAGTATTTTTAAGTAAATATTACCGACTTGTAAAGTAGCGGTAATCCTTACTTTTATCGTAAATAACGCCGCGAGCATTTTCGCCGTTTGAAATAGAGAATTCCGCATTAGGGTAATGCTCCTTAACCTTTTCTTCTAAAAAGTTGCGCAGCATTGCATTATTAGCTAGAACTGATCCGGTCAGAGCAATCCGCATTGGCTTAGGCTCCTCATAGCGATCCATTCCGATAATAATATCGCGGGCAAGCAATTCAGCTTGCTCTTTAATTACAGCAGTAGCATCTTGATCACCATTATCGGCAAGCTTTGCTACGCTAACGGCCATTGAGGCAACTTCTGGGTTGGACATTTGGTAGAATTTAGCGGTCCCATCGACAATATTATCAGTCTTAAATAGGTCATTAAACATTGGAATTAAGGCATTTTCTTCGCGTTTGTCCCAGCTTAAAAGTGCGGCTTTTAAGGCAGTTAAGGCAATTGCATAACCAGAACCTTCATCACCTAAAATTGAGCCATAACCACCAGTGGTAATGATTCGCCCTTTTTGTAGTCCATTAAAGACTGAACCAGTACCAGCAATTACTAGTCCACCATCTTCACCTTCAAGCCCGCTATACAAGGCAAGTAGTGAGTCTGTTACAGCTCTAGTAGGCAAATTGTTAACCTTAGCAGAAATTTCTGCAGCTACTTCAGGTGCATGTCCGATTACTGAAAGTCCAGCCATACCACATAAAATCCGTTGGCAATCACCGTCAATTTGGTCAATTAGTTGGTTAATAGCTCCGGTAATATTACTAATTGCATTGTCGTAATCTGTATTAACTTGTCCGGGGCCAGCTTCACTGCGTTCAATTTCTTGACCGCTCATATCATAGGCGATTGCGGTAGTATGAGTACCACCAGCATCAACACCAATTTGGTATTCAAGTGTCATTTTTGTTTCTTCTTTCCATTTTAATCTTAGTCTTTATATTATTTATTTTATTACAAAAGAAATAAATACAGAAGATATTTTAGCAAAAGGCTTTCAAGTTCTTCTATCCTGACAGAGAATGATGATAATTAAAACAGCGCAATTATGCGGATTAACTAAAATCTGGTAAAATTTTGTCAAAGCAATGTCCAACTAATAGAATTGCACCCTAGTTTTTGGTAAAATAACCACTAGTTTAGTGAGGTTTGAGTTACGTGAAATTTTTTAAGAATAATCGAAAAACTAAATCTAATAGTACAAAAAATCAACCTTCAACGCCAATTAGAATGAAAATCATTTTGGCGATTATTTTTGTACTTTTTGCGACTTTAATTGGGCAGCTGGCTTATCTGCAAATTGGCTATGGGTCGCGGTTTAAAGCCGAAGTACAAAAATCAAATTCCGCCGTCGTTTCCAGCCAAGTACCTCGGGGAGTGATGTATGACAGCAAGGGCCGTATTTTGGTTGGTAATAAAGCCAAAAATGCTATTACTTACACCAAAAGTGTTTCTACAACTGCTGATGATATTTATTCTATTTCAAATAAGCTTAGCCAGTATATTCGCATCAAGAACGAAAAACCAACTGAACAACAAGTGATTGATTATTACTTGGGTTATAAGAAAAATAGTACAAAAGAAACTGCTAAAGTGCCCAAGTCAATCAGGGCAACAGAAGATGATGAACTAATCAATAATCGAATTCATGACCAAGTGCGGGCTGAACACATTAAATTAACCGATCGGGAAAAAACGGCGGCTCTGATTTATAACAAAATCTCGGGTGCCTATACTTTATCGACAATTTATTTAAAAAACAGCGATTTGACTGATAAAGAAATAGCTGAAGTTGGGGAACACTTATCCGATTTACCCGGTGTTGGAATTGGAACAGATTGGCAGAGATCATATCCTAACGGGTCTTCAATTCAGAGTATTATCGGATCTGTATCAACAGAAAAGGCCGGCTTGCCAAGTGATAATTTACAATATTATTTAACTAACGGTTATTCTCGTAATGATCGCGTGGGTACTTCCTACTTAGAACAAGAATATGAGCCTTTATTAAAGGGAACTAAATCCACTAGCAAAATTTGGACTAAGAGTTCAGGCAACATTGAACAGACTAAGTCAGTTTACTCTGGTCAGGCTGGAGCAAGCTTAGTTTTGACCTTAGATGCCAAATATCAAAAAGAAGTGCAGAACTCTTTACAACAAATATATTCTTCAGCAATTGCTTCTGGTGCGGCTCGCTATTCTAATGGTGCTTATGCGGTTGCAATGAATCCTAAAACAGGTGCATTATTAGCTGTAGCCGGTATTAGTCGTGATCCGAAGAAGAATAAAACAACTAACAATGCTCTCGGTGTAATTAACCAAGCATTTGTTATGGGGTCTGCTGTTAAGGGAGCAATGGTTAGTGGCGGTTTAATCAATAACGTAATCACGCCAACTAATAATGTCTTACCGGATACGCCAGTTTATCTTCCAGGAACACCGATTAAAAAATCAGTTTATCCGGTTGGAACCTTTGGTGCTCTTGATGCTTCGACCGCTTTGGAAGTTTCCAGTAACATTTACATGATGCACTTGGCGATGAACTGGGTACATGCAAAATATATTCCTAAACAATACATTCATATGCCTTCGACCGCATTTGATACTTTGCGGCATAACTTTAATATGTTTGGGTTGGGTCAAAAAACCGGCGTTGACTTGCCGGGTGAAATATCAGGTATTCAGGGTAAGTCTTTTGATGAACACGGAAATATTCTTTCTGGTTCTGTTCTTGACCTGTCATACGGTAACTACGACGCCTACACGCCAATTCAAATGGTGCAATATGTTTCAACTATTGCCAACGGTGGCTATAGGATGCAGCCATATGTTGTGCAGTCAATTGGTCGAACAGCAAGTAATGGCAAAAAGGTTTACATTGACTATAATAAAAAGCCTAATGTCCAGCTGAAAATTCCTTGGACCCCAAGTGAATTAGATGTTGTGCGGCAAGGTTTTTGGCGAGTAGTTCATGGTACCAATTCTTGGGGAACGGCCCACAAACTAAAGGATGTCAAACCATCGATTTCAGGTAAATCTGGTACGGCGCAAACCTTTTACTATGATCCTGATCACCCTAACCAGAAAAATCCGCCGGAGTTGGTTAATGCCACCTTTGTCGGGTATGCACCTTCTAATAATGCGGAAATTGCTACGGCTGTTGTCTTTCCAGGTTTAGACCCAGAATTAGAAGGGTCTTATACGCTGCAAATGACTAAGGCAATGGTTCAAGATTACTTTAAACTACATAAAAAATAGAAATTTGGTAATTATCGCTGGTAAAAAGTCCAGAGAAATGCTAAACTTATACAGTCAGAATAAAGAATTTAGGTGGTGAAAGAAATGGCAGATAACATCATTTTGGAATGCACCGAATGTGGAGATAGAAGTTACTTATCTAAGAAAAACAAGCGTAAGCATCCGGAACGTTTAAGTTTGAAGAAGTATTGCCCAGTTGAAAGACATACGACTCTTCATCGTGAAACTAAGTAATAAACTAACTATAGCAAGGGCCTATGCTCCTGCTATTTTTTGTATGGAATAAGCATGAATAAAAAAGAACTACGGCAAAAACAAAAAGAAAGATTGAGCAGTTTTGCGGATAGTACTGAAAAAGATACTGAAGATCAAGCTTTGCTCACGAATTTCATTAATTCACAAATTTTAGATGGCAAGGAAAGTATTGGAGTAACTTCTTCTTTATCATATGAAGTCGATACCTCTAAATTAATTGCCTATTTATGGGATCAGGGTATGGATGTCTATTTAGCCCGCGCTAATGACAATCCTGAACGTTCACAAGATTTTCTTTCATATAATTACACTACGAAGCTTGGTAAAACAAAATTTGGTGTTGAGGAAGTTGAAGATCCTAAGGCAAAAGTCAATAACCAGCTTGACTTAATCATTGTTCCTGGTTTGGCCTTTGCTCGCGATTCCCATCAACGTGTTGGATTTGGTGGGGGATACTACGACAGATTTTTAGCTAAACATCCGAATGCAGCAACTGTTGCTTTGGCAAACTCACAAATGATTTTTGAAACCGCGACTTGGAATGTTGAACAAACAGATATCCCGATTCAAACTATTATTACGCCTAATTCAATCTTGCAAAAATAAATGAGGTTAAGATGAATCAACGACAATATTTGAAAAACTGTTATATTACTGTTGCCATTTTACTGACACTTTTGGTAGTCTTTTTAATTGAAGTGATGCAAGGTGGTTCAGAGAATGCCTATGTTTTAGTAAAAATGGGCGCAATGAATAATCTTGCTGTTGTGGGACAAAACCAATGGTGGCGTTTATTTACGGCTCAGTTTTTACATATTGGGATCATGCATTTAGCTTCTAATGCGGTGATGATCTATTACATTGGTACTTATATTGAACCATTATTGGGCCACTGGCGTTTTTTACTTCTGTATCTATCCGCTGGTGTTGGGGGCAATTTGCTCAGCTTGGCTCTTGGTAGTGACAGTTCTTTAAGTGCTGGTGCATCGACTGCGTTATTTGGCCTTTTTGGTGCCATGACTGCAGTTGCAGTAAAGAATCGTGCCAATCCAGTTATTTCTTATTTAGGTAAGCAGGCTTTTTGGCTAGCTGTGATTAATATTGTGCTTGATTTGTTTTCGCCTAATATCGATATTCAGGGCCATATTGGCGGTTTAGCAGTCGGCTTTCTAATTGCAATTATCCTCGGTGATCGGACAACCCACCATTACTCTGTTAAGGAAAGAGTGGTGGCTGCCGCCGTATTGATTGTCTATTGTGTGGCTACTGTCAGAATGGGTATGGTTATCAAATTATCATGAAAACTTTATACGATGTTCAACAACTTCTTGAAAAATATGGCATTATGGTCCATGTTGGCAAAAGAATTTGGGATATTGAATTAATGGCGCTGGAACTTGATAATATTAATCGTGCGCATTTAATTGATCAGCATGACTATTTAATTGCTAAGCTAATTCTTCGCCGGGAACACGAATATGAAGAAAAGCTTGAGAAAAATAAGCATCGCTCCTAATTTAGGAGTATATTATTTTTATAAACTTTGATAGGAGAGAAGAAAATTTATGTCAACTTTTTTAATTATTGTAGATGTGGTATTGGTTGTTATCATCCTTGCCTTTGTTCTGGTTTGGCTATGGAATAAAATTCAAACTAAGCGCTTAGGTAACGGTGATTTGACTAATGATGAGTTCAATCAGGGCATGAGAAAAGCCCAGATTGTTGATTTACGGGAAAAAGCTCCCTTCAAAAGAAAGCACATTGATGGGGCACGGAATTTGCCTTATACCATGTTGAAGTACCAATATTCTGAATTAAGAGCAGATCTTCCAGTTTACCTTTATTCAGATTCGTTATCAGTAACTCTTCGTGCAGCAAGATTTTTACAAAAAAAGCACTTCTCTTCAATTAAATGGCTTAAAAATGGCTTTGATGAGTGGAATGGACGGACGAAATCATCTAAATATTAATTAAGGAACATGTTTGTCATTTTTTTCAAACGTGTTTTTTTAATATATAATTAAAAAAGTACAAAAGGGAAGCGAAAAATGCAGAAAATCATAGCAATCGTAGGACCAACAGCGATTGGCAAAACCAGTTTGGCGATTTCTTTGGCACAAAAGCTTAATGCGGCTATTGTGTCGGGCGATTCGATGCAGGTTTATCGTGAAGTGGCAATTGGGACAGCCAAAGCAACACCTGAAGAGCAAAAATCAGTCCAACATTACCTAGTCGACACGCGCTCGGTCTTTGAGCCATACTCCGTTGTTGATTTTGTTAAACAAGCCGAAACGGCGGTCAAAACAATTGCGACTAAAAAAGAGTTACCAATGCTCGTAGGTGGAACTGGCTTTTATGTCAATGCACTGTTAAATCAGATGCAATTAGGTGAGAAAAAGGAACAGCAGCAGGCAATTGATGAAAAGTGGCAACAATTCTTAGCTTTAAATGGAGCGGAAAAATTATGGCAGGAATTAAACCAGCGAGATCAAGCAGCAGCCGAAAAAATTCCACTTAATAATACCCGACGTGTACTACGGGCGTTGACTGTTATTGACCGAACCGGACAAAAATTTTCTGAACAACAGGAAAAAATAATGCCACGGTATGATTATTTAATTATTGGTCTTAATGCAAACAGACAGGAAATTTATCGCAGAATTAATCTTCGGGTAGATCAGATGATGCAAGAGGGACTGTTAAGCGAAGCAGAATTTGTTTATCAAAATCGGGAAAAAGAGTACCAGATTTTGCAAGCGATTGGCTATAAAGAATTTTTCCCGTATTTTACCGGCGAAAGCACATTAGAGGATTGTATCGCAAAAGTTAAAGCTGCATCTCGGCGCTATGCCAAAAGACAGCTAACATACTTTAGAAATCAATTGCCCGTTGTCTGGTTTGACCCGTTAGACGACCCAGAATGTCAGATAAAGATAGAACAGAAAGTGAAGGAATGGTTGAATGAATAATTGGCCGCAAGAATTACAACAAATTGTTAGTGAAATTGATCAACAGATTGCACCGCAATTAAGCAAAATTGATGATAATATCCTTTTTAACCAAAATAAGGTCTTACAAGCGTTTAAGGATAAAGCAGTTGCTGAAGCTGACTTAATCGGAAGTACTGGTTATGGATCGGATGATAGTGGTCGCGATAAGCTTGATCGCATTTACGCGCAAATTTTTCATACTGAAGATGCCTTAGTTCGCTCACAATTTGTCTCAGGTACTCATACCCTAGCAACAGCGATGGCCGGCAATTTGCTGCCAGGAGACGAGCTAACTTATATTACTGGAATGCCATATGATACACTGCAACAAGTAATCGGTATTGCGGGCGATGGCCGAGGAAGCTTAAAGTCATATGGTGTTAAGTTTTCCCATGTTCCTCTAAAAGACGGAGACGTTGATTTTGCAGCAGCTCGCAAGTTGTTATCTGAGCACCAACCTAAGATGGTTGTCATTCAGCGCTCTCGTGGCTATGACACACGTCAAAGCTTTACGGTTGAAAAAATCAAGCCGATGATTGCGATGATTCGTGAAGTTAGTCCTAATAGTATTGTCTTTGTTGATAATTGCTATGGTGAATTTTCCGAAAAGCATGAACCGACTGAGTTTGGGGCCGACTTAATGGCTGGGTCATTAATTAAAAATGCTGGCGGTGGATTGGCCAAAGTTGGTGGTTATGTTGTTGGTAAACATGAATTAATTGAAAATACTGCCGCCAGACTCACGGCTGGAGGAATTGGCAGAGAAGAAGGCGCCAGTCTTAACAACAACCTTGATTATTTTGAAGGTTTGTTTATTTCACCAAGTGTTACTGGTAATGCGATTAAAGGGGCAATTTATTCTTCTGCCTTATTGGCCAGAATGGGTGCTCAAGTATCACCAAAGTGGGATGATGATCGGACAGACTTAATTCAGGCAGTTATCTTCCATGATAAAGATAAGATGATTAGATTTGCTAAAGCACTGCAAGAAAATTCTCCAATTAACTCGTTCGTTGATCCTGTCCCAAGTAATGATACAGGTTATGAGGATCAGGTAATCATGGCAGATGGTTCATTTGTCGAAGGTGCAAGCATCGAATTCTCAGGCGATGGACCAATTCGGCCGCCATATGCGATTTATATGCAAGGTGGCTTGACATATGCTCATGTCAAGATTGCTATCACTAATGCAGTTAATGAGCTCTTTTTCCAAAATTAATTTTTGCATTGAAAAGGGCTTTAATTAAAGTAAAACTTTGGTAAAGATTAGCAAAAAGTGGTTAGACCACTTTGACTTTTATTTAATGTTTTGCTAATCTATTAATCAAGTTTTAGGCAGGTAGTTGAGTACTTGCCTGGGCTATACCAATTATAAGTTGTTTATATTTTTTTAGGTGGAAAAGCATGACAAAGAAAATTACAGCAGATGATATAAGAAAAAGCGTCGCTAATGACGATGTTCGTTTTATTCGACTAACTTTTACTGACATTAATGGGACACTCAAGGCAGTTGAAGTACCTAATAGTCAACTGGAAAAAGTACTCACTAATGATGTTCGGTTCGATGGTTCTTCAATTGATGGTTTTGTTCGCTTAGAAGAAAGCGATATGGTTTTATATCCAGACTTTTCGACTTGGTCAGTATTACCTTGGACAGATAGCCAGGGCGGTAAGATTGGCTGCTTAATTTGTTCTGTTCATATGACAGATGGTAAGCCATTTGCTGGGGATCCGCGGAACAATTTGAAGCGGATTGTTGAACAAATGAAGGATATGGGCTTTTCCGCATTTGATATTGGATTTGAAGCTGAATTTCATTTACTTAAGCTTGATGAAAATGGCAACTGGACCACAAAGGTTCCTGATCATGCTTCATACTTTGATCTTACTTCCAATGATGAAAGTGCTAGTTGCAGACGTGATATCGTTGAAACTTTGGAAAGTATTGGGTTTGAAGTTGAAGCAGCGCACCATGAAGTTGGTGACGGTCAACAAGAAATCGACTTTAAGTTTGATGACGCATTAACCACAGCCGACCGGGTTCAAACCTTTAAGATGGTTGTTCGTGAAATTGCTAAAAAGCATGGATTATTCGCTACATTCATGGCTAAACCATTACAGGGACAAGCTGGTAACGGAATGCACACGAACATGTCATTATTCAAAAATGGTAAAAATGCTTTTTACGACAAGAATAATAAATTCCACTTGTCCAATACAGCGCTCTACTTTTTAAATGGTATTTTAGATCATGCACGTGCAATCACTGCTGTAGCTAACCCAACAGTCAATTCATACAAGAGATTGATTCCTGGCTATGAAGCACCCGTATATATTTCTTGGGCTTCAAAGAATCGTTCACCAATGGTTCGCGTACCTTCAGCTGAAGAGGTTAATACCAGATTGGAAATGCGTTCAGCTGACCCAACGGCTAACCCATACTTATTATTGGCCGCATGTCTAGCTGCTGGTCTTGATGGCATCAAGAGAGAAGAGATGCCAATGGATCCAATCGATTGCAACTTATTTGATGTTAGTGAAGAGCAGAGAAATGAAATGGGAATTAAGCCATTGCCTTCAACTTTGCACAATGCTCTTAAAGCTTTTAAGGAAGACAAGTTAATTCAAGATGCTCTTGGAGAGCACTTGACCCAAAGCTTTACTAGCTCTAAAGAACTTGAATGGTCACAATATGCTGAAACTGTTTCTGATTGGGAAAGAAACAGATACATGGGTTACTAATTAAGAAAACCAAAGACTTTCTTACTGGTAAATATAAAATAATAAAACACTGGATCTAATTGATTCAGTGTTTTTTTGTGTATTATGAGGTAGACCAATTTTCTAAAAGAAGAGCACAGTTTCATCCATTTAGCTACTTGTATTAGCAAAAAAGAACTGCCTATTTAGGTAGAACCCATTACTTATAGGGCCTAGAAGTGCTAGAATATTAATATTAACTATTTTTTAAGAGATAGTGAGGAGAAAATGGCTAAAGGAAAATCGATTTATACTAAGGATGTTATATTAGTGATGGCAGCATCGTTCTTCTTTATGTTTAGTACGATGTTCGTTAACCCATTAATCAATGGTTACGCCAAAAGTTTAGGTGCAAGCAGCGCATTTGCCGGTATTATTGTTGGTATTATGAGTATTGCAGCAATGTTTTTGCGACCTATTGCTGGTAATTTAACCGATAAATTTTCAAAATATCAACTTTCCTTTATTGGTGGAATTTTGATTATGATTGGTGTCATTGGCTATGTTTTTGCACCAGCTAGCGGTTGGCTGTTACTGTTTCGCATTATTAACGGAACCGGCTTTGTCTTATGTACTGTTTGTATGACTACTTGGCTGGCATTTTTAGTTCCGCGGCAACATGTCGGTCAGGCCATGGGTTTTTATGGTCTGATGAATGCGTTGGCAATGGCGGTTGCGCCAGCTTTAGCAATTAATATTTACCAAAAGACTGGCTACCGGGCAGCCATAATTGCCTCTGCTGTTTCATCTTTTTTAATGGTAATCATGATTCAATTTGTTGGTAATCGGGCGAATCCGCAAAAGCGAGTCAAAAAACAGGGCTCACCACACCATCTTAAAATTATTCAGAAAAATGTATTACCGATTGCACTGTTAACTACTTTGTTTGCTTTTCCTTATTTTGCCACCCAAGCTGATTTGGTTACATATGCTGAACAGAGGCATTTACATGTTGCTGTCAGCTCATTCTTTTTAATTTATGCGCTTGTACTCCTTTTAATTAGGGTTGTGCTAAAGAACTTATTTGATACTGTGCCTTTTGGGGTCTGGTTCTGGATTAGTTTAGCTTCTACTTTTATTTACATTATGTTGCTATCTGTGATGAAAAATAACTGGATCATGGCGTTGGCAGCGGCGTTTATGGCTATTGGGTACGGTGTCATTTACTCAATCTTACAGTCGACCGCGTTACTATTAGCTCCGATCAGTGAGCAGGGGCTGGCAAGTAGTACATTTTATCTTGGACTGGATGTTGGGATGTCCTTTGGCCCAATTATCATGGGCTTTGTCAATGATATCTTACCTGTAAAGTACTTTTACCCTGTTCAATTGATTTTACTGCCGCTCATGCTCTTGGTCTATTTCCGTTACCGTAAACGGCTCAATAATGCCATTAACAATCATTAATAAAAATCCGATCACCAATTAATATTGGTAATCGGATTTTTATTTTAGTGATTAAACTTTTCACCCCATGCCCATGGGTCTTCGTGCCAGGTTTTTAATGCTTCATATTCTTTAACACTGATATAATTCATTTCTTGCTCTTTTTTTAATAGTTCAGGATAAGTTAATAAGGGACTGAAATTAACACCAGCTTTAGCAAAGTTTTGCTTAGTATCTTTTAAATAATAAGTAAAAATAGAAGCTACACCGATAACATTGCCGCCTTCATTTTTAGTAGCTTTGACAGCATTTAAGACGGAACCACCAGTCGTGATTAAATCATCTATTAAAACAATTTTATCGTTGGCACTAAATCGCCCCTCAATTTGTCTACTCTTACCATGATCTTTGGGCTCAGGACGAACATAAATCATTGGTAGAGCTAATTTAGCTGCAACCCAGGCTGCATGAGGGATTCCAGCGGTTGCTACACCACCAATAATTGTGACATCTGGATAATTCTTTTTAATTAAGTCGGCAAGATCTGTAGCAATCCAGTCCCGTAAATCAGGGTATGAGACTGTTAACCGTAAATCAGTATAGATTGGTGAAAGCATACCGCTAGCATAGGTATATGGTTTGCTTGGGGAAATTGTAATGATTTTTTGTTCAACTAGTTTATTGATAATTTGTTCTTGAAACATTTAATTAAACTCCTTCTTAATTTTTTCATAGACAATCGCCGGTTCTTGAGCTTGCGTAATCGGACGGCCAACCACAATTGCACTTGAACCGTATTCTTTAGCTTTTTGGGGTGTCGCAACGCGTTTTTGATCACCATTTTGATTTTCTGCTAACCGGATTCCCGGAGTTACGTACAGAAAGTCTTCTCCAACTTGACTACGCAGATTGCTAACTTCCAGCGGTGAACAGATAACGCCATCTGCTCCAGAATTTTTTGCGGTTTTAGCAAGGCTAACGACTTGCTCGGTCATGGGTAATGAACAGTTTTGCTCGTCTGCTAAAATTTGGTCTGAAATCGAGGTTAATTCAGTTACTGCTAAAAGCTTGGGCACTTCATTGCCAGCTTTTGTACCTTCAATTAAGCCTTTCTTTGCTGCTGCAATCATTGCACTACCACCTAGAGCGTGAATCGTTGTGCAATCAATCCCTAGCTGGGCCAATTGTTTAGCTGCTCCATATACGGTATTAGGGATATCGTGCAACTTTAAATCTAAAAAAATATGATAACCTTTCTGAACTAGTTCAGAAACGATTTCAGAGCCAGAGTGATAAAAGAGTTCCATTCCCACTTTTAAATAAGTTTCTTTGGGCGCGCCCAACTGTTCTAACAATTGTTGAACATCAGATAAATTGTCATAGTCCAAAGCTACAAATACTGCTTTTTTCATAAAACCTCCACAAGCAAAAAAGCCTATTCTGGTACGAGAGTGCATCAAAATAGACTTTTTTCTTATTTAAGTCGTGTTTAACTTGCGGTCTCTCTGTACCGTTTAAAGTTCGTTAATTAAGAGCTTACCACCGGGATAGGCAAAATACAACAAAAATTTTGCTTTTAAAAAATGAGAAAACGTGTAAAATAGACCCAAAAATAATTGTAATGACGGAGAGCATTCATTTTTTGGAGGAAAAGATGACAAAAATTAGCGTTAATTTACCAGGACTAACGATGAAAAATCCACTTATGCCTGCCAGTGGTACTTTTGGGTTCGGTGATGTGCCTGCGGCGAAAAAGTTTGATTTAAACGAATTAGGTGCATTAGTCATTAAAACCACAACACCTGAAGCACGAATTGGTAACCCACAGCCACAAATAGCGGTTCTCGATGAGGGTGTTCTAAACTCTGTGGGGCTTACTAATCCTGGAGTCGATGAAGTAATTACGGCTAAGTTGCCGCCAATTAAAAAGCAATATCCCGAATTGCCATTAATGGCTAGTGTTGGTGGCGAAAGTAAGGCAGGCTATATTGAAGTTGCCCGTAAATTAGCAGATTCGGGCAAAGTAAATGCCTTAGAAATTAATTTTTCCTGTCCAAATGTGGCTGAAGGCGGAATGACCTTTGGTGTTCAACCGGCTTTAATTGAGGAGTTAACAGCAGCGATTAAAGCAGTCGTGGATGTGCCAATTTACATTAAATTGACGCCTAATGTCACGAGCGTGACCGAAATTGCCAAGGCTGCCGAAGCGGGTGGTGCAGATGGCTTATCCATGATTAACACCGTTACTGGAATGAGGATCAATATTGAAACCCGCAAACCGCGTCTTGGTAATAATATTGGCGGCTATTCTGGTGAGGGTGTTAAGCCAATTGCTTTGTATCAAATTAATCAGGTTCGCCAAGTAACGGACTTGCCGATTATTGGCATGGGAGGAATTGAAAGTGCTCAAGATGTAGTTGAGTTTATGCTAGCTGGAGCAAATGCAGTAGCTGTTGGCAGTGCACACTTTAAGGATGCCCTTATTTGTCCGCACATTGCGCAAGATTTGCCTGCAATACTTGAAAAATTAGGTGTTGCTGATATTAATGACTTAGTTGGTCAAGTAGAATTTAATTAGTTCAGGAAAACGCAAAAACCGATACGGGGGCTTGCGTTTTTTATTTAATAAGCAGCTTTACTTTCTGGCTTTATTATAATATTATTAAATAATAAAAATACTATTTAATTTTTGTTTTTAGTAATTGAAATTTAAGGCGGCGTAAGGTAATCATGTTTGAGTTAAAATTAGCCAGTAAAGTCAGAATGTGGCTAATGGCAGCTGTCCAATTTTTGATAGGTTTATTTGGATATTATCATGCAAGTTCTAATTTCCGTTCAACATACCTGATAACATTTTTAATTATTGGGCTTTTAATCTTGGCGGGTTCATTTATTCCCAAGATTGTTGCAAAAATACCCGAAAAAAATGCGCAATTATCCGCTAATCAAAAATTCGAGCGTGGCATGGGGTTAGTGCTGGTCGCAATATCATTATTTTGTTTTATGCTAGATAATGAGACAGTTCTGTTAATAACACTTGATACTGGGTTGCTATTTGCACTTTTTCCTGCTGAGCCTGCCTTTGCTCTTTGGAAATGATTTTTTACTTGGCATTTTAAAGTAATCGACTTTTTCAAACAAATTATTGTTAACGGTGAAAAGGGTTAAAACGGTTTAAGGTAAAAAGAGATGTTGACTTCTAAGTTTACGGGTAAGCAGATATTGAGAATCAGTGCTTGTTTTGCAGTTTTTGTTGGAATAGTTAATTATTCTGATTTTAACTCAAAACAAGGGCTATTTTACCTGCTTTTTTGGGTTGGGCTTGGAGTAATTTTCTTCGCTCTGTCTTTTAGCCAAAAAGTGGTTAAAAAATTTTATCCTCATGAAGTCGGCGCACGCCTATCTTCTTTGCAGAAATGGGAAAGAGTTATTGGGTTTATTATGATTATCTTTGCCGCGCTTGACCTCTTGTTTCTGAAAAAAATAATTCCTGACATTGATTGGCCGATCTTAGTTTTAGGCATTGCCTTTTTTGAAATACTTTAGTTAGAAGTCAATTGAAATTAAATAAGCTTGTGACGGTAGCTACCTAAGAAGTGTAAAACAATTTTGCCCAAATAAACTATTGTGACCGGATTTAGGAAGTTATTTTTCAAATAAACAATTTAGCGGTTGACAACTTGCCCAACAACTCGTATATTTAACTAGATTAATGTCTTTAAAATTAGTCCCGTGAGGCTAGCAAGGCAAGCTCAATTAAGTATTGACTTTTTAGGAAGCACCTAGTCTCAAGCAGATTAGGTGCTTTTTTCATGGGCGAAGAAGTAAGAGGAGAAGAAAATGGCAAAAGAAATTTGGGATGCTCTCGCAATGAAGCGGGCCTTAACGCGAATTACTTATGAAATTATTGAACATAATAAGGGAACTGAGGATTTAGTTTTAGTCGGCATCAAAACGCGTGGTGTTTATCTAGCACAACGAATTCATGATCGCATTCAAAAGCTTGAAGGTGTAGATGTCCCAATTGGCCAACTTGATATTACGCTTTACCGTGATGATCGTCATGATGCTTCGCTTAAGCAAGATCCAGTTGTCAATAACGCGGACTTGGGCGTTGATGTTTCTAACAAGCATGTTGTGTTAGTTGACGATGTGCTCTTTACTGGCCGCACTATTCGGGCTGCGATGGACGCCATCATGGATGCTGGCCGGCCAAGTTCAATTGCAGTCGCCGTTTTGGTTGATCGTGGTCACCGTGAATTGCCGATTCGTGCTGACTTTGTCGGCAAAAATATCCCAACGTCATCGCATGAGCAAGTTGCTGTTCACGTTGAAGAAATCGACCAAAAAGATAGCATCGAATTAAAACCGTTATCATGATTAATACTTTTAATTAATTCAACCATTTAATTGGCTCCAGAGAGGGTCAGAAGGGTTTGAGTTTCTTTCGTCATGCACATTGTTGCACCGAAAAAATCCTTTTGATAAGCCTGGAGCGAAATTAATGCTTCAGGTTTATTTTTTTACAAAAGAAAGAGTTTTAAACAATGAAAACAACTAACTTAGTTACCTTACCTTCATTTGTCAGTGTGGAAAATTTAAGTGTCGAAGAAGTAGAGGCCTTAATTGCCCGTGCACAATACTTCAAAAATGGTGGTGCGAGTCCGTACCTTACTAAACCAGTTTATGTTACTAACATGTTTTTCGAAAATTCTAGTCGAACTCATACCAGTTTTGAAATGGCAGAAAGACGTTTGGGCCTAACTGTAATTCCCTTTGACCCATCTCACAGTTCTACTAAAAAAGGCGAAACATTATATGATACTTCGTTAATCATGCAGGCTCTCGGGATTGATATTGAAGTAATCAGACATTCTGAGAATGAATATTATGAAAAGCTGATTCATCCAGGTCAAGGTCACCATTTGGCTATTGGGGTAATTAATGCTGGTGATGGCAGCGGTCAGCACCCATCACAATGTATGCTGGATATGATGACGATTTATGAACAATTTGGCCACTTTAAAGATCTAAAGGTCGCAATTGTCGGTGACATTACTAATTCTCGGGTTGCTAAAAGTGACATGGAACTTCTTACTAAGCTAGGAGCTAAAGTTTACTTTTCCGGCCCTGAATACTGGTATGACAAAGAATATGATCGTTATGGTCAATTTAAGAAACTTGATGATTTGGTTAGAGAGATGGATGTCATGATGCTTTTGCGTGTTCAACATGAACGCCATGCGGGTGACCCTAATGAGTCGCAATTTGATGCTAAAAAGTATCATGCAGAATATGGCATTAATCAAGAGCGCTATCAGGCCATGAAGGATGACGCCATCATTATGCATCCGGGTCCAATTAATCATGATGTTGAACTTGCAGGGGACTTGGTTGAGGCCTCCAAGTCACGCTTTGTTCGTCAAATGGAAAATGGTGTGTTTATGCGAATGGCGATGATTGAGGCAGTTCTTCGTGGACGCAAATTAGGAGGACTTTCATAATGGCGACGGTAATTAAAAACGGTCAGCTATTTTTAGGGGATCAGATTGAGCGAGGAGATTTATTAATTGAAAATGGTGTAATTAGTGCGATCGGTACTAATTTGCAAGCCGATCATGAAATAAATGCCAGTGCCAAGTTAGTAAGCCCTGGCTTGGTGGATATGCACGTTCATTATCGTGATCCAGGACAAACCGCTAAGGAAAATGTGCAAACCGGGTCGCTAGCGGCTGCTCGAGGTGGTTTTACTACGGTGGGAGCAATGCCTAATGTTGTACCGGTTCCCAACACTGCCGAATTAATGAGTAAGATGGTCAAAAATAATCGGGAAAATGGCCAAGTAAATATCTTGCAATACGGCCCAATTACAGTCGATGAGCAAGGAACTGAACTACCCGATTATCATAGTTTGAAACAAGCAGGTTGTTTTGCTCTTAGCAATGATGGTAAAGGTGTTCAAGAAGCCCAGACAATGTATTTGGCAATGCAAAAAGCGCAAGAAAATGATCTTGTTATTGCAGAACATGCTCAAGATGATTCTTTGTTTAACTTTGGTGTGATCAATGAAGGAACCAAAGCGGATGAGTTTGAATTACGACCAGTCACTGAATTAGCTGAAACCACCCAAATTGCCCGTGATTTATTACTAGCGCAAAAAACGGGTGTCCACTACCACATTTGTCATGTTTCAACCGCAACTAGTGTTGAACTGGTCAGAATTGCTAAGCAAAAGGGTATTCATGTGACTTGTGAAGTAACACCGCATCATTTGTTATTAGCTGACCAAGATATTATCGCTAACCGAGGACAATATAAGATGAATCCACCACTAAGATCTAAGACTGACCAACAGGCCTTAATTACGGGTTTACTTGATGGCACAATTGACATGATTGCTACTGACCATGCACCACACACAGCAAAAGATAAACAAGGCGGATTTGCAAAAGCGGCTTTTGGCATTACGGGAAGTGAAACTGCCTTTAGCGAACTGTATACACATTTTGTTAAACCTGGGATTTTTACTTTAACGCAATTACTGAGTTGGCTTACTACTAAACCTGCAGCCGCTTTTAACTTACAACACGCGGGTAAAATAGCGCTTGGTCAGCCAGCTGATCTAGCAATTTTTGACTTAGCGCATGAAGAGCAAATAAAGGAACAGGATTATTTATCAAAGGGTAAAAATACACCATTTACTGGTGACTCAGTATACGGACAAACTGAACTGACAATGGTGGCAGGTGAAATTGTCTTCCAAAAGAAAGGAAATTAAATGAGGTATTTAATTTTAGAAGATGGCAGTATTTATGAGGGTGAAGGTTTTGGCAGTGCGCGTGAAACCAAAGGTGAAGTTGTTTTTACAACTGGAATGACTGGCTACCAAGAAGCGATTACGGACCAATCATATGCAGATCAAATTCTGGTTTTTACTAATCCGCTAATTGGTAATTATGGTATTACCTTAGCAGATTACGAATCATTGGAGCCCGGAATTAAGGGGGTCATCTGTCACCAAGTAGCACGTCATCCCGATAATTGGCGGATGCAAACAACTTTGCCTAAATTTCTGAAAAGCTTGGATATTCCTGGAATTCAGGGAATTGATACGCGCGCTTTGGTTAAAAAGCTACGAATGTACGGCACCATGCGTGGTCAAATTTGCTCTGATAAAGATGAAGCAAAAGAGATTGCTGAACAGTTGCAGCAATTAAATGTCACTAAAGGAGTGATTGACCGCGTTTCAACTTCAAAATCTTATCCCGTACCAGGATCAAAGCGCAACATTGTGGTGGTCGATTTTGGACTAAAAAATAGTATTTTACGTGAATTAGGAAAACGTGATTGTAACTGCGTTGTTTTGCCTTATACTGTTTCGGCAGAAAAGATTCTAGCATTAAAGCCAGACGGTGTTTTATTATCGAATGGACCGGGCGACCCCTTAGAAATGAGCGCTGCGGCTGAAATGGTTCGCAAGGTGGAAAAACAAATTCCTTTGATGGGCATTTGTATGGGTCACCAAGTCTTTGCTTTAGCCAATGGTGCTAAAACTTATAAAATGAAATTCGGTCACCGTGGTTTTAACCATCCAGTAAGGGAAATCGCAACCGGTAATATTGGCTTTACTTCCCAAAATCATGGCTATGCTGTTGCGCGCGAATCAATTGATCCCGATAACCTGATGATTACGCATGTTGAAGTTAATGACGGCACCGTTGAAGGTTTGCGCCATAAAAAGTATCCAGCCTTTTCAGTACAGTTTCACCCAGACAGTACGCCTGGACCACACGATGAGGAAGGTATTTTTGACTACTTTATGCAGATGATTGATCAAAGAAAGGAAACTGAAGATCATGCCTAAACGAACTGATATTAAAAAAATTATGGTTATTGGGTCTGGCCCGATTATTATTGGCCAGGCTGCCGAATTTGATTATTCAGGAACGCAAGCTTGCTTAGCATTGCGTGAAGAGGGGTATGAAGTGGTTTTGGTCAATTCGAATCCTGCCACGATCATGACTGATACGACAATTGCCGATAAGGTTTATTTAGAGCCTTTGACAGTTGATTCAGTTTCCCGCATCATTCGTCAAGAATACCCCGATGCAATTCTGCCAACTTTAGGCGGACAAGTGGGGTTAAATATGGCCTTGTCCTTAGCTAAAAGCGGTATTTTGACTGAACTCGATATTGAATTATTAGGAACTAAACTTGAGTCAATTGAGCAAGCAGAAGACAGGGAAAAATTTAAAGAGCTTTGTCAAAAACTGGGTGAGCCAGTACCGCCATCTAAAAGTGTAAAGACGGTTCAGGAAGCCTTAGAGTTTGGTGATGAAATTGGTTACCCAATTATTGTTCGTCCCGCTTTTACAATGGGCGGAACGGGTGGCGGTATTTGTAACGACCGCGAAGAATTAGCCAGTGTTGCCAAAAATGGTTTAGAGCTTTCGCCGGTGACAGAGTGCTTAATCGAGCGTTCAATTGCTGGTTATAAAGAAATTGAGTTTGAGGTAATGCGTGACCATGATGATAATGCCATGATTGTTTGCTGTATGGAAAACTTTGATCCGGTTGGCGTGCATACTGGTGACTCGATTGTTTTTTCACCATCGCAAACCTTATCTGATAAAGAATATCAAATGTTGCGGGACTGCTCCCTACGCTTGATTAGGGCGCTGAAAATTGAAGGGGGATGCAATGTCCAACTCGCTCTTGATCCCAACAGTTTTAATTATGATGTTATCGAAGTTAATCCCCGTGTTTCCCGTTCGTCAGCCCTAGCTTCAAAAGCCACTGGTTATCCGATTGCTAAAATGGCTGCCAAAATTGCTGTTGGCTTAACTCTGGATGAAATTAAAAACCCTGTCACTGGTACTACTTTTGCGGAATTTGAGCCTGCTCTTGACTACGTAGTATGCAAAATACCACGCTTTCCGTTTGATAAATTTACTAAGGCAGACCGTGAATTAGGTACTCAAATGAAGGCAACCGGTGAGGTAATGGCAATTGGGCGCACGGCCGAAGAAGCATTTCAAAAAGCGGTTCGGTCATTAGAAATTGATCAAAAAGATTTTTATTCGTCTCAGGCCCATCATGCTAGTGATGAAGATCTTGAAAACAAGTTGGTAAAGGTCCAGGATGACCGTCTTTTCTATCTTGCTGAGGCATTTAGAAGAGGCTATACAATGTCGGATGTTCATGAACTTACCAAGATCAATTACTATTTCTTAGATATTGTTAAACATATAGTTGAGCTAGAAAAAGAAATCGCAGCTAAGCCGAGCGATTTTGCTACGTTAAAAAATGCTAAGCGATACGGCTTTAGTGATGCAACGATTGCCAAATTATGGCAGCAAACAGAAGATGATGTCCGCAATTTGCGTAAAAAGCATCATCTTATTCCGGTGTACAAAATGGTTGATACTTGTGCGGCTGAATTTGAGTCAACAACGCCATACTTTTATTCAACCTATGATAGTGAAAATGAAAGTAAAAAAACCGGCAAGAAGTCTGTTTTAGTTGTTGGATCCGGTCCAATCAGAATTGGTCAGGGTGTAGAGTTTGATTATGCAACCGTTCATTGTGTTAAAGCTCTTCAAAAAATGGGCTATGAAGCGATTGTAATTAATTCAAATCCTGAGACAGTTTCAACCGATTTTTCAATTTCTGACAAACTTTATTTTGAACCTCTAACACTAGAAGATGTCTTAAATGTTTGTGATCTTGAGCAACCCGAAGGGGTAATTATCCAGTTTGGTGGTCAAACCTCCATCAATCTGGCGGCTGGGCTTGAAGATCACGGTATTAAGATTTTGGGAACAACGGTAGCTGATCTGAATCGAGCAGAGGATCGGGAACTGTTTGATCAAGTGGTTAAAGAGCTAAACCTTAAGCAACCGCAAGGCATCACTACCACCACTCATGATGGCGTTATTAAAGCCGCCAAAGAATTAGGATATCCTGTTTTAGTTAGACCAAGTTATGTGCTTGGTGGTAAAGCAATGGAAATTGTTTATACTGAAAGCGAACTAGAAGATTATTTACAAAATCACGTGGATATAGCAGCTAGTCACCCGATTTTAGTTGACGATTACCTTGATGGCAAAGAATGTGACGTCGACGCTATCTGTGATGGTGAAACGGTTTTAATTCCCGGAATTATGGAACATATTGAACATGCGGGCGTGCACTCCGGTGACTCAATGGCTGTTTATCCAGCGCAAACTTTTACTTCTGAAATCAAACAAAAAATAGCCATAGTCACTAAGAAATTAGCCTTGAAACTAAATTGCCATGGCATTATGAACTTACAGTTAATTGAGCGTGACGGTGAGATTTATATCATTGAAGTGAATCCACGAGCTAGTCGAACTGTTCCTTTCTTAAGTAAAATTACTGGTATTGAAATGGCCCAGGTTGCCACTAAAGTAATTATGGGTGAGAGTTTACGTGAACAAGGTTTTGAAGACGGGTTAGCTCCAGAGCCAAAAATGATTAGTGTTAAAGCACCAGTCTTTTCGTTTAGTAAGCTCTCCGATGTTGATAGTTACCTGGGACCCGAAATGAAATCAACCGGTGAAGTAATGGGAAGTGACCTAAGTTTCCCTAAAGCTCTGTATAAGGCCTTTTCCGGTGCTAATATGCAAATTCCTGACAGTGGTAATGTGTTATTAACGATTGAGGATAGGGATAAGCAAGAAATTTTGCCAATCGCTAAAAGATTTGCCCAAATTGGCTACCGAATATTTGCAACTAGCGGAACGGCAGCTTTTCTTAAAGAAAACGGTCTATATGTTACTGAAGTAAGCAAAATTCACGAACAGAAAGAAAATAATATTTTAGCAGAATTTCGGACCGGACAAATTGATTTAGTCATTAATACTATGGGGCACGACATTGCCAAAAATTCAGATGGTTTTATCATTAGGCAAGCTGCAATTCAGCAAAATATTCCACTTTTAACTAGTCTGGATACCGCTCGGGCCCTCTTAACCGCTTTAGAGAACCGGTCATTTTCAACAACTAGTTTAAACTAGGCTGTTTAGCATAAAACTACAACTTAATTTACCAAACAAAAAAGAACTAGATTAAGATCTAGCTCTTTTTTAGTGCAAAATTTATTTCTTAAATCTAATTCCTATTTTTGACTAAAATTGATTTCAGTTCCAGCTAAGTCAATTGTATAGGTAGTTTCTTCTAGTGGTCTCTTAGTCATTCCTTGATCAGTTGAATAGATAATCAGACAGAGCTTGCTGCCAATCGGAATCCGGTAATATGTTGGTTGCAGCATAAAAGTCAGATCATAGAATTCTCCTGGTTTAATAGCGGCAGGCCGTTTTAAATCGGCATAATTTTGTAAATTCATGTGAGCTTTCGTAATTAACTTAGCATGTGTCAGCTTATCAGGTTGAAATTCTTGTAATGTATCTTGACCAAACCGAAAGCCTAGCTCTTGTCCTTTAGGCATGATGAATTTAGGGGTAGGAGTCAAGCGTTTACGGTCACCCAGTTCTACTAATGCGACGGAAAGTTGGCCTTTATTAAGACTTGAAGATACACGAACCTTGACTTGAGGTCGACCAACAATAGTTACGGGATGGATGAACTCGTCAGTGGTAAACCGCAAACTTGGTTTAGCCCATTTTTCATCACCGCAAATAAATTTGTACTGCCAGTCACTTTCCGTAATTTTAGCTTTCTTAAATTCTTTGCCGCCAAGGTCAGTAAAACTTAGGTGCTGTTTGCCGTTGCCATCCTTTTGCAATTCGCCGTCATCAGTCGGATAGTAAACCGTCTTTTGCCCAAGATCGTTACTCCAATCAGCTTCTTCATGCCAGTTATCTGCTTCTAGGTTATCCTGAACCATTACGGTTGGCCATTGCTCGTATGCATGATTGTCAATTTCAAGTAATTCATGGACAAACCATAAGTTCATCAAATCAGTGAAGTCAATTGAAACTAGGTTGTTCATGTTGTAATGTGGTCCCTGATGTAAAAAGAGGTGCTGTTTAATTGGCAAGTTCTTAACCTTTTGCCAAATCTTATAGACATTTTTAGGTTTAACATTCCAATCATTCAAACCGTGAACGCTAATCCAAGAACACTTAATGCCATCTGTCTGATGCCGGTAATTTCTCTTTTCCCAGAAATCTGAATACTGGCCCGTTGTTCGATCGCTTTTTGTCAATAAATCTTTTTGCATCGCGTCATACTTGGGCTTAATCTTGAGATAATCACCTGCATCCCAAAGATTTGACTGGCAAGTTTCAGCAAGTAAATCAAGATCTTCTCCCTGACAATCTTCCGGGGCAATGACTAAGCCGTGTTCACGATAATAGTCGTACCAAGACGAAATGGCTGCTTCAGAAACCACGGTCTTTAAACCGGCAACACCAGTGGTTGCAATTGCGATTTGCAAAGTTCCTAAATAAGAACGACCGGTCATGCCGATATTGCCGTTGCACCAAAAAGCGGTTGTTTCGTGTTTGCGTGAGCGATCGGTGTAGGCAATTCGGTCACCATGAAGCCACTCAATAATTTCTTTTGCACTTTCTGTTTCCTCTGGTGCTCCCGTGATGCGCAAGCCATCACTTCCACGTGTACCGATTGCGCCGGCAAAAACACTGGCAAACCCGCGGGCTAACATGTATTCATTAAGACCGTAAGATGATTTACCTACGGCCATTTCAATCGCCTGATTGGCAGGTGAATTTGTACCCGTTGGCTTTTTGGCAGTTACCTGATTAGAAGGTACATATTGGGGATTAGTCCATTCAGTAGCATCGCTTAAATTCTCGTCGACGTTGTGGTTACGCTTTTCATTGGCAATGATACCGCCAAAATACGGACTGGCTGTATACAATGCCGGTACCGGCATTTTTTGGCTCTCAAATGGTCTAAAAATAGTAACTTGGAGAAGGTCTGAGTGCCCATCATTATCAGTATCTAAGTCGCTTTCAACGTAAACAACTTCTCTGATTACTTTACTAGTGGCAAAAACTGGCAGGCTTTTACCATTTAAGAAAACAAACTTATTACTGTCAAATAGCTGACGCCGGTTATAAAAGTAGCCTTTGCCTGCCATGACGTCAATTAGTAATTGACCATTTTTGGCACGAGTATTAAGTAGGCGGTAAAAACCCTGAATCAAATCATCCTTGTTTTCAAACTTAGTTAAAAACGGTAGTGCCTGCTTTTTCATCAATTTCAGGGGATCATCTAAGTCATAATCATAATGAACATGATAGCCCAAAAGCTGCAAAGCAACATTATAAAACTGCGTGGCAGTTTCTTGTTCAGGCTGCTGCGTTAAAAAATCCGCTAAAGTTTGCTCGGAAGAAACAGCAAATTCGGTTAGTTTTGCTTGACGTGCATCTTCAGCATCTGGAGCAACTTCAGCTATGGCGTTTTCAGACATTACTTTTAAAAGATCCGTAAATGATAGAGTTTGATAGTTGCTAGGTAAGAATTTGATATTAATTAGTTCTTTAACCTGAGTATTAAAGTCAGTTTCAACGTAGGCATATTGATTGTATTTCATGCTAAGCTCCTTTTTTAACTACTTATTTTACATGTTATGATTAAAATAAGAAAGTTGGTCTAAAGTAAAAAACGAGTCGTTAGACTCGTTTGGGCTAAAAACTATAACCAAGTATTTTGGTATAGCTCCTCGTTAAAACCACAAGTTAATTTTTTACCATCCACAACTAATGGTCTTTTGATCAGTTTACCATTTTGGGACATTAGCTCTGCCGCTTCATCAATTGTCATTTGGTCAACTTTATCCTTAAGATGAAGTTTGCGGTAGTCTTGACCATGGGTATTAAAGAAATACTTTAAGCCGCGGTCTTGGTGCTCACTCATCCATTTAACCAAATCATCTTTTTTTGGTGGTTCTTCAACTAAGTCTTGTAGTTCAAAGTCTACGTCGTGGTCTTTTAGCCATTTTTGTGCGCTTCTAGAAGTTGAACAACGCTTGTAACCATAAAACTTTATCATTTATTAGTTTTCCTTTCTTGTTAAGTCATCTGTAATTATAGCAGTATTTAATAATTTAAACTTTTAGGAAAGTACAATTGGAAAAATAGTTTGATTATAACGAAAAATAACTTGCTAAAAAGGATTATGATGAACTCGTATACTTTTACATGATTCAAGTATCTTTATTATATTTTATTTGCAGAATCTAGGGGTGAGTTACTTGCAAGAAATATTTGTCTATATTTATAACATTTTGTTTATCATTCTATATCTATGGGTTATTAATGTTGCTGGTTACGCATATAAAGCTACCGGAAACAACTTTTTTTATTATGCAGTCTTGCTATACGTCATTCTAATTATTGATAGTACGACCGCTTTTTCATTTGATATATTAAAAATGAGTAATTCATGGCTACAGATTAATAATCGAGCCTACTGCTTAATTAGGATTCTTATTTATTTAATTGGTGGTTGCTGTTATGTCAAGTTAATGTCTAGCATGCTCTTGCAAAAACCGCGTTTTTTCTTTTATCTACCAATTATTGGTGTTACGTTAGTAGACATAGTGGCAGTTTTAGGCTTTTACAATAATTTTGATACGTCTATTTTGCAAAGAAGTGTGCAAGATACCGGAATCTTATTTTTGTGCCTAATTTATGCCATTTATTCTAAAAAATTAAACAGAGACATCCATTACAAACAGAATTATGATAAAGCGGTAGGATTAACTGCTGTTCTGATGATTCTTTCAGTAATTGAAGGAGTGGTCTTTTTTATTATTCATGGATTGGACATCCCAGCCTTTAGTGAATTGTTGTCTTACATGAAAATTATTGGTTTTAATGAAGATTTATTTTCAATTATCATTTCCTTATTAATCATTTGGTTTGCTAAAAAAGAGGAAGAAATAGCTAATAAGAATCAATTAGAAAACCTTGTTCAGCAAAAAATGAACCAATATCAGGCAATGATTCATGAAAAGGAAAATGCTAATGAAGAGAACCAAGTTATTGATTTTTGTAAATATTATAAAATGACTAAACGAGAATCGGAAATTTTGCGTTTAGTCTTAAAAGGAAAGAAAAATCAGGAAATAGCAGATGCACTTTTTATTTCAGTCGGAACAGTTAAATCACATATTTACAGTATTTATAAAAAATTAGCGGTTGATCGACGAAGTCAGTTAATGCATATTTTTATGGAATATCAAGGAAAATAATCAGGAAAAGACCTTCAAAGTATTACTTTGAAGGTCTTTTTTTAACTTCTATCACGATAGTTTAGTTACCCAAACTAAGGTTATATTTTACCCAAAATGTCACCAAAGTTGATTGTTAAGTTTCTTGCTTGCGGTTTAAATAGCTTTCCGAAAAGATAATTCACTTTCCGTAAGTGGATTTAATAGAAAAGGAGAAAAACTATGGCAAAAGAAAAATTACCAAGCTATCGATGGGTAATTCTTACTATCGTTAGTTTGTTATGTTTTATTGCAAACTATATTCAATTTCAGGTTTCAGCTCTAGCAACTGAAATAATGCCGCAACTTCATATTACTACGGCTGAATTTTCAAGCTTGTTAATGGCTCCAATGTTGGTTGCTGTTGTCCTCAGTATTCCTGCAGGATCTTTAGGAGATAAATTTGGATCGAAAAAGGTAATTTCTGTGGGATGTGTATTATCCGTAATTGGCGCTTTTGGTCGTTTTATTGCAGCTAATTTCTGGATGATGATGATTATGTTGCTTTTATGCGGAATTTTCATTTCACTATTAAATGCAAATTTGATTAAAGTTCTCGGGACATGGTTTAAGCAGGATACTGATTCAGCTATGGGAGTGTTTTACGCCGCTTCCTGTCTTGGAATTACGCTCGCACAGATAACAAGCTCATGGTTTCCGTCAGTTAATGCTGCGTATCTATTTTCGTCAGTTTCTTTGTTAATACTTACCATTTGCTGGATGATGTTTGTTCGGGATACTCCGAAAGGAGAGTCTTTGCCTCCTGCTGAACCAACCGCTAAATATCTTAAAGTGACAATTAAGAGTAAGAACACGTGGATTGTTTCGATTTGTGCTGGATTAGGAATTGCTTCAACAACTGCTTATGCTGGTTTTTTGCCGCAAGCTCTCACATTGGGACAAGGAATTACTAACAAAACTGCTGGCGTGATGTCAGCGGTTGTAACCGTCGGTAGTTTCTTTGGCTCCTTAATTGGACCAGCTTGGTGCAATAAGCTTGGTCGCTACAAAATGTTTTTAACCGTAACAACGCTGATTGGAGCAATTGTTATGTACTTTACCTGGTATACACCAGCAGGTTTTTTCTTATGGGCAATGCTAGTAATTAATGGCTTTTTTACAGCTATTAGTGGACCAATTGTTCAAGCAATGCCAATCCAATTTCCAGAGATTGGTGAAAAATACGCAGGTAGTGCTGGAGGTATTGTTGGAACAGTCTCAATGTTAATTTCCTATATTATTCCCATTCTTGTCTCCAAAATTGCGGGCAATGACTATGCTAAAAATTTAGGAATAGAATCCTTGGTATTTGGACTTTCAGTCATTTGTATTTTAGCGTTACCAGAAATTGGTCAAAAAGCTAAAAAATAGAGGGGAGATTAAATCATGATGCAAAAAGCTGACTATATTTTAAAGGGAACGGCCATTTTTACTGGTAATAATGACTTACCAATTACTGGGTGTCTACTAATCAAAAATAATCGCATAATGAAGATTGTTCCCGTTGATCGGATGACAGGCTATATTGGAGAAAATACAACTATTATCAATTGTGGTGACCATTTAATTATGCCTGGATTTAATGATTCTCATTTGCATTTATCACTAGGAGCAGTTCAAAATGATCCAGATTTCTGTATTCAGATGATGGACTGCAAAAGTGAAGAGGAATGTGTTCAGAGGGTAAATGATTTTGCTAAATCACATCCTCATAATCCGTGGATTTATGGAACCGGTTGGTATTCAGAAGTTTGGGATCATCCTCATATGCCGACGAAAGATTCACTTGATAAGTTGCATCTCAATAGACCCGTTTGCCTTAATTCCTTTGATTTGCATTCAGTTTGGTGTAATGATATTGCCTTGAAAAAAGTGGGGATTACCAAGGATACGCCAAATCCTCAGGGAGGAATATATGGGCATGATAAAAATGGTGAGTTAAATGGTATTTTATATGAACCACCTGCATCTAAAGCAATGATGGATGCAGTTTTAGATGTTCCAACATTAAAGCAATCTTTATTGAAGTGTTTAAAGCACTTCCGTAAATTAGGAATCACTTCCGTTGCCGATGTTTATCCCTCTGGCTTAATTAACCATGATATTCCTGAAATCTTCGCAGAACTTGAGCAAGAAAACGAGCTAACGACTAGGATCTCTTCTTTTCCTTCATTGACCGACTTGGAGGGGGCTATTAAATTAAAGCAAAAGTATCATACCGATAAGCACCGAGTTGCTGGTCTCAAGCAAGTTTTAGATGGTGTAATTGAGGCACATACAGCATTATTAAGTAAAGAATATGACAATGATCCAGGAGTTTATGGCGATACTTCTTTAACCCAAGTCCAGCTAAATCAATATGTTTTAGATGCACAAAAGAAGGGTTATCCGGTTAAGATTCATACTATTGGTGACAAAGCCAGCACAATGGCTCTAAATGCATTTGAGAATGCACAGTCTAAATTGGGAAAGCTTACCTTGCATAATTCCTTAGAGCACATCGATACTATTAAAAAAGATGATATTAATCGCCTCCAAAAATTAAATGTGATGTGTGCTGTCCAACCGCAACATTGTATAGGTGATTACATGAGTGGGGGTTATTTACCTTGTATTGGACAACAGCGGCTTTCACGAGCTTGGCCTTATCGGGAAATTTTAGATGCAAAGGCCCACTTGGCCTTTGGTTCAGATTTTCCGGCAGTTTATTCGATTAAACCTATTTGGACAATTTATGCAGCCGTTTCACGCTGTGAACCAACTGAAGGAAAGCCCAAGGGTGGATATTTCCGAGAGCATGCTGTTACTTTAGCGGAAGCTTTGCGTGCATACACCAAATGGTCGGCATATGCAGAATCATTTGAACAAGATTTAGGTACATTAGAACCAGGCAAATTGGCCGATGTTGTTGTCCTTGATCGTAATTTATTTAAAGTTCCAACTGACGAAATTCGCTTTGCTAAAGTCACTTTAACAATGGCGGATGGTAAAATTGTTTATAAGCGCTAATTAAAAAAGGTCCATTATTGCTAGCAAATGTTTAACTGAGTTTCAAACACAAGTTAAAGTATTGCAGGCTTTAATGGGCTTTTTTATTTTAATGTCGCTCTTACTAGTTAAAATCTAATTCAAAGTCTTTACTACTAAAGAAGTTTAGCTTATTACTTAAAAGGTAGTTAGCAACTAAGCCTAACAGGATCGGTAAGATAAAGAATAAGATCGTCATTAATGCAATATTGCTAAAATTAGTTGGACGGTTTGCCATTGCAGCCACAGGCCCAATTAAACCTGAAAAACCAAAGCCGGCACTCATCGGATTACCTTGAATGTTAAAAATCGCACCTAATACTCCCATGATACCAGCATTTACCATTAACGGAATCAATAACTTAGGTTTGGTAAGTAAGTTAGCCATTTGCATTTTGGGTGAACCAAGAAAATGTGCAATAGAAGTACCGAAAGAGTTTGATTTCCAACCAAAAATAGCTAAGGCAAAGGCAGCTGCCGTAATACCGAGGTTAGCGGAACCAGCGGCAATACCGGAAATATTAATTGCAGTTGCAATTCCGACTGACGAAATTGGTGAAACCACAAGCAGGGCAAAGACAATACCCATAAAAAAGCCCATTAGAATAGGTTGTAGTTTGGTCAGATTCTCTACACCAAGTCCAATTAACTTGGTCGCTTGACTAACTGGAATGCGAGTTAAGCAGCCGATACCACCAGCTACAAGCAGAACAATTAGTGGTACAAGTAAAATAGTGTAAGCTCTAAGTTTTTTACCTAGGAATAAAACTAGACCGTATGCAATCATAATCGTAATTGCGGTATTAATGACATCTCCGTTGCCGATAACAACTATTTTGCCGTTAATCATGTTGAAATTGCCCGCTGCAGCAGTTGCTGCCAATGCCATTGATGAAGTTTGAATTGGCGATAGTTTTCCAGTCATGCCAACGCAAACGGCACTAATAGCAGGTAGAAGGGCAGAGGCAAAGGAAGTTAAGACTAAAATAAAATTTAGTTCAGGCCAAAGCGGTAATAGCATTTTAACCAATTGACCAACTAATGCTCCCGGAATCAAGGCTACGACAATTCCTGTTGAAAGCCCGTTTAAGGTATCTAATCCAATTTTTTTAAAAGTTTTCATTCTCTCTATTTCTCCAATAAAAAATCGCACAGACGACGACAACTGTGCGATTTTTAAAAGAAGGCATTATTTTAAAAGCATCTCATCACACAATTGTCATTCTTAATTGAACTGTGTGCTAAGATAACAACGAATAGGCACTCAGATCAAATAGCTAAAGTACCAAAAATAATATTTAACTTGCGGTTGAGTGAATTTCTTCAATGTCGTCATAATAGTAAACCTCTCATAAATATTTAAGCAATATCATACTAAAGAAAAAATAAAAAAGCAAGTTTGAAGAAAAAAATTATTAAAAAAGGCTTGAAACTTTCGATAATTCAAGCTAATTATTAAAAATTTATATCTTAATTATATATTAAAAAATATTTGATTAGGCAGTATTCATGTTATAATTGTAAAATATTTAAAGGGGATGATAATCAAAACAAATTATTAATTATAGTGCATTAACTTAGGTTATTCGTCAATTACTAAAAGTCTGGTGTAGAAGTAGACTAAAGATGAATCATGTTGAAATAGGGAAAAATAAAATAGCTATTTTGTTATTTTATCATGGAAAATATTTTATTATCTTTTTCATTAATCGAATATTTATATCATTGAAAACGCCGCAATGTTTTAATTTGAGTAAATTAAGTACTGAATATTGATCAGACATAGATATTGAAAAATAATCTAAAATTTGTTTTAACGTAATTAGGAGGTATTTGGGATCTTCCAAAGTACTCAAGTTTTTCCAAAGAAGTGATTAAAATTTCTGAATTTATTAATTTTCTAAGTTTATTAGGTGACTGGTTACTTTTTGCGTTTCCTTTATATCAAGGGCTGATGGAGCTCTATGATTATGATCGTTTCTTAAAAGAATTTGACCAGTCTAGTAAGACTGAAGCCAAAATTTCACCTATTTATTGGTTTGCGCCGATCTGGAAGATTCACCTTGAGAAAAAACGTGCGGTAAAGATTTTACGTGAGTTTGTAAAAGATGACGAAGACTTTCGGACAGCAATGAGCTTCATTGACAAGACAACTGCGTGGTACTTTGTATCTCTCGGTGGTTGGTTTAAGATGATTTCCTCTTTGTATGATTTCTTCAATGAAGTACATTTATACAGTGTATGGTGGTTAATTGGTGGCACAATTCTTTTAACCTTTACCGGATTGTTTTCAGGTTATTACCGGGTGAGCCAAAAGCGGCAAAAAGCGATGTTAAAGAAGTTTAAAAATGAATATAATGGCAAACAATAATTGATTGATTGTGGATCAATTATTACGTGCTTAATAAAAGTTGTCTCAACTAAAATATTATGTGTTTTCAAATTTAGTTGAGACAGCTTTTTTGCTTTTAAATAAGTTATTACTAACCACCACTTGCTAGAATAAAAATGATTTTTACCCGTCACATAATTTGTTTAGCTATAATAAACTTTAGTAATTTTGAAAGAGTAAAATTGACTCAAAATACTAATTTCATGTTATTTTTAGCACAATAAAATTTAAAGAAGGGTGATTATTATTTCTTTGTTTATTAACTGTATCAGCCTAATTGGTGATTGGCTGTTATTTTCATTTCCGTTAAACCAGGGGTTAATGGAGCTTTCCGATTATAAGCGTTTCGTTAAGGATTTTGATAACTCTAGTAAATCCATTGCCAAAATATCTCCGTGGTATTGGATAATGCCAAATTTAAAAATTCATTTTGAAAAAAGTCGTGCCCAAAAAGTTTTGAAAACAATCATCAAAGATGATAATGATTTTCGGACTGCAATTAGCTTTACTAATAAAGCAACAGCATGGTATTTCGTTGGTCTTGGCGGCTGGTTTAAAATGATCTGCTCACTTGATGAATTCTTGGAGGAATTTCATTTAGTTCATTTTGGCTGGTGGCTTGTTGGCTCCGTTATTGTATTTACATTTGCTGGACTATTTTCGGCATATTACCGAGTTAGTTCTCATCGCCAAAAGGCTATTCTGGCTAAATTCCAAAAAGAAGAGTAACCGAACTTCCAGTAATCAAAAGCAGCTGTTATCTTAATAATAACAGCTGCCTTTTTGTGCTATAGCTACTTTTTATCGAAATAAATTTGGACAAACTATTAAGCTAAGCAAAGAAAAAGACAAGTTTCACTATCTAGTAAAACTTGTCTTAACTAAAAATAATGATCCGGGTGAGATTCGAACTCACGACCCACGGTTTAGAAGACCGTTGCTCTATCCAGCTGAGCTACCAGACCATCTCTTTGTTTCTCGCAAAGAACATAAGTTATTATAGAGAAAAGTTTTGCTAATTGCAACAAGAAATTTCACTTTATCTTGACTTAAAGACTTTCTTCATTTTTTCATCACAAGTTATTTAATTTAATTAGCACGAAAATAAGATGACAAATTTACTTTAATTACTATATCAATTTAATTATATTATCTGTATAATTGTGCTTGATTAAAATTTAATTAGTGAGATAAATTATGAAGCACCAAATCTTAAAGCGATTATCATTATCCAGTACGCTGGCTAACAATTACGGCTTATTTTGTTTAATCAAAAAGATAGCTAGCTGTAGTTGCGTTGGTAATTGCGCCAGAGTTTCCGACCGCCAAAGCTTGAATACTGATCAAAAAATATTATCAATTACCGCAAGATGGAATAAGGCGGCTAAGAGACAAGCCCATACAGTGAGCAAATTAAATAATTATCAGAAGCAAGATCGCCACAATTTGTGTTTTACTTATTTGAGAAAAAGAGCACCTTTTTATTCCGAACAGCTGAAGGAAAACTTTAGTTTATTTTACATTCTGCAGGCTGCTTTTGGCGGATTTTTCAGAACCTGTGATAGCTAAATTGCTGGCACTACCTTTTAGACCAGCATTGGGATCGATTAAAATAAGGAGTCCGACCTGAGTACCGCACTTTTTTATGGTCAAATTTAGCATGACTAAAACTGGTAAGTGTTTTTAGCCGCCATTAAAAACACTTAACCTAAAACCAGTATTAACAAGCAGAATTTGTACGATAGCTTTATCATTCGATTATCCAAAATCGAGCAAAACGGGCATTTTACTCAAAATCCCAAGTCAAAATGTTAATCAATTTAAATAAAGGTAGAAAAAAAGATGAAACACAAGCTTTATAGGCTAATATCACTTATTGGCGTGCTTATCTTTTGCTTAGCTTCGGCGCAAAAAGTAAAAGCTGAGGTTAGTTACAACATTAAAGACAATGAAGTCACTTCAAAGGTAAACTCCGATGGATCGATATCATTGAAACGTAAAATCGTTTATGAATTTCATTCGAATGCTAATGGGGTCTTTTATAGGCAAAATCTTAATCAAAATCAGAAAATTAAACATCTAAAGGTAACTACGCAAACAAATGATGGACCGGTCAATAAGTACCCGCAACCTGAAGTAAGTAAGACAGACAAAGGGTATTTGTTCACTGTTAGGCAATCCGTCTCCCAGAAAAATGAGCGCTTAACAGTAACATACTTTTACCGGATAACCAACGCTATTACTAATTATCGTGATGTTGCTGAACTTAATTTTATGATTATTGGAAATGGCTGGAATACTAAATTAGAAAATGTTAAGGCTAGCATTATTTTTCCAGGTCCTGTAAAAGATCTGCAAGCATGGTCGCATGGACCACTGGAAAACGTTACTAAAGTCGATCCTGAAAAAGGTCGCATAGTTGTCACTGCTAAAAATCTTGCGGGTAGTACAGGAATTAGGATCCGGACGATTTTCCCAACTAGTGTGACTGCTAAAAATAAAAGTGTCGAAAAGGTAAATCGCCGACAAGCGATTATCAAGCAAGAACAAAAGCTTGCAAATGAGAACAAACAAAAAGAAAACCGTAATCTGTTTATTAGTATTGGGTTAATTTTAGTCAGTTTAGTAACGGGAATTTTCGCTATTATCAAGGGCTTTTCTGCTAAAAAGGTGGGCTTTAAGCCTGCTAAAATCAGGAACTTAGCTCATGGTTATGAAATACCTACTGCTGATCCAGTAATAGCTCAAATCATTGATACAACTAAACGTCCTAATAGCAAAGCCTTCACTGCTTACTTGCTGGAGCTAGCAAAGCAGAAGAGGATTAAAATTGAAGAGGACCAGAAAGGGCTTAAAGCGCATTATCGAATCTCTGCAATTGATCAAAAAGTTTGCGATGAAAATGATTTACTGAAGTTTTTATTTTACCATGTGGGAGATGGTGAGAGTTTTACGACCAAGCAGATTAAGAAAGCCCGCGGTAAAAAACTAGGGCGTCAATTTGATGCTTGGGCCGAAGGACAATTTTGTTCATCTGCAAAAAATCGCTACATGCCAAATGATTTGCTTGACCAAAATAAAAAAAGTAATAGAACCATTGTTGCTGCTAGATTAGTTAGTTTATTAGCTGCTGCTATCTCAGTATTCTTTGTGCGGAGATTCTTCTGGATGGTACTTATTGGTGAAGCATTAATTTTCATAATTAGTTGGTTTAGTATGTTCAAAAACAAACGGCAAACTAATCTCTATTCGGAAGAAGGCGTTGTTGAGGCCGAAAAGGTACGCAGTTTCAAGAAAATGTTGAAAGATATCGGTCGCTTTGACGTGAAGGATATCGGCGATCTGACGATTTGGGAAGATATTTTGCCTTACGCGGTTTCATTTGGTTTAGCTAAGAAGGTTTTGCAAAAGCTTAAACTTGAATTTGGGCAAGAAGACTTAGCTAAGAATAATTTCTATGACTATAGTTTTATTACGAACTTTAATTCTTGCTTTATTAAAGGAATTGCTGCTGGTTCAACTAGTGTAAGAAATGGTGGTTTTGGTTCTAATTCATCCGGAGGCTTTGGCGGAGGTTCCGGTGGTGGAGCATTTTAGTGTAAAAGATAATCAGAACGTGGATACGAAAGGCCCAGCTTTGTGCTGGCCTTTTTTAATTGTTATACTTAACCATACTTAAAAGAAACAAAGAAGTTGAGAAAAATGTTTGACTATCGAAATAATTTAAAGCAAATCTTGGCTAAAACAAGTGGTGATGACCAGAGTTTGCAAAATAGTCTGGCGGCAATTAAGCTGATTATCGGGATGACTGAAAATGAAAAAGACGCTGCTCCAAGTGAGGCAAAGAATGCCGATTCTGAGAAGCAGCAACTAGAAAGTCTATTTTCGAGTCTTGCAGAATTATTACTTTCTCCAGGCAATTCAAAAGCAAAAAAGACGGCACTAGCAGCAATTCACCATCTGATGTTTATTCAAGGAAATACGCCATCGTTTCGTCAGAGCGTTAACAAGCTTGAACAGGCAGTACGTTCGTCTAAAACGACTAAAGAGACGATTAATAAAAAGGTATTTGAAAAAGCCTTGGAGAAAAAGCCAGCACCTAAACGTGATTATCGTAAAGGCAAGCGTTATACCGTGATTCGGCTTTTGTCAGGTTGTGATCTGATTAATGACAGCAATCGACGGGTATTTACACTCAAAGAGTCCCAAATACATGCTTTGAATTTAAAGAGTGGGGATATTGTTGAGGCATTACCTGAGCAAAATAATTCGAATTATGAAGCAGAAATCTTGCGGGTGGTCGGTTACCACCAACTCCCCAGTATGGAAGTTGATCAGATATCAACTTTTAAATATGGGGTTGTTCAAGGAAGACCGGGGCACTATTCAGTTAGTCGCAATATTAAAGGACAAAAATTGCGCATTCGCGGTAAAAGTATTCTTTTGCCGGTTGACGCCAGCAAGTTTTCTGAAGGTAATGTCCCATTGCTTGATGGCTCAATAGTCGATTTGGCCTGGTATGATGGGGATGTTCGGATTAAAAAAGATCCATCGGAGGCAATTAAAATTAGGTGGATATATGAGGTTGATCCACCGCAAACTGCTAGCAAGATCAAAAAGAAAAAGGTTAAGTCCGATAAGACAGAGGAAGAATTAGCTCGCCTAGACCTAGATTTACACTATGAACGCGTAGGAATAGCAGTTGGAGACAATCAGAATGAAGCTATTCTTGAAGGAATTGTCAAAAGTTACCATGGAATTCCATTTGCAATTGATGCCTTTCAGGGAAAAAAGAAGGTCATTGAAAATCAAATTAAAGATTTAGATATTGTTATCCTAGTAACGGCATTTGCAGCCCATGATAGTACTTGGAACATTAGGGAATTTGCCAGTAAATATCATGTTAAATTTGCTGTTAGTTCGAGCAAAGGATTCCAGTCCTTTGAACGAGCACTATACCGTGCGGAAAAGGGCTTACCTGCTTACGAAGGTAATCAAACGATTGAATACCAAAAGCTTGAACAGTAAAGCATATTTAGCAAACTTTATGGAAACTTAATTAAAAATTATAATAATAAAGATCTGTTTAAATCAAGTGCCAAAAAACGTCGTTTTTAGCATATTTCTTGGCTAAATAGATCTTTTTTTGTATAATTAAAAACTATATTTTATGAAAGGAAGATGAGATGGGAAACATAAAACATAAACATACGTGGCAATACTGGCTGTTCTTTTTAGCTGGGTTAGAAATAATTACGATTGCAATCAACTTCTTTTATGCTCCAATTAATGTTGCGGCTGGAGGTTCTACCGGTATTTCAATTTTAGTAGATGCAGTGTGGGGAATTAACCGCTCTTTAACCGTCTTTATTGTAAACTTGCTTATGCTGGTTCTAGCAGTCATTTTCCTTGGTAAAGAAACTTTAAAAAAAGTAGCTCTGGGCAGCATGCTTTTGCCAATACTAATGGCAATTACGCCAAGTTTTAAGTTGACTTCGAATAATATGCTAGCTGTCATTTACGGTGGTGTTTTAATGGGAATTGGCGTTTCAATGTTATACCGCATTAATGCCTCTTCAGGAGGAACGACAATTCCACCATTGATTATTAAGAAATATTTCTATATTGATCCGGCCATGTCATTGATGGCAATTGATATGACCATTATTGTTTTGAATCTTTTTGTTGATGGTACAGAAGCATTCTTGCTGGCAGCTTTTTCACAAGTTATTACTACCATTACAATGCGCTATACTGAAACTGGTTTTGATAAAAAATACCAGGTTCGCATTATGAGTAATAGTAAATTAGATGAAATTCGTGACATGTTGCAGGAAGATTATGATGGCTTAACGGTTTTTAATGTTGTCGGAGGTTATACTGACAAGGATAAACAGCAATTAGTAATAGTCGTTGATACTAATGAATATGGGCAGTTAGTAGCTAAAGCACGCGAAATCGACAATGAAGCATTTATCGTCACTGAAAATATTGCTAAAGTTCATGGTGGTAAGTGGCAAATCTAATCTAAATTAGCGAAATAAGATTGATTTATATTGCTAAATTGCTCTTAGAGTAGTAATATGAAATAGTTGTATGTGTGGAGACCTTCACATCTGCAACCGCACATTTTGAGGTAAGAAGTCTTTTACTAAAAGAAAGCACCTCAATTGGCGAGTCTAAGTATTTTTTTGGAGGGCAGTAAATGTACGCAATTATTAAAACCGGTGGTAAGCAATATAAAGTTGCTGAAGGCGATAGTGTTTTTGTAGAAAAGCTTGACGTTGAAGAAGGTAAGGAAGTTACTTTTGATCAAGTAATTTTAACTTCTGATGGTAGCGACGTTAAAGTTGGTGCTCCACTTGTTAAGGGTGCCAAAGTAGTTGCTAAAGTTGAGAAACAAGGTAAGGAAAAGAAAGTTGTAACTTTCAAGTACAAGCCTAAGAAGCACTCACATTCAAAATATGGTCACCGTCAACCTTATACTAAGGTTACAGTTGAAAAGATTGAATTAAGCTAGAGGTGAAAGAGATAATGAATATTTTAAATCTTAAATTATTTGCCCACCACAAGGGTGGAGGTTCTACTGCTAACGGTCGTGACTCAGCTGGTCGTCGTTTAGGCGCTAAAGCTGCTGATGGTCAAACTATCCATGCTGGAACGATTATTTATCGTCAACGTGGTACTAAGATTCACCCAGGCAAGAACGTTGGTCAAGGTGGAGACGATACATTATTTGCATTAGTAAATGGTGTAGTTAAATTTGAACGTAAGGATAAATACAGAAAACAAGTTTCTGTTATCCCAGTTGAAGAAGAAGCTAAGTAATTTAGTTCTTAATAAGAAGACGAAAAGCATGTGCTTCTCGTCTTTTTTCTGTTTTTAAATTGATAATATTTAATTTAATTAGCTAGTTATCTATCAGGCTTTCGCGGTAAAATTAGTTCAAGTATTTAGGTAAGGAGTACTAGCAATGACTGAGCAAGACGAATTATTAACTCTGTTAAATAGACGTATTGATGAAGTGACAAAATTAGTAAAAGAGCAAAATGCTGATGCAATCTTGATTTTCAATCAGGCTAATTACCGTTATTTGACGAATTTTACGGGTGAAGAAGCACAATTGATTTTAACCGCTCAAGGCGACCGAATCTTATTATCTGATTCACGCTTTGCTGATCAGATTAAGTTCGAAGCTCCTGGCGAATTAAAAGTCATTATGAAAAAAGCTAATCAGGATGAAGAAATTAGCAACCAGCTAAAAGCTCTAAATTTAAATAAGGTCTTAATTGAAGGCGAATTTGTTTCAGCAATTGAATTTGCGCATCTTCAAGAATTGAATCCGCAAATTGAGTTTGCGACTTGCGAAGAACTGGTAGAACGAGTTCGCAATGTTAAAGATGACCTTGAACTTGACGCTTTACGTCATGCAATTGACGTATCGATGGACAGTTTTAACGGTATACTGCCTTTAATCAAACCTGGTGCAGTTGAACGCAATATTGGAGCTAAGCTTGATTATCTGTTTAAAATCAATGGTGGCGATGGTCCCAGCTTTGATACGATTATTGCGTCTGGTGTCCGCTCTGCTTGGGCCCATGGTGTTGCCAGTGATAAAATGATTGAAGACGGTGACATGGTCGTAATTGATTTTGGTGCGTTTTACCACGGCTATGCGGCTGACATCACTAGAACAGTTGCAGTAGGTAAGGTTGACCATGAAATGTATCGAATTTATGAAATTGTTCATGAAGCTCAACGACGTGGTATAGCAGCTGCGGTAGCTGGTAATTACGGCAAAGATGTTGATCAAGCAGCAAGAGATTACATTAATGAGCAAGGATATGGTCAATATTTTGGTCACGGAATCGGTCATGGCATTGGCTTAGAAATACACGAACTCTGTCAGCCTGCGCTACCATTTGGAAAGCAAAAATTAGTTAATAATATGGTTCACACCGTAGAACCAGGAATTTATTTACCTAATAAAGGTGGCGTTCGCATTGAGGATGACATCCTTGTTCATGACCAAACACCAGAAACATTATCAACTTTGCCCAAAGATGAATTAATTTCTTTATAAAGTTAAATATTATTGATAGTAAAATCATTCATGAATTGGTAAGATATTATTATGGAGATGAGGTACTTAATATGACAATGATTTCAGTTAACGAATTTAAGAATGGCCTAACCATTAAGTATAATAACGACTTATGGCGGATTGTTGAATTTCAACATGTTAAACCTGGTAAGGGTAGTGCTTTCGTTCGTTCAAAGCTTAAGAGTTTGAATACCGGTGCTGTTCAGGAATATACATTCCGGTCAACTGCAAAAGTTGAAACTGCAGAAATTGAAACTAAGGGAATGCAATACCTGTACAATGATGGTTCAAGCTATGTTTTCATGGATACGACAACTTATGATCAGTTGGCTATTCCGAATGATCAAATTACTGACGAAGCAAAATATTTGAAAGAAAATATGGATGTCAGTGTCATTATGCATGAAGGCAAAACTTTAGGAATCCAATTGCCAAACACCGTTGAATTGACGGTTGCAAAGACTGAGCCGAACATTAAAGGCGACACCTCTTCTGGTGGTGGTAAGCCCGCTACAATGGAAACTGGCCTTGTTGTAAATGTCCCATTCTTTATTAATGAAGGTGACGTTTTAGTTATCAATACAGTCGATGGTAGTTACGTATCTCGTGCAAACAAATAAGTAGTTTTTTTGAGGTAAAACAAAATGGCAGATAGTTCAAAAATTGTCTTAAATGATAAAAATAACGGTGAAGAAATCGAAATTGATCCTAGTGTTCTCGAAGTTATCATGGGCATTGCTGCCGAAAAAGTTGACGGTGTTGCCGAAATGCATGGTAACGTTAGATCTGGGATTAACTGGGTTTTAGGTCGTGAAGATCGTCGCCGTGGGATCGAAATCAGAGTCAATGATGAGGGCGATTTGATTGCTGATGTTTACGTTAGCTTTGAAGCTGGTTGTAACGTACCTAAAATTGCCAAGGAGCTTCAAAAGTCGTTAAAGAGTCAGGTTCTTCAAATGACTGATTTAACCCTTAAAGAAATTAACGTTCATGTTATCGGCTTGGTATTTCCGGAAGAAGAACAGGATGATGGTGGAACTTCTCAACTGTTCTCTGACATTGATGAAAAGGGTAAAAATGAATCAACACAAGAGTCGTAGAGTTGCAATGCAAGCAGTATATTTAGCTAATCAAGAGCCTAAATATACTCCTGCCGAAGTTGAAGCTAAAACTGTTGCGATGCTTGATCTGAAAGAACTTTCTGCTTATTCAAAAACTATTATTGAAGGCGTAATTGAAAAGCGGGATGAATTAAAAGGCCAACTTGCTGCTTACTTAAAGAAAAATTGGCGAATTGACCGAATTAACCAAATTTCACTTGCAATTTTGGAAGTTAGTTTATACGAGATTAAGTACAGTGATGAAATAGAGCCTAAAGCGGCAGTAAATGAAGCTTTAAACTTATGTGATGAATTTGCCGATCCTAAAACAAAGCCATTTATTAACGGTATTTTGGCAAACTTTATCAAAAAATAACTAATAGTCGGCTAGAGGCCGGCTATTTTTTTAGAAAAGGAATTTGTAGTGGGACAATTGCTGGATGGAAAGTTGCTGGCGCAAAAACGTGCTGGTAAACTTAAAGAAAAAGTAAAGGATTTAAAAAAACGCGGGCTAAATCCTCTTTTTTGTGTAATTAATATTGGTGATGATCCCAGTAGTCAGCTTTACTTGAAAACCAAGAAAAAAAGAGCTGCTGAAGTTGGAATTGAGCAACAAGTGTATCAACTTGCACAAAATGAAACCCAGAATAACTTATTAACTTTAATTGATCGCTTAAATCAAGATGCAAAAGTTTGCGGAATCATGATTCAGTTACCCGTTCCAGATCAAATTAATCTTAATGAAGCATTAGAGCACATCAGTCCAAGTAAAGATGTTGATTGTCTCACACCAAGTAATGTCGGCCGTTTATGGCGGGGAGATCATTTTGTTGAACCGGCAACTGCTCACGGAATTTTGGCTTTACTTGATTACTACCAGATTGATCTTCGTGGACAAAATGTTGTAATTATTGGCCGCAGTAGTATTGTTGGTAAGCCACTTGCTGCATTAATGCTTGAGCGTGATGCCACAGTTTCAATTTTACATACGAAAACGAAACATCTTGATGAATACACCAGAAAAGCTGATATTTTAGTTTCTGCCGCTGGTCAAGCAGGTCTGATTACAGCAGATATGGTAAAAGATGATGCCGTCGTAATCGATGTTGGCATCAACCGGCAAAATGGAAAAACAATTGGTGATGTTGATTTTGCAGGGGTTTTACCAAAAGCCAAATACATTACACCGGTCCCAGGTGGAATCGGACCATTGACCGTTGAATCATTAATGGAACAGGTAGTCGCATTGACAAGGAGGAAAAATGGAAGATAGCAAATATCTTACCGTTACGGATTTAAATTATTACATTACGCAAAAGTTTAAAAATGATCCGTATTTGCACAAGGTTTTTCTTCAAGGTGAACTTTCGAACTTTCGTTACAGACGAAATTCACACCAGTATTTTTCTTTAAAAGATGAAAAATCAAAAATCAATGTTGTTATGTTTCGTTCTTATTTTGATAAGGTGAAGTTTAAGCCTGAAGAGGGAATGAAAGTTTATATCACTGGGTATGTCAATGTTTATGGCCCTCAAGGGACATATCAGTTCTATGCTGAAGCAATGGAACCAGCTGGACTAGGGGCTTTGTATGAGCAGTTACAGCAATTGCAAAAGAAATTAGCCCAGGAAGGTTTATTTGCTCAAGAGCATAAACGACCGCTCCCACGTTTTCCTGATCATATTGCTGTTGTTACTAGTGCCTCTGGTGCAGTTATTCATGATATCTTAGTAACTGCTAATCGCCGCTTTCCACATGCACAAGTGGATCTGTTTCCTGCACAGGTACAGGGTGACCGAGCAGCAGATTCCTTAGTAAGCGCAATGAAGCAAATCGCTAATTATGGTGATAAATATGATGTCATGATAATTGGTCGGGGTGGTGGTTCCTTAGAGGATCTATGGCCTTTTAACGAAGAAGCCGTCGTTAGGCAAGTTTACGACATGAAAATGCCGGTTATTTCTTCAGTTGGTCACGAAACCGATACAACTCTCTGTGATCTAGTAGCTGATGCACGTGCTGCCACTCCAACTGCAGCTGCAGAATATGCAACACCTAATTTAACCGATGAATTAGCCAATATTCATCAATTGCAAAGTAGTATGCTTTCTAGTATGCAAAATGTTATTCGTGTTCGGCGCGATGCTTTGAATCGGATCAATCATTCTGTTATTATGCGCGAACCGGCTAGATTGTACGATGAGCAAGCACAAACTTTGGATCTTTTACGTGATCGACTTCAACGTAATATGACACATCTGCTTGAGAGAAATAGGCAAAGCTATCAATTAAGTACCCAAAAATTATTTGCGCAAAATCCGGCTAAAAGAATTGAGCAGATATTACAGCAAGAGAATTTTTACTATCAAAAATTAAATGCTAATATGCGCAACTTGTTACGCGAAAAACGGCATCAGCTTGCTCAACTAGGGCAACAACTTGATGATTACAGCCCACTTAAAACACTTGAGCGTGGTTATGTATATGTAACTGACACTGCAGCAAAAACTGTGGGTTCAATTGAACAAGTCAATGTAAAAGATGAAGTGAATCTTCATTTTAAAGATGGCCAAGCAAAAGCAATTGTAAAAACAACTAGGAGAAATGACAATGACAACCAAGAAAAATAATTTTGAAGAAGAACTGACGCAATTACAAAAAATTGTCAATAACCTTGAAAATGGTAATGTTCCTTTGGAAGACGCTCTTGATGAATTTCAAGCTGGCGTTAAGTTAAGTCGTGATTTAAATAAGCGCTTGACTGAGGCTGAAGAAACTGTCGCTAAGTTAATTGATAGTGATGGCACAGAGCATAAACTTGACCCTAATAATGCTGCAGCACCGGAAGAATAATAAAAATGAACTTTACAGAATTTAAGAACAAATGGACAAGTGTCATCGATGAGTATTTAGCTACCCATTTAAAAGAAGATATTGATGATAAGCAAATTAGTCAAATTATGTCTTATTCGGTAATGGCTGGTGGAAAGAGATTACGGCCACTGCTTTTTCTGGCAACAATTAATTCCTTAGGTAAAGAAATTGGGCCAAAGGAGATACAGATCAGTTGCGGAATTGAATTAATTCATACATACTCATTAATTCATGATGATCTTCCAGCCATGGATAATGACAATTATCGTCGTGGTATGCTTACTAGTCACCGCAAATGGGGGGAAGCTGAAGCTATCTTAGCTGGGGATGCACTGCTACCTTTGGGCATTCAATGGATTGCTGAAGGAAGTAATTCAATTGCATTAGTTAAAATTATTACCGCTGCAATTGGCGCTAATGGCATGGTTGGTGGCCAATATTTGGATATTGACTCAACTAATAACCAAGCTGTTGCTGATAATGAAAAACTGATTGATCGGATGGAATGGCTTAAGACCGGATGCTTAATCGAAGCTTGTGTTGAAATGGGAGCTGTCTACGCTGAAGCTGATGAGCAAAGCAAAGCCAAATTACTGGCCTTTGCAAAAGATTTTGGTCGCTCATATCAAATTTATGATGACCTGGTAGATATTACTGAAACAAGTCAAGAAGCAGGCAAAAAGACTCATAAAGATCAAGAAAGTGGCAAAAATAACACTTTGACAGTTTTAGGAGTTGAAAAAAGCCGCCAAGAATTATTACGTTTAACCATTCATGCTAAGTCAACATTGGTTGGATTAAATGGCCTAATTTTAGCTGGCTTTCTTGATTTATACCAAAAGGTGCTTTAAATGACAAAAGAGAGAGCAGATATTTTACTGACCAAGCAGGGACTTTTTCATTCACGAAATCAGGCACAGCGTGCAATCATGGCTGGCCTAGTTTCAGATCATAATCACCAAAGAATTGATAAGAGTGGGACTAGTTTTCCTATCGATGAAAAATTTTACCTTAAAGATTCTGGTAAAAAATACGTATCCCGTGGTGGTTTTAAGCTCGAAAAAGCACTAAAATCTTTTAAGATTGATCTAACTGATAAAATATGTTTGGATATTGGCGCTTCAACTGGTGGCTTTACCGATGTGGCGTTAAAAAATCATGCCAAACTAGTGTATGCACTTGATGTTGGTTATAATCAGCTTGCCTGGCAATTACGGGATGATCAACGTGTGGTTGTAATGGAAAAGCAAAATTTCCGTTATAGTAAACCAGAAGATTTTACTCTTGGGTTGCCTGACTTTGCGATGACTGATGTATCCTTTATCTCGCTGGATTTAATCATGCCCCCAATGTATCAGATTCTAAAAAATGGCTGCGATGCTGTTTGCTTGATTAAGCCGCAATTTGAAGCGGGTCCCGAAAACGTTGGTAAGCATGGCATTGTCCATGATCATGCTGTGCACTGTGCTGTTATTGAACACACAGTGGCAAAAGCACGTGAGATTGGTTTTAATGTTTTAGATGTTGATTATTCCCCCATCAAAGGCGGTAAGGGAAATATCGAATTTCTGATTCATTTGCAAAAAAACGAGGCAAATGGTGGCAAGTGTTTGTGGACGCAAACACCTGTAGACGTTGTTAGACGGGCAATTTCTGAATTGTAGGAGAAGACAATGTTAGTTGAGCTGGATATTAAGAATTTTGCTATTATTAAAGCGTTAAAAGTTCGTTTTCAAGAACACATGACGGTTTTAATTGGTGAAACTGGTGCAGGTAAATCAATTATTATTGACGCTGTTTCATTGCTAATGGGTGGCCGTGGGCAAAAAGAAATGGTTCGAAGCGGTGAAAAAAAGGCTGTAGTAACCGGTCTTTTTGAAATTGGGGAAGACTCTCAAAAAATAACCAATTTATGTGAAAAATACGGTTTACCTGATTCAGATGGTCAACTGGTTATTAGTCGCGAGTTAGCAGTTAAGGGCAGAAATGTTGTTCGAATTAACGGACAGTTGACGACCATTAACGTGTTACGTGAGCTTGGTAACTACCTTGTTGATATTCATGGTCAAAATGATCAACAAATTTTAATGGACCAGGATCGTCAAATTGATTTAGTCGATAATTATGCTTCGGATGAATTTAAAGACCAGCTAAAGCAGTATCAAGATGAGTTTGCAACTTGGCAAAAATTAACGGACCGGTTAAACCACTTAAAAAGTGATGCACAAGAACTAGCCCAAAAGCAGGATATCTTAACCTTTCAAAATGAGGAGTTATCTTCAGCAAATTTGACTGATCCTAACGAAGACGAACAGCTGGAAGAAGAATATAACGAGCTTAACAATTATCAAAAAATTGTCGATACTGCTAATTATTTGATGCAGCTTTATGATGATGAAGAACATGGGATTGAAGCCTTAGTTGGCAACGCGCAACAAGCAGCTAATGATTTGACTACGTATGGCAGTAAATTTAAAGACATTGCTAAGACGATTGACGATGGTGTTTATGCATTGAGTGATGCTCGCAGTGAGCTTTCAAATGTCTTGGATGAAATGGACTTTGATGAAGAAAGATTCCAGTACGTAACCAATCGGTTGGACTTACTTAATTCATTGAAGAAAAAATACGGACCGAGTTTACAAGATGTTTTTGCTTTTTATGAAAAAGTCAAAAAAGAATTAGGTCAATATCAAACGGGCGGTTTAGACGAAGAAAAGCTGCAAAAAAGTGTTACTGCAATAGAGCAAAAATTGACCGAAAGAGCTGATAAATTGCACCAAGCTCGTGAAAAGGTGGCCCGTTCACTTGAAGAAAAGATAAAGCAGGAATTAGCAGACCTGTACATGGCTAAAGCGCGGTTTGCAATTGCTATTTCACCAACCAAGACTTTTACTAAAAAGGGAACGGATGAAGTTGTCTTTTTAATTGCACCTAATCCCGGAGAAGATTTGTTACCGTTAGTTAAAATAGTTTCTGGTGGTGAACAATCACGTTTGATCTTAGCACTTAAAGCTATTTTTAGCCGTGTAGAACCTGTAGGCACAATGATATTTGACGAAATTGATACGGGTGTTTCTGGTCGGGTTTCGGCTGCTATTGGTGAAAAATTGCATTCAATTGGTGAACACAAGCAAGTGATTGCGATTACGCACTCCCCGCAAGTAGCGGCCGCCAGTGACCAAAAATATCTGGTAGCTAAACAAGTTAAGGATGGCGCAACTTATACGCAAATTGGGCCACTGACACAAGAAGAAACTGTAACTGCAATTGCGGAAATGATGGCTGGAAGCGATGTTACCCAAGCGGCGAAGCAAAATGCGAAAGACCTAATGAGGAGTTTTAAAAAGAAAAAATGAAATACTTTGAAAAGGTAACTCTTAATGAAGCCGAAATTTTACTTGCCCAAAAGCTAACCGACAGTGTACGTGCAGAAGACAGCACATATAATGAAATTTATTTAAGTAACCAATATAATTATTTTTCCGACATGCCAACATTTGTCTATGCGCTTGATAATGGCAAGATGGTTGGATTGACAATGTTATATGCTGATGAAAAGCCCACTGACGAAGTTGAAGTGCACGTGGAAGTCTGTCCTAGATATCGCCGGCAAGGTATTGCAAGGGAAATGATAAAGCGGGCAGAAAAAATCATGAATAAATATGGTTATTTTGATTATTGTTTTGTTTCTGAAAAACCATTTATTGATAACAATCCGGATTTTTTAAAGAATACGAACTTAAAAATTGATGATCATGATTACCACATGGAAACTACCAATCCAAAGTCAATCGATAAAGAAGATATGCTCAATCAAGTTTTGGCAGTTCGTGAAATGACCAAAAGTGATATCAAAACGGTTGTTGACTTATATAGCGAAGCATTTGCTGAAAGCATTGAATCGTCAACGAAATATGTTACTGAAGGCTTTAAAGATAAAGAAAAAATCAATTTTGTATTAACTGATCATAGCAAGATTGTTGGCTACTGCGCTATTGATCCTGGCTCATCTGATTATTTCTTTGGCCTGTTTGTTGCTAAGGACTTTTGCGGTCACGGCTATGCCACGTTTTTTATTAAAAAAATGATGGCAATAAGACAAGAAAAAGGCATGAAAAAGTTTGTTCTTGATGTGGAACCGGACAATCAAGCGGCAATTCATGCCTACCAAAACGCAGGTTTTCAAATTAAAAGTGAAACTTTCTATTTAAATTAAGAAAGTAAAACAACGAAAAGCTCAAGAACTCCATTAAGTTCTTGAGCTTTTTTAGTGCATAATATTTTATAGTTAAATTAACAAACCTTAATCCAAATCAATTCTGAAAATATTGTCCAAGTCGATTACTTTCAGTAATTTACAGTCAGCCGATCTTAAAACGAACCTGCCGGCCGAAACCTGTTTAGTAATCTGGCCAATTTCGCTACTGCCATCTTGATAGCTGATTAAAGCGTAGGCGCGATGCAATAAGGCATATTGTAAAGAAGATAATATTTCACTGTGAAACTGATTATAGATACTCAGTCTGTCGTCGTCATAATCAAATAAGTAATGATAGATTTTCTTAAGTGAGTTTTTCATCAAATCAACCCTCAGTAAATTTCGAACATCTGTTTGACTATTTATATTATAAGAACATTTGTTTCGAAAAACAAGCTTTTTATTTAAAGTTTTTTGTTTAAGAGTGTAAACTTGTGCTCAAAGTATAATACAACAATAATGATCGAACTTGAAAAACTTGCGCATTTAGTGCAAACTAGACATATTAGCTTTTTATAGGGGAGTATGGCATGGCAGAAAAAGGTTTGTTACTTGTCCTTTCGGGTCCTTCAGGAGTTGGAAAAGGTACCGTTAAAAGTGCAATTGTAGAAAATAAGGTTTTTCCTTTCGAATATTCGGTTTCGATGACTACGAGGAAGCCGCGACCAGGTGAAGTTGATGGTCGAGATTATTATTTTGTTAGTGAAGAGCAATTTCAGGAAGCTATTAACCAGGGGAAGCTTTTAGAATATAATAATTACGTAAATCATTTTTACGGTACACCGCTTGATCCTGTTCAAAAGATGTTGAATGAAGGTAAGGACGTCTTACTGGAAATTGACGTTAATGGTGCTCAAAAGGTGCGGGAAAAAATGCCGGATGGTGTTTTTATCTTCTTGACACCACCTGATTTGCACACTTTACACTTGCGTTTAGAAAATCGTGGAACAGAATCTGAAGATGTCATTATGGGTCGAATTAAGCAGGCACGTAATGAAATCTTAGTTATGCAAGATTATGATTATGCAGTTGTAAATGATACTGTTGCTAACGCCGTTGATCATATCAAGGCAATTGTTGATGCAGAACACGTTAGCGTTAAAAGAGTAATTGATACCTATCGTAAGATGGTCAGGGAGGATTAAAAATGAGAGTTACATACCCATCAATTGATAAATTATTGGCACAAGTTGATTCACGCTATTCTTTATCTGTACTTGCTGCCAAGCGAGCACATGAGTTAGAGGCTGGCGAGCCAGAGGCATTAAAAGAATACAAATCACAAAAGCCAGTTGGTAAAGCCCTTGAAGAGATTGAAGCCGGCAAAGTTACCGTCGATTCAAGTCATCGTGAGGTTAATCAGTAATCGGTTAAATTATATGACCTCCATCCCAATGAGATGGAGGTCATTTTTACTAAAGGTGATTTAATGATTGCGCAAATAATTGTAGATATTGCGGCAAAGCAAACAGACCGCATTTTTGAATATCATGTTCCAGATGAACTAGATGAAGTCGAAATTGGTTCTCGCGTTTTTGTTCCGTTCGGTTCACGCAAGTTGCAGGGCTTTGTTGTAGGTTTAAGTGAAAAAAGTCAATATCAAGGTCAGCTGAAAGATTTGCTTTTAGTAGTGGATGAAATGCCGCCATTAACAAATGAACTAGTGGACTTATCCAAGGCACTGGCAAAGCGAGTATTTTCTTATCGCATTTCAATTTTAAAAACCATGCTTCCGCGAGTGATGCGGGCTAATTACCGTAAAGTATTAACACCGATTTCTGATCAAGCAAAGGCGTTACCCTTTTTTCAAGGTGATCCGATTGATTTAACTAAAGTTACTGATAATCGTGAAATTGCGTATATCCGTAAACTTCTTCGCAATGATGAGGCCAAGGTTGAATACATCGTTGAAAATCGTGCAAAAGTAAAAACGGAAAACGTTTATTCATTGCCGTTAGCGCAAAAAGATTATCTTGCTTTTTATGAAGAACTCAGAAGTAACGCGGTTAAACAAAAACAGTTGCTTACGTTTGTGATTCAGCATTATGATGAGTTTCCGTTGAAACAAACTTTGATAGAAAAACAGGCTGAAATTAACACGGCGACTCTTACTAGTGCTGTGAACAAAGGATGGTTACGTAAAGATCAGGCAGAAATATACCGTGATCCCCTAGCTGGTTTTGCAACACCTACTAAAAACCATCATCAAGTTGTATTAAATGATAAACAAACAGCTGCTTTAGCTCAAATCACCCCTGCCATTGAAAACAAAAAAGCACAAACCTTTTTGTTGGAAGGAATTACTGGCAGTGGGAAAACCGAAGTCTATCTTAATGCGATTAGTAAAACCCTTGCTCTCGGTAAAAATGCCTTGATGCTGGTACCGGAAATTTCATTAACTCCCCAAATGGTTGAACAAGTTAAAGATCGATTTGGAGATCAAATTGCCGTCTTGCATAGTGGGTTATCAGAAGGTGAATTGTACGATGAGTGGCGCCGAATTCGCCGCGGAGAAGTTCGCGTAGTTGTTGGCGCACGCAGTGCCGTTTTTGCACCATTAACGAATATCGGGTTAATTGTAATTGATGAAGAACATGAATCTTCTTATAAGCAAGAGGATAATCCGCGCTATCATGCCCGTGATGTTGCAATTTGGCGTAGCAAGTATAATTCCTGTCCATTAGTGTTAGGCAGTGCAACGCCTTCTCTTTCGAGTCGTGCGCGAGCACAAAAGGGTGTTTATCAGTTATTATTATTACCGCAGCGGGCAAATAATAAAAAACTGCCTGAAGTTCATTTAGTAGATCTTAAGCAAGCTGATTTTGCTGGAAATCAGCTAGATTTGTCTGTCCAATTAGTGAAAGCAATTGAGGATAGATTAGCTAGGCATGAGCAAATAATTTTAATGCTTAATCGCCGCGGTTTTGCTAATTTTATGCTCTGCCGCGAATGTGGTTATGTTATGAAATGTCCCAACTGTGACCTCTCGTTAACGATGCATAAAGATACGCACCAAATGCAGTGTCATTATTGTGGCTACTCGACTTCAATTCCGCGTGAGTGCCCTAATTGTAAAAGCAGCAGAATTCGGTTTCTTGGAACAGGTACGCAAAAGGTGCTGGAAGAATTGAATGAACTTCTGCCCGAAGCCAAAGTATTGCGAATGGATGTGGATACTACAAGACGCAAGGGTGCTTATAAAAAAATCTTGGATGCGTTTGGTAATCATGAAGCAGATATATTGCTGGGAACGCAAATGATCGCAAAAGGTCTTGATTTTCCAAATGTTACCTTAGTAGGCGTGGTAAATGCGGACACAGGATTATGGGTCCCAGATTATAATGCTTCTGAGCGCACTTTTGAATTGCTCACACAAGTTGCTGGACGTGCTGGACGTGCTGAAAAAACGGGCGAAGTCATTATTCAAACTTTTAATCCAGATCACTATGCTATTAAACTAGCTAAAAAACAGGATTATGAGCATTTTTATGCGTATGAAATGCGGGTTAGGCATGCTGGAAACTATCCCCCATATTTTTACACGGTTTTGATTTCAGTCGCATCTAAAAATGAACAAAATGCTGCGCGCGAAGCCTTTAGGATAAAAAAGCAACTTCAGAGTCATCTGCATTCGGAAACAATCATTTTAGGTCCAACGCCAAGTGCAATTTCTCGTCTAAAAAACCAATATTACTATCAAATACTGGTAAAATATAAAAAAGAGGACAATTTGAACAATTTGTTGCACCAAATTCAAGATTCTGCACAAAAAGTTAAAAAATATGGTTTAAATATCTATATCGATAATGAACCTGAACGCATAATGTAAAGGGGAAATTTATAAATGACATCAGTAATTTTTATGGGGACACCTGAATTTTCAGTTCCAATCTTAAAGGGACTAGTTGCAAATGACTATGAAATTAAGGGCGTTGTTACTCAACCTGATAAAAAGGTTGGTCGCAAGCAAACACTGACTAAGACGCCAGTAAAAGTTGCCGCTGAAAGTTTGGGACTACCAATTTTCCAACCAGTAAAACTTTCCCGCTCACCTGAAGTTGAAGAACTAATTCAAATGCACGCTGATTTGATTGTTACTGCTGCTTACGGTCAATTTTTGCCTACCAAGTTTTTAAATTCGGTTAAAATTGCGGCTGTTAATGTACACGGGTCGCTTTTACCAAAATACCGTGGTGGAGCACCAATTCAGTACTCATTAATAAACGGTGATACCGAAACCGGAATAACTATCATGGAAATGGTAAAAGAGATGGATGCTGGTGACATTTATGCCCAAGAAGCCATCAAAATTGCGGATAATGACACAACAGGCAGTATTTTTGCTAAGTTGTCAATTGTTGGTCGTGATTTATTACTGCAAACCTTGCCGCAGATAATTGCTGATCCGTCTAAAAAAACGCCACAAGATGCAAGTAAAGTGGTTTTTTCACCTAATATTAGTAAAGCCCAGGAAGAAATCAAACTCACTATGACCGCAACGCAGGCTAATAACCTGATTCGTGGTCTTAATCCCGATCCAGGTGCTTACATACTTGTTGATGGTAAACGACTAAAAGTCTGGCAGGCTGCTGTTAGTTCTACCACAACTGATTTACCGGTGGGCTCCTTGGTTGCAAACAATAATTGCTTTGCGATTAGTATGGCTCAGAAAACAGTTTTGGAACTTAAAGAGATTCAGCCAGCGGGCAAGAAGAGAATGGATGTCAAAAGCTTTTTAAACGGACAAGGTGGTAAATTTAAAGTAGGAGATCAAATTGCTAAATAAAAGTGCGCGAGCAGTTGCATTAGAAACTTTAATTCGTATTTTGTGTGATGGTTCGTACTCCAATATCAGTTTAAATAATAATTTGCGATCAACGAATCTATCACAAGCTGATCGTAATTTTGCCACAAGACTAGTTTATGGTACGGTTCAATATAAAATCTTTTTGGAATATCAATTACAGGATTTAATTAAAACTAAACTTAAGGAAGAGTATCTGAAGCCGTTACTTCTAATGTCGGGTTATCAGCTCATTTTTATGGATAAAGTTCCTGATCGTGCCGTTTTAAACGAGGCGAATTTGCTAGCAAAGAAATTTGGCAAAAAAAATTCGACTGGATACAAAATCGTTAACGGTATCTTGCGTTCGTTAATTCGCAGAGGGACTGTTTTACCTGAAAAAAATAATTTAGTCCATTATTTAAGTGTAAAAGAGAGCACGCCTAAATGGTTAGTAGAATATCTGATTAGTCACTGGGGTGAAAAGCGCGCTGGCAGTATTTTAGCCAGCATTAATGAAACCGCGAAGAATACAGTGCGCGTTTCTAGTTTAGCTAATCCTGATGAGGTATTTTCTGAATTAACAGAACTTGATTTTGCACCACAAAGATCACAATTATCTGATGATGTCTTTGTTCTTAGTCGAGGTGGTATCGTAAATTCTACTTTGTTCAAGAAAGGCGAATTGACAGTTCAAGATGAAGCTGCTAGTTTGGCTGTAAGTGCATTTGACTTTATTGGTGATGAGAATGTTCTTGATGCATGTAGTGCACCGGGTGGTAAAACCGTTCAAATAGCTGAAAAAATACCTACTGGTCAAGTAATCGCCTTGGATATTCATGAAAATAAGCTTCGCTTAGTTCGTCAAAACGCGACACGAATGAATGTAATTGATCGCGTAAAAACGATGGCAATGGATGCTCGTAAAGCAGATGAATCTTTTGACCAACAACAATTTGATAAAATTTTAGTTGATGCGCCATGTTCCGGCTTAGGCTTGTTAAGACGAAAACCGGAAATTAGGTATAATAAACATCCAGCTGATTTAAAACAATTACAGCAAATTCAGTTGAATATTCTTGACCACGTGTCTAAGCTATTAAATGAAAGTGGTGAATTGGTTTATTCAACTTGTACGATTGCTACTGAAGAAGATGAAGAAGTAGTCGAGAAATTTTTAGAGCAGCATTCTAAATATCGGTTACAGTCTTTTAAAGCAGGTAATCTTGAAGCTCCAAATGGGATGCTTAAAATTTTACCTGATAGTTATAATAGTGACGGCTTTTTCATTGCCAAGTTTGTGATGCGAGGTTAAAGTTTTGATAAAAACAGCATTTGCTTCCAGTATTGGTCGGATACGGAAAAGTAATCAAGATTTTGTTCAAGTTTTTGAAAATAAAAGTAATGTAACAATGGCGATTGTCTGTGATGGCATGGGTGGTCACCAAGGCGGGGATGTTGCCTCAACGATGGCTGTCAGTCATCTCGGACATAGTTTTAGCATGACTGATTTTAACGATTGTGTTAGTGCGCATAAATGGCTGGATGTGCAATTGAGCTCTGAAAATGAAACAATCTTGCGCACCGCTGATCGCTTTCCTGATCTAAATGGAATGGGGACAACAATTGTTTTAGCAATTGTATTCGATCACCAAGCCCTGATTGCTCATTTAGGTGACTCAAGGGCTTATGGCTATTCTGATGGTCAATTTACGCAATTAGTAGAAGATCACTCACTAGTTAATGAATTAGTGAAAATGGGTCAGATTACCAAGCAACAAGCAAAAAATCACCCACAAAAAAATATCATTACGCAATCGCTAGGTGTTTCCAGTACGGTTGACCCCGAGTTTTGTCAAATCGATTTAAAGGATAATGACCTGATATTATTATGTACTGATGGTTTGACCAATTCCTTAAGCGATCCGCAAATTCAACAAATTTTGGCTACTAAGGGCTTATCGCTTAAAGACCGTTGTCATAAATTAATTAATGAGGCTAATCGTTTAGGTGGTGGAGACAATATCACAGTTTGCCTAGTGTTAAATGAAGGCGGTGATGACTAGTGATCAATAAAGGATATTTATTAGGTGACCGTTATCGCATCCTTGATACGCTGGGTGAAGGTGGAATGGCTAATGTTTATTTAGCAGAAGACATCATTTTACAGCGCAAAGTAGCAGTTAAAATCTTAAGATTGGATTTGCAAAAAGAACCGCAGACATTGGCTCGTTTTCAGCGTGAAGCCCTCGCGACTAGTGAACTAAGTCATCCAAATATTGTCATGGTTCTCGATGTCGGTACTGATCAGGGATTACCTTATATGGTAATGGAATATGTTGATGGCCCGGACTTAAAGGACTATATATTACAAAATTCGCCCCTAGATTTGCATGATGTTATCCGAATTATGGATCAAATTTTAAGTGCGATGGCATTGGCTCATAAGCATAATGTGATTCACCGTGACTTAAAGCCGCAAAATATCCTCATGGATAAAAGGGGAAATATTAAAATAGCGGATTTTGGGATTGCTGTAGCCCTGAATCAAAATTCAATTACCCAAACTAATTCTGCTCTTGGTTCTGTTCATTATATGTCGCCCGAGCAGACTCGTGGCGGCTTAATTACTAAGCAGTCTGATATTTATTCTTTAGGTATTATTCTTTACGAATTAATAACCGGTTCGGTTCCGTTCAACGGGGATTCGGCAGTCGCGATTGCACTTAAGCATGCCCAGGAGCCAATTCCTTCTATTAAGGAAAAAGATGCAAATGTGCCTCAGGCACTTGAAAACGTTGTGCTAAAAGCAACAGCCAAAGACCCGCGTGACCGGTATGCTTCTGCTAGGGAAATGCAATCAGATCTTGATACTAGTTTAGATCCAGCCCGCGCAGATGAACCCGTTTTTGAACCGACTCATGGTGTCAATGACGATGAAACTATTATTTTGCCTAATTTCAATGCTAAGTCTAAGCCAAAGTCAACTGAGCAAAAGGTTGAAGATGAGATTGAGCAAAATGAAGAAAAAGAATTACCTAAAAAGACAAACTTCTTTCAAGCATTGCGCAATCACAAATGGTGGTGGCTATTTGTTGGCTTGGCAGCAATTTTAGTAGTCGTCTTAATGTTTTTTGTTGTTACTAATAATAGTCGCAATGATATTAGAATTCCAGATGTGACTAATTTATCGGAAGACCGTGCCCGACAACAAATTGAAAATGTCGGTCTCAAAGTGGGACAAATTAAGCACCGAAATTCTAACAGTATCAAACGCGGGAAAGTTATTCGAACTTCTCCAAGCGCAGGAAAAAGTTTGAAGAAAGGTCGCTTCGTTGATATTTATGTGTCAGACGGGGCGGGAATGGTCCGTGTACCTGATGTAACCGGAGAGGCATATGAAAGAGCCGTCTATAAGTTAGAAAAAATGGGCTTTGACGTTATTCGCGAAAATCAATTCTCTGATAATGTTCCCGTCAACCACGTAATTTCGCAAAGTATTGCGGCAGATGTTGAAGTAAAACCGGCAAGGACAACAATTACGTTAGTTGTCTCTAAAGGTAGAGATGACAATGATCGGCGCAAGAGTGTAAAATTACCTAACTTTAAAAATTATTCTCTTAAGGCCGTCCAAGAATTCGCTCATAAACATGAATTGATTTTGCAAGTAACACCAACGTATTCTAAACGGGTGAAAAAGGGGAATATCATTTCGATGAGTCCATCTGCTGGCACAGAGGTTCCTAGAGGAAGTACGATTGTTGTGAGTGTTTCGGAAGGGCCCAAGGCCGAAAGAGACTCTACGGTTATTAAAACGTTTACGATTACCTATGAAGACGATGATGACGATGACTCATCAAACAAGCGCGGCAATCACGTTCAGATTTATATTGCGGATGATAATCATTCGATTGATAATATTTATCGTGATTTATACATTAAGCGGGATGTTAATTTCTCAATTCCATTTTTACTGAAGAACCATTCTGGTGAATTACGAGTTGTTCGCGATGGACAAACCATCCTGAATGAAAAGGTGACTAAATGACAAAGCAGACTGAAGGAATAATTATTGGCTTAATTGCCGGTTTTTATGATGTTCAAACTAAGGATCAAGTTGTGCGGACACGAGCACGCGGACTTTTTCGGAAAACCAAAATGAAGCCTGTTGTGGGTGATCGCGTCAAAATTCAAATAGATGAGCAAGGAACAAGTTACTTAGTCGAAGTTTTACCACGAACGAATCTGATCGGTCGTCCAGCTCTTGCCAATGTTGATCACGTTTTATTGGTAATGTCGGCAGTTGAGCCTGATTTTTCCTTGCAGCTGCTTGATCGCTATTTAACCTTTTTCTCTTGGCAAAAAGTGGCAGTTAGTATTTATCTTTCAAAAAGTGACCTGATCGATGCAAACAGGTTTAATGAGATTAGTAAAAGTTTAGCTTACTATGTCAAAATTGGTTACCCTGTTTACTACAAATGGGAAGATTTGGCTGCTAAGTTACCCTTAGCCATTACTTCTGCGCAAATTTGGACACTGGCTGGACAATCGGGTGCCGGGAAATCCACCCTAATTAATCACCTGAAAAAAGACCTTAAACAGAAAACAGGAGCAATTTCTACTAGCTTGAATCGGGGCAAGCATACGACTAGAACTGTCCAGTTGTTTAAATTGGGTGAGGGCTTTTTGGCTGATACTCCGGGATTTTCCGCGCTTGATTTTACGCCGATTAAAATTAATGAATTATGCAACTATTTTGTTGAATTTAAAAAGGCAAGTGCTAAATGCAAGTTTAGGGGCTGTCAGCATTTAAAAGAGCCTAAATGTGAAGTGAAAAAATTAGTAGAAGAAAAACAATTTTTACAAAGTCGTTATGATGATTACCTATTAATGCGGTCAGAAATTGAAAATGGTCGCATTCCTGAGTATTTGAAGTAAGGAGAATAATTTTGATTGCACCTTCGATTTTAAACATTAATAATTTAGATTTGATTAAAGACATCCAAGTTGCTGCAGATGCAGGAATAACTCGCTTTCACATTGATATCATGGATGGCCATTTTGTTCCTAATTTGTCATTTGGACCTCAGGTAGTTAGCGACTTTAAGAAAGCTTTCCCTGATCTAGAAGCAGAAGTCCATCTGATGAGTGATAATCCAGATGATCTTGTTCCAGCATTTATTAAGGCAGGAGCTGATCTTATTCTGCTTCACTATGAAGCAATTAATGAAGAAGATTTAAGCAAATGGATTGCATTTTTGCATGCAAGTAAAGTTAAAGTGGGGCTGGTCTTAAATCCTGATACTCCGGTTTCTGTCTTGGCTAAATATAGTGCTTTAATTGATCAAGTTCTGATTATGACCGTATATCCAGGCTTTGGCGGACAAAAGTTTATTTCCGAATCATGTCCTAAGATTGAAGAAGCTAAGAAAATTATTGGCGATAATGTTCCAATCGAAGTAGACGGTGGAATTAATGATGAAACGGCACAGCTAACTAAAAAGGCTGGTGCGGAAATTTTTGTTGCCGGTTCATATCTTTTCTGTCAAGACAGCATACCCCAGCAAATTACTAAATTAAGACAGAGTATTGATGAATGATGAAAGCAATAGCGTTATTGGGTGCGCCGAAGGATCAATGGCCAACTGATTTGACGGCACAGTTAAAGCAAGCTAGGCAAAATGGCGAGTTTTTGATTGGCGTTGATCGGGGCAGCATCTTGTTGCGGGAATTGGGCTTAAAGCCAGATTTAGCAGTTGGAGATTTTGATTCTTTAAAGCCGCAGGAACTTTCGCAAATAGAACAAACAGTGGCAGATATCCGCTACTCGGTACCTGAAAAGGATCTGACTGATACTGAATTAATGATTAGATATGCGTTTGAAGATTACGGGGCAGAGTTTTTAACCCTCTTTGGATCGACTGGTGGCCGTCTTGATCATTTTATGAATAACTTACTGATGGTATTAAAACCAGAATTTAGTGCTTATACGGAAAAAATAGCAATTGTCGATCAGCAAAATGAAATTCAATTTTATCGGCCTGGAACTTATACCGTAAAAAAATTACCCGGCCATAAGTATTTTGGTGTTATTAACTTAACGCCTGTTCAAAATTTAAATATCAGTGGGTCAAAGTATCATTTAACTGGTTACAACAGTCCCATACCCGTTTCTTTTGGCTCAAACGAGTTTTTACCGGCAAGTGAGACATTTAATCTGGCTTGTGATCAAGGTGTTTTAGCCGTTATACAGTCAAAAGACCTTGATCGCTACCAAAATATTTAGCAAAAAACCATTTTTCAATTTAATGAGCATTTGTTATCAGCTCAATAAAAAGAAAAATGGTTTTTTATGTTTAATTTATAAAATAAAAAACTGACAGATAAATCTGCCAGTTTTTATCGTTATTACGCACGAGTTACTTTACCAGACTTCAAAGTCTTAGTTGAAACCCATACACGCTTTGGTTTACCATCAACAAGAATACGAACTTTTTGAAGGTTTGGCTTCCAGGTACGACGTGATGAATTCAAAGAATGTGAACGCGTGTTGCCGAAAGTGGTCTTTTTACCAGTTATATAATCTTTTGCCATTTGCTAAACCTCCTTTATTTGTGTTTTCATACTAAACTAAGATAGCATATCCTTAAGATCTTTGCAACCGTAAAAGTATTTTTTATAAATGGAATTTTGCATTAATACTTGATTACTATGATAAAATAGATTCATAATATTGAGAACAATGATACGGAGGATAAACATGGCTGTTAAAATCAAAACAAAAGATGGCTTGATTGACATTTCTAATGGAGTAATTGCAATTGTCGTTGGTAGTGCAGCTACATCCAATTATGGCGTTGTCGGGATGGCATCAAAGAATGCTATTCGAGACGGTTTTGATGGAATTCTAAATCGAGCAAATTATAAACGTGGTGTTGTTGTTAAGTCAGAAGATAATAAAATTACGGTTGATGTTTATATAATTGTTGGTTACGGACTAAAAATTTCAGAAGTTAGCCGTAACGTACAAACTAGCGTCAAGTTCAATTTGAAGAATCAACTTGGAATTGATACGAAAGCTGTTAATGTCATCGTTCAAAGTGTTAAAGTGCTTGATGAATAACTCAAGCGGAGGGTAAGAATATTGGTTTTAAAGGAAATAGATAGTAAAAAGTTTAGAGATATGGTTCGTGTGGCCACGCATCGACTTGGACGTAACGCAGAGTTTATTAACTCCTTGAACGTTTTCCCAGTTCCGGATGGAGACACTGGTACTAATATGAATTTGACTATTGAAAGCGGCGCGAAAGCTGTTAGTGAAAATACTAGTACAAGTGTTGGCGACTTAACTGAAAGTCTTGCCAAGGGAATGTTAATGGGTGCTCGCGGCAACAGTGGGGTCATTTCTTCACAACTCTTTAGGGGTGTTTATAAAGCTACCCAAGGCATGAAAACTTTAAATGCTCAAGAGCTTGCAAATGCTTTTTCAAATGGTGTTGCAACTGCATACAAGGCTGTTATGAAACCTGTTGAAGGGACTATTCTAACTGTTGCCCGGGTTGCTGCCCAAGAAGGTGCTAATAAGGCCAATGAAACTGACGATGTTGAAGAAGTAATGAAGGCAATTGTAGAGGGGGCAAAAGCTGCTCTTAAGACGACCCCTGATTTATTACCAGTCTTAAAACAAGTTGGGGTGGTTGATTCAGGTGGTCAAGGCTTGCTCTTCATTTATGAAGGTTTCTTAGAAGGTTTATTAGGAGAAAACTTTGCTGATCGTTATCAGCCTGATGAAGGTGAAATGGATGAAATGATTAATGCCATGCACCACCAATCAGTTCAATCCCAACTATCTACTCAAGATATAGCTAATGGTTATTGTACGGAAATCATGGTTGACTTGACTGCCGATGTTCCTAATAAAAAACCTTTTGACCTGGAAGAATTTAGAGCACACTTGTCACAAATAGGCGATTCTTTATTGGCCGTTTCCGATGATGAAGTTGCTAAAGTCCATATTCATACTGAGCATCCAGGTGCTGTCTTTGAATACGGCAAGCAATTTGGCCAACTAGGTAAAATTAAGATTGACAATATGCGGATTCAGCACGAGACAATCGTTAATAACAGTGAAGAAGAGCAAGAAAGTGTTGATTTTGCTGTAATTGCTGTTGCTTCAGGTAACGGTATTCGTAAGCTGTTTGAAAGCGAAGGAGTCAATAGAATTATTTCTGGTGGTCAGACGATGAACCCATCTACCCAAGACATTATTGACGCAATTAAAAAGTCTGGTGCTAAGAAGGCGATTGTTTTACCAAATAATGGCAATATCGTGATGGCCGCTAAGCAGGCTGCTGAAGTAAGTGATATACCTGTTGGCATTGTTCCAACTAAAACAATTTCACAAGGTCTGACTGCAATGCTTTCCTTTGATGCTGATGATTCTCTTGACGATAACGTTGAAAGTATGACAGATGCTTTAGAAGATGTTGTTTCTGGTGAAGTGACTAAGGCGAACCGTGATACGACAATTAATGGTGTAGAGATTCATGAAAATGACTATCTCGGCATCATTGACGGTGACATTCAGGTTGCGGAAACGGATTTGATTAATTCAACGATTGATATGGTTGAAAAAATGCTGGATGAAGATTCCGAAATCATAACAATTATGTTTGGTCGGGATTCTAACAAAGAAGAAGCTAACCAAGTTGCAGAGGCACTTAAGAACAAGCATGACGATCTTGAATTTGAAATTCATAATGGTGGTCAACCTGTCTACAATTTCTTGATTTCTGTTGAATAAAAATGAATACAAAGAAGTTGTTTGCTCCTGTCACTGACTTAAAAGGTGTCGGGACAAAAACTGCGGCTGCACTTGGAAGTTTAGGCATTTACAGCATATATGATTTGTTGTTTTATTTTCCTTTTCGCTACGATGAACTGCAGACGATACCTCTTGATCAGATCATGGATGGTCAAAAGGTAATGCTGAAGGGAATAGTAGCAACTGAGGCCTTTGTCAGTCGTTTTGGTTATAAAAAAAGCAGACTTAGTTTTAAAATAAGAATTGACCATGATGTTGTCATGGTCAATTTTTTTAATCAACCTTGGTTAAAGGACAAAATTACAATTGGCAAAGAAGTGGCTGTTTATGGCAAGTATAATGCTTCTAGACAAAGCTTATCTGGCTTTAAATTTGTCGCTAGTAAAGAAAATGATAGTGGAATGGCGCCAATTTATTCGGTTAACCGCAATATCCGGCAAAAAAAGCTTGTTGAGTTAATAAATTTAGCTATTGAAGATTTTTTACCTGAAGTTGAGGATATCGTTCCGGAATCATTGAGAAATAAATACAGATTGCTTTCTGAACAACAGATTATCGTTCAAATGCACCATCCTAAGAATGCACGAGAAGCGCAATTAGCGAAAAGAAGTGCAATTTTTCGTGAATTCTTTATTTTCCAAACAGAATTGGCCCAATTAACTAGTCAAAATAAGCACAATCGTGGTATTGCCAAAAAATATGATTTAACTGAAATAGCCCGGCTGACTAAAGAACTGCCATTTGAATTATCTGCTGACCAGAAACAGGTAATCAATGAAATATTTGCTGATATTCATTCAACTAGACAGATGAACCGTCTTTTACAGGGGGATGTTGGTTCAGGAAAGACAATTGTTGCTATTTATGTCATTTATGCTGCAATTACTGCAGGCTTTCAAGCGGCCCTGATGGTGCCAACGGAAATTTTAGCCACTCAGCATTTTAAAAAAATTGATGAGCTACTCCGACCATTTGGAGTTAGGTGTGCACTATTAACTGGGACTACCAAAACTTTAGAACGACGGGAAATTTATCGCGAATTAACAGATGGTACAATTAATGTTGTAGTTGGAACTCACGCTTTAATTCAAGCAAAAGTGATTTTTAAAAACTTAGGTGTCGTCATTATTGATGAGCAGCACCGTTTTGGTGTCAGTCAAAGGCAAACTTTAATAAATAAAGGTAATGTACCTGATGTTTTGGCAATGACCGCGACACCGATTCCGCGGACATTAGCCCTAACTGTCTACGGCGATACCACTGTTTCTGAAATACGTCATTTGCCTGCTGGTCGTAAGCAAATAAAGTCTTCTTGGAAAACTAGTGGCCAAATGAAGGAAGTCTATCAATTGATGCGCGAGCAATTGGCGCAGGGCTTCCAGATTTACGCAGTTACACCGTTAATTACCGAATCTGAGGCATTGGATTTAAAAAATGCAGAAGAGCTTTTTGAAAAATTAAGTCACGATTTTCCTGACCAAAAAGTAGTACTTCTTCATGGTCAAATGCCTGGCAACAAAAAAGAGGACATTATGGCTGCCTTTGGGGCAGGTCAAATTGATATCTTAGTGACAACCAGCGTAATTGAAGTAGGGGTTGACGTGGCAAATGCCAATATGATGGTGATCTATAATGCTGATCGCTTTGGTATTAGTCAATTGCACCAACTTCGAGGTCGAATCGGTCGAGGCAGCACACAAAGTTATTGTATTTTTCTGGCTGATCCTAAAACGGAGGCAGGAAAATCACGCATGAAAATCATCGCTTCGACAACGGACGGTTTTAAGCTTGCCGAGGAGGATTTGAAAATGCGTGGTGAAGGAGATTTGTTTGGTAAAGCACAGTCTGGTCTGCCGGAATTCCAGGTCGGCAACGTAGTGAATAATTATGAAACTTTGGTGGTTGCGCAAAAAGAAGCACAGGAATTAATCAAAAAAGATCCAAATTTAACAAATTCTACGCATAAAAATTTACAACAAGTGCTAGAATATAAACAATTACAGCAAGAACGTACTTAGAAAAGATTGTGGTGACAAATGAGAACAATTGCAGTTGATGCAATGGGTGGCGAGAATGCCCCCAAAGCTATTGTCCAAGCCGTTTTGCAAGCAAAGGCTGAATTAACCGACACTAAATTTATTTTATTTGGTGACCAGAAAAAAATCAGAAAACTGGTTGGCTCTGATCAAGATCGGATTGAAATTGTAGCAACATCCGAAATCATTAATGATGAGGATGAACCAGTAAAAGCAATAAGGACTAAAAAAGATTCGTCTTTAGTCGTTGCTGCACAATTTGTGAAGCAAGGCAAAGCAGATGCTTTGTTGTCTTTAGGAAATACGGGTTCAATTCTTGCTTGTGGTATTTTCATTATTGGACGAATTAAAGGTATAGCACGACCAGGGTTTATGCCTACGTTACCGGTTAAAAATTCGGATGATGGCTTTAACATGATTGATGTTGGTGCTAATGCTAAAAGCAAACCTGAATACCTTTTAACTTGGGCTAAAATGGCATCGTATTATGCTGAAAAAGTACGGGGTGTCAAAAATCCACGCGTTGCCCTTCTTAATAATGGTTCAGAAAGCGATAAGGGAGACGATTTGCATCAATCTGCTTATCAATTGCTACTCGATAGTGACCTTAACTTTGTTGGTAACATTGAAGGCAATGAACTTTTGGAAGGCAAGGCCGATGTAGTTGCAACTGATGGCTTTACTGGAAATGCAGTTTTAAAAAATATTGAAGGCACATCTTCTGTTTTAATCCATTTATTAAAAGATAAGTTGCTAAATAGTGGTTTTATGGTTAAAATTGGAGCTTTATTAATTAAAAAGGCATTGAAGGGATTGGTTTCTAAGTTTGACGTTGATAAATACGGCGGGGCAGTTTTACTTGGAGTTGATGCTCCAGTAGTTAAGACGCATGGCCGTTCAGATCAACGAGCAGTTTACTTTACGATTAAGCAAATTGATAAAATACTAAAAGAAAATATTATCGGAGAATTTAGAAGCGAATTTGCGGTTAAAAACTAACGGAATTAACTAATAGTAACAAGGAGAAGAAATGATGACCGAAGAAGAAATTTTTACCAAGATTAGAGATATTTTGGCAGACAATTTTGAAGTTGATAAAGATAAAATTACAAAGGAAACCAATTTTACCAATGATTTGGATGCAGATTCAATTGATCTTGTTGAATTCATCTTACAGCTTGAAGATGAATTCGGCTCAGAAATTTCAGATGAAGATGCTGAGAAAATAAAAACAGTGGGAGATGCGGTTAATTATATTGCAGCTCACCAAAAATAATTTCTAAAATATTGATTTGGCATTTGCATGTAGCCGATTTGATGTATATAATTAGAAATTAAATAAATTTATTAAGTATCTTTAATAAATCTGTTGAAAATTTGAGAGGGGAATGGCCTTTGGAAAAACAAAGTGATCTCTTGCTAGATATCCAGCATTTGCATACTGCTTACCGATTACAAGGAAAATTTTATGATGCTGCCGATGATATTAATATAACTCTGAAGCGTGATGAAATTTTATCAGTCGTAGGTGAATCTGGCTGTGGTAAGAGTACAATAGCTGCAAGTATAATTGGTCTGTATGACCATAAAAATACAAAAGTAACTGGTGATATTTTATATAATGAATTGAATCTCGTAGGTTTAAATGAAACCTTGTTTGATAAGATTCGTGGTAATAAGATCGGAATGATCTTCCAAGATCCTCTTGCAAGTTTAAACCCATTAATGCGGGTTGGCGATCAAGTTGCCGAAACGCTTTATTATCATACGGATATGAATGAAAAAGAGCGTCATGCACGGGTAATTGAACTTTTTAATCAAGTTGGTATGCCTAAGCCTGAAGAAACTTATTCTATGTATCCATTTGAGCTTTCAGGTGGTTTGCGTCAACGGATCGTTATTGCGATGGCAATTGCATGTAAGCCAGAAATTATTATTGCTGATGAACCAACTACTGCTTTGGATGTTACTATTCAAGCCCAAATTTTGGACTTGCTAGAAGATATTCAACGGCAGTCACATTCTGGTATTATTTTAATTACTCATGATTTGGGTGTTGTTGCTGAAACTGCTGACCAAGTTGCTGTTATGTATGCTGGTCAAGTAGTTGAAAAAGCCGATGTTAAGACTATTTTTGAGCATCCACTTCACCCTTATACTCGCTCACTTTTAAATTCAATGCCTCAATCTGAAGATGAGGATGAGGATTTACACGTTATTCATGGAACTGTTCCTTCATTGCAAAATATGCCGCGTGAAGGTGATCGTTTTGCGGCTAGAATCCCATGGATTCCAGCAAGTGCGCACGAAAAAGAACCAGTCATGCATGAAGTTGAACCAGGACACTGGGTAAGATGCACGTGCTGGAAGACGTTCCACTTTCAAGATGCTGAAGCAAGTGGGGAGTAATTATGGCTAAAGAAATTATTCAAGTTAAAAATTTAAAGGTACATTACCCAATTAGATCAGGTTTTTGGAACAGAATAACAGATTATGTTCGTGCCGTTGATGACGTAAGTATTACCATTAACGAAGGTGAGACTTATGGCTTAATTGGTGAATCAGGATCGGGTAAATCAACGACAGGTAAGGCAATAGTTGGTGTAGAACCTGTAACTAGTGGTCAAATCATTTATAAAGATGTTGATATTACTAAATCAAAGAATAGAAAAAAGCTTGATTACAACAAAGATGTCCAGATGATTTTCCAAGATTCAATGTCAAGTTTGAATCCTAGAAAACGAATTGAAGACATCATTGCTGAACCAATTCGTAACTTTGAAAATTTGACTACAGATCAAGAACGTGATCGAGTACAAGAATTATTGGATATCGTTGGTATGCCAAGTGATGCTATCTACAAGTACCCACATGAATTTTCAGGTGGTCAGAGACAAAGAATTGGTGTTGCTCGTGCTGTTGCAACAAATCCAAGGCTAATCGTTGCTGATGAACCAACGAGTGCTTTGGACTTGTCGGTTCAGGCGCAAGTTTTGAACTTCATGAAACATATTCAACAGCAGTACAACATTGCATATTTATTTATTTCACACGACTTAGGTGTTGTTAAGCACATGTCTGAGAACTTGGCAATTATGCACCGTGGACGACTAGTTGAAATTGGTACCCGTGAAGATATCTATAATCATCCAATTCACATTTACACCAAACGTTTACTTTCTGCGATTCCGGTTGTAGATGTTGAGCACCGTGAAGAACATAAGAAGCATCGTGAAGAAGTTGAACAAGAATTTCAGAATGATCAAAGTAAATGGTATGATAAAGACGGTCGTGTCTTCCCACTTCAACAAGTGTCCGGAAAGCACTGGGTTGCATTACCTAAAGATGAACTTCAGCGAGAAGAATTAAACGAAAAGGGGAGAGACTAATAATGTGGAAAACAGTCTTAAGACGTATATTAATTATGATTCCTCAATTGATTATCTTGAGTATCTTAGTCTTCTTCTTGGCTAAAATGATGCCAGGTGACCCATTTACTGGTCAAATCAATCCGAATACTGATCCAAAGCAACTTGAAGCATTGAAGAGAGCGGCAGGTCTTTATGATCCAGCTCCAGTTCAATATGGACGTTGGGTTGGCAATTTATTTAAGGGCGACCTTGGAACCAGTTACATTCAACACGTGCCAGTTACTTCTTTAATTGCTGATCGTGCTGTAAATACTTTTTGGCTTGCAATGTTGACTACTATTCTTAGTTACTGCATTTCTATTCCTTTGGGAGTTACTGCAGGACGTCACCAAGATCAATGGCAAGATCAAGCAGTTCAAATTTTTAACTACGTTACTTTTGCCGTGCCGCCATTTGTCTTTTACATTTTAGGAATTTGGTTATTTGGTTTTACGCTAGGATGGTTCCCAATTTCTGGATCAGTTTCACCTAACGCTTCTGGCTTCTGGGGTACTTTAGGCAGTCAAATTTATCATATTATCTTGCCTGCTTGTCTTGTTGCATTGATAACAACGACATCAATTGTACAGTATCTGAGAACAGGAATCGTTGATAATAAAGTCGAAGATTACGTTCGGACCGCTCACAGTAAGGGTGTTCCCGAAAATGTTGTCTTCAACAAACATATTTTACGTAACTCGTTATTACCAATTGCGTCATCAATAGGTACAGTTATTACTGGTCTTTTAAGTGGTTCTATGGTTGTAGAATCAGTGTTCAGTTACCCAGGAATGGGTAAACTATTCCTAGATTCAATTGGACAACGTGATTACACCACTTTGACGGCATTGATTTTAATCTTTGGTATCCTTACTTTACTCGGAAATCTTTTGTCAGATATTATTATGAGTATCGTTGATCCAAGAATCAGAATTAAGTAAGGAGGAAAAGAAATGTCTGAAAAGAAAGAAAACACTTCAACTCAAGAAGTAAAAAAGAAAAAAGTTTCTTCTCCTGCTTCAAGTTTTAAGGTAGTAGTTAGAGAAATTGTCAAAGATAAAATTGCACTTACCGCATTTATCATTATTGTTTTAATTCTCTTATTTACTTTTGGAGGATCATTATTCTTAAATTCTGAAAAGGTAACAGAAACAAATATTATTGATGCCTATATGGGATGGGGCATGAACGGTCATCTGTTCGGCACTGATGATGGTGGTCGTGATATTGTTAACCTTCTAATCATGGGTGGACGTAACTCCATCTTGATTGGTTTAGGTGTTACTGCTGTCTGTGAAATTGTTGGTTTGGTAGTTGGCTTAGTTTCTGGTTATTACGGCGGTTATGTCGATGCAATTATCATGAGAATAGTTGACTTTGTTCAAGTTTTACCTGCTATGCCAATTGAAATTGTTTTAGTAAGTGTCATTCCGCATTATAGTCCTGTGAGTTTAGTATGGATTATCTCAATGTTCGGTTGGACAACTACAGCGAGATACTTTAGAGCGTTCGTCTTATCTCAACGTGGAAGAGATTATGTTCTTGCTTCGAAAACCTCAGGTTCATCAGATTTAAAGATTATGTTCCGTGAAGTTTTGCCGAATATTACCTCAATGGTTATTATTGATGTGGTTTTAGCAATCGCAAGTAACATTGGTATTGAAACAACACTTTCGTTTATTGGCTACGGTTTGCCATCAACAGTTCCTTCACTAGGTACCTTAATTGGTTTTGCTAACGATCCGGTTAACGTTGTAAGTCGGCCTTGGCTTTGGCTACCTGCTACGGTCATGTTGTTAGCAATTTCATTGAGTGTTAACTATGTTGGACGTGCATTCCAGCGTGCTGGTGATGCAAGACAAAGAGAAAACTAACTTAATATTAAAAATAACTTCGTCATTAAACGAAGTTATTTTTTTGGATTTAATTAGAATGTTAATTTTAATTTATCTATACATTAATGTTTATGAAATGATAAGTATTTGAACTTAAACTAACTTATGCTAAAATGTAAGTATTAGCTTATTCCAAGAACACACGGGATTATTCATTATTTAGATAGGAGTTTTAATAATATGAATAAGACAAAAATTCTTCGCGCAGCAGGTATTGCTTCAGCTGCAGCGTTGACTTTGGTAGCCTGTGGCAAAAATAGCAATACTGCTAATAACCAAAATGCTAAGACGGCAAGTAAATTCCCTCAAGCAGTACCTGTTAAAGAGGCCAAGCAGGGTGGTACTTTGAAGTATGCTATTAAGACTGATACACCATTTACAGGTGTTTTTTCTGACGAACTTTCTACAACGGCGATAGATAGCTCAGTAGCTGAGCCAGGAGAAGAATCATTATTTGATACTGATGATAGTTATAAGATTACTAACAAAGGTCCAGCTACAATGAAACTTGACCGTAATGCTAAAACTATCACAATTACGGTTAAAAAAGGTGTTAAATGGTCCGATGGTAAGCAAGTGACCGCTAAGGATCTTGAATATCCATATGAAATTCTTGCTAATAAAAAGACAAAGGCACAGAGATATAGTAGTCAACTGGAAGAAATTGAAGGCGTAAAAGAATACCATCAAGGCAAATCAAAGACAATTTCTGGAATTGAAATGCCTGATGGTGATAATGGTCGTACGGTTGTTTTACATTTTAAGGAAATGAAGCCTGGAATGTTATACAGTGGTAACGGTTATTTCTGGGAAAGCGCAGCCCCATATCATTACCTAAAGAATATTCCATTTGAAAAATTACAATCTTCTGACCAAATTAGAAAGAAGCCATTATATTTTGGACCGTATAAAGTTGAAAAAATTGTTCGTGGACAATCTGTAACTTGGGTTCCGAATAAATATTATTGGCGTGGTAAACCAAAACTAGATAAAATTGTTTCGCAAGTTATTTCACAAAATTCAATTTCACAAGGTATCAAGAGTCGCAAGTTTGATGTCGCTGAAGTTGTTAATGACCAATGGAATGAGGTTAAGGACACTAAAGGCGTAAACTTTGTTGCACAAATTCCTCTCGCATATCACTACATTGGTTTTAAAGTTGGTAAATGGGATGCTAAGCAAGATAAAAATGTGATGAATCCTAATGCAAAAATGAATAATAAAGCTCTACGGCAGGCAATGGGTTATGCAGTTAACGTTGATTCTGTTGACCAACATTATACTTCCGGCTTAAGCTTTAGAATTCCAACCCTAATTCCAGCTCAATTTGGCGATTATTTTGATAAGGATGCTAAAGGATACAATTATAACTTAAAGAAAGCCAATCAACTTTTAGATAAAGCTGGCTACAAGAAGAAGGGTAAGTGGCGTGTTCAACCTAATGGTAAGCCATTAACTATTAACTTCATGGCAATGACAGGAAGTTCAGCTCAAGAACCAACGGTTCAAAATTATATCCAACAATGGCAAAAGATTGGCTTGAATGTAAAATTACTTGGTGGCCGATTAACTGAGTTTAATTCATTTTATGACAAGATTCAAAATGATGACCCACAAGTGGACGTTTATATGGCAGGCTGGAGTTTAGCTAGTGAGCCATCACCAGCTTCAATGTATGGTGAGTCTTCACCTATGAATTATTCTCGCTTTGCAACGTCTAAAAATAATAAGCTTTTAAATGAGATTGATTCGCAAAAGTCCTTTAATCATAGTTATCGGGTAGAAAAATTCCATCAATGGCAAGAATACATGAATGATCAAGCTTATGTTTTACCATTGGATAACTCTTATAAAGTGATTGCAGTTAATAATAAACTAACTGGGTATTCAACTAAGCCATCAGACAATTCGAATGGTCATCAATTATGGTATAAAGTTGGCTTTATTAAGTAATTAAGCAAATAAGATTAAGTACAAGATACTTCTAGAACTAGAAAAAACTAGTTTTAGAAGTATTTTTTTGCATAAATTAAAGTAAAATTATATTTATAACTTTAAATATGGTAATATTTAATAAATAGTTAATTATAATTAAAAAGGAGTGTAGTATAATGACCAAATTAAAAACTATCGGTTCGGTTGGTATTGTCAGCATGGCTGCTCTAACCTTAGTTGCCTGTGGTAAAAATAATCAAAGTAATAGCAATGATGCAAAGACAGCAAGTAAATTTCCTAGTTCTATGCCTAAGAAAGCCGCTAAACAAGGAGGAACAGTTAAGGTAGCTTTAGAAACTGATACACCTTTTACTGGTATTTTTTCTGATCAATTAGCTACAACTTCTTTTGATGCACAGATAGCTTCACCAGGTGCAGAATCACTATTTGATACGGATGATTACCATAAAATAAATGATAAGGGACCAGCAACCATTAAGATTAATCAAAAAAATAAGACAATTACGATTACGTTAAAAAAAGGCGTTAAATGGTCAGATGGCAAGCAGGTAACAGCTAAAGATCTTGAGTATCCTTATGAAATTTTAGGCAATAAAAAAACAAAGGCACAGAGGTATTCGACTAAGCTGGAGGTCCTTAAAGGACTGAAAGAATATCATGAGGGTAAAGCAAAAACTATTTCAGGAATTGAATTGCCAGATGGTGATAATGGGTTACGGATGATTTTACATTTTTCATCGTTAAAACCCGGGATGTCATTTAGCGGCAATGATTACTACGTTGAGTCTGCTGCGCCTTACCATTATTTAAAGGATGTTCCATTTAATAAGCTCGAGTCTTCAGATAAGATTAGAAAAAAGCCACTTTATTTTGGCCCTTATAAATTAGCCAAATTGGTTCGCGGTCAATCAGTGACATGGATCCCCAATAAATATTATTGGCGCGGAAAGCCGAAGTTAGCCAAAATTGTTTATCAAGTAGTTTCACCTAATTCTGCTTCGCAAGCGATTAAATCGCATAAGTTTGATATTGTTCAGGTAGTTAATTCGCAATGGAAAGAGGTAAAAAATACCGAAAAAGTAAAATTCATTGCGCAAATCCCTTTGTATTACAGCTATTTAGGCTTCAAAGTGGGGAAATGGGATGCTAAAAAAGGCAAAAACGTCATGAATCCTAATAGCAAGATGAATAATAGGTCATTGCGGCAGGCAATTGGCTATGCAATGAATATTGCTGCTGTTAATAAGCGCTACACCAATGGCCTAAGTTTTCAGATTCCAACTTTAATTCCCAAACAATTTGGTGACTTCTACAATCCTAATGTCAAAGGCTTTACGTACAATTTAAAGAAAGCAAATGAACTTTTGGATAAGGCCGGATATAAGAAAAAAGGCAAATGGCGTGTTCAACCTAATGGCAAACCATTAAAAATCAACCTTTTGGCCATGTCAGGAGCTGCAACGCAGGAACCGATTGTACAAAATTATATTCAGCAGTGGCATAAAATTGGTTTAAATGTTGGTTTGCTCAATGGTAGGCTAACTGAAATAAACTCGTTCTACGATAAAGTTCAAAATGATGATCAATCGGTTGATATGTTTATGGCTGCATGGGGACTTTCAAATGAGCCGTCTCCTAATGGTCTATATAGTGAAGGTGGTCCGGCAAACTATACTAGATTTGTTACTGCCGAAAACAATAAACTAATTGATGAGATAGACTCAGAAAAAGCATTTAACCACAAATATCGTGTGCAAAAATTTCATGAGTGGCAAGAGTACATGTTTAAAGACGCTTACGTTATTCCAATGTACAATGCATATAAAATTTATGCTGTTAATGATCGTCTTACTGGATATTCTCTTAAACCGTCTGAATCTAATAATGATCATCCATTATGGTACCAAGTTGGCTATGTTAAATAATAATAGTAGCACTAAAATGGCAAAATCAAATACTATCTTAATATAGATTAAAAAATAAATTAAATAAAATCTAATATTTTTATTGATATACTAATTTTGTATGTTAATATTTAATCATTAACTTGTTTCAAATATTACCAGCGTGAAATTAGAAGGAGTTAAATTATGAAAAGTGCAAAATTTTGGGGGTCACTTGGTGTAGTTAGTGCAGCTGCGCTAACTTTAGTAGCCTGTGGCAAAGGCGGTAATTCGGCTAATACCGATGATACTAAGCAAGCTAGCAAATTTTCCCCTGTAGTACCAAACAAGTCCACCAAGGAAGGCGGGACGGTTAAGCAAGCTATCGAAACGGATACACCCTTTACCGGTATTTTTGCTAGTGAATTAACCACAACCCAGACCGATGTGGATGTTATGGAACCTGGTCTTGAGGGCTTATTTGATGTTGATGACGATTATCGAATCAATGACAAAGGCCCAGCTACCATGAAACTTGACCGTAAAAACAATACAATCACAATTAAGGTTAAGAAGGGCGTCAAGTGGTCTGATGGCAAGCAAGTTGTTGCTAAAGATCTGGAATTTTCTTATGAAATTATGGCCAATAAAGCGACCAAATCGCAAAGATATACTAGTTCGATTGCCTCAATTAAGGGGATGAAAGAGTATCATGATGGTAAAGCTAAAACTATTTCTGGCTTAGAAATGCCAGATGGTGAAAATGGTCGTAAATTAATTATTCACTACGATAAATTAAAGCCGGGTATGTATAATAGTGGTAATGGTTACTTTAGTGAATATGCCCAGCCGTATCACTACTTGAAAAATGTACCATTCAGCAAGCTGGAATCATCAGATCAAATTCGGAAAAAGCCGATGTTCTTTGGCCCATATAAGGTAGATAAAGTGGTTCGTGGTCAATCAGTAACTTGGTCACCTAACAAATATTACTGGCGTGGTAAACCAAAGCTAAACAAGGTTATTTGCCAGGTAGTTTCTACTAAATCCGCCTCTCAAGCAATTAAGAGTCAAAAATTTGACGTTGCACGTGTTATTAACTCACAATGGAAACAGGTAAAAGATACTAAAGACGTAAACTTTGTTGCTAAAATTCCTTTGGAGTATTCATACCTTGGCTTTAAGGTTGGTAAATGGGATGCTAAAAAGGGTAAGAACGTCATGAACCCGAACGCCAAGATGAATAATAAATCTTTGCGTAAAGCTATTGCGTATGCTATGAATATTTCACAGGCAACCAAACGCTATACTGGTGGTTTGACTTTCCAAATACCAACTTTGATTCCGGCTCAATTTGGTGACTACTTTGATAAGGATGCCAAGGGCTACGATTATAACCTTAAGAAAGCAAATGAACTGCTAGACAAAGCTGGTTACAAGAAGAAAGGCAAATGGCGGGTTCAGCCAAACGGTAAACCATTAAAAATCAAAATTTTGGTTAGTGAGGGTTCAGATCCAAGTAAGGAACCAATTACGCAAAATTATATTCAACAATGGCATAAAATTGGCTTAAATGTCAGTTTGATTAACAATCGATTGATTGAATTTAATTCTTATGTTGATAAAGTTCAAAATGACGATCCCGAAATCGATATGTTTACGGGAGCTTGGTCCTTGTCAAGTGAACCGTCACCAAATGACTTATATGGTGAGGGCGCGCCATTTGATATGACTAGATTTGTCACACCAGAAAATACTAAACTACTTAATGCAATTGATTCAGAAAAGGCATTTGATCATAAATACCGCGTTGAACAATTCCACAAGTGGCAAGAATATATGAATGAAGAAGCATACTGCATTCCGATGACTAATTCATATCAAATTACTGCAGTTAACGGTAAGATTACCGGATACTCGGTTAAACCATCAGATCTTAACGATAAATGGTTTAAAGTTGCATATGTAAAATAAGATTTTAAAACTCGAAATTATTTCGAGTTTTTATTTAAATAAAAATATTTAATATTAAAATTATATTAATAATTTTGTTGCATTTCTCATTAATAATGATATTATTTAATTATTAACTTGTTTCGAACACTATTAAAAATTAATTATTAAGAAGGAGAAACTCGTTTATGAAAAAAGTTAAATTTTTAGGTTCGCTAGGAGTTGTTTCAGCTGCTGCACTTACTTTAGTAGCCTGTGGCAAAGGCAGTAATTCGGCTAATACTGATGATTCTAAAAAAGCAAGTAAGTTCCCAGCCGAAGTAGCAAAAAAGGAAGCTAAACAGGGTGGAACAGTAAAATACGCTATTGAAACAGATTCACCTTTTACGGGAATTTTTGCTAATGAACTATATACTACGAAAACAGATTTCGATGTCGCCTCTCCTGGTAATGAAGCCTTATTTGATGTTGATGATGATTATCGAATCAACGATAAAGGTCCTGCGACCATGAAAATTGATCGTAAAAACAATACAGTCACAATTACGGTTAAAAAGGGTGTTAAGTGGTCTGATGGCAAGCAAGTTGTTGCTAAGGACCTAGAATATCCGTATGAAATCATGGCTAATAAAGCAACTAAATCACAGAGATATACTAGTTCAATTGCTTCAATTAAGGGTATGAAAGAGTATCATGATGGCAAAGCCAAAACAATTTCGGGCTTAGAAATGCCGGATGGTGAAAATGGGCGCACAATAGTTATTCACTATGATGAATTAAAACCAGGAATGTATAATAGTGGTAATGGCTATTTTAGTGAGACTGCCGAGCCATATCACTATTTGAAAAAGGTACGATTCAGTAAGCTAGAGTCATCAGATCAAGTTCGGAAGAAGCCATTGTTCTTTGGCCCATATAAGGTAGATAAAGTGGTTCGTGGTCAGTCAGTAACTTGGTCACCAAACAAATATTATTGGCGTGGCAAGCCGAAATTAGACAAGATTGTTTGTCAAGTAGTTTCAACCAATTCAACTTCGCAGGCAATTAGAAGTCAAAAATTTGACGTTGCAAAAGTAATTAACTCACAATGGAAACAAGTTAAGGATGCGAAAAATACTAATTTCGTAGCCCAAATTCCTTTGTCATATTCATACCTTGGTTTTAAGGTAGGTAAATGGGATGCCAAAAAGGGCAAAAATGTAATGGATTCTAAAGCGAAAATGAACAATAAGGCTTTACGCCAGGCAATTGCTTATGCTATGAATCTTGATGATGTTAATAAAAAATATAATAGCAGCCTCACCTTTAGGATTCCAACTTTAATTCCTGCTCCATTCGGCGATTACTTTGATAAAAATGTTAAAGGATATCCTTATGATCTGAAAAAGGCCAATGAAATTTTAGATAAGGCTGGTTATAAAAAGAAGGGTAAGTGGCGTGTTCAGCCTAACGGTAAGCCACTGAAAATTAAGTTTCTAGCTATGCAGGGAGATGCTACGAAAGAACCTATTTATCAAAATTACATCCAGCAATGGCATAAAATTGGTTTAAATGTAAGTTTATATAATGGGCGCTTAACTGAAATTAATTCATTTTACGATAAACTGCAAAATGATGCTCCTGGAATTGACATGTACATGGCATCATGGAGTTTGTCTTCGGAACCATCTCCAGCAGACTTATATACCGAAGGTGCACCATTTAATATGGCTAGATTTGTTACACCTGAGAATACTAAATTGCTAAAGAATATCGATTCACAAAAAGCATTTGATCATAAATACCGTGTTGAACAATTCCATAAGTGGCAAGAATATATGAACGAACAAGCTTTTGTTGTTCCAACTAATAACTCTTACGAGATTACAGCAGTTAATAGTAAACTGACAGGATATTCGGTTAAACCATCAGACAGTAATCAACAATGGTTTAAAGTTGCATATGTAAAATAACTAACTAAAAAACTCGAATTTATTTCGGGTTTTTTTATGCTGAAAAATTGTCATTAAGCAGAAAAAATGTCATTGGAAATAATACACTTTTGATTACTGAAGATTTTACCAGTCAGTTGAATTTTTATAAGGCTATGCTAATATTTGTTTATTAACTTGCTTTTAGTGAGAACAAAAGTGTAATGAAGGAATGTGATTTAATGAAAAAAGGGAAATTATTAGGTACCATTGGTTTTATTAGTGCTACTGCCTGTGCTTTAACGGCCTGCAGTAATAAGAATGCTAATAATGCAACAGATCAATCAACAAAAGCTAGCAAATTTCCAGCGGCAATGCCCGTTAAAAAAGCTCGGCAAGGTGGTACTGTCAAGTATGCTATTGAAACCAATTCGCCGTTCACAGGAATTTTTGCCAGTGAGTTGGCTTTTTCAAAAACAGATGTTGATTTAGCTTCGCCAGGTAATGAAAGATTATTTGACATTGATGATGATTACCGAATTAATGACAAAGGTCCAGCTACTTTAAAAATTGATCGCCAAAATAAAACCGTCACTATTAAGGTCAAGCAGGGTGTTAAATGGTCAGATGGTAAGCAAGTTACTGCCAAAGACCTAGAATTTGCATATGAAATTCTGGCAAATAAGGAAACAAAATCACAAAGATATACGAGTCAACTAAACTTTATTAAAGGAATGAAAGAGTATCACGAAGGCAAGGCTAAAAGTATTTCTGGTTTAACTATGCCTGACGGAGAAAACGGACGTACGCTAACGATTTTATATACTGAATTAAAGCCGGGCATGTACAATAGTGGCAATGGTTATTTTGCTGAGGGAGCGGAGCCGTATCATTATCTCAAAAAGATTCCCTTCAATAAATTGGAGGCAGCGGACCAAATTAGAAAAGAACCATTGTTTTTTGGCCCATACCGCGTAGAACGTGTGGTTCGTGGTCAATCAGTTACTTGGGTGCCGAATAAGTACTATTGGCGGGGCAAGCCAAAGCTAGACAAAGTCGTCTGTCAAGTTGTTTCGACGAATTCAACGTCACAAGCAATCAAAAGTCAAAAATTTGATGTAGCTGATGTTATTAATGATCAATGGCAACAAGTAAAGGATGCTAAAAATACCACTTTTATTGCTAAAATACCTTTGGCTTACCGTTATATAGGTTTTAGAGTTGGTAAGTGGGATGCCAAAAAGGGCAAGAATGTCATGAATCCCAAGAGTAAGATGAATAATAAAGCACTGCGTCAGGCCATTGCCTATGCTATGAATATTAAGGATGTTAATCGGAAGTATAATAATGGGTTGACCTTCCAGATTCCAACCTTGGTTTTGGCACAATATGGTGATTATTTTGATAAGAACGTAAAAGGCTTTTCATATAATTTAAAGAAAGCAAATGCCATTTTAGACAAAGCGGGCTATAAGCGTAAAGGTAAATGGCGCATTCAACCGAATGGCAAGCCTTTGAAGATTACTTTCTTGGTTCAACAAGGTAATGATACCCAGGAACCGATTTATCAAAATTATTTACAGCAATGGCATAAAATCGGCTTGAACATTAGTTTCTATAATGGTCGCTTAATTGAATTCAATTCCTACGCGGATAAAGTCCAGCATGATGCTCCCGGAATTGATATGTTTACCGGTGGTTGGAGTTTGACCAGTATTTCAAGTGAACCTTCACCAGCTTATTATTATAGTGCTGGTGCTCCGTTTAATTTTGCTCGATTTGTAACGCCCGAAAATACCAAACTGCTCAATGCGATTGATTCCCAAAAGGCCTTTAATCACCAATACCGGGTTGAACAATTTCATAAATGGCAAAAATACATGTTTGATCAGGCTTACGTCATTCCAACAACCAATGAGTATACCATTACGGCGGTTAACAGTAAGCTGACGGGATATTCGGTCAAACCGTCACAATCGAATGATTTGTGGTTCAAAGTAGCTTATGCTAAATAATTAAAATTATGCCCCGAAAATTGGATAATATAGAATGATTAAGACTAAATTAACTAAAACATTGCAATTTTCATTTATAATGATATTATTTAATTATTAACTTGTTTCGAACACTATTAAAAATTAATTATTAAGAAGGAGAAACTCGTTTTATGAAAAAAGGTAAATTTTTAGGTTCGCTGGGAGTTGTTTCAGCTGCTGCTTTAACATTAGTAGCCTGCGGTAAGAGTAGCAATACTAGTAATGAAGGTGCAAAAACTGCAAGCAAGTTTCCAATCGAAACTAAAACTAAGACTGCGAAACAAGGAGGTACACTTAGGGTTGCAGAAGAAACTGATACTCCTTTCACAGGTATCTTTAATGATGAATTACAGATGAGTCAACCCGACGCTGATGTTTCAAGTCCTGGTCAAGAGTCATTATTTGATACAGATGATCACTACAAGATTAATGATAAAGGTCCTGCTACCTTGAAACTTGATCGTAAAGCTAAAACCGCTACGATTACAATTAAAAAGGGCGTAAAATGGTCTGACGGTAAGCAAGTAACGGCCAAAGATATTGAATATGCATATGAAATTATTGCCAATAAGGCAACTAAATCACAACGTTATGCATCTCAATTTAATATAATTAATGGTATGAAAGAATACCACGAAGGTAAAGCCAAGACTATTTCTGGGATTGAAATGCCTGATGGTGAAAACGGTCGCGTTGCAGTATTACACTGCCAGGAATTGAAGCCAGGCATGTATTACAGTGGTAACGGTTATATTTGGGAAAACGCCGCACCATATCATTATTTAAAAGATATTCCATTTTCTAAACTAGAAGCTTCTGATCAAATCAGAAAGAGACCTTTGTATTTTGGTCCCTATAAAGTACAGAAAATTAATCGTGGTCAATCTGTAACCTGGGTTCCAAATAAATATTACTGGCGTGGCAAACCAAAATTAGATAAGATTATTTACCAAGTAATTTCACCAAATTCTGCTTCGCAAGCAATTAAGAGTCATAAGTTTGATATTGCTCGTGTAATCAATAACCAATGGAAACAAGTAAAGGGTACTAGCGACGTTACCTTTGTTGCCCAAGTACCATTAGCATATCATTATATGGGCTTTAAAGTTGGTAAATGGGATGCTAAACAGTCTAAGAACGTCATGAATCCTAAAGCTAAAATGAATAACAAATCGTTACGGCAAGCGATGGCTTATGCAATGAACACTGATGCGGTATACAAGCATTATACTGATGGCTTAAGCTTCCAAGTTCCAACTTTGATTCCTGCACAATTTGGCGATTACTTCGATAAGAATGCCAAAGGTTATACTTATAACATAAAGAAGGCCAACCAACTTTTGGATAAAGCTGGCTATAAGAAGAAGGGTAAGTGGCGCACTACTCCTGATGGTAAACCACTGACAATTAACTTTATGGCAATGTCAGGTCAAGCAATTAACCAACCAATTGCTCAAAACTTTATTCAACAATGGAACAAGATTGGGTTAAACGTTAAGCTAGTAGGTGGACGATTAACTGAATTCAATTCTTTCTATGATAAAGTGCAACATGATGATCCTAAGGTTGATGTATTTTTAGCTGGCTGGACACTTTCAACAGAACCATCTCAAGAGCAAATGTATAGTGAAGGGACAATGTCCAATTACTCACGTTTTGTAACTCCAGAAAATACGAAGCTCATTAAGGATATGGACTCACAAAAGGCCTTTGACCATAAATACCGTGTTGATAAGTTCCACGAATGGCAAAAATACATGAATGATGAAGCTTATGTCATTCCAACTTATAATGAATACCAAATCGATGCTGTTAATAGTAAGATTACTGGCTACTCATTGAAACCATCGAAATTAAACAATGGTCATCAATTATGGTACCAAGTTGCTTTTGCTAAGTAAGATAAAAATAATTTGTTGATCAATTTAAAAGGGTAGAGAAAATATCTCTGCTCTTTTTTGTTTGCAATTCTAGTCGAACTAATAATACAAAATAATTAGACTTAAATTAATAAAAATGTTGTGTTTTTCATTTTTAATGATATTATTTAATTATTAACTTGTTTTGAATACTCAATTAAAAAATAATAATTAATAAGGAGAAACTAGTTTTATGAAAAAAGGTAAATTTCTAGGTTCACTGGGAGTTGTATCCGCAGCAGCTTTAACTTTGGTAGCCTGTGGTAAAGGCAATAATAGCAGCAATGAAGGTGCAAAAACTGCCAGCAAGTTTCCGATTGAGACAGCAAATAAAACCGCAAAACAGGGCGGTACAATTAAAATAGCGCTAGAGTCTGATACACCATTTACTGGCGTTTTTAATGAGGAATTACAAATGGATCAGCCTAGTGCAGACGTTTCTAGTCCTGGTCAAGAATCCCTCTTTGATACTGACGATCATTACAAAATTAATGATAAGGGAGCAGCTACATTAAAATTAGACCGTAAAGCTAAAACTGTTACGATTACAGTGAAAAAGGGTGTTAAGTGGTCTGATGGCAAACAAGTGACAGCCAAGGATGTCGAATTTGCATACGAAATTATTGCTAATAAAGCGACTAAATCTCAACGTTATGCTTCCCAATTTAATATTATTAATGGCATGGAAGAATATCACGAAGGTAAAGCAAAAACCATTTCTGGAATTGAAATGCCAGATGGCGAAAATGGTCGTGTAGTAGTTTTACACTGCAAAGAATTGAAGCCTGGTATGTATAACAGTGGTAATGGCTATATTTGGGAAAGTGCAGCACCATACCACTACTTGAAGAACATTCCATTTTCAAAATTGGAATCCTCAGATCAAGTTAGAAAGAAGCCATTATATTTTGGCCCTTATCAAGTTCAAAAAGTGGTTCGAGGACAATCAGTTACTTGGGTTCCCAACAAATATTACTGGCGGGGTAAACCAAAATTAGACAAAATTATTTATCAAGTAGTCTCACCAAAATCTGCTTCTCAGTCAATTAAGAGTCATAAATTTGATATTGCTCGGGTAGTTAATAGTCAGTGGAAGGAAGTTAAGGATACTAAAGATGTAAACTTTGTTGCTCAAATTCCTTTGGCATATTACTACATGGCATTTAAAGTAGGTAAATGGGATGCTAAGCAATCGAAGAATGTCATGAATCCGAAAGCCAAGATGAACGATAAATCTCTTCGGCAGGCAATGGCGTATGCTATTAATACGGATTCAGTATATAAACACTATACTGATGGCTTGAGTTTTCAGATTCCAACTTTAATTCCTGCACAATATGGTGATTACTTTGACAAGAGTAATAAAGGCTATACCTTTAACCTTAAGAAAGCCAATCAAATTTTAGACAAGGCTGGCTATAAAAAGAAGGGTAAGTGGCGCACAACTCCTGAAGGTAAGGCATTAACAATTAATTTATTGGCTAAGGCAAGTACACCAATTGATGAGCCGATTATTCAAAATTACATTCAGCAATGGGGCAAAGCAGGCCTAAATGTTAAATTAGTCGGTGGCCGCCTGAGCGAATTTAATTCCTTCTATGATAAGGTTCAGCATGATGATCCTAAAGTTGATGTCTTTTTAGGTGGATGGACGTTATCAAGTGAACCATCACAAGAACAACTTTATAGCGAAGGAACAATGCAAAACTACTCTCGGTTTGTTACTCCTGAAAATACCAAACTGTTGAAAGAAATGGATTCGCAAAAAGCCTTTGATCACAAGTATCGTGTCGAAAAATTCCATGAATGGCAAAAGTATATGAATGACGAGGCATATGTTGTACCAACTTATAACCTATATCAAATTGATGCGCTTAATAGCAAGCTGACTGGTTATTCGTTCAAACCTTCAAAGATGAATAACAGTCATCAATTATGGTATCGCGTTGGTTTTGCTAAATAGAAAGCAATTTTTCTGAATAAGCAACAATTAAAATATTTAAAAATTAAGAAAACTATTGCATTAAGTCTGTGTAATAGTTTTCTTTTTCATTTTCGCTTACAAAAACTGGTATAATTTATAAAGAAAAAGGGGTTGAAAAGATGGTCAGTACGAAATTTATTAATCAATTAAAAACAAAATATAAAATTAGATTTAATAGCCCAAAATTATTAGAAGAAGCTTTCACTCACTCTTCATACGCCAACGAACACCCAGGAGATGGCGTGCGTGATTACGAAAAGCTTGAATTCTTAGGCGATGCAGTACTTGAATTGGCTATTTCAGATTATTTATACCGCAACTTTCCTCAGCTAAATGAAGGCGAATTGACTCGCATGAGGTCTAACATTGTTGATACCGAAGGCTTCGCTGAATTCGCTCAAAAATTTGGCTTTCCAGCAGAAATAAATCTAGGTCATGGTGAAGAAAAAGCAGGTGCTCGTTCACGCAAGACACTTTTGGAAGATGTATTTGAAGCTTTCAACGGTGCCCTTTTTCTTGATCAGGGCATGGATGCAGTTGAACACTTTTTGAGTTTGACGGTTTTTCCTTTGATTGATGCGGGTAAATTTGATGCCTCTCGCGATTATAAAACTGATTTGCAAGAATTTTTACAACAAGATGGTCCAGTAAAAATTGAGTACGAAGTGATAAAAGAAGAACAAATGCCGTCACGATTTACCGTTCAACTGGTAGTTAATGGTAAAGTATTATCACAAGGCAAAGGACATAATAAAAAAGCTGCGGAGCAAGAAGCAGCACGTGCAGCTTTGCATAAACTCAATTAGGGGGATGAGTACTTGCCGTTAACAGAACTTATTATTGATGGTTTTAAATCTTTTGCAGAAAAAACCAGAATTAAATTTGATACAGGAATTACCGGCATTGTTGGACCAAATGGTAGTGGTAAAAGTAATATTACGGAAGCTATTCGCTGGGTAATGGGTGAATCTAGTGCAAAATCACTCCGGGGTTCGAATATGAAAGATGTGATTTTTGCTGGAAGTGAATTTCGTAAGCCTGCTAGCCATGCCGAAGTGTCGATGATCTTTGATAATCATAAACGTGAACTTAATTTTGATGAAGATCAAGTCATCATCTCTAGGCGTATCTTACGTTCAGGCGATAATGAATATCTGATTAATAAGCGTAATGTAAGACAAAAAGATATTCGAGCGCTTTTCTTAGATTCAGGGATTTCGCAAGATAGCTTAGCCATCATTTCTCAAGGTCGGGTTGATCAAATCTTGAATTCACACCCTGAAGACCGCCGGGGGTTATTTGAAGAGGCCGCGGGAATTTTACATTTTAAAAAGCAAAAAGAAGAAGCGAGAGTTCAACTTGAGCAAACAACTGATAACTTGGTTCGAATTAATGATTTAGTGAAAGAACTTGAACAGCGAATTGAACCCTTACATGAGCAAAGTTCCCTTGCAAAGGAATACCAATTTCAAAAAGATGGCTTGGATCAAGAGCTGAAAACACTTTTAGCCTTTGAAATTGAGGATTTGGATATTCAAAAAAAGTCCGTTCAAACTAAAGCTGATCAAAATCAAGTTCTTTTGTCAAAGCTTGATCGCGAAGTCAAAGAATCGCAAGCTGCAGTGGCTGCTAAAAGGGATGAATACAAAGAAATTAGCGGGCAGCGTGAGCAAATTCAAGAGGAATTGCTGGCTTTGACAAAGAAACTTTCCGAAATAAATACCAGTTTACAAGTAGCTGAGCAAAGTAAACAGTATAGTGAAGCTACTAAAAAAGAATATGAATCTGAATTAGTTGATTTAAAAAAGCAAGTGGTAACCTTACAAAATGAATGTTCTGAATTAAGCGAAAATAAGCAAAGTTTAGCTGCTGAACAAAAGCTTTTGCAAGACCAACGGACAGAATTAACTAATCAATTAGATGAAAATCCGACTAAGTTATCACAAAAATTAGATGATTTAAGAAGCGATTATATCCAACTTTTGCAAGATCAGACTTCTAATAATAATGAAATTGTTTATTTGAAATCTGAACTAAAACGGACGGCTGAAAATGACGAATATCAAAATGATGATGTTGCTGCTCAATTGCAAAAAGCAACTTTAGAATTAGATAGATTGCGTGAAACTGGCAAACAACTGAAGGAAAAGCATCAAGCAAAAAAAGACCAGGTTAATGCATTAACCAGCCAGCAAGCGGAAAAACAGGAAAAATTAGCTGATTTGCGGCAAGTTGTCAATACCAATAGTCAGCGCTATAGTCAGATAAATGCTCGTTATGAAGCTTTAGAAAACATTCGTAAGCGGCACGAAGGATATTATTATGGGGTTAAAAATGTTCTTAATAATTTAACGAACTATCCTGGCGTGATCGGTGCAATTGGTGAGTTAATCTCCTTTTCAGCTAAATTTGAAGCTGCAATGGCAACTGCACTTGGAGGCGGTGTGCAAGATTTAGTTACTACAACGAAGACAAGTGCCCGTGATGCCATCAATCAACTGAAAAGTAGCCATTCTGGTCGAGCAACGTTCTTACCGCTTGATGGCTTACGAGAAAATTTCATCCCGCCTTCAACAGTTAAAATTATCGAATCTTATGATGGCGTTCAGGGAATTGCTAATCAGTTAGTAGAAAATGCCACAGATTATGATATTACGCCTGCTATCAATTATTTATTAGGCAGTACGATTATTGTCGATACAATTGACAATGCCATGAAAATCCGTCAGAGAATTGCTCGCTACCGAATTGTTACGTTAGATGGTGACGTCATTTCGCCTGGGGGCTCAATGACTGGGGGAACGCGAAACCAGAAAAATAATTCGCCACTGCAAACCGTAACTGAACTTAATCAATTACAAAGAAGCCGGGTTCAATTAAAAAAGCAGTTAACAGAAGATCAAACTGCTTTTACCGCCTTAGCTGCTGAAAGTGATGCTTTAAACCAAAAAATTACTGAAGCTCAAAAAAAGCAGCAGGATTATAGCCGTGAACTTGGTGAGGCAGTTCTTTCCTATCAAAACCAAGAAAAAGAAGTCAACCGCTTAAAGGCAGCTAATCAGTTATTTGAAGTTCGTAAAAAAGAACGCGATGAACAAGTTGTCGAGCTTAAGGAAAAGATTGCAAAAGCCGAGCAGCAAAAGGCTAGCTTTGTTAAGCAAATTGAGCAACAAAAAGCGGCAATTAAAAATATCCAGGATCGAATCGAAAACTTTACCGCTCTAAATCAAAAGGTTCAGGAAAAATTAGCTGAACTTGATCCACAGATTGCAGTTTATACCAATAAATTAGAAAATCTGAGCAAGCAACAGTCAGATAAAAAACGTGATTTAAATCAGCATGAAAAACAAATTACTGCTTTAACTAAAAAGTTAGCGACGCTCAATGAGAGTGGCCAACTTGACCAGCAAAAAAAGCAGCAAATGGACGAAGAGCAAAAAAATGGAGCGGTAAAAAAAGAGCAGTTGCAAACGCAGTTAAGTCAATTAAGTTCCCAATTAGGTAAGGCTGACGCTAAAATTACGCAGCTAGACCAAGTTGCTAGCCGGAACTATGATTTACGTAAAGATGCTGCGGCAGAACAAGAAAGCTTTTCCGTCAAAATTGCACAGTTAACTAGTCAAATCGATCAGCGCTTGGATCAACTAAGTAAAGATTATTCGTTGACATTTGAGGCAGCTTTAGCCCAAGCCGACTGTGAAAATGATGAAGAAACCCGCCAGCGACTGCAAAAAAGTGTCAAATTGCATAAAATGTCAATTGAAGATATTGGTCCGGTAAATATTAAGTCAATTGAAGAATATGAAGACGTTAAGAAGAGATATGATTTTCTAAACAACCAGCAAAATGATTTAATCAAGGGGCGCGATAATTTGCGGGAATCAATGGCAGAACTTGATCAAGAAGTTTCTGCTAGGTTTAACGCCACGTTTAGCGCTGTATCTGAGAGTTTCACGCAATTATTCCCTGTAGTCTTCGGCGGAGGGAATGCGAAACTTGTTTTAACCAATCCAGATGATATGTTAACGACGGGTGTCGAAATTATTGCGCAACCGCCTGGCAAGAAATTGCAGCGACTAAGCCTACTTTCGGGAGGAGAAAGGGCACTGACTGCCATTACATTATTATTTGCTATGCTGAAATACAAACCAGTACCATTTTGCGTATTAGATGAAGTCGAGGCAGCACTTGATGATGCTAATGTAACGCGTTTTGCTAAGTTTTTAGAAGATTACGATATGCATACGCAATTCATTGTAATCACGCACAGGCGGGGCACGATGGAGCGTGCTGACCAATTATATGGCGTTGTGATGCAGGAGTCTGGTGTATCGCAGGTACTTTCCGTTTCATTAAAAGAACTAAAAAATGAGGTAAATTAACATTGGGTTTATTTGATAAAATTAAAAAATCATTGTTTGGTGACAATGAAGAAGAGGAAAAGAATAAAAAATCTGAAGAGGAATCCCAAGACAAAGAGGCTCAAGATGACGATCAGGCAGATAGCGATTCTGAAAAGCTGTCTGAATCTGAGCAAGAAGAGGAAAATAGTCATCTAAAAGAAAGTGATGCTGACAGTCAGTCCGAAATTTCAGCAAAAAGTTCAGCTGCAAATAAGGCAGAAGAGGAAGATGGACAAAAGCCGGTTGCGGTTGAAACTGAAAACCAGTCTCAGGACAACGATACAGCTTCAAGTGACGTAACGGCAAAGTCTGAAGCAGATGAAGCTGAAGAAGAAACTGATCAATCTGATAGCCAAACTGAACTTTATGAAAAAGGGCTAGAAAAGACCAACCAAGGCTTTGGAGCACGTTTAAATAAATTTTTTGCTCAATTTAGAACAGTTGATGAAGATTTCTTTGACGATTTGGAAGAACTGTTAATAGAGTCCGATGTTGGTTACGAGACGGCTGAGCAATTAACAACTGCACTAAGAGACGAAGCCAAATTGCAAAAAGCGAAGTCACGTGATGATTTGAAAAAAGTGATCGTTGAAAAATTAGTTGAACTTTACGATCAAAATGGGGATGCAGCTAATGAAAAATTGCGCTCTCACGATGACGGTAAAACAAATATTTATTTATTTGTCGGTGTAAATGGTGCTGGTAAAACAACAACGATTGGCAAATTGGCTAAACGATTCAAAGATGAAGGAAAATCTGTTTTGTTAGCGGCAGCTGATACCTTTAGGGCTGGAGCAGTTGAACAATTAGTTGAATGGGGCAAACGAGTTGATGTCCCGGTAGTTACTGGAAAAGAGCAGGCCGATCCAGCCTCTGTTGTCTTTGATGCAACAACAAAAGCAATTGCGGAACATGCTGATTACTTGTTGGTTGATACAGCCGGCCGTCTTCAAAACAAAAAGAATCTGATGAGTGAACTCGAAAAAATTGAGCGAACAATCAAAAAGCAGGCGCCGGATGAACCAACCGAAACTTTATTAGTTTTAGATGGATCAACTGGACAAAATGCATTATTGCAGGCCAAGGACTTTGATAAAACGACAAAATTGACTGGCTTGGTGTTAACCAAGTTAGACGGCTCTTCAAAGGGTGGTGTTGTTTTAGCAATTAGAAATGAAATGAAATTACCGGTAAAATTGGTTGGCTTAGGCGAAAAAGCTAGCGATTTAGCCGATTTTGACGCGGCTGATTATGCAGTTGGTCTTTTCCATGATTTGGTTTAAGATAAAGAAAAAAGCAAAAGGAGTTTATTAATGAAAGAATATAGCGCATGTACAACTATTTTGGTTGGGAAAAAAGCATCCGTTGACGGTTCAACGATGATTGCTCGAAATGACGATACTTTTCGACCAATTACCCCGCAAAAATTTATTATTCACCCAGAGGCAAAAGGCGAAAAGGGGCGGAAGATAAAATCATGGCTTAATAAGTTTGAAATGGATCTTCCAGAAGATGCACAACGTGTGCCTGCAGTACCTAATGTTGATTACAAGCACCGGGGTTATTACGATGAAAGTGGTATTAACCAAGATAATGTTGCAATGTCTTGTACAGAATCAACCTATGGTAATGAACGTGCTTTGGCCTATGATCCCTTGGTGAAGGATGGTTTAGATGAAGATTGTATGCAGTCGGTTGTTTTACCATACATTCATTCGGCCAAAGACGGTGTCCAATTTTTAGGCAAATTAATTGCCAAATACGGATCACCTGCGGGTAACTCTGTTTTATTCGGTGACAAAGATGAAATTTGGTACATGGAAATTGTAACTGGTCATCATTGGGTTGCACAGCGTATCCCAGATGATGCATACGCTGTTGCGGCTAATCGGGTTTCAATTGAGCAGGTTGACTTCACTGATTCAGATAACTTCATGTGGAGTGACGGTATACGAGAATTTGTTGCTGATCACCACCTAAATGTTGACCATGAAGGTTGGAATTTCCGTCATATTTTTGGTACTTACAGTCAACAAGATCGTTATTACAACACTAATCGTGTATGGTATGGGCAAAAGTATTTTAATCCTGAAATTGAACAAGAACCAACTGATGGTGATTTGCCATTTATTCGCCGGGCTGCTAAGAAAATTACCCGTGAAGATATCGAATTTGTCTTAGGAAGCCATTATCAAAATACTCCGTTTGATCCTTTTGGCAAGGGAACAGAAGAAGAAAAGCACCGTTTCCGTCCAATTGGTTTAAATCGGACCCAAAATGCGCATATTTTACAAATTAGAAATGATGTTGCTGCTGATAAGGCAGCTATCATGTGGCTATGTATTGGTGGACCTACTTTTACGCCATTTGTACCATTCTTTGCAAATATGAGTGATACTGATCCATCATATAACAATACATCAATGGACTATAACATGAATGATGCATGGTGGTATTACAAGTCACTTGCTGCACTAGTTGAAAGCCATTATCCACAATTTGTTCAGTTGGATACTGATTATTTAAATGAGTTGAATCAATATTTCAGACGTCGTGTGCACGAAATAATTGATGGTGCTGGCGATAAGTCCGGTGCTGCCTTAACTGAATACTTGACAAAGGCGAACCAAGAAACAGTTGCTTATACTCGTAAGCGTTCAGAAAAATTATGGGCACAAATGATGATTGATTCCATTAACATGTCAAAATTAACTTTTAACATGGATGCTAATTTATAATCTTTAGAAGAAACTTGTATGACACAGGTTGTGAAATACAAGTTTTTTACTTGGCAAATCTAGCAAATTACCTTGCTTTAGATAGCTGTAAGCGTTATTATGATTAAGACAAGTGAAAAAAGTGAAATTGTTAACCGCTAAGACGGTGCAAGGCTCGCTTATCCCCAAATATGGGATAGGTGGGCCTTTTTGTTTTTAAAAGGAGTAGGAATGAGGATTAGGAAAATACTCAATAACGGCAGTGTCATCGTTAATAATAAAGAAGGAGCGGAAATGATCGTTTTGGGTAAGGGAATTGCCTATGGCAAAAAGATAGGAGATGAAATTGATCGAACAAAAATTTATAAAGTTTTTACGGCTTTTAATACCCAAGAGAAAAAGCTTTTATTACAAACGATTCATGAAACTGAGCCAATCTTTTTCCAAATAGCCCAGAAAATTGTTGATCGCTTAAAAAAAGAAGAAAACATTGAATTAGCCGATAGTTTTTATCTAACTTTGACGGATCACTTGGCCACCAGTGTTGAGAGGGGGAAAAAGGGGCTATATTTGAATAATAATTTTTTATGGGAAATTCAAAATTATTATCCCAAGGAATATCATTATGGGCTTTGGGCTTTGAAGCTCTTAAATGATCAATTTAAGTTGAAATTTCCAGAGGATGAGGCAGGTTTTATTGCGGTCCATATTATTAGTGGGGAGTTAGGCAATGATATCAATGATTTTCGTCAATCGGTTAATTTCATTAAGGAAATTACCAAACTAGTCCGTTTTTATTTTGACTTAGACCTTGATTGTCAATCTCTGAGCTATAACCGTTTTGTTTTACACCTAAAATTTTTCTGGAAATACATGATGTATGGGCAAAAAAGCCATGGCTTTGGCGATTTAAGTAAAGAAATTTTGGCAGTTATCAAAAATAGTGATGTTGCAGCTTACGAATGCGCACTAGAAATTAAAAAATTTATTCACCAAAATTACTCATATAACCTGAGTAATGAAGAAGTTATGTATTTAGCCATTCATATTAACAAAATAACTACAGAAACGAGGAATCAAAAATGAAATATCAGGCAATGATCCAGCAGATCTTGCAAGCAATCGGAGGAGAAGATAATATTCAGTCAGTCGTTCATTGTGCGACTCGGCTCCGCTTTGTTTTAAAAGATGAAAATAAAGCTGATGATCAAAAAGCCGAATCAATATCGGGCATTTTACAAGTGGTCAAGAAGGGCGGTCAATATCAGCTAGTAATCGGTAACAATGTTGACGAAGTTTATAATGAGCTAATATCAATGATTAAACTTAAGCCAGCCGAGGGTACCAAGCAAACTGGAGGGCATCTATTTGATAAAATTATTGGTGCGATTACTGGATCTATTGCGCCTGCCATTCCTTTATTGGCAGGAGCCGGGATGGGGAAAGTCTTATTGCTCATTCTAACGATCACAAATGTTTTATCAGATAAAAGCCAAACTTATCAGCTGCTAAACCTAATCTTTGATACTGGCTATTATTTTATTCCCGCTTATGTTGGCTTTTCGGCAGCAAAAATTTTTAATACGGATAGCATGTTAGGTGCTTTTATTGGCCTGGTAACTGTTAATCCTAACTGGGTACAAATCGTCACTGCGAATAAACCATTTAAGTTTTTCAGAATACAAGTTCCCCTAATCCAGTATTCATCAACTTTAATCACAGCAATTCTGTCCGTTTGGATTATGTCCTATATTTATCAGTGGGTTAAGAAAATTACTCCAGGAATGATTAAAGTTTTTATGGAGCCGATGCTAACAATGCTTATAACTGCACCGTTAGTTTTCTTAATTATTGGGCCACTGTCTAATTGGATTTCTCAGGGAATTGCGTTTATTTCAATGTGGCTTTTCCATCATGCAGGATTCATTGCTATTCCTATCCTAGCTGCGGCTTATCCTTGGCTAGTTTCAGTAGGGATTCATAAGGCACTATCTCCGATTAGTATTCAACTCGTTGCGGAACAAGGATTTGATCCGATAATTCGTGTTGTAGCTCTTTGCTCTAATATTTCTCAAGCCTCTGCGGCTTTAGCTGTCGGACTTAAAAGTAAAGATCAAAAATTAAAATCGCTGGCTTTGTCTTCAAGTGCAACAGCCTTTTTGGGAGGTATCACCGAACCGGCATTATTTGGGGTTAATTTAAAACTTAAGAAGCCAATGTACGGAGCAATGATTGGTGGTGCTGTTGCTGGCTTAGTGGCTAGCTTTCTCAAACTTAAAGCCTATATTTATGTGACGCCTGCGATTTTGAGTTTACCTATGTGGGTTTCAAAGACAGAAAACTTTGTTATTCAGGCTATTATTGTTATGATTGTTGCCACGATTGTTACCTTCATTGCTACTTGGCTCATTGGCTTTGATGATCCAGCAGATGAGAAAACAAAGTCGCAAGAAAAGCTAAATGATGCTGTAAATAAGTCATCAGAGCATGCTCTCAATGCACCGGCATATGGTCGAATTGAGGATCTTTCAAAAGTTGATGATACCACTTTTGCTAGTGGCGTAATGGGACAAGGTATAGCGATTATTCCCGCCAGTGGAAGGCTTTATGCACCAGGCAATGGTATTGTGACAGCAACTTTTAAAACCGGGCATGCTATTGGCCTTCACCTCGATAATAACGCTGATATTTTACTCCATATTGGTATTGATACGATTGAATTAAAGGGTCAGGGATTTAGGCAGCTAGTTGAAAAAGGACAAAAAGTTACAGCAGGTCAGGAACTAATTGAGTTTGACCTAGATAAGATTAAGGAAGCTGGCTATGATCCTACAATCATGATGATTATCACTAACACCCAGGATTTTTTGCAAGTTTTACCTGTACAAACTACTTCAGATGAAGCAAAGAAAGTTACAATAGATGATCCTGTTTTAGTTTTAGCATAGGGAGTAATTATGGAATATTTTTACCTACCAAAAGGGTTTCTATGGGGAGCCGCTACTTCGGCTAACCAAGTAGAAGGCGCATGGAATGAAGATGGGAAAGGCATGTCGATTGCTGATTGTGAGCAATATCAACCACAAATAGATGTGACTGATTACCAAAAAGTTAACGATATGACTACTCAAAAAATTTTGACCGCTATCAAAGATCAAAGCTCCAGAAAATGGGGCAAAAGACATGGTGTAGATTTTTATCATTACTATGAAAAAGATCTTGAACTGCTAGCACAAACTGGAATTAAGGCAATTAGAACTTCAATTGCTTGGAGTAGAATTTTTCCTAATGGGGATGATACTAACCCTAATAAACAAGGTTTAGAATTTTATGACCGTCTTTTTCGCAAAATGCATGAAGTCGGAATTCAGCCTATTATTACGTTATCCCATTACGAGATGCCACTTAATTTAATAATGAACTATGATGCTTGGTATGATCCAAAGTTAATTGATTATTTTTATCGGTTTGCTAAGACTGTTATCGATCGGTATCATAACCAAGTAAAATATTGGATACCAATAAATGAAATTGATAGCATTATCAGACACCCGTATTCTTCAGCTGGATTAGTCAAGGATCGTTTTCCTAACAAAAATTTTCAAGAAGTAATCTACCAGGCAATGCATTACCAGTTCGTTGCCTCTGCTAAGATAACGAAATACATTCATCAAAACTATTCTGATTTACAAGTCGGTGGGATGATCACCAGTACAATGGTTTATCCTTATAACAGTGATCCGCGAAATGCGTTAGCAGCAACAGAAATTATGCGTGAGAGTTATCTTTTTAGTGATGTTCAAATTAGGGGAAAGTATCCTAACGCCTTGTTCAATAAAATTAAAAACTTGGGACTCAACATCAAAATGACGCAGGATGAATTAAAGTTATTGAGCCAGAACACAGCTGATTTTGTTGCTTTTTCTTATTATTCCTCAGTTTGTGCGGCCTATGATACTTCAAACTTGCAGGTGACTAAAGCTAATCGGACAACTGGAGTTTACAATAAATACTTGCCCAAAAACGAATGGGGCTGGCAAATTGATCCGATTGGGTTACGACTAACATTGATAAATTTGTATGATCGTTATCAAAAACCTCTTTTTATTGTCGAAAATGGTCTTGGTGCCACTGATCGCTTGACTTCTGACGGCCGTGTTCATGATGATTATCGCATTGCCTATTTAAAGGAACATATCAGAGAAATGTTAATATCTTTGGCAAATGATGGAATTGAGTTAATTGGCTACTTAATGTGGGGGACAACTGATATGGTATCAGCGTCTACGACACAAATGTCTAAACGATATGGTTTAATCTATGTTGATTTAGACGATGAAGGTAAAGGAACCAATCGCCGCTTTATTAAAGATTCTTTTTATTGGTATCAGAAATTGCTGCATTTTGGTCAAAAGATTCCTAAAAACTTCTTGCTGGAAGAATAGGTCAAAAATGTGTGGTAAGTAAAAAACCTCCCGCTAATATTTCGACCGTCTACTTGACACGGTACGGATCATTTAGTTAGCGAGAGGCTTTTTTATTTTCTATTATTAATGTTGGAATGTCTGATACCGTAAAAGCAATAAATTAGTATCCCGATGATTGACCAGAAGAGCATATACTTTTTGGCTTGTAAATCTAATCCCCAGAAAACTGCGAAAGAACCTAAAAAGGCTAGGAACGGTAGGACGGGATAAAGAGGCATCTTAAATGCAGGATCCACAATATCATGACCTTCTCTAGGCCGCAGACGATAAATTCCAATTGAAACAAACATGAAGGCAATCAGAGTACCTGCGGAAACTAGTTGTGTTAAAAATGAAAAAGGAATAAAGGCAGAAATGATAATAGCTACGATTGCAACTGTCCAGAGTGAATTGGCAGGACGATGATCACTATTTAATTTTCCTAATTTTTTAGGTAACATCCCATCTCGGCCAAAAGAATACACTAAGCGTGAGCTGGCCATGCATAAACCAATTAATGCCGTAAACATCCCTAAAACGGCGACAGATTGAACGATTACAGCAATTACGCCATGTCCAGTATGCCGCAAAGCGTAACCAACGGGTTCGGCTGAATTAAGGTATTGGTGATATGGTACCATTCCAACCAATACGAGGCTAACTGCAACAAATAAAACGACAGCAATTAATAATGAACCAATAATACCGCGTGGCATTGTTTTTTGCGGATTAACGGCTTCAGCTGAATTTGAAGCAATTGTGTCAAAGCCTAAAAAAGAAATATAAATCATTGATACACCAGCGTAGATACCTTGCCAACCACCGAAAGGACCATGGCTTGTTGCCCGGTATTGCGGCACAAAAGGTAGAAAATTGGCTTTTTTAATTGCAGTTAAACCAACCACAACAAACAAAATAATTGCCAAGACTTTAATTATCACTAAAAAGTTTTCTACTTTGGAGGCTTTTGAAACACCGAAGCTAACTAAAATAGCACACAAAAAAATAGCGATTAGGGCAACTAAATCTAAGACTCCGCCGTTAACTCCAAGAGGATTGACTAAAGCATTCGGCAGACGCCAACCTAGGGGAGAAATTAAGGCACGAAAGTTAGCTGATAATCCAGAAGCAACAAAAGCCATACCGATTAGGTATTCCGCTAATAAAGCCCAACCTGAGAACCAACCCCAAAATTCGCCAAAAATAACATTGATCCAGGAATAAACTGAACCTGCAAATGGCATCGCTGCTGCCATTTCAGCGTAGGCAAAGGCAACAAGTCCAGCGACGATTGAGGCAATCACACAGGAAATTGCTACAGCTGGGCCCGTATGTAAAGCTGCCACTTCACCTGGTAAAGTAAAAATCGACGTAGAGACAATGGTCCCAACACCAAGTGCTAAGAAATCCCGTACTTTTAATGTTCGAACTAAATGTCCGTCTTTTTCTTGATAAATACTAGGATTTTCTTTTCGATTCATTTTTTTCCATAAATTCACGTTAAAATCTCCTTATTATTTTTTCCGAAATCAGAGGACTTAAAATGATCCAAGTTCAGCTAATTGTTCAAGTAAAACTGCTAGTTGATAATCAAACTACTTTGGATCGCTTTAAAATTGATTTTAATATTACTTATCTATTATGATAGTTGTTTTTAAAAAAGTTAAGTCCTATCAAATAATTTTGTAATTATTCTACTATATTTCTATGTGAAATAAACATTCGTAATAATACAGGCATTAATATCAAAAAGCAAGTTTCGCAGTAGGAGATTTTCAGACAATATTAGCTTTCTCGATCGTCAATTACCCGTATTTTTGCTATACTGGTTCAAGGTGAAAGTAATGGATGAACTCGTAAAAAATGAAATATTAGGCGATTTATACGCCTATTACGGAAAATTGCTAACCAAAAATCAGCAAGACTATTTCGAAGACTACTATTATAATGATCTATCCTTGGGAGAAATCGCCCTTAATCATCAGGTATCAAGACAGGCAGTTTATGATAACCTTCGGCGCTGTCGCAAGCTTTTGACGAATTATGAAGAAAAATTGCATATGCAAAGAGATTATAATGACATTGAACAAAAACTAACTAAAATTTCTGTAACGATTAAAGAAAATCAATCAGCATGTGCGCTTAGTCAAATAGAACAATTATTAAGTAAAATGAGGGGAGAATGATTCATGGCTTTTGAAAATTTAAGTGAACGAATTCAAAAAGCGTTACGCAACCTAACTGGCAAAGGTAAAATTTCCGAAGAAGATATCAATACTGCTAGCCGAGAAATTAGATTGGCATTGTTAGAGGCCGATGTTAATTTTAAAGTTGTCAAAGACTTCATTAAAAAGATTAAAAAAGAGGCTCTGGGCAAAGAAGTTCAGGAAAGCCTGAATCCTGGTCAGCAAGTAATTAAGATCGTCAATGATGAACTGACCAAGATGATGGGTGAGAGTGCAGCCACTCTTAACAAGTCCAAGCATATTCCGACGATCATTATGATGGTTGGTCTTCAGGGTACTGGTAAGACGACTACGGTGGGTAAATTAGCTAAGCGGTTAATTGACAAGGATAAAGCTCGTCCATTGTTAATTGCCGGTGATATTTATCGTCCCGCCGCAATTGATCAACTTGAACAAATTGGTGAGCAGTTAAATGTTCCTGTTTATAGTGAACACGATGAAAAAAATGTTGCCAAAATAGTTGAAAATGGCTTAAAGCAGGCTGATGACAATAAAAATGATTATGTAATTATCGATACTGCTGGTCGACTAGAAATCGATGAACCATTAATGGAAGAGCTTGAGCAAGTTAAAAAGGTTGCTCAACCAGACAACATTTTGCTTGTCGTCGATGCCATGACAGGTCAAGCCGCTACGGATGTGGCTAAAGGTTTTGATAGTCGACTAGATATTACTGGGGTAATTTTAACTAAACTTGATGGTGATACCCGTGGTGGTGCAGCTTTATCGATTCGAGCTGTCACTGGTAAGCCAATTATTTATACTGGTCAAGGTGAAAAGTTAAGTGATCTGGAACAATTCCACCCTGACCGGATGGCTTCAAGAATTTTAGGCATGGGAGACATGCTGACCTTAATTGAAAAGGCGCAGCAAGATTACGATGCCAAAAAGGCTGAAGAAGTTGCAGAGAAAATGAAGGAGAATACCTTCGATTTTAATGACTTCGTAGACCAGCTTGAACAAGTTGAAAAGATGGGTCCGCTTGATCAGTTAATTAAAATGATTCCAGGCATGGCCAATAACCCACAATTGAAGAACATGAACTTTGATAAGAAACAGATTGTTTACGTCAAAGCAATCATTTCTTCAATGACAGAAGCAGAACGGGAAAATCCCGAATTGCTTAACCCAAGTCGGCGCCGGCGAATTGCTTCAGGTTCTGGACGACCAATCGTTGAAGTTAACCGAATGATTAAGCAATTCAAACAAGCCCGTGATATGATGAGCAAGATTACAAAGGGTAATCTAAAGGGCATGGGCAATCTTCCTGGAATGGATTCACCAATGGGCAAGATTGCAATGCGCCGCATGGGTAAAAAGTTTAAGAAGAACAAGAAGAAGAGAATGAAAGTCAAGCGTTATCATTCTTAAAAAAATATCTGTTAAGGAAAAACACTTTACACCTATTTTAAAAAGTGCTATATTATTATTCGTAAGTTTTTAGGAGGAATTTAATATGTCAGTTAAAATTCGTATGCGCCGCATGGGTGCCAAGAGAAAGCCTTTCTACAGAATAGTTGTAGCAGACTCAAGAATGCCTCGTGATGGTCGTTTTATCGAAGAAGTTGGTTACTACAACCCAGTTTCAGAACCAAAAGAATTGAAGCTTGATGAAGATAAAATCTTTGAATGGTTAAAGAAGGGTGCACAACCTTCAGACACTGTTCGGTCACTTCTTTCTGGTGCCGGCTTAATGAAGAAGCTGCATGAATCAAAATTTAACAAATAATTGATTTGTTTACTTTAAAAGTTTGAAGCAGTTTGCTTCAAACTTTTTTCTTTGTTGAATTTAGGAGAAGAAATGCAATATTACGATGTCGCACGCATACTGAACACACATGGTTTAAATGGAGAAGTCAAGGTAACAGTAATTACTGATTTTCCTGAAGAACGTTTTTCACCGGGGAGTGAACTTTCTTTAAAAGACAATCCCAATTTTGTCCTAACCGTTAAAAGCAGTCGACCATTTAAACAATTCTGGCTATTGCAGTTTGAAGAAATCAGTACGATTGATGATGCTGAAAAATTAAAGGGAGAAACAATCGTAATTAGTCAGGAAAACCAACACGAATTACCTGCTGGCGCCTACTATTACCGCGATATTTTGGGTTGCCAAGTCTTGGATAACGAAACCAACCAAGACCTAGGCAAAATTACGGGTATTGAAACCCCCGGTGCAAACGATGTCTGGGAAATAACCGAAGACTCGGGCAATGAATATTTAATTCCATATATTGATGAGGTCGTTAAGCAAGTCGATATTGCCAATAAAAAAGTTTATGTTGAGTTATTGGAGGGCTTACGCGATGAAGATTAATGTTTTAACTCTTTTTCCTGATATGTTTACCCCATTAACAACTTCAATGTTAGGACGTGGACTGGAAGATGGAAAATGGGATCTTAACTTAGTAAATTTTCGAGATTTCACAAGCGATGTCCATCATCACGTTGATGACACGCCATATGGTGGTGGTGCAGGCATGGTTTTACAAATTATGCCAATCAAAAAGGCATTGGATTCTCTGGTAAATAAGGGCAAAGTCATTATAACAGCTCCACAGGGTAAAACTTTTAACCAAAAGATGGCACAAAATTGGTCCCAAGAAGAAAATTTGACCTTTATTTGTGGTCACTATGAAGGTTTTGATCAGCGGATTTATGACTTAGCAGACGAGACTGTTTCGATTGGGGACTATGTTTTAACTGGTGGTGAGTTGCCAACAATGAGCATGATCGATGCTACTGTTCGTTTACTTCCAGGAATTTTAGGGAATGCTGACTCGCCAATTGAAGAAAGTTTTGCACATGGTTTGCTTGAATATCCGCAATATACCAGGCCAGAAGATTTTGAGGGGATGAAAGTTCCTGCAGTATTAACTTCTGGCAATCACCAAAAAATTGCTGAATGGCGAAAGAAAGAATCTTTGCGTGCTACTGCATTATATCGCCCGGATTTATTAGCAGATTACCACTTAAGTGATGAAGAAAAGAAATTGCTTGCAGAAATTAAGCATGAAGATGATGAAGCTTGATTTAATAACTTTATTTTGCTAAGATGATTGAGGTGCAAATTTTTTGCATTAATAGTTATGGGTGTTCCGCTGGCGCATAGGACGTTGATGAATGCCGCAGAAGGAGAAAAATTATGGATCCATTAATTCAAGAATTGACTAAAGAACAATTACGTGATGATATTCCTGACTTCCGTGCTGGTGACACAGTTCGTGTTCACGTACGTGTTGTTGAAGGTAGTCATGAACGTATTCAGATGTTTGAGGGTGTCGTAATCAAGCGTAAGGGTGCAGGCATTGCTGCTACATACACTGTTCGTAAGATTGCTTCTGGTGTTGGTGTTGAACGTACCTTCCCAGTTAACGACCCTCGTGTAGCTAAAGTTGAAGTATTACGTCACGGTCGTGTTCGTCGTGCTAAGCTTTACTACTTACGTGAACGTCACGGTAAATCTGCAAGAATTGCGGAAAAACGTCGTTAATTCACTATTAAAAAAGAACCATCTCGCATTTAAGAGATGGTTCTTTTTTTGTGCTTTTTATGATAGCATTTTAATCAATATCTTAATTTGGAGGTAATTTGATGAGCAAACCATTTTTATTAGATTTTGATTCAACTCCGCGTGCGGTTTTAGAACCAGATCATGAAAGAAATGAAACGCATTATCACTTTCATGCAAAATTGCTCTTTGCCTTTTTAACGCAAGAAGCAATTGATGACTTCTTAGCTCAGCATCCGCACCGAGTTTTGGGTCAATTCGATTGCTTTGGTAAAGTGACCTTAATTTATGAGGTGGAGATGCCAAAAGAAAAAATCACTTTGTGTCAGGCAATGCTTGGCGCTCCTGCTGCGGTTCAAATGCTAGACTGGCTCATTAGCTATGGTGTCAAGCAGATTTTAGCAATCGGTTCAGCAGGGACACTTGTTGATCTGCCAGAAAATTATTTTTTGGTTCCGACCAAAGCCATTCGTGATGAAGGAACATCTTTTCATTACATGGAGCCAGGCAACTTCGTTGATTTGAGTTCAGCTTTTTAACTAAAACTGAAAACTTGATGGTGCAAAATGGTTTTAAAGTCAAAGAGGTAACGACTTGGACTACTGATGGTTTTTTCAGAGAAACTGCTAGAAAGGTCAAGCAATTTAAGAAACTTGGTGCTGCATGCGTTGAAATGGAATGTGCCGCAATGGCTGCTTGTGCACAATTTCGGCAAGCTGATTTTGCGCAAATTCTATTTACTGCAGATTCACTTAATGATATTGAGGATCATCAAGAACGTGGCTGGGGTAAAGATGCGCATGGTAAAGGACTGGAACTATCAACAAGCATACTAGATCAATTGTAGTTTTGACTTTGTGAAAAGTAATGCTGTGAAACCAAAGTGAAACACCTAAATTATTCACAATATAAAATAAAAATGTTGTAATATCGGCATTTATTGCTAAAAATTACCAAAAACTTTGTGAAGTTAAAAAGCATAGCTGATGTGGAAAGTCATCAGATTCTTTTTATGAAAGCGATTATACTTGACTTAACGTTAAAAATGGTAACAAATATATTGAAGTGGAATTAAATAGCAAACAGAAGGTCTCTTTTGTAAACTAAATAATGCCATTATTTTAAAAACACCAGTTTAACCAACTTAAAGCAATAGTTATGGTCAGTCTGATAAACCAGTGAAGCCAATTGATTCTTCCCTTTAGGCAATAGCCATTAATTAACGCAATGAGTAAGAGTGCAAATAAACAAATTGGCGCATATTTATGGTAACCAGTTAAGCAGGTCAGTATTAAGAAAACGCTTGCGATAACGTTTAAGCAGATTAACCAAACAGGAATTTTGGGGATGCTAGCTAAGGCCGCAATTATCATTATTGTTCCGTAAATAATAGTCAATAAATTAGTTGAAATTTTCAATTTTCTTTCCTCCTAACGCTATTTAACTATGGGGGGTTTACCCAACGTCAAGGAGGATATACATGTATTTAAAAGAATTTATCACTAAAATGAATACTACTAAGGATACAGTTAGGTTTTATCTTGAATTAAGCTTATTAACGCCAATACGAAAGGGAAAAAATTATTGGTTTACTGATAATGAAGTAGAATCATTTCAGGAAATAAAAAACTTACAAGAATTGGGCTTTTCACTAAAAGAAATTTGCGCAATCAAAGCACTGCATGATCAGTCATGTGGCACAAAAAAGCAGCATGAGCAAAATCTTCGGCTAATCGAAGAAAAAATAGCGGAAAATGATGCTGCAATCAGAGAACTGCACCATAGAAAAAAAGCTTTAGTGGCATTGAAAAAAACACTAAAAAAACTGCTCATCAAGTAAATGAACAGTTTTTAATTAAACGATCTAACAGACTAAAAAGCTAATTAATATTATTGCGGTAAAGACCAACAACTTTACCTAAGATATGAACACTATTAAGAATAATCGGTGCCATGTTATCATTTTCAGGTTGAAGACGATAATGATCTTTTTCCTTATAAAAACGTTTAACAGTTGCCTCGTTTTCATCTGTCATGGCAACAACAATTTCACCATTTGTTGCTGAGCTTTGTTTACGAACAATAACATTGTCACCGTTTAAAATACCAGCATTAATCATACTTTCCCCGTGAACACGTAGCATGAACAAGTCACCAGCATCATTTTCTAAATCTGGTGGAAGAGGGAAGTAATCTTCGATATCTTCAACCGCCAAAATTGGCTGACCGGCAGTAACAACACCAACAACAGGAATTTCAGTTGGCTTAACGCCAATGGCTTTCTTACCTTCGTCTGTTATTTCCAATGCTCGCGGCTTGGTGGCATCCTTAACAATAAGGCCTTTGCGTTCCAATCGTGACAAATGACCGTGAACAGTCGAAGTCGAAGAAAGTTGAACTCCTTGGCAGATTTCTCGCACAGTTGGCGGAAATCCGCGCTTTTCAACTGTGTCATAGATATAACGTAAAATTTGTAATTGTTTTGAACTTTGTTTGTTAGTCATCTTTAGCTCCCATGATAGTCTATTTGCTGATAAACATATTCTAACAGAAATTAAGTCATAATACAAACAAGCGTTCTAAGAAATTAAACTTTTTTTCTTAGCTGAAATAGGGTAGACTCTTTTTATTGAGAAGTGCGAAAGAGGTGCAAAAAATGACAGAAGACAATGAAAAAAAGATGATTAATCGGATAAACGAACTATATCATAAGAAAGAAAAAGAAGGTTTGTCTGATGAAGAAGAAAAAGAACGTGAAAAGCTTCATCAAGAATTTATCAAGAACTTTCGTGCCGGTTTTAAGCAAGATGTTGAAAACCTGGTCATAATTGATAAAAATGGCAAGGAAATTACTTCTGAAAAAGCAAAGAAAGCTCAGCGGAAGAAAGGTTTACGAAAAGACTAATTTACGTCTTTAAATTTACTTAGATTTTCGGTAAGATATATCTATTGGACAAATTGAGGTGATTATTTTATGAATTTAGGATTAGAGATTGTTTTAATTATTGTTGCATTATTAATTGGCCTTGTTGGCGGTTTTTATGGTGCAAGAGCATACATGAAGAAATACTTTAAAGATAATCCACCAATCAGTGAGGATATGATCGTTGCCATGATGTCACAAATGGGGCAAAAGCCTTCCGCTAAGAAGGTTAACCAGGTGATGAACATGATGAAGCATCAAAAATAGTCAATCTTACTGAATTGAAAATAAAGACGGAGGATTATTTCTCCGCCTTTTTATTTGGAAAGAAAGGTGAAAAATGGGTATATTTTTTAAGCTTGGATGGTTTTTTAAAAAGGAGAAAAAACGGTACCTAATTGGTGTGACCTTCTTGGCTTTAACGTCTGTAATTAATTTGGTTCCACCGCGAATATTAGGACTAATGGCTGATCAGCTCGATAAAGGACATATTTCTTGGCAAGAATATGGCTTGTTAATTTTGACAATCATTTTCGCGGCACTACTATTATATGGCTTTCGTTACTTGTGGCGCAGGCAAATATGGGGTGGAGCGGCAGAACTAGAACTGCAGTTGCGCTCGAAATTATTTCGGCATTTTATGGAAATGGATCGCACTTTTTATCAACGCCACCGAACAGGTGATTTAATGGCGCACGCAACCAATGATGTTTCAGCTATTCAAGAAGTTGCTGGTGAAGGTGTTTTGACTTTGGTCGATTCTTTATTAATGAGTGTTTCAACCATGATCGCAATGATCATCTTTGTTGACTGGCGGTTGACGATAGTTGCTTTAATTCCCTTACCATTCTTAGCTTGGGGAGCTTGGAAGTTGGGCGATCAATTATATGATGCCTTTGATGAATCACAGGCTGCTTTTTCCCGCCTCAATAATAAAACACAAGAATCTGTTTCAGGAATTAAGGTCCTAAAAACTTTTGGTCAGGGTAAAGAAGATACGCAAGCATTCAATGATATGATTGCTAATACGATCAAAATCAATAAACGTGTTTTTAAGTGGGATTCGTTGTTTGATCCACTAGGTACTTTACTAATCGGTTTAACTTACACAATTACAATTATCTATGGTGGGTTATTGGTTAGTAACCGGGCTCTTACAATTGGCCAATTAGTTTCTTTCATTGCCTATATTGGGAACATGGTTTGGCCAATGTTTGCAATTGGCTATTTATTTAATATTCTAGAACGTGGTAGTGCCAGTTACGACCGTGTTGAAAAGTTACTGGATGAAAAGCCTGCAATTACTGATCAAAATGCTGATCAAAGCATTCATGCTCAAGATATTGATGGCGACTTAAAATATGAAGTAAAATCCTTTGCTTATCCAGATGAACCACAAATTCCAGTTTTGCACAATATTGATTTCACTTTGAAAACAGGTCAGACTCTTGGCTTGGTCGGTAAAGTTGGTGCTGGTAAAACGACCATCATTCAACTTTTGTTACGCGAATTTGATCAATATGATGGCAAAATCACTTTAAACGGTCATGATATTCGGGAAATTCCTCTGAATGTTCTATTAAGACAAATTTCATACGTGCCGCAAAACAATTACCTCTTTTCTACTAGTATTCAAAAAAATATTGCTTTTTCTGATGCAAATTCCGATGAAAGTGCGGTCATTTCTGCTGCGAAAAAGAGTGATTTGCACAATGATATTCTACAAATGCCTGGCGGATATAATACGCTAATTGGCGAAAATGGCGTTTCCTTATCTGGTGGTCAAAAACAAAGAATGTCTATTGCTAGGGCGCTTTTAAAGCAAAGTAAAATTTTGGTTTTGGACGATGCGCTATCAGCAGTCGATGCCAGAACAGAAATGGCAATTTTGAAATCACTTCGGCAGGAGAGAAAAGGGAAAACAACCTTAATTGCAACTCACCGATTAACTTCCGTAATGGGAGCAGATTTGATTTTGGTAATAAAAGACGGACGAATTGTTGAACGAGGCACACATGATCAGTTATTAGCAGAAAATGGCTGGTACGCTGATATGTGGCAACGGCAAGAATTAGAAGAAAAGGTAGGTGAATAGCTTGGAAGAACAAAATAATTATGAATCAGTCTGGTCCAAAGAAATACCTGTCAAGGAACAAATTGGCATCTTCAAGCGACTACTTCGTTTTGTGATGCACTTTAAAAATGAAATGATTATTGCTGGTGTGGGTGCATTTCTTGTCAGCGTCATTAATATGCTGTTACCTTATGGTCTGCAGTATTTCTTGGATAATTATTTAGTCAAAGCCAATGTTACGACGCAAGTGATTTTGTTTGCTGGTTTTTTATATGCTTTTGGCTCAGTAATTAAGGGTATTCTTCAATTTACCTACGAATACTTTTTTGCTCTTGGATCCGAAAAGTCATTGGAGGGCCTACGGTCGGCCTTGTACCAAAAACTCCATCAGTTGGGAATGCGTTATTTTGACCAAACGCCAGCAGGCTCAATTGTGTCAAGAGTAACAAACGATACGATGACTTTGAGCAATTTTTTAACGGTCCTATCTAGTGTCGTTATCTCTTTCTTTTCGATTATTTCAGCGCTAGTAGCAATGTTTACAACTAATTTTTTAGCTGGACTAATCGTATTGGCTTTCTTGCCAATATTATTACTTATTATTTGGCAATATTCTAAAAGAAGTTCCAAACTCTATCGTAGTTACCGTGAGCGGTTAAGCCGGATAAACACTAATTTAAATGAATCAATTGAAGGTGTTTCTCTGATTCAGCAATTCAAGCAAGAAAAACGAATGACTGGCCATTTTGAAAGTGAAAACACGGCACTAATGAAAACCCGTTTTAACATGATCAATCTTAATTCGCTTTTACTTTCGCCCTTAACCAGTTTGCTTTATTCTCTGGCCCTTGCTTTAACTTTAATGTACTTTGGCTTTCCACTACGCCAGACTTTTGTGCCTGCAGGTGTTGTGTACGCTTTTTCACAATATATTTCGCAGTTTTTTAATCCGATTGCAAACATGATGGACCAGATGACCTTTTTCCAAGACGGAATAGTTGCTGGTAAGAGAATTTTTCGAATTTTAGATAATACTGATTATGAGCCTAAGCAGCAAGAGCAACCGGGATTAACAATCACACAAGGGAAAATTGAATTTAAGCACGTAAGCTTTTCCTACGATGGAAAAAACGAAATTTTACACGATATTTCCTTTACCGTTAATCCAGGAGAAACTCTTGGAATCGTAGGTCATACAGGTTCCGGTAAAAGTTCAATCATTAATGTTATGATGCGCTTTTATGAATTCTACCGGGGTGAAGTTTTAATTGACGGCGTAGATATTAAGAAGTACCCGAAAAAGGAATTACGGCAAAAATTAGGTCTAGTTTTACAAGAACCATTCATGTTTTACGGTGATATTAATTCTAATATTAGGCTGTATAACCAAAACATTAGCGATGACGAAATTAAGGCTGCCGCAAAAACTGTCCAGGCTGACAGTTTTATTGAAAAATTGCCTGGCAAATATCACGCTAAAGTTGGCGAGAATGGCAGCGAATTTAGTCAAGGACAACGCCAATTGATTTCTTTTGCACGAACTTTAGTAACTGATCCAAAAATTTTGGTTTTAGATGAAGCTACTGCAAATGTTGATACCGAAACAGAAACCTTGATTCAGCAGGGATTGAAGAGCTTACGAAAAGGAAGAACAACTTTAGCGATTGCTCACCGTTTATCAACTATCGTCGATGCTGACCAGATTATTGTTCTAAATGATGGTAAGATTATTGAACGTGGTAACCACGAGGAACTGCTTTCCCAAAAGGGTTATTATTATAACTTATATACCCTTCAAAATAACCAAAATTAACTTTATGCACGAGTTCACAAAGAGCTCGTGTTTTTGTTTCCAATATAGTATTGACAGCGTTTACATAAAAGAGTAGATTATTTATGTCAGATATTAATTAAGTTTATGATTTAGGAATGGGAAGAAAAATATCATGGAATATCATAAAATAGATCAAACTGATCGGACAAACTTAAGTAAATTTATTTCCGATCCAGAACGTTTTATTAATCAACCTACAAAGCACTGGGATCACGATCAATTTCGAACAGTAACCGCTCTGCCGGACTTGGTTATTCAACCGGTTAATAATGAAGAAGTTATCCAAGTAGTTAAGTATGCGAATGAAAAGCACATTCCTCTGGTACCACGGGGTAATTCAACCGGCTTGATGGGAGCCAATTTATCTGTTGACGGCGGTATTTCTCTTGATATGGTTAAAATGAATAAGATCTTGGAATATGATCCAGATAGCTTAACAATGACCGTACAAGCAGGAATAAGATTAAAGGATATCGAAGAATATTTGGCTGATAAGCCATTTACTTATATGCCAGCACCTGCAATGCATTGGGCAACAATTGGTGGTAATGTGTCAACTAATGCTGGTGGGTTAAAGGCAATTAAATACGGCGTAACCAGAGAACATATTCGTGAGTTAAAAGTGGTTTTAACGAATGGCAAATTATATAAGTTTGGTTCTAAAGCGGTAAAATCATCTTCCGGCTACTCTTTAAAAGACTTAATTATTGGAGCAGAAGGAACGCTTGGTGTTGTAACGGAAGTAACATTGAGACTATATCCTAAACCACATAAGACAATCAATGCTATCATTCCTTTCCCAACTTTAAATGATGCTATTAAATCAGTACCAGCAATTTTAGCTTCTGGAGTTGTACCAACAACTGTTGAATTTATGGGCAGAAAAGTAATTAAGTTATGGGAAAAATATGCTAATGATGAATTTCCAATCAAGAATGGTGATGGTTTTATCATTATGGGCCTAGACTCATTCACTGAGGGAGAATGGCGTGCAGAATTGGATCAAGCACTAGAAACTGTTAAAAAGTTTAAAGCTGAAGAAGCAATTGTTTTAAGTGCAGACTCTGAAGAAGCTAAAAAGATCTGGAAGTGTCGGGAAGAGCTATTGCTGGCAATTCAGAAATCAACGCCAAAAATGGATGAAATTGATGTTTGCGTACCAATTAATCATATTCCTGATGTGCTGGACCGCATTGAAGAGTTAGAAAAAGAGCTAAAGATTAGAATACCTAGTTTTGGGCATGCTGGCGACGGTAATTTGCACATCTATCTCTGCTCTGATGAAATGACACCAGAAGAATATGCTAAAACTAGTGATAAAGTCATTTCAGAACTTTATAAGACGGCTAAGTCATTAGATGGCAATATGTCTGGTGAACACGGAATTGGTTATGCACGAGCAAATTACTACGAAGAGTTCTATGGTCATGATTATACAGAGCTATTGCGTGAGGTTAAAAAGTTATTTGATCCAAATGACATTGTTAATCCAGGAAAAATCTTTGAAATGTAAATTTTGGCAATAAAAAAGAATGAGTTAACTCATTCTTTTTTTTGCGCTATTTATTGACCTAGCATATAATCACGTGTCATTGGTAAGTTTTTACCTGAAGCACCTTTTGTTAGTAAATATTGGACAACATCAATGTTACCTGATTCAAAGGAGGCTGCACAGGCCTGTAAGTACAAGTCCCACATTCGGGTGAAGCGTTCACCCATTTTCTTTTCAATAACATCACGTTGCTTATTAAAATTATTGTCCCAAATTTCCAAAGTTCTTTGATAATGGCGTCTAAGCATTTCCATATCATCAATTTGCAAGCCACTTGCAACGATGTGATGAACGTTTTCTTCTAAGCCGGGGATATAACCACCTGGGAAAATGTAACGGTCAATCCATGCGTTACTTGCTCCACCTTGCTGACGAGTTATGCCGTGAATTAACGCAACACCATCCTTTTTAAGGTATTTGGCAACATCAGTGAAATATTGACCCAAGTTTTCTTTGCCAACATGCTCAAACATCCCAACAGATGTAATATAATCCCACTGCTCATTACCAAGTTCACGGTAATCTTCAAGCTTAACTTCAGCTACGTCTTGCAGGTTTTCATCATAAATCTTCTTTTGAACTAGCTTGTATTGTTCTTCACTGAGAGTAACACCAGTGACTTTTAAACCATATTCTTTAGCTGCGGTGAGCATTAAGGTTCCCCAACCACAACCGATATCTAGTAATGTTTTACCCTTTTCAGGATTCAGCTTTTCAAGAATATGCTTAATTTTGTCAATTTGTGCTTTTTCTAAGTCATCCTCATTGTCCTTTTTAAAATAGGCACATGAGTATGTCATGGTTGGATCTAACCAAAGACAGTAAAAATCGTTTCCGATATCGTAATGACTTTGAACGTCTTTTTCACTTTGTTCTTCAGTGTGTTTTTGGTGAGGCATAAATTTACGAAACTTGCTGGAACGCATAAAACTATCAGCACTTTCATAAGCACCAAAAATCAGCTTCTGCAAACTACCATTTATTTCGATTTTTTTGTCCATATATGCTTCTCCTAAAGCTAGGGAAGCATTGCGCGTTATATCACTAATTGGAATTTTTTCATTAAAAACAATTTCAATATTGGGAGTGCCATTGCCGTAAATTTCACTTTTGCCATCCCAATAAGTTACCTTAATTGGAAAAGGAAATGACTTGCTTAGCATCTTCTTATAAAACGACTTTTCTAACAATTTTAGAATTCCTCCATTCAATTACTGTTGTAATTTATTTTAACACTACAAAAAAAGACTGAACTCTTTCGAATTCAATCTTTTTATTTTGCATGATAATGAAAAGCAGGGTTTTGTTCCTGATCAATTTTTTTCCAAGCATCTTTTAGCTGATTATCTAAAAGATGTTCATTTTCGTGGGTTAACCTTATTTTCGGATCTACCCGAAATGGTTGCCCAAAACAAACTTCTAACGGTTCCCTTTTTAATAGCCCAGTAAAAGTTAACGGCCCCTGATAAACAACCGGAACAATTGGTTTACCAGATAATTTAGCAATGGCAATTGTCCCACTTTTAAGTTCAGCCGAATGACGTGTGCCGGATGGGAAAATAATCAGTGAGTAATTACCTTTTCTTAATCCCTTTATTGGGGTTTTTAAAGCGGATGGGCCTGGATTTTTACGATCAACTGGAAATGCATGTGCGTGCTTTAATATAAAGCGCAAAATTGGATTTTTGAATAATTCAATTTTAGTCATAAACATAAATTCCTTAGGGCTAGCAGCTAATGCAAATAAAATCGGCTCCCACCAAGTACGGTGAGGTGCAGCCAAGATATAATTTCCCTCGGGAATACGATCTTGATGATTAACATGTAAATGCCCGTTTAACACCCACACAATGAAGCGGGCGATGGGCCGTATAATGTGATAAAACATATTTTCCTCCAATGATGTAAAATATTATAGCAAAGCTTTGCGAAGGGATAAAATATTTATGGTAAATTTGAGCAAAAATGAACGAATCGACTATATGTATAGCGATAATTTGAAAATTATTCAAGATAAAGATGCCTTTAGTTTTTCACTTGATACCTTATTATTAGCGGCTACGGCCAAAGACGCGATTAAAGATAGCTCTAAAGTTGCGGACTTATGTTCTGGCAATTGTGCTGCGAGCATTTATATGGCTTATTTTAACCGGGCAAAGTATGATGCAGTTGAAATTCAACCAGAAGCTGCTTCACAGGCTATGCGTTCTGTTCAATTGAATCAAATGGAAAATCGGATCCATGTTTTTCAAAAAAACGTTAAGGATGCCGCCCAGTTTTTGCGAAAAGATTCTTATGATGTGATTGTTATCAATCCACCTTATTTTAAAGTTGCCAAAGATCACAAGGTTAATCCCGATCCTAAAAAGGCAATTGCCCGCCATGAAATAATGATTACTTTAGAAGAAATTATTGCAGTTGCTAGTGGTTTATTAAAAATGAAGGGCAAGATGTACATGGTTCATCGACCCGAACGGTTAAATGAAATTGCCTATTTTTGTTTAAAACATGACCTAAGTATTAAATTCATTCAGCCTTATGTTTCTCATCGCGGCGAAGATACAAACTTGATTATAATTGAAGCTGTCAGGCACACTGCTAGTGATGGCTTAGTTTTAAAAGATGCTATTGAAGTCCACGATCACGATGGCTCATTTTTACCAGCGATTCAAAAAATCATTCGCGAAACACCAGAAGAAAAAGCCAAGCACGATCAACGAGCAAAATATTACTTTTATGTTTTATTGTGCAGCGATGGAAGTTTTTATGGCGGCTTTACTAACAATTTAACTAAAAGGCTTGAGGCCCATAATACGGGGAAGGGTGCAAAATATACTAAAAATAGGCGACCGGTCAAAATGATCTATCATGAAGAATTTAGTGATAAACGCTTAGCTTTAAAAAGAGAATATTGGTTTAAACACCATACACGCCAATGGAAAGAAAAATTTTTACATGAGCATGCTGTTAATTTTTAGACTTGATTCTTAGCCTTAAATTTAGTATGATTTTATCTGTGTGTTGTGTGAATACACAGTTAGAAAACATCAAGAGCGATCAACGTTTTGGTGCCAAACATTGGTGAAGCGTTGAAATGACCGCTTGAGAGGACTAAAACCATAGGAGGAATTTATTATGTCAGTAGTTTCAATGAAACAATTACTTGAAGCTGGTGTCCACTTCGGTCACCAAACTAGAAGATGGGACCCTAAGATGGCTCCATATATCTTCACTCAAAGAAACGGTATCTACATTATTGATTTGCAAAAAACTATCAAGATGTTGGATGACGCTTATGCTTTTGTTAGAGCCGTTGCTCAAGATGGTGGAGTTATCTTGTTTGTTGGTACAAAGAAGCAAGCACAAGATTCAATCGCTGAAGAAGCAACTCGTGCAGGTCAATACTACGTTAACCAACGTTGGTTAGGTGGTACTTTGACTAACTGGAAGACTATCCAAAGTAGAGTTCAAAGATTAAAAGATTTAAAGAAGATGTCAGAAGATGGTACCTTTGATGTATTACCAAAGAAGGAAGCTTCACTTTTGACTAAAGAAATGGACAAACTTGAAAGATTCTTAGGTGGTATCGAAGATATGCCTAGAATTCCTGATGTTATGTTCGTAGTTGACCCTAAGAAGGAAAAGATTGCTGTTCACGAAGCTAACATTTTAGGTATCCCTGTTGTTGCTATGGTTGACACTAATACTGATCCAGATCCAGTTGATGTTGTTATTCCTTCAAACGATGATGCAATCCGTGCCATTCGCTTAATTTCAGGTGCAATGGCTGATGCAGTTATCGAAGGAAAACAAGGCCAAGATGACAGCGATGCAAACGTTGAAGCTGAAATGGCTAAAGACGCTGCAGCTGATGACGAAGAACAAGCAGCTGAAACTGAAGAAAGTTCAGAAGAAGATTAATTTAATAATTAGCTTTTATTTGGAAGGATACATCAATGGCAAATATTACTGCTAAACAAGTTAAAGAGTTACGTGATCGTACTGGTGCCGGAATGATGGACTCCAAGAAGGCTTTGGTTGAAGCTAACGGAGACATTGAAAAGGCAATTGATATCTTAAGAGAAAATGGTGTTGCTAAAGCTGCTAAGAAGAGTGGTAGAATTGCTGCTGAAGGTTTAGCAGAATACGCTTTTGAAGGTAACACTGCTGCTCTTGTTGAAATCAACTCAGAAACTGATTTCGTTTCATCAAATGATAAGTTCATTAAGTTGGTTGATGATGTAACTAAGGCTATTCTTGCTGCAAAGCCAGCTAACGTTGAAGAAGCTTTAAAGGCACCAATGGGTGATTCAACTATTGGTGAAGAAATCACTAACTTAACTGCTGTTATTGGTGAAAAGATCACTTTAAGAAGATTTGATTTAATTAATAAGAACGATGATGAAGTTTTTGGTGCTTACAAGCATAACGGCGGTGCAATTGTTGCTGTTGTTACCTTAAAGGGTGACAGCGAAGAAGCAGCAAAGAACATTGCAATGCATGTTGCTGCAATTAACCCAGAATACCTTGATAAGGATTCTGTTCCAAAGGCTGACTTTGATCGCCAAAAGGCTGTTTTCACTAAGGAAACTGAGAATGAAGGCAAGCCTGCCAACATTATTCCTAAGATTGTTGAAGGTCGTGTCAACAAATACTTAAGTGAAATTTGTTTAGTTGACCAACCTTACGTTAAGGATGGCGACATGACAGTAGCTGAATATGCTAAGTCAGAAGGCTGTGAAGTTGTTGCTTACACTCGCTATGAAGTTGGCGAAGGTATTGAAAAGAAGCAAGAAGACTTTGCTGCTGAAGTTCAAGAACAAATGAAATAATTAAAATTATAATATAAGCAAAAAAGAATCTTATCAGTGATGATAAGATTCTTTTTTATTAGAAAAATAGGTAAAACAAAACTTACCAAAATAGATTAATAAAATATCGAAACTATAGCTTTTAGTTCGAAGTCTGGACTAAAAATAGTTAGGAAATTCTGGTATCCTTCCTATCTGATTACTGAAAGCGCTTGCCAAATAAGTTTATTTCTGGTAGCATATACAATTGCACTGTCAATTAAATGGTAACAAACCATTTCGGTCATGAAAGGAGATTATCATGAAAATAACCGATGAGCAATTTACTAAGAGAAAAGAATATGTTAAGGGAATGTTCTCATTAGGTGGCTTAAGTGAATGCGGTAAATCAGCAGCTGGACTTTATTTTGATAGTATTGGCATAAAGCGAATGAAAATCATTGCAATTGAAAAAGAGATGATGCTTGAACGAAACTATCAATTTACCGGACATCCAACGGAAAATGATTTCAAAAAGTTATATGCAAACAATCCTGAACAGATTTTTCGTGAATTCTTGTATCGTCTAATTGGTAAAATGCAGGAGGCAGGAACTCATTACGCTTCGATTGAAAGTTTGTATCGCTCAGAACTTGGGGCATACCTGAAAAAGGAACTAGGAGCAAAGATGCTTAATATTTATATTGAAGCTCCTCTTGAGGTTAGGGCGAAACGCGAATTTAAGAAACAAACTATCGATAATGGGGAAAACTATACCTTTGATGAAATAGTTGAACGAACCAAGAAAAAAGACCAGTTTAAGATAAAACATGGGGCATTGAGGGTTAAAGAAATTGCAGATATTATCGTTAATAATGACAAATTTGTTGAAAATGAGCAGCAGTATGAAAACATCATGGCCGGATTAGCTTCTATTGTCAAAAAGTAAAGCTTTCAAACTCAATTATTTATTACGTAATTTTCGCATATTAGTAAAACATAAAAGGCTTGATTCAGTTGACTACCGAACCAAGCCTTTTTATCTAGTTAAATTATTTGTTTTATTTTCGTCCACCAAATATGCAGACAATAAGCTGACGTGAATGACAAAATCCATGTTAATACCCATGTGCCAAAGAAAGTTAAGAATGGGTGGTATGTTGCGTGGAATTGCATATTTAGTCCGCGCCAGACCAGTTGATTCCAAAAGACATTTGATAAATAGGCACGATAGGCATAAGTAGCAAGAAAATGGAAAACTGTTAAAGCTGTTTCTGAATTTTTTCGTACTTGATATAAGCAAAGTGCAGCGATTAATGCAATAACCGCTAAGCAATAAAATGTCATTGATGGCTTATAATACGGTGCATTGGCAAAAAGAACGGGATGACCGAACTGATATAATTCAAAATTGGTCCAAATGAAACAAGCAACAAAAGCAATTAAGATCAGCCACCAAAATTTTTGTAAAAAGTTATTAACTTGATTCCGCAATTGCCAGCAGAGGACACCAAAGACTCCGTAGATAAAAAACGAAATAAACACGCGATCAAGCAGATACCACGTTTTTTCATGCGCACCGTGAAATACCTCTGTGTCGTAAAACAAGAGCCAAGCTAAATATAAAACTAGGGTGATTAATGCTACAGCAATTCCTTTTTTCACGTTATTGCCGACAAAGCAACTGATTGCCCAGAAAAGTGGCATTAAGATGATAAATTGCAACATCATTGTGTTGTACCACAAATGTGGCGCAGCGTTACCATTAATAAAATGCCAACAAAAAGAACCAAAATTATGAAATTGATTAATCTGTTGGAGCCAAGGCATTCCTAGTAAATAAATCAAAGTCCACCAAATAGTTGGTACAAACAAGTTCGACCAACTTGAACGCAGATGCTTGCGGTAAGAAAAGTTTCCCGCTAAATCATTAGTTCTAATAGTGGTATATAAAATGCCAAAAATAAAGGCTGGAGCAGTATATTTGACTAAATTATACAGAATACCAAAAATGTCCTGCGTTCTTATAGGCTGACCACTTCCCATGATTAAGGACATGATTGGTTGAGACATCACTGCTGTACAAGCAAATACTTTTAAGTAGTCACCAATGTCAGCAATTTTATAGGTGGGATAAGGATATTTATCCATTTTAATTAAGACCTTTCTTAGAAGATTCGTGAGATCCCTAAGAAGTTCCAGTTTAATATATGCGCTTTTTGGTAAAAACGCAAGCCCATTTTTAGTAATTATATTCTAACTATTTTGTGCACCCGTTAGTACTGCAGCGATTTCGTTACTAAATAATCTTTGGTTATCAGTTAAATTTTGGTAGGGAGTATTTAGATAAATTGTTCTTTGCGGCGAATTGGGGAAAATTCTTGCACTGTCGATTAAATGAAAATTGGTAAAAAAGCTTCCCCAGGTAACTTTGGGAATAAAGCCCATGCCTAGACCTGCTGCAATCATTTCTCGCACCGTAGCTGGTTCATCAGATTGATATTTAAAATTGAGTTTTAATTCATTTTTAGCTAAAAACTGATTAATTGTTTGTTGCAATTCAGTTTCATCACTTTCGCCGACAAAAGTAAAATTCGGTAAATCTTTAACATCTAAATTATGTTTACCTTGCATAAAATTCTTTTGCCAGCCAATTACTATTTCTTCTTTTAATAACGGAATTGCGGTGAAATGGTCGATTTTATTGGAAGAGATAATAAAATCAAACTGCTTTAAATCCTTAGCGAAGGTTGTCCGTTGATGAATATTTAGACTGACATTAGGCAGTAATTTTTGCATTTTAAGGGCAACAAGTGGGATGAGCGGTGAGCCAACAGTAAAAAGAACATTAATTTGGCTATTTTCTTGGTCTTTATTAGTTTGGACAGCCTTAATTCCACGGTTTAGTAAATTTAAGCTATCGGAAACATATGAATAAAAAATCTTTCCTTGTTGGTTAAGCTGAATTGTTCTTCCTTGCCGGTCAAACAATTTAACGCCTATTTCTTCTTCTAATTGCCTGATGGTTTTACTAATTGCTGATTCACTTACGTATGCTAGCTTAGCTGCTTCAGTCACTGAACCTATACTTGCGACACTAACAAAATATTTTAATCCGGTTAAATTCATTTTTTACACCAATTGATAACCTTTTAGTTAACTATTATTCCTATTATCTATTATAAATGGTTATCGATTAGGGTTAAACTGTTTTTGTGAGATCCAAAGAGGTGATAACTTGAAATACTTATGGTTATTTCCCGGTCAAGGGGGTCAAAAGGCCGGGATGCTTCAAAAGATTGACCCGACATTAAAAAGTAAGGTTGAAAGTTGGACAGGTGTGAAGCTTGTAGACAGTGAAAAGGGCTATCTAAATTCGCAACAAATTCAGCTTAGTATTTTGCTGTTGCAAGTTCAGCAAATTGATCAGCTCAAAGAAAAAGGCTGGCTGCCAGATATCGTAGCGGGACATTCACTTGGAGTTTTTGCCGCCGCCTATGCTGCCGGCGTTATTAATAAAGAGGATGTTTTTAAACTTGTAAGTTTGCGAGCAAGTCTAATGCAATCATCATTTCCAATAGGCTATGGCATGGGTGTCGTTGTAGGTCTATCTCGTCAAGAAGTTGGGAACTTGGTGCAACAAGTGAACACGGAAAAAGACCCGGTCTTTTTATCAAACCAAAATTCTGAATTGCAAAACACTTTGTCTGGCAAAATAACTGCTATTCAAGCCGTACTCCAATTAGCTAAAGAAAGTGGTGCAGCCAAGGCTAAACTTTTACAAGTTCCGAATCCTTCGCATTCACCATTGATGCAAAGCGTGGCGGATAAATTGACCAAACAGATTGGGCAGTTAGAGTTGCATTCTCCTACCTGTATTTATTTAGCAAATAATAATGGGCATCCGGTTAAAAATATAGCTGAAATTAGCTATGATTTGGCCAATAACCTAACTCATCCCGTTTTTTGGGAAACAATGATCAATGTGGCTCTTGAATACAACCCACAAGTAAGCGTGGAATTTGCTCCAGGAACTGCTTTTACTAAATTATTAAAGGCAAAAACGAATCAACTAGCTAATATAACTTTGGCAAATATGACGATTGATGACGCAGATTTTTTATTACATAAATGGAAAGGAAAAGATAATGACTGAAAGAAATTGGCACACCCATCGGGATGCTAAAAATGCACGCTTAGCAAAAGCGGCGACACTGCTCGAGGGGAAATTTGCTAAAACAGAGGATGTTGTTAAGGTTCTTGAGACACTAATTAAACCTGGAGACAAGGTTGTTTTGGAAGGCGATAATCAAAAGCAAGCTTCATTTTTGTCAGAAGCACTGACAAAAGTAGATGCGGAAAAAGTTCATGACTTACATATGATTATGTCAAGTATTTCTAGGCCAGAGCATTTAGACATTTTTGACTTAGGAATTGCTGCCAAAATGGATTTTTCATACGCAGGTCCTCAGAGCACTCGCGTTTCGCAAATGATTTCTGATGGCACCATGGAAGTTGGCGACATTCACACATACTTGGAACTTTTTGGCCGTCTATTTATCGATTTAATTCCTAATGTTGTTTTAGTAGCCGCTGATAAAGTAGACCATGAAGGCAATTTATATACGGGCTTTAATACTGAAGAAACACCGACTATTGTCGAAGCAGCAGCTTTTCATGATGGCATTGTAATCGTTCAAGCTAACGAAATCGTTGATCAAGTACCAAGAGTTGATATTCCTGCCGGTTGGGTTGATGTGGTTATTCCCGCTGATCAGCCTTACCAGCTTGAGCCACTATTTACCCGTGACCCACAAGCAATTAGCGAACTGCAAATTTTAATGGGCATGATGGCAATTCGGGGAATATATGAAAAACACAATGTTCAAACTTTAAACCACGGTGTAGGTTTTAACACTTCCGCAATTGAACTTCTCTTACCAACTTATGGTGAGCAACTGGGCTTAAAAGGTAAAATTTGTCGTAACTGGGAACTAAATCCAACTCCAACCTTAATACCAGCAATCGAAAGCGGCTGGGTGGAATCAATTCACTCGTTTGGTGGTGAAGTAGGGATGGAAAAGTACATTATGGCGCGGCCAGATATTTTCTTTGTAGGTAATGACGGAACAATGCGGTCGAATCGTGCCCTAGGCCAAGTTGCCGGACAATATGCTTGTGATATGTTTGTTGGTTCTACTTTACAAATCGATCAATGGGGTAATTCTTCAACAGTCACCAATGGTCGTTTATCTGGTTTCGGTGGTGCGCCTAACATGGGCTCTAATCCAACCGGTCGGCGTCATTCAACTCCTGCTTGGCAAAGCTTGAAGCCCGAAGATAACCCATTGGCAAAAGGGCAAAAGCTCGTTGTGCAGATGGTTGAAACATTTGGTTCTAATAAAAAGCCCGTTTTTGTTGATCACTTAGATGCTGAAAAGGTACGTAAAGAAGCTAAATTAGCTAACGTTCCAATTATGATTTATACCGAGGATACGACCCATATCGTGACTGAAGAAGGAATCGCATATCTGTATAAAACTGATAGTATGGAACAAAGAAAAGCTGCAATTGAAGCAGTAGCAGGTGTGACACCGGTTGGCTTACGCTCAAAGCCAAAAGAGGTCCAAAAACTGCGCGATCAAGGGATCGTTGCTTTACCAGAAGATATTGGTGTTGCCCGCCGGGATGCAAAACGTTCATTACTGGCTGCTCAAACAATGGACGATTTAGTGCAATGGTCACATGGCTTGTACAATCCACCTGCCAAGTTTAGGTCATGGTCATAATAAGGAGGTTAATAAAATGGAAAAACTTAATTTTAGCTATCAAAACACTCAGCCAGTGACTAAATTTGTTCATGTTGGTGTCGTTGCCTCCGGAGATTTAGAAGTATTAATTTATCCTGATGACAAAACTACATTAGAAATTGTGACTGGTAGTGACGGTTTCAAACAGGTTTGGCAAAATGTCCTTGACCGCTTTTTTGCAAGGTATCCTTTACAAGGCAGGTTTGTTATTCATGATTTTGGAGCCACACCGGGTGTCGTTAATTTACGATTAACACAGGCAATGGAGGCATTAAATAATGAAGAATAGTTTTGTAGAATTAAATGGTCGTCAACGAGCAAATGCTTTAATTGATAAAGGCACTGGTCGAGAATTAGTTGGACCAGAATATGATATGATTTCACCACATCTTGAGCCGCAAAAAATTGTTCCAGAAAGTGATGATGGTGTTGTTCTTGTCAAAGGTAAACTAAACGGTAAAAGGGTCGTAATTATTTCTATCGAAGGAAAGTTTCAAGGTGGTGGAATTGGTGAAGTATCTGGCGCCAAAATAGTCGCAGCTTTAGAAAAAACCTTAGATGATAACAAGCAAGGTATAAAGGAATACCCAATAATTATTCTTGATACTGGTGGTGTTCGTCTGCAAGAAGCTAATTACGGGTTATTATCTATTTCTGAAATTCAAAATGCCATTATTGCCTTGAAAAAATATGTTCCCGTAATTGGACTAGTACCGGGAAGGGTCGGCAGCTTTGGTGGAATGTCAATTACTAGTGCAATTATGTCATACTTAATCACAACTCCAAAAGCTAGAATTGCTTTAAATGGTCCCGAAGTTATCGAACAAGAAGCTGGTGTACGTGAATTTGATTCTAGTGATAAGGACTTAATTTGGAATACGCTTGGAACTCGTCAAAGAGTAGCTACAGGAATTGCAGATGAAGTTGACGAAGATGATATCACGACTATTAAAAAAGCTATTGATAGAGCAATCGAAGAAAAAAAGGATGCTCATCGGACTGAGCAATCTGATTTTTATCTATCTTTACTTGATCAAATTGATTTTGCTAAACCCCTTACTACAAAGCAATATTGTTCTCTTTATGCTAAAAATCAGGCTAATAAGCATGATATAAACCAAGCGGTAGCTGGGGATAAGGCAACTACCAAGTCTCGTGGCCGCTTGTGGTTTGAAAAACTAACTGGTTTACCGAATGCAAAATCAGATTATCCAACAGTTCTTCATGCGGAAAAAGATGGCAAAGAATTTATTGCGATTGTTCCTAATGAAAATAACCGCTTTCCTCGTGTACGTCACGGTGAGGTGGGGTTGCAAGAAGGATTTTTAGTTGCAAAAATCGTTAATCAAATTGTTGCTGAAGATCAAAATAAAGATGTTAAACGTCCGCTTATCTTAATCGTTGATGTTCCAAGCCAAGCTTATGGGTATAAGGAGGAATTGATAGGTATTCACATTAGTTTAGCTTCTGCGGCAGCCGCCTATGCAAAGGCTCGGCAAGCCGGTCATCCAGTTATTGCCTTTATTCCAGGGGATGCAGTTTCAGGCGGCTTTTTAGCCCACGGTTTGCAATCCAACAGAATGATTGCCTTAGCTGATGATTCAATTACCATTCAGGCAATGTCAAAAGCTTCGGCTGCTCGAATTACCCAAAGATCAATTCCAGAACTAGAAGAAGCTACGAAGCACGTTCCGGCAATGGCTTATGACATTAAAAATTATGCCAAATTGGGTGCTTTGTATAAATTAGTCCCTGATGTTTCTTCTTGGGACGCAAATGATGCGGCTGTTTCAGAAGTTGAGCAAATTATTAATGAGGCCATTACAAGTACCAAGAAGCACTCGACCGATTTACATTATAGGTATGAAAATCCGGTTGCCATTGCAAGTGGCCGGAAGGCAACTAATGAGATGCGTAAAGCTGTGTTTGACCAATGGAACGATTAACGGCAATATGGCCCAATGATTTACTGCAATTCACTAGTTTGCAAGACCTAGTTTTAACCGAGAATCCTTTACCTGGCTGGGCAAAGGATTCTTTGTCTGAGACAAAAACAGTGGTGGTTAGACGGGGCTTAATCAACGATAATTTGATCCCAGTTGGAATAAGAGGTTACGAAAGAAGGCAAAGGTTTGCTTGCTACTTAAATGTTGCAGCCATTAAAAAGCAATATCATCCCCAGTACTTTATTCAACATAATAGTTGGGAAAGGTTATCTGAAGATAGACAAAAACTTCCACCTTTTCAGGCATTACAAAAGATAGTCCCGCTATTAAGCAATTTTCAGTGGGGAATAGGAGGCTCGTTAGGATATGAAATGGCAACCGGTGTAAAAATGGTTAAAAACACGACGGAACATGTCAGTGACTTGGATTTGCTACTTTATCAAACTCCTACGTTAAACAGAAGTCAGGCCCAAGAACTTTTGCAAAAGCTGAATCAGTATCATGTGCACGCTGATGTACAAGTAGTCAAAGGTCAAAACGGTTTTTCATTAGAGGAATATGCTGCTAATCGTAGTAAAAAAACTTTGGTAAAAACCGCTGCGGGACCACTTCTAGTTGTCGATCCCTGGCAATTTTTACAGGAAAATAAATGAGTATTTTTAAAACAAGCGATAACGTAGAACTTAATTTTCATTTTTATGGCACCGGTAAGCCACTGATTCTAATAACCGGTTTTGGTGGCTATCAAGAAGTTTGGACAAAACAAGTTTCCTACCTTAGAAAAATGGGTTATAGCGTTTTAACTTATGATCACCGTAATATGGGTAAAAGCCAGCGTACAGCCAAAGGACAATCACTTGAAAGACTAACTAAGGATCTAATTGAGCTATTAAGTTTTCTAAAAATAACTCGGGCCACGTTTATTGGCCATTCAATGGGCGGGAGTATTATTTATAACTTGTTAAAAATTAAACCGCAAATTATTGATATAGCAGTTATTATTGATCAAAGCCCATATATGCTAAATACGAAGTCTTGGCACTATGGCTTTATGAATTTTACTTTGGAAAATTACCAAGACTTGACCCTATTAGCTCCGCAGGTGCATGAAACGATTCATGGCATCGATAGTTCTGTTATGACGGAATTATTACCAGCCAAAATTGCTTACCCATTTGATCGAAAAGCCAATTTGGACTTATTGCGAGAGCATGTTCAGCTAGACTGGCGGACAATAATTAAACGTAGCAGCCAGAAGATGATTATCTTTGCGGCTGAAAAGAGTCCATATTATCCTTTTCAGTTCGCAAACTGGATGGCAGAACAAAATCCTCAAATTACCGCTGCCATTGTGCCAAATTGTGGTCACGATATAATGGCAGAAGTACCGCAATTATTTAATCAATTACTACGCCATTTTTTATTACTTAATCATTATCTACCACAGTAAAGGAAGATAAAGATGTTTCGTCATGAAATTATTGTTACTAAGGGAATCTTACCGTTTAAGATTATTATTCATAATTCTTCAGCACTTCAAATTACTAAACACTGGCACCGTGCCCTAGAAATTGATTTTACTATTCATGGTGAAGGCGATTACCTAACTTCGGGGCACAAAACGCACTTGAGTGACGGCGATTTCATAATTATTAATTCTGGTGAAGTTCATGGTGTCGAAAATATTGGTCCAGGTGATGCTCGTCGATCAATTACCATTCTTGTTCCATTTGAGTTCTTGAATGAATTGCTGCCTGAAATTAATCATTTGTATTTTATTTCTCAAATCACTGATCAGGAAATAATGCTAAAGGTAAAAACTGAGCTAACAAGGATTTATCAGCTTAGGACTAATCAACATGATCATGAAAATAAGATTGAAATATTAGGACATTTTTATCTTTTAATGGCGCTTCTTCTCAAAAATTTTGTTGTACCAAAAAAGAATATTATTTGCTTTAATGATGCCAGAAAGCAGGACAAGGTCAAAGATATCATTAATTTTTTAACCGCCAATTATCGAGATAGCTTAACCTTAGGCGAAGTTGCTGATCACTTTGGTCTTTCAAAGGCATATTTAGATCGCTTATTTAAAACCGAAGTACAAACAAGCTTGATTCATTACTTGCAGCTGATTCGTTTACAACATGCCTATGATTTACTAGTTAATACTGACTTGCCTGTTACCGTTATTGCCGACCAATGCGGTTTTGCCAATGTTCGAAGCCTGCAAAAAATATTTAAAGATGTCTATAGTGCAACACCGTCCACTTATCGGAAAAAGTTAAAAAGTCAATAATTTACCTATTTAATAAAAATAATTGCAATATTTAGTCAATATTCTTCTCTTATAATATCTTAGTAAGCGATTACATGGAAGGAGAGGAAAATGACTCAGAATATTAAGCAAAATAGTCCACTTTTAAAAGTAGGTATTTTATCAATTTCAACCTTGTTAACTGCAGCTAGTGCGGTTTCGGGCACTTTACCAATGATGACAAAGCACTTTACCCATGAAAGCGTAGCGAATGTGAAAGCATTAGTGACTATTCCTTCAATTGGGATGGTAATCTTTGTCCTTTTGTCAACGTTATTTATTAAATACTTGGGTAAAAGAAAAACCGTTTTGCTTGGCTTATTTTGCGGTTTAATTGGGGGCGTTGCGCCATTTTTTAGCACCAACTTTCACCTGATTCAAATTGCGCGTTTTGTATTAGGAGCAGGTAACGGTTTATATTCAACTTCAACGGCCAGTTTAATTGGAGATATTTGGAGTGGGGATGAGCAACGGACCTTACTTGGTTATCAGTCAGCAATTCAAACATTTGGTCAAAGCTTGGCGGTTTTTGTTGCTGGTTTACTACTTGAAATTAATTGGCAAGCAGCTTATTTAGTTTACCTGCTGTTTATCCCAATCATTTTGTTATTTGCTTTAGGCTATAGCAAAGAGACTGAAGCACAAATTAAATCTCGGCAAAAAGAAGAACTAGTTAAAGCTAAATCCGAAAAGAAAACTACTAATGTGCCGATCTTAGCGTTAGTAGCAATATTAATGTCATTTGTATATTTCAATGCAATTATGCCACAACAAACAGATACTCCGCTGGTAATTCAGCAACTAAATTTAGCACACCAAGAGTTTTTCTCAACTGCATTAGCGTTAGCAGGACTTGCTGGCGCAGTTTTTACAGCTTTTTATGGCAAAATTTACCGGTTACTGGGACATTACACACCAGTATTTACGATGTTGTTAGGGGTTATTGGCTATTGGGGCGTGCTTCATTCGCCTAATATGCTGGTATTCACGATATCTATGATGGTAATTTCTGCCACGAATATTATTTTTCCGTATATTTATGGTGCGGTAATGGAAGATGTGCCAGCAACTTCCAAGGATTTCTTCTTATCTTTGGCAAAAGTATTTAACAATGGTGGAGCTTTTATTTCACCATACACGATGGCACTTACAGCATCCATTTTACATTTGTCGGGACCAATGAACATTATCAGAATTGCAATGTGGTATTTAGTATTTGTCGGAATTGTTTTTGTGATTTTGGCAATTATTAGAAACAATAGGTTAAGAAAAACAACAAAATAGGAGTTATGAGCATGAAATTAAATGTAGTGTATCAAGAAGAAGTTACTGATAATGGTTATTTCGTAACCAGCGCCAAGATTACGCCAAGTCAAATAACCAAAGATTTACAAAAACGAATTTCTTTTACAATAGAAGGTAAAGAATTACAAATAACTAAGATTGAGGAAGAGCAAAATCAGATAATCTATTATTTTAAATTGACCAAGGAATTGTTAGCCTTAAGTTTTGATCCGTCTAAGTTTATTAATCAGGTAGCTTTGCCACAAATAATGCTTCACGTTAACGGGATGCAACCTGAAATTGAAGTTGCTTTTCAACCAGATCCATTTTTAGCAGATTTTGATAAAAAAATTATTCAAACGGATACAATTCAATTAAGCTATTCAATTTATGCTTCTGGCACCAATCGGAAAAAGCGGCCGTTAGTACTGTTTTTACATGGTTCTGGCGAGCGTGGTTTTAACAATGGCATGCCGCTACTGGCCAATGATGTGCCAAAGACCTTGCATGATTATGCTAAAACTAAAGAAGATGCTGTTATTTTAGTTCCGCAAGCTACTTGGGCACCAACTCTAAATGGGTGGTTCAGAAAAGATTTTCGCAAAGCACTGTTCATTTTACTTAAACAAATAGAATCTGAGTGCAACATTGACACGAAGCGCATTTATTTAACTGGCTTATCAAATGGTGCTTCGACAACTTGGTATATGGGCGTACATCATGCAGATCTTTTTGCCGCTCTAGTGCCTTGTTCCGGTTATGTATATGATGATGGCAAAAAAGGTTATGGTGATCAAGGAAAGGGACGGTATATGCTTGCAAGCCCTGAAGAAGGTAAGACTTTGTCACAATTACCAATTTGGGCCTTTCATGCCGAAGATGATCCAACTGTTGGGGTACTCGGAACTAAGAAAGCTGAAGAAGCCATTCACCAAGCAGGGGGCAAGCAGCTGAAGGTCACTGTTTATCCTAAGAACACTGTTAAGCCTAATCCGCATGCAAGTTGGGCGAGAGCTTTTAATACCCCAGAGTTATTACCATGGCTTTTTAAGCAACACAAATAAAAAGGGGGTCATATAATGATCGTGTTCCCGGACTAGCATCAAGTCATGCTCAAACGTTTGGCCGTTTAGCCGGAATAAACGCTGCAAAAAATTAAGCGCTAACTATAATTGATAGTGTTTCGCAAGATTAATTAGGATGACTGCTGGTACTAAACATTATCAAATTGTTTAAAAACTTTTCTTAAAACTGATTTCAAACTTATTGAAGTCAGTTTTTTTGCTTAGTCAGATATTCTCAAAGACAAAAAAATTTTTTTAAAATCTTGCAAAGAAACAAATAAAATCTAATTTTATCAAAAAAGAAATTTTTTTAAGTTATAATTTTAAAAGGAAATTTCATCAGACATTGTTTCAAGATGATTCCATGTTAAATTTAAGTTTTGATAGTTATTTGGTTTTTGACTAAATTTTTTCTTGAAGGGTTAGTATGAAAAATTATTTAAGTATTGATATTGGCGGTACTGAAATCAAGTACGCACAAATTGATGTATCTGGTCATATAATTGAAAAAGGTAAAGTGAGCACGCCAGATGGTAAAGACAAGTTTCTGGCACAAATTGATCAAATTGTTCAAAAATATTCCGGTTCAATTAAAGGTTTAGCTTTTTGTGCACCAGGTAAAATTGACAAAACGAAAATTAGGTTTGGTGGTGCTATTCCTTTTTTAGATGGAATAGATTTTGGTCAAATTTATGAAGCAGAAGATTTTCCTGTTGCCGTAATTAATGATGGTAAAGCAAGCATTTTAGCAGAAAATTGGTTAGGAAACTTAAAAGACGAAAAAAACTGTGCTGCGATTACCTTGGGTACCGGAGTAGGAAGCGGTATTATAGTCGACGGTCACCTTCTTCAAGGTACGCATAATCAAGCCGGAGAAATGAGCTTCATGATTGCTGATATTTCTAATCCTAAGGATATGCAGGGTAGTATCGGCAAGCTATGCTCGGCAGTTCGCTTTGTTAGCCAGGTAAATGAACAATTAGATTATGAGGATGTAAGCGATGGTGTTCACGCTTTTGAAGCAATTAAAAACCATGTTCCTGAGGCAGTTGCTATTTTTGAACAGTATTGTTTGCAGATTGCTACTTTAATTCTTAACATGCAAACTGTGGTTGACGTTAATAAAATTGCCATTGGTGGTGGAATTAGTGCCCAATCATGCTTGATTGATGGAATTAAGCAAGCTTATGATCAACTAGTTAATGATGATAATTCGATTATCGGTCAAACTTTAACTAAACCGGAAATTGTTGCTGCTAAGTTTAGAAATGATTCTAATTTGTACGGCTCGCTATATAATTTACTGTTACAAACAGATCACGAAACTGTTTAAGATAAATACGATCCGTAAAAATCGCTATCTGTTGCAAATGAAAGCAATTTATTAGATTTTAGAAAAGGACCAACTCCCAAAATTTAATTGGAGTTGGTCCTTTTCTTAGTCTAGATAATGATTAATTCAACTGCTATGCATAAACCGGTGTCAACTATTTGTTGCTTTTTACCATGTTTTGCTTTAGTTTAAACCTAAATTTTTGATAGTCATTTAAACAGCAGCTTTCATCTGGATACTAGTGCAAAGCATATCTTTAGTCTGTTTAAATTGGAAGATAAGGAATGCTGTAGGTAATCACTACGATCAATAATGGATAATATGTAAGTCTTGTGACTATTGAATATAGTTTATGCTCTGAGAGAATCATGCCAAGATTACGTTTAATTAGATCGAGCTTAATTGAACCCAAGATGCAATGACAGGATTTTTAACCTAAAAATTGATTAATTAAGTTACACTTTTTGCTTTGCTTAGGATAAATAGACTGAATTTTAAATTTTTGACTGTTTTCATTTCCTTGCAAAGGTAGGTAGCTAATTTCTGATTCGGTATTAGAACCTAATTGAATCAGACCATCGGGATAATATGCATTAGCTTGATTAGCTGTAACTAAAGTTTGCATTTGCTCAATTGTTGAAACACGTGCAACTGGAATGTTTTGATATGCTTCTGGCAAAGTTGCAAGAAAAGCATGTTTTAGATAATTAGTTTTTTCTGGACTATAGTAGAGCATCGGTTTATCTTTCAATGCTTTAATAGGAAAGGTGTTGTTCTGACTTAAGGGATTGAGTTTGCTGACGCCAATAACCATTGTGCTCTGAAATACGGTTTTGCTAGTTAGATTTTTTGTCAAAAATTCTTGTGAACCGTAGTCCAATATATAAGCCATATCTAGAATACCTAGAGATACATCAGAAATAAGGTGCTCGATACTTTCTTCAGTAATTTTAAATTTTATGTTCGGATACTTCTTACTGAAAGCATAAACTTGCTTTCGCATTAATGCTCCTTCAAATGGTGAAAAATAACCAATTTTAAATTCTTGGTGAACTGATGTAGTTTGATGACGTAAAGAATTAATTTCAACAAAGTAGCTATGAAGCATTTCCTTAGTTTTTAAGAAGAATGCTTGTCCCTGATCAGTAACAATAATTTTGTTTTTGCCACGCTTAAAAAGTTCAAAGCCTAATTCTTCTTCCAATTTTTGCATTGATTGAGAAACAGATCTCTGGCTAACATATTTAGTCTTTGCAGTCTTTTGGAAACTGCCCGTTTCAACTACTGATATAAAAGTATTTAGTTGATCAAAATTCATTTTTACCCGAACCTCCATCTTCGCCTGACGCAAAATATTCTACCTGTCATTCTACGCAGATAGAAGCTAGGATTAAAGCATAAATTGTTTATTTTGGAGGAAAAGTCTAATGAGTTTAACAAAGTTATCAACTTATGATGTAGTCGTTGTTGGTTCGGGTGCTGCAGGTCAGGCTGCTGCCTTAACCGCCGTTGAACATGGCAATCAAGTTTTAATGCTCGAAAAAGGACGTCATACAGGTGGGTCGGCTAATTATAGCGAGGGTTTATTTGCAGTTGATTCATATTTACAGAAAAAGCAAGGAATTGACGTTTCAACAATTGATGTTTTGCAAGAAGAAGTCGAATATTCAAAGTATAAAGCTGATTCAAGAATTTGGCGCAAATATTTAGATGCTAGTGCAGAAAATGTCCAATGGCTCCATGATGAAGGTGTTAAGTATGAAGGCGTTCAAGCAATGGGAGCAGGAGAGGCTACTTGGCATATTTATGAAGGCTTTGGGGACGCAGTGATGCATAAAGCGTTACAGCCTAAATTTAAAAAATTAGGTGGCGAATTGTTGACTTCGGTTTCTGCAATTGATTTGGAAATTTGTCGCGGGGGTAAGAAAAAAATAACTCTTAAAAGCGAGGCTGATGGTCAAACTGAGACAGTTACTGCTAAGGTGGTTATTCTAGCTGCTGGTGGTTATCTGAACAATTCAGAAATGATGGCTCATGATACTGACTATGATTTGACGAGATTAGTTACCGTTTCTTCTGGTAAAGGTACTGGTGATGGTTTACGCTTAGGTTGGCAAGTAGGCGGACAAAAAGCAGGAATGGGCATGGCAATGCTATTTGGTGGCTATTTAAAAGACCCTGAAGAACCATCTTTTAAAATGATGAACAGTCAGATGAACGTTGCTGCTGGGCAGCAGCCACTACTTTGGGTTAATGAGAACGGCGAGCGTTTTGTTGATGAATCAGTAATTTATAATTTCTCTTATGCTGGAAATGCTTTGTACAGTCAAAATAGTGTCTATAGTATTTTAGATCAAAAGAATATTACCGAAATGATTGAAAAAGGGAATTTTATGGGCTTAGGCGTCTATGTTAAACGTGGGCAAAAAATGACTCATTTACAAGATGAAATTGATCAAGCTCTTATTGATAACAAACCATTTATTTTTAAAGCCGACACTATTGAAAATTTAGCAAAAGAAATGAATCTTCCTCAAGAAAAGTTAACAAAGACGATTGGAGAATACAACCAGTTTGTTGAAAATGGTGAGGATCAATTCTTTGGTAAGGATCCCCAATATCTAAGGTCGGTAGAAAAAGGCCCTTTTTATGGTTTCAAATTGAGTGTTGGTGCTTTTTGTACAATGGGCGGTTTAAAGGTGACCCCTGATAATGAGCTTGAAGATAAATACGGTAAACCAATTTCTGGTATCTATGCAACCGGTAATGATGCAGCAGGATTAACAGGTGACACCTATGGCCCTAACATGCCGGGTACTTGCGCTGGTTATGCCTTTTATTCCGGCAGAAATGCTGCTCAACATGCACAAAGATATTTACAATAAAAAGAAATAGAAAAATGCTTTATTAGGATAAATTAATAATCTTAACGAAGCATTTTTTTACATAAAAATTTAGAATTGAACCAGAAATGTGCTGTTACTTTTTATCTACAGTAAAAGTAAAAAAGAAATATAGGTGGTAATGTAGAAAAATTTAGCGAAATTTACTTTTTTAAAATAAAATTATTCTCTTTTGTTTTGTTGCCCCACATTTGCGTATTTAATATGTTAGAATAATTTAAGTTAATAGAGGAGGTTGTCATGACTCAAGTTAAATATCAACGTGTCGTTTTGAAAATTTCTGGAGAAGCATTGGCCGGTAACAACGGAACAGGGATAGATCCGACAGTTATCAGTCATTTGGCTGAAGAAATCAAATCAGTGCACGATTTAGGAGTTCAAATTGGTATCGTCTGCGGTGGCGGTAATATGTGGCGTGGTGAGACTGGTGAAAAACTTGGCATGGAACGCTCACAAGCAGATTATATGGGCATGTTAGCAACTATCATGAATGGTTTAGCTCTTCAGGATGGTCTGGAGCATGTTGGTGTCCCGACTAGATTGCAAACTTCAATCGAAATGAGACAAATTGCTGAACCTTATATAAGAAGAAAAGCAATTCGTCATTTAGAAAAAGGACGCGTTGTTATCATGGGCGGAGGTACTGGTAATCCTTACTTCTCTACTGATACTACTGCAGCTCTACGCGCAGCGGAAATTAATGCCGATGTTATTTTGATGGCCAAAAATGGTGTTGACGGGGTTTACTCCGCCGATCCAAAATTAGACCCAACGGCAAAGAAGTTTAGCGAACTGACTCAACTCGACGTTATTTCAAAAGATTTAAAAGTTATGGATCGGACCGCTAGCTCGCTTTCAATGGATACCAATATTCCGCTAATTGTATTTAACGTAAATACTGAAGGTAACATTAAGAAAGTTGTTATGGGCGAGCATATTGGAACAGTAATTGAAGGAGGCAAATAAATGAATAACGAAACAATTAAAAAAGCAAAACAAAACATGGACAAATCAATCACTGTTTTTGAGAAAAACTTGGGTACTATCCGTGCTGGTGTTGCTAATGCCGCATTGCTAGATGGAGTTAAAGTTGATTATTATGGTGCACCAACACCATTAACCCAGATGTCTAGTGTCACTATTCCTGAACCACGTGTTTTATTAATTACGCCATATGATCAAAACAGTGTGGATGATATTGAACATGCTTTACTAGCATCAAATTTAGGATTAACTCCAGCAAACGATGGTAAAGTTATCAGACTGGTAATTCCTCAATTGACTGGTGAAAGAAGACAAGAGATTGCTAAAGAAGTCAATAAAATGGCTGAAGAGGGTAAAATTGCGATTAGAAATGTCCGCCGTGATGCTATGAATACTCTTAAAAAGCAACAAAAAGACGATGAAATTACCGAAGACGAACAACGTAATTTAGAAAAAGAAGTTCAAAAGGTAACTGATCAAGCAACCAAGAAAATTGATGAACTGGCTGAGCAAAAACGTAAAGAAATTACTCAAGGCTAACATATGGCAGTAAAAAAGAATCAATTAAATCATCTTGCTATTATCATGGATGGTAATGGCCGCTGGGCTACTAAGCAGGGTAAGCCGCGTGTAGCAGGTCATTATGAAGGTATGAACAATGTTAAACGGATTACTTTAGCAGCAGAGGAATTGGGAATTAAGGTTTTATCACTTTATGCTTTTTCGACAGAAAACTGGGCTCGTCCTAAAGAAGAAGTCGCATACTTAATGAATCTGCCAGTCCGTTTTTTTGACAAGTTTATGCCTACCTTGATGGAGCATAACGTTAAGGTCAATATCATGGGCTTTTTGGACAAATTGCCGCGTAAAACTTATGATGTTGTTCAACGTGCAATGGCTGAAACGGCAGATAATACTGGACTAATTTTGAACTTTGCTTTTAATTACGGTTCAAGAAGTGAAATCACTTCAGCTGTCAAAGAGATTGGAACGCTAATTGAAACAGGAGCGATTAATAGTGATCAAATTGATGAAGAAATGATTTCTCAACGTTTGATGACTGCTAGTTTTGGAGAATTTAGTGATCCAGACTTATTAATACGAACTTCTGGTGAACAGCGTATTTCCAACTTTATGTTATGGCAGCTGGCTTATTCTGAACTTGCATTTAGTCAGAAGAATTGGCCTGATTTTACTAAAGAAGATTTAGAAAAAATTGTCATTGATTTTCAGAACCGTCATCGCCGTTTTGGCAAACTAGATGAATCGGATAGTTAGGTAATTTTGATATGAAACAACGGATAATCACAGCAGTTATTGCTTTAATTTTATTTATTCCAATCGTTATTGCGGGTGGATTGTGGATGGACTGGCTGACCGTGGCCTTTGCTGCAGTCGGCATCAGTGAAATCTTTTTAATGAAAAAACAGATACTGGTTTCTGTTAACTTTTTGTTGGCACTGCTTGCAACAATTACTTGGGCGGTTCCAGATAGCTTTATTAAGTCAATGCCATTCCATTGGACTAAATATGGAATTTATTTTGCCTTAATCATGATGATGCTAACTTGGACAGTTTTGTCAAAAAACAAGACAACTTTTGACGATGTTTCAGTTTACACGTTAGGTTCACTATATATTGGTACCGGTTTTCACTATATGGCAAGTATTAGAAATAGCAGCAATGGGTTAGCACTTTTATGCTATGTCTTTGTTGTAGTATGGCTAACAGATACTGGTGCCTATATGATAGGAAGGCAAATTGGTAAACATAAGTTGTGGCCTGTAATTAGTCCTAATAAAACCTGGGAGGGTTCAATTGGCGGAACCATTTGTGCTGTAATATGTGCCGCAATTTACGTTTACTTTGTTAATGTTAATTATCCATTCTGGCAAATGGTTATCTTTGCCTTTGTATTATCCATTGTAGGTCAAATGGGCGACCTAGTTGAATCTGCTTATAAGCGGTATTATGGCGTTAAAGATTCAGGTAAAATTCTGCCGGGACATGGTGGTATTTTAGATCGGTTTGATAGTATGCTGTTTGTTTTACCCGTCTTTGCTGCTTTATTAGGAATCGTGCATTAGGAGAATTCCATGAAGGGAATACTAATCTTTTTAGTTGTATTTGGTCTTTTGGTTTTTGTCCATGAATTCGGGCACTTTATCGTCGCAAAAAAATGCGGTATTTTAGTGCGCGAATTTTCTATTGGTATGGGACCAAAATTGTTCCAAGTTCGTCGAAATCCTACAACTTATACTATTCGTTGGTTACCACTTGGTGGTTATGTTCGTTTAGCCAGTAAAGACGATGAAACTGAGCTTAAACCTGGAATGACTGTAATTTTGCAGACTAATGATCAAAATGAAGTCGTTCGGATTGATGCTTCTGGATCAGACGTTCCGATTGAGGGCCTGCCGCTTCAAATAACAGAAGTTGATTTAGTGGATCAACTCGTTATTAAAGGCTATGAAAATGGTGAAGAGGATAAATTGGTTTCTTATCAGGTTAATCACGATGCAACTGTTATTGATCAATCCAATACGGAATTAATCATTGCTCCTCGTGACACCCAATTTCAAGAAGCTAATGTTTGGCAAAAGCTTGCAACTAATGTTGCGGGTCCCCTAATGAATATTATCTTGGGATTCGTTGTCTTTCTATTTTGGACCTTTACTATTCCCGGTCCGGCAACAACTACGATTGGAGCTGTTGAAGCTAATTCACCAGCTGAACAAGCAGCGGTTGAACCTGGATCAAAATTTGTTTCAATTAATGGTCATAAAACAACTACTTTTAATGAAATTTCTAATCAAATAAATGCCAGTAAAGGCAAAGCTTTAAGTATTGTTTTAACAAGTCATGGTAAAACTAAGACGGTCTCTGTTAAGCCCAAAACGGTAAAAGTACAAGGTCAAAAAGTTTATCAAATTGGTATCAAAGCCAAAAGTGATGACCGTGTCCTTGCAAAGGCTAAGCGTGGTTGGGATACGGCAGTATCAACAACCGGAATGATTTTTAATGCACTTGGCGGCTTGATTAGGCACTTTAGCTTAAATAAGCTGTCTGGACCTGTAGGTATTTATTCACAAACTTCACAGGTATCACAAATGGGCTTTACCTACTTATTAGCATTCTTGGCAATGATTTCAATAAATCTAGGAATTGTGAACTTAGTGCCAATTCCTGGCCTTGATGGGGGAAAGCTTTTGCTTAATCTCATTGAGATTTTCCGTGGCAAACCGATATCGGAAGATCATGAAGCAATAGTTGAATTAATTGGTTTTGGCCTTTTATTACTATTAATAATCGCAGTTACCGGTAATGATATTTACCGCTACTTTATAAAATAAAATCTAGAAATTTATTTCTTGGGAGAGAATTGTTAATGCGTCAATCTAAATTATTTATGCCTACGTCAAAAGAAGCACCAGCAGATGCTGTTGCTGAAAGTCATAAGCTGATGCTTCGTGGCGGATATGTCCGTCAAGTAACGGCTGGTGTTTATGCTTATTTACCATTAGGCTATCGTGTCTTAAAAAAGGCCGAAAGAATAATGGAAGAAGAAATGGCTAAAATTAATGTGCCAGAAATGGCAATGCCTGAACTTTTACCTGCAACTTTGTGGGAAGATTCTGGTAGATGGCAAAAATATGGTCCAGAAATGTTCAGGTTAAAAGACCGTCACGGTCGTCAGAGCCTGCTAGGACCAACTCATGAAGAAACATTTACAGAAATTGTTGCCAAAAATCTTAAGAGCTACAAGCAAATGCCAATTGCTCTTTACCAAATTCAAACTAAATTTCGGGATGAAAATCGCCCAAGATTTGGTTTATTACGGACCAGAGAATTTATTATGCTTGATGCATATAGCTTTGCAGCAACTAGAGAACAACTTGATCAACAATTTGATGATGAAAAAAAGGCGTTTGAAGCAATTTTTCGGCGCTGCGGTGTAAAAGTAACTCCAGTAATTGCAGACTCAGGAACAATGGGTGGCAAAAACTCAACTGAATTTCAAGCACCTGCTGCAATTGGTGAAGATACTATTGCAACCAATGAAACAGGAACATATTCTGCTAATTTGGAAATGGCAGTCAGCGAAGATACTTTTAAACCAGAGCCCGAAGATGAAGCTGAATTAACAGAAGTTGCTACACCTGGACAAGAAACAATTGCTGATTTAGCTGAGTTTTTAGCTTTTCCTAAGACTAAAATTGTTAAGAGCGTTTTATACATTGTAAATGAACAAGAAAAAGTATTGGTTCTTATTCGCGGTGATAAACAAATTAATGAAGTCAAGTTAACTCATGCTCTTGATGCAGATTCTGTTCGTGTTGCTTCTGACGATGAATTAAAGGAAATCACGGGAGTTGGCAAGGGAAGTGTAGGCCCAGTTGCTTCTGATTGGGCAGATAAAGTGATTGCCGATAAGACAGTTGAAGGTCTGATTAACGTCATTGTTGGTGCAGGCAAAGAGGGCTATCAGTATAAGAATGCTAACCTTGACCGCGACTTTAAAGTAAATGAATTTGCTGACCTTCGGGTTGCGAACGAGGGCGAACCTGATCCAGTTGATCACTTACCATTAAAATTTACGACTTCAATTGAAGTAGGACACATCTTTAAGTTGGGAACGTACTACACCGAAAAAATGGGTGCAAATTTCTTAGATCAAAATGGTAAGACACAACCCGTAATCATGGGTTCCTATGGCATTGGTGTAACAAGAGTTTTGTCTGCTGTTATTGAACAACATCTTACTAAATTTGGCATTGCTTGGCCAAAGGAAATTGCTCCATTTGATTTGCACATTGTTCAAATGAAAATGAAGGATGAAGAACAAACCGAGTTAGCTGAAAAACTTGAGAAAATGTTTAGTTCTAATTATGATGTATTATATGATGATCGTAACGAACGGGCTGGTGTTAAATTTGCTGATGCAGATTTAGTTGGAGCCCCAATTAGAATTACTATTGGTAAAAAGGCTAGTGAAGGTATTGTGGAAGTTAAGCGACCAACAGATGATAAGGCTAGCGAAATTTCGGTTGCTGAGCTTGCCGATTTTGTAAATAAAGAGTTAGGATAATTTTCGTGACTAATAAAAACGAACTTTTCTTACGACTTTTACAACAAATTAATTTTCCAAATCAATTTTCAGATAATGATTTGTTGCAAAAAGGCGAAATTGAGAACGTGGATGTTTACGCTAAAGAACATAGGTGGGATATTCACGTTCTTTTTACTACACCCCTTAAATTTGAAACATATGACGCACTAAATAAAGCGATAAATGCTACTTTTTCATCTTTCGTTAAAACCCGTCTATTTGTGCGTACGAAAGATGGATTAGACGACTATCTCACGGACTATTGGCATTTTGTTGTGCAAAATTCGCAAGTTTTACAACCGGTGGCACGCGAATTTATTTCTAGCCATAAACCCAAAAAAGAGGATGGTCGTTGGATTATTCCAGTCGATAATTTAGTTGTTGATGGTCTAATTGAGCAAAAAATGCTGGACCAGCTTGCTGAAGAAATGCGCGACTATGGCTTTTTTAATCTTAAATTTGTGACCGAAATAGACGAAGCAAATTCACAGAGTAACTTGGCCAGCTTACAGCAGTTACAAGAGCAACATGAGCAAATTATGCAGGAGGCATACAATGCCGCTCCGCCTAAAGAAAAACCGAAGCAGCAAAATAATTATCCGACTAGGAAAACACGCTATGGCAGCCGACAACTTAACGAGAGTTTACCAATCACTCAAATAAAAGAGGTAATTGACGGAACGCGTAATGTTGTAATTGAAGGTAACATTTTTAATATTGAAAGTCGCGAATTAAAGACGGGTACCGTGATTTTTACCGGTGAAATTACTGACTATTCAGATTCAATTTCTTTCAAGAAATTTATTTCTGACAAAGAACAAATGAATAGCATCTCAGAGTTAAAACCTGGCACCTGGGCAAAAATGCAGGGATCAGCTTCAGAAGATCAATGGAGTCATGATGTGGTTTTCAATGTTGCCAGCTTTGAAGCAGTAGAACATGTCGGCCGGCAAGAAAAATACGATGGTGAAGAAAAGCGGGTAGAATTGCATCTTCATACTAATATGAGTCAGCTTGATGCAACTAATACTGCTTCGGATTTTGTTGCCGCAGCTAAAAAATTTGGTCAAAAGGCAATTGCAATTACTGATCACGCAGATGTCCAAGCCTTCCCTGAAGCATATAATGCTGGTAAGAAAAATGGTGTCAAAATTGTTTATGGTCTGGAAGCCAACATGATTGATGATCATGCTTTGTTAGTGCTAAATCCAGCTCCTATGACTTACGAAAACCGGGAATTTGTGATTTTTGACGTTGAAACAACTGGTTTGTCTTCTGTTTATGACACTATTATTGAAATTGGTGCTGTCAAAATGAAGGACGGTGAAGTCCTGGAGCGCTTTGATAAATTTATTAATCCGCATCATCCATTAAGTGAACAAACTATTAATTTAACTTCGATTACTGATGAAATGGTCACGGCTGCCGATGATGAAGCTGTTGTTATTAAGCAGTTTCAAGATTTTTATGGCGATCGTCCGTTATGTGGTCATAATGTTCAGTTTGATGTCGGCTTTGTTAATGCCGCTTTACGACGTGCGGACTTAGCAGAAATTACGCAACCAGTTGTTGATACACTTGAAGTTTCGAGGCTGCTTCACCCAGAACAAACGCGTCATACGTTAGATTCTCTTGCAAAGAAATATAATGTTGTTCTTGAACATCACCACCGTGCTAATCAAGATGCCGAAGCAACGGGTTACTTAATGTTTAAGCTTTTAGAAGCTTTTACTAAAAAGTATGGTGAGGATGATCTTGGTAAAATGAATGATTATGCTGCCCACGGACAAGTCTTTCAGAGGGCGCGACCGCAGCATATGACCGTTTTAGCTAAAACCCAAGCAGGTTTAAAAAATATGTATCGTTTGGTATCAATAGCCAGTACCAAATACTTTTACCGCATTCCACGTACACCTAAATCAGATTTAGTTAAAAATCATGAGGGGTTACTATATGGTTCCGGTTGCTCTGAAGGCGAAGTCTTTGTTGCAATGATGCAGAAAGGGTATGACGAAGCACGGAAAAAAGCTAAATTTTATGATTACCTTGAAGTGCAGCCACCTGCAAATTATTCGCAGTTAATTGAGGATCATTTAATTGCCGACCAAGCAGAATTGGAAGAAATCCTAACCAATATCTATAAGTTGGGGCATGAACTGGATAAACCAGTTGTTGCAACTGGCGATGCTCATTATTTAGAAGAACATGATGCCATTTACCGGACTATTTTAATTTCTGCTCAGCGTAGTAATCCTGAACGAAACAAGAAACAAGCCGATTTGCATTTTTATACAACGCAAGAAATGCTTGATGCGTTTAGCTTTTTAGGTGAAGAGGCTGCAAAAGAGATTGTAATTACTAATCCAAACAAAATTGCTGAATCCGTTGAAGAAATTGCGCCGATTAAGGATGGACTGTATCCACCTCATATTGAAAATTCCGACGAGGAAATGAAACGGCTAACCTACGATAAAGCGTATGAACTCTATGGCAAGCCACTTCCAAAAATTGTTCAAGATCGTTTGGATATGGAATTAAATTCGATTATATCTAACGGGTATGCCGTTATTTACTTGATTTCTCAACGACTAGTAGCTAAGTCAAATAAAGATGGCTATTTAGTTGGTTCGCGGGGATCGGTTGGATCTAGTCTAGTTGCAACAATGTCTGGTATTACTGAAGTTAATCCTTTGGCGCCGCATTATCGTTGTCCAGAGTGCCAGTATTCAGAGTTTTTTGAAAATGGTGAATATGGGTCTGGTTATGACTTGCCCGACAAAAAATGTCCTAAATGTGGTGCCGAGCTCGTTAAAGATGGTCAAGATATTCCGTTTGCAACTTTCCTAGGCTTTCACGGCGATAAGGTCCCAGATATCGATTTGAATTTTTCCGGTGACTATCAGCCTGTTGCCCATAATTTTATTCGGGTTATGTTTGGCCCAGGCAATTCATATCGTGCTGGTACTATTGCCACTGTGGCTGATAAAACAGCCTATGGCTATGCTAAGCATTACGATGAAGAAAAAGAACTTAATTTAAGAAAAGCCGAGCTAGATCGGTTGGCCGCTGGCGTCAGTGGAGTAAAAAGAACGACGGGCCAGCACCCAGCGGGAATCGTCGTTGTTCCTGACGACATGGACATTTACGATTTCACGCCTGTTCAATATCCAGCTGATGATGTTGATGCTGCTTGGAAAACAACGCACTTTGACTTCCATTCAATTCATGATAATATCTTAAAATTTGATATTTTAGGACACGATGACCCGACGATGATCAGAATGCTGCAAGATTTGTCTGGAGTTGATCCACTGACTATTCCACCAGATGATCCAGGTGTCATGTCACTCTTCTCAAGTCCAAAAATATTAGGAGTGACTCCTGAACAAATTCAGTCAAAAACTGGAACGCTAGGGGTGCCAGAATTTGGAACTAGATTTGTTCGTGGAATGCTAGAAGAAACCAAGCCAACCACATTTTCTGAATTGTTACAGATTTCTGGACTTTCTCATGGTACTGATGTTTGGCTAGGCAACGCCGAAGAACTTATCAATGATGGAACTTGCAAGTTGAAAGATGTAATTGGGTGTCGGGATAACATCATGATGGACTTGATTCACTGGGGGGTAAAACCAGAGGTTGCATTTTCCACGATGGAATCTGTTCGTCACGGGCGTGGCATTAGTGATGATGACATGGCAGTTTTGAAGAAAAATGATAAAATACCTGACTGGTATATTGAGTCTTGTTTGAAGATTAAATATATGTTTCCGAAGGCCCACGCGACTGCTTATATTCTAATGGCTCTGCGGATTGCTTGGTTTAAAGTATATTACCCTGAAATATACTACACTGCTTACTTTTCTGTACGTGCTGACCTATTCGACTTAGTAGCAATGAGTCATGGTAAAAATACTGTCAAGAAAGCAATGGCTGATATTCAAGAAAAGGGTAATGATGCCTCAGCAAAGGATAAAAGCTTATTAACTGTTTTAGAAATTGCAAATGAGTGTCTTGAGCGGGGAATTAAGATTAAAATGGTTGATATCAATAATTCGGAAGCAACTAATTTTAAGATTATTGATAAGCATACTATTTTGGCTCCGTTTAACGCTGTTCCCGGTCTAGGAAATAATGCCGCAAAGCAAATCGTGGCTGCTCGGACTGAGCAAGAATTTCTCTCCAAAGAAGACTTATCTAAGAGAGGAAAAGTTTCGCAAACAATAATGGATTATTTAGAAGAAAATGAAGTTTTGGAAGGGATGCCTGACCAAAATCAACTTTCACTCTTTTAAATTTTGCAGTATTAATATAATTATGGTATACTTCTTAAAGAAGTTCGAATAAATGATTCGGAGTGAGCAAGTTTTGCTCACTCTTTTTATTACGGAGGAAAGTACTTGGCGAAAGTTAAAGATTCTGTACTTGCAGAGATCAAACCAATCATTGAACAACGCAATGATGAATTTGTAGATATTGAATACGCAAAAGAAAAAGGTCAAAATTATTTAAGAATATATGTTGACCGTGAAAATGGAATTGATATGGACGAAATAGCTGGACTTAGCGAATTAATTTCCGCCAAGTTAGATGAAATCGAGCCTGATCCATTCCCCGATCCTTACGTTTTAGAATTATCTTCTCCTGGTATCGAACGACCTTTAAAATCTGAGAAGGACTGGCAAAAAGCTTTGAATAATTACGTTCACGTTGGCCTTTACCAAAAAGTTCTCGGTGAAAAAGAATACGAAGGTACGTTAAAGTCATTTAATACTGATGAAATCGAATTAGAAGTAAAGATAAAAACAAGGCGGAAACAATTAACTATTCCCCGTAAGTTAATTGCAAATATACGTTTTGCAATTGAATTTTAGAAAGGCTGATTAAAACTTATGTCTAAAGAAATGCTAGAGGCGTTTGCTACTTTAGAAAAAACAAAGGGTATCAAACAAGATGTGATTGTTGAAGCTATCGAGGCAGCGCTTGTTGCGGCATATAAAAAGAATTATAATCAGGCAACCAATGTTGTTGTTGAATTTGATGAGCGCCGAGGCGATTTCAAATTAATGACTGAGAAAGTTGTTGTTGAAGAAGTTCACGACGACAGACTTGAGATCAGTTTGAAAGATGCTTTAGCCATTAATAAAGCATACGAATTGGGCGATAAAATCAGATTTGAGGTTGCACCTAAAAACTTTGGTCGAATTGCTGCACAAACAGCTAAACAAGTTATTATGCAACATTTGCGGGAAGCTGAAAGAAACCATATCATTAACGAATATTCACAATATGAAGATGAATTGATTACGGGTACAGTTGAACGGCGCGACAACCGCTTTGTTTATGTTAAAATTGGTAATGTTGAAGCTGTTATGCCTAGAAACGACCAGATGCCTAACGAAACTTATAACCCTCAAGACCAAATTCGGGTACTTGTCACTCATGTTGGTTCTGATACCAAGGGCGCACAAATTACTGTTTCACGGACAGCCCCTGATATGGTTAAGCGTCTTTTTGAACAAGAAGTTCCTGAGATTTACGATGGGACAGTAGAAATTGTTTCGATTGCGCGTGAAGCGGGAGACAGAACTAAGATTGCTGTTAAGTCTAACGATCCAAACATTGATCCTGTTGGTACTTGTGTTGGTCAACGCGGTGCCCGAGTTCAAAACGTAGTTAATGAACTAGGTGGCGAGAATATTGACGTCGTTAAGTATGAAGAAGATCCGTCTGATTTTATTGCTAATGCATTGAACCCTGCAGAAGTTATTGCGGTTCAATTTGGCGATGAAGAAGATGAAAAAAGTGCATTGGTAATTGTTCCGGATTACCAGTTATCGCTTGCCATTGGTAAAAAGGGTCAGAATGTTCGTTTAGCTGCTCGGCTAACGGGCTACAAGATTGACATCAGGCCAGAATCAGAAGTTGAGTTTGTCGATGAAAGCTCAAACGAAGCAAATCAGGAAAATGAAGATGCTGCTTTAAACGATGTAGTAGATGAAGCCGCTGAAGATATTGCTGATTCCGTTTCAGCTGACGACGATTCTTCAGTTGATGATGAAGATGAGAATGCCGCTACTTCTACTCAAGAGGATGAAGAAACAGAGCAAGATGCTGAACCAACTTCTACTGAAAGTGAAGATACTGTCGACGAATAAGGCAGGGGGTGAACTCTTTTGAAAAAAAGAAAAATTCCGATGCGGAAAGATTTATTAACCAATACCATGCAACCGAAAAAAGAGTTAGTTCGGATTGTAATTGATAAGGAAAAAAACATTTCTGTTGATCCTACAGGGAAAAAACCAGGACGTGGTGCATATGTATCGCTTGATCCTGACAAAATTGAGCAAGCAAAAGAAAAAGGAGTTCTTGAGCGAAGCTTAGGTGTTAAAATTGCCGCTTCATTTTATGAAGAATTATATTCCTATGTTGATCATCAAAAAGCAAGAAAAGAATTGTTTGGTGATGATTAAAGTTGCAAAATAGACAAAAGGCATTGAATTTGCTAGGGCTTGCTGAGCGAGCTGGTAAGCTTGTTTCCGGTTTGGAAATCGTATCAGTTGGCTTAAAGGCAAAAAAAGTTAAAATAGTAATTTTGGCTAATGATAGTCACGCGGATACAAGCGAAAAGCTTACTCGAATTGCTAAGCAAAATGATGTTACTGTCATTTCTGAATTCAGCAGTAGCGAGATATCGCATGCAATAGGTAAAAACCGTAAGGTATTGGGGATTACTGATACAGGTTTTTGCAAAGCGTTAATACAAAAGATAAATGAAGGAGTGTGATTTGATGGCTAAGAAAAGAATCTATGAAATTGCAAAAGATTTAGGCATCGATAATAAAGATGTGGTCAATAAGGCGAAAGACCTTGGCTTTGATGTAAAAAATCATATGTCATCACTAGAGGATTCACAAGTGAATCAGTTAAAGGTTAGTTTTCGTAAACCCACTCCCGCCAAAAAACAAGAAAAGGCCGCTAAAAAGAGTGGCAAGATTAAGATTTCTATTACTTCTATTCGTAAAAATGAGAAAAACCATGAAGACGGTAAAAGTAATAAGAACAATTGGCACAGTAATAACCACCGTTCAAATAACCGCAATCGCAAAGAGCAAGATCATTCACAGCAACGTTCTAACCAAGAACAATCCACAAGAACACAGAAACCCGCTGCACAAGATCTTTTGAAACAATTAAAACAAAAACAGAGAGTTGAAGAGAGTACGCTGAATCGTCAAACTGAAAAGGCTCGTCAGTCTTATAAGAATAATACAAGTAAACCACAAGAAACTAAGGAAGAAACCAGTGCCAAGAAGCAAGAAGTTGTTAAAGTAAACAAAGTTGAAACTTCTGCTCCTAAAGTGACCGGTCCTAAAATTATTAAGCCTTCGCCAGCTAGAATGAAGCAAAACCAAACTGCTACTTCAGAGCGGCCAAAGGCTATCGACAATAACTCTGTTCCAGAGCCTGCCAAAGAAGAAAAGCATCGTGGTAATGGCCATAATTCACGTAATAATGGTAAACCAGGTCGCAAAGGAAAGAATCAAGCATTTGGCAATAACAACAATACTTATTCTAAGCACCAAGAGAAGCGTAAGCGCAAGAATAAGAAACGGCAATATGAACAAATGCCGAAAAAGCAGCCAACTCAAAGAAAAGAGCGTCCATTACCAGAAACTTTAGTTTATGAAGTTGGGATGAATGCACAAGATTTGGGTAAAATTCTTCATCGTGAACCAGCAGAAATTGTTAAAAAGTTATTCATGCTTGGTGTAATGACTAATCAAAATCAATCTTTGGATAAGGACGCAATTGAACTAGTAGCGGCTGAATACGGAATTAATGCTGAAGAAAAAGTTCATGAGGACATGTCTGATATTGATAACTTATACAATAAGAGAATGGAAGCCTCTAAGGAATCTAAGCATCAGATTAAGCGTCCACCTGTAGTAACAATCATGGGTCACGTTGACCACGGAAAGACGACTTTACTTGATCGTTTACGTCATACTCATGTTACCGACCATGAAGCTGGCGGTATTACGCAAAAGATTGGTGCATATCAGGTTAGAATTGATAATCATTTGATTACCTTCTTGGATACCCCTGGACATGCGGCCTTTTCAAATATGCGTGAACGTGGTGCAGAGATTACTGATATTGTTGTTTTGGTTGTAGCTGCAGATGACGGTGTAATGCCACAAACAATTGAAGCGATTGATCATGCTAAAAGCGCTAAAGTTCCAATCATTGTTGCAATCAATAAAATGGATGCTCCAGGCGCCAACCCACAACATGTTACTGAGCAATTGATGAAGTATAATCTTATTCCGGAAGATTACGGTGGCGATACCATTTTTGTTAATATTTCTGCCAAAACTGGTGAAAATGTTGATGAATTATTGCAAATGATTTTACTTCAAGCTGATGTGATGGAATTAAAGGCTGATCCAAAACAAAAAGCTATCGGTACTGTTATTGAAGCTCGGTTGTCTCGTGGACGTGGTCCAGTTGCCGACTTGTTAATTCAACAAGGTACGCTTCATACAGGTGATCCAATTGTTGTTGGTAACCGGTTTGGTCGTGTTCGGGTAATGACCAATGATCGTGGTCGGCAGGTTGAAAAGGCAACACCTTCAATGCCAGTTGAAATTACTGGTTTGAATGATGTTCCTGAATCAGCCGATAAGATCGTTGTCTTTGATGACGAAAAGACTGCTCGAAGTGTTGGTGAGCAAAGAGCTCAACAAGCATTACAACAATCACGTGAAAATGTTACTCATGTTACTCTTGATAATTTGTTTGACACAATGAAGAAAGAGAATATGAAGGAAGTCGATGTTGTCTTAAAGGCAGATGTTCAAGGTTCGACAGAAGCTTTGCAACAATCTCTAGAAAAGATTGAGGTAGAAGGCGTTCGCGTTAACATTATTCACGCAGGCGTAGGTGCCGTTAATGAATCTGATGTCACATTGGCTGGTGCTTCCAATGCCTTCATCATCGGCTTTAATGTTCGACCAACGGCAACTGCTAAGTCGCAAGCTGAGGCTGATGGTGTCGATATTCGCTTATATAGTATTATTTACAAGGCGATTGATGATGTTAAGGCAGCTATGCAAGGAATGCTTGAACCAACATACGAGGACAAGGTTGTCGGCAACTTAACAGTTCGTGAAACTTGGAAAGTTTCTAAAGTTGGAACTATTGCCGGTGCTTTTGTTGACTCAGGTTACATCACACGCGATTCTGATGTCAACTTAATTCGTGACGGTGTGGTCATTTATAACGGTAAAGTTGCTTCACTTAAGCGATTTAAGGATGATGCTAAAATTGTTAAGCAAGGTTTTGACTGTGGTTTGACAATTGAAGGCTATAATGACATTAAAATTGGTGATGAATTAGAAGCAGTTGAACAGCAAGAAGTTAAGCCTAACTAGTTTGACGGGGAGGAAAACATGAAACACAGAGTAGGTCGTGTTGAAGGAGAGATCCTCCGTGAATTAACCAAAATTCTGCGGAAAAATATTCGTGATCCACGCGTAAGCGATGTTACAATTACTGCAGTTGAATGTACTAATGATTTGTCGTATGCAACTGTTTACTACAGCATTCTTTCTGAAAATCCAAAAAAGGAAGAAGAAGCTGCTGCAGGACTTGAAAAAGCAAAGGGCATGATGCGTCATTTGCTTGGTCAAATTTTAACAGTTTATAAAGTGCCTGAATTAATTTTCAAGCGAGACAATTCAGTAAAATATGGTAGTAAAATTGATCGACTAATTGCTGAAGTTAAAAAGCAAGATGAAGATCGAAATAATTAACCAAAAAGCGCTGTTGGGCGCTTTTTTAGTGGGTAAGGTAAAATGATAAATGGAATTTTAGTGGTTGATAAAGACAAAGGCATGACCAGTGCTGACGTCGTCTACCATTTACGCAAAGCCCTTCATATTAGGAAAATGGGTCATGCTGGTACTTTGGATCCCGATGTAACTGGTGTTTTGCCAATAGCAATTGGTCAGGCTACCAAGTTAATTGAATTAATGCATACGCAAAATAAGAAATATGTGGGAACAGCTATTTTAGGCTATGCTACTGATAGCTATGATATAAGTGGTAAGGTTCTCAAAAGTCAAAAGTTGACTGATCCGATTGCAAAAGAAGAAATTGAACAGCAAATGCAGAAATTCGTTGGTCAAATTGAACAGGTACCACCAATTTATTCAGCTGTCCGGGTTAACGGTAAGCATCTATATGAATACGCTCGTGAGGGTATCGAAGTAGAACGGCCAAAAAGGCAAGTGCAAATTTTTGCCTATGATACTATGTCTGAACCGGTATTTGATTCAAAAACCGGTTTTCAAGAATTTGATTTTCAAATTGAATGTAGTAAAGGTACATATGTAAGATCCCTTGTTAATGACTTAGGCACCCGGCTCGGGGTTCCAGCCGTGATGAAAACATTACGCCGGACTGCAAGTTCTGGTTTTACCATTGATCAAGCGGTTAAACTTGATCAAATTATTGCTCATCCTGATGAAGTGATCAACTTTATTCAACCAATTGGTGCCTTTTTTAAGGACTATGAAACTTGCGATTTAACTAGTGGTCAATGGCTAAAAGTAAAAAATGGCAATTCAATCCCTTTGAAAACGAATGCAAAAAAGGTTGCATTAAGGTACAATAATAGCGTTAAAGCAATCTATCAAAAGGATGATGCTGTTTATCGCCCTGATTTGATGCTGTTACAAAACGAATAGGTGAAATGAAGGTTATTTATCGTGCACATTATCCATTTAACTTACCCCATCGGCGAAAAGCTATTTTCAACTAATATTATCTTAGCGCTTGGTTTTTTTGATGGCGTCCATCTCGGACACCAACAGTTAATTAAAATTGCCAAAAAAAAGGCAGACGACAAGCACTTGCCCTTGGTTGTAATGACCTTTGACCGTCATCCTAAAGAGGTTTACCAAAATTCACAAGTTACCTATATAGATAATTTAGGTGAAAAAGCCTATAAAATGCAAAAACTTGGTGTCGACTATTTATTGGTCATGCATTTTAATGAGCAATTTTGCCAGTTAACTGCACAAGAATTTGTTGATAACATTGTCGTCAAACTGGGTGCTGACACGGTAGTGGCTGGCTTTGATTATACTTATGGTCCTAAAGATATTGCTAATATGAAAAATTTTCCTAAATTTGCTAGAGGCAGATTTGAAATAATTGATGTTCCGAAACAATCTTATGATGGTCAAAAGATTGGCTCGACGGAAATTAAAAAGGCAATTACTGCTGGTCAGATGGACTTAGCACAAAAACTTTTGGGTGCGCCATATGTTATGTCTGGGACAGTAGGTCATGGTCTGCGTAATGGACATAAATTGGGCTTTCCTACAGCTAATCTAGTATGGGATACTAACAAAGTGGTGCCAAAGGTTGGCGTGTATGCAACCCGAACTAAAATTAAGGGTCAATGGTATGACTCAATGACCAGTGTTGGCTATAATGTAACTATTAATGATAATAAGAGGATTTTTATTGAATCTAATTTATTTGGATTTAATGAAGAAGCTTATGACGAGGACATGGTTATAAAATGGTACAAGTATACACGTGGTGAGATTAAGTTTGCTAACTTGAACGAGCTAAAAATGCAGATGAAACAAGATGAAGCTGAAATAAAGGCTTATTTTGCCCAGAGAAACTAATAAATTTTTCCGGTTAATTAGAAAACTGCATTTTGTCATAAAAAAGTTTAGCACTCGACTTGACATTCTGCTAAAAACTAGTATCATAATAATTGTTAGCACCTGATAAGTATGAGTGCTAAAAGTGAGGGCGATTTTTATGTTGACCGAACGTCAAGAATTAATTTTAAAGACAATTATTAATGATTTTACGCAAACGCATGAACCGGTTGGATCTAAAACGGTCATGAATCAGTTGCCAATTAAAGTTTCGAGTGCAACTATTCGTAATGAAATGGCTGCTTTGGAAGACAAGGGATTACTTGAGAAAACACACCTTTCAAGTGGACGCGTACCGTCTACTGAAGGGTATCGGTATTACTTAGATAATTTACTTGAACCTCTTCAAATCCCGTCGTCTGTTTACCAGAAAATTGTTAGTCAATTAGATCAGCCTTTTCACCAAGTCAACGAGATTGTACAGGAAGCTGCCAAAATTCTTTCTGACTTGACTAATTACACTGCTTTTGCAGAGGGACCCGAAAATAGTGATTTAACTATCACTGGCTTTCGAATCGTACCGTTATTTAATCGCCAAATTATGGCTATCTTGGTAACTAGTGATGGTAACGTCCATAGCCAAGTTTACAGCTTACCTTATAATGTTCACGGTGATGAAGTAGAAAAAGCTGTGCGGATGATTAACGATGAACTCGTAGGAAAAGCTTTAAGTGAGATAACTCCTACCTTGCTTAATCAGACCTTGGGTAAAAAGCTAACGAGTAATCATGTAAGCGAACTAATTGATTTAGTTGAAGATGTTATTAACGATGCTGCTAGTGAGCAGATGTATGTTGATGGTCAAATCAACTTATTGAATAATAGTTCGTTTGATGATGTTTCTAGCTTGCGTTCACTATATGAATTGATTGATCACAATGATTTGATTTCTAATTTTGTTGATGACAAGACTAATTCAGATGGTGGAAAATATCCGGTACGTGTAAGTTTGGGTTCTGAATTGTCAAATGATTTGTTAAGAGATTATAGTCTGCTTACGGCAGAGTATAGCGTTGGCTCCCATGGCAAGGGCATAATTGCTTTACTTGGCCCGAATAATATGCCATATTCACAAGTTATTGGCCTTTTGGAATACTTTAGAAATGAATTGGCTAAGAAACTACTTGAATATTATGGTAGGTTTAAATAAAGGAGGTTAGCCGTGAGTAAGGAAAAATATGTTAGCGAAAAAGATTTGGCCAAAGATAAAAGTCAAACAGAAAAAGCTAAAAAAGATGAAAAAAGCAAAGTAAGTACTAAGGCTGACGAACACAAAGATCAAAAATCCGCAGAAAAAAAGCTTGCGGAAAATTTAGTCAAAGCTCAAGAAGAAAAGAAAGACTTGGAGGACAAATTCCTTCGTAGTCAAGCGGAAATGCAAAATATGCAAAATCGCTACAATAATGAGCGTGCACAATTAATCAAGTATGAATCACAATCTTTAGCAAAGGATGTTCTACCAGCAATGGATAACCTTGAACGTGCCTTGAATACTAAAGTAGATGATGAAGCTTCTAAACAACTTAAAAAGGGTGTCCAAATGACTTTGGATTCTTTGATTAAGGCGATGAAGGATCATGGTATCAGTGAAATTGAAGCTGAGGGAGCTAAATTTGATCCTAATTTACATCAAGCAGTACAAACTGTAGAAGCTGAAAATGATGAACAAAAAGATCACGTTGTTCAAGTTTTACAAAAAGGATATTCATATAAAGATCGTACACTAAGACCAGCAATGGTTGTTGTTGCACAATAATTGAAAGGAAGATTATTAATGTCAAAAGTTATCGGTATTGACCTCGGAACCACTAACTCAGCAGTAGCAGTTTTAGAGGGTAAAGAACCAAAGATTATTACTAACCCAGAAGGTAACCGTACCACTCCATCCGTTGTCGCATTTAAAGATGGTGAAATTCAAGTAGGTGAAGTTGCTAAGAGACAAGCAATCACGAATCCTAACACAATTTCATCAATTAAGCGTCATATGGGTGAGACTGATTACAAGGTAAAAATTGGCGATAAGTCTTATACTCCACAAGAAATTTCTGCCATGATTTTACAATACATCAAGAAGTTTTCTGAAGATTATTTAGGTGAAAAAGTTACGGAAGCAGTTATCACCGTACCTGCATACTTCAACGATGCACAACGTCAAGCTACTAAGGACGCTGGTAAGATTGCCGGTTTAGAAGTTAAACGGATCATCAATGAGCCTACTGCATCATCACTTGCTTACGGTCTTGATAAAGATGCTGAAGACGAGAAAGTATTAGTTTACGACCTTGGTGGTGGTACATTTGATGTTTCCGTATTGCAACTAGGTGACGGCGTCTTCCAAGTTCTTTCGACTAACGGTGATACTCACCTTGGTGGGGATGACTTTGATAATAAGATTATTGACTGGCTTATCAAGAACTTTAAAGATGAAAATGGCGTTGACCTTTCTAAAGACAAGATGGCTTTACAACGGTTAAAGGATGCTGCTGAAAAAGCTAAGAAAGATTTATCAGGTGTATCATCAACTCATATTTCTCTTCCGTTCATTTCTGCTGGTGAGTCTGGTCCTCTTCACCTTGAAGCTGACTTAACTCGTGCTAAGTTTGATGAATTGACTGCTGATTTAGTTGATCGTACCAAGATCCCATTTGATAATGCGTTGAAGGATGCCGATTTAACTGTTGGCGATATTGATAAAGTTATTTTAAACGGTGGTTCAACTCGTATACCTGCTGTTCAAGAAGCAGTTAAAAAATGGGCTGGTAAGGAACCTGACCATTCAATCAACCCAGATGAAGCTGTAGCTTTAGGTGCTGCTATTCAAGGTGGGGTTATCTCTGGTGACGTTAAAGATGTCGTATTACTTGATGTTACACCACTTTCATTAGGGATTGAAACAATGGGTGGCGTCTTCACTAAATTAATTGAGAAGAACACCACAATTCCAACTTCAAAGAGTCAAATTTTCTCAACTGCAGCTGATAATCAGCCAGCAGTAGATGTCCATGTTTTACAAGGTGAACGTCCAATGGCAGCTGATGACAAGACTTTAGGTCGCTTTGAGTTAACTGACATTCCTGCTGCTCCTCGTGGTGTACCACAAATCCAAGTTACATTTGATATCGATAAGAATGGTATCGTTAATGTATCTGCTAAGGATATGGGTACTGGAAAAGAACAAAAGATTACTATTAAGAGTTCTTCCGGCTTATCTGATGAAGAAATTCAAAAGATGCAAAAAGAAGCTGAAGAACATGCTGAAGAGGATAAAAAGAAGAAGGAAGAAGTCGATCTTCGCAATGAGGTTGACCAATTAATCTTCTCAACTGAAAAGACCTTAGATGAAGTCAAAGACAAGGTATCAGATGACGATACTAAGAAGGTTAAAGATGCTCTTGAGGCTTTGAAGAAGGCACAAAAAGATAATAACTTGGATGAAATGAAGACCAAGAAGGATGAATTATCAAAAGTTGCTCAAGATTTAGCCGTAAAATTATACCAAGCTAACGGTGGAGCTCAAGGTGCCCAAGGTCAAGCTGGTCCGCAGGCAGGCCCACAAAACCCAGGTTCACAAGATGGCGGCTCTGATAATGGCTCTGCTGGCGATGGTGAATTTCATAAGGTAGACCCAGATAAATAAAGGGTTTATAATTGAATAAATTAGAAAAGAACTGCCGCATAAGTAGTTCTTTTCTTTTGTAAAGTAAGGAGCTTTTAGATGGCACAAGAAGATTACTATGATGTGCTAGGCGTTGATCGGAATGCCAGTGATAAAGAAATTAACTCTGCTTACCGTAAACTAGCTAAAAAGTATCATCCAGATATCAATCATGAACCTGGTGCAGAAGAAAAATATAAAAAAATTAACGAAGCATATGAAGTTTTACATGACCAACAAAAGCGGGCACAATATGACCAATTTGGTTCTGCTGGCGTAAATGGTCAGGGCGGCTTTGGCGGTGGAGCCGGTCAAGGATATGGCGACTTCGGTGGCTTTGGCGATTTCGGCGATATTTTTAATGATTTCTTTGGTGGTGCTGGAGCTTCGTCACGTCATGTTGATCCGAAGGCACCAACTCGCGGAGAAGATCTTGATTATACGTTAACAATTGACTTTATGGATGCGATTAATGGTAAGAAAACACAAGTTTCTTATACTCGCAGTGAAACATGTCCAACTTGCAAGGGTAACGGTGCTGAAAAGGGTACTCAACCTATTACCTGTGACAAATGTGGTGGTACGGGAATAATGACCGTTAGCCAAAAGTCAATGATTGGTGTAATTCGGCGGCAAACTACCTGTGATAAATGTCATGGTCGGGGTGTCATCATTGAGCATCCATGTAAGACTTGTCATGGTAATGGCGTTGTAGACGGTAAAAATACCATTGAGGTTAATATTCCAGCCGGAATTGATAATGGCCAACAACTACGTTATGAAGGTCAAGGTGAAGCAGGTAAAAATGGTGGACCTTATGGTGATTTGTACATAAGCTACCGGATTAAGCCATCTAAAGAATTTGAGCGTAGTGGGAACACAATTTATACTACCGTACCAATCTCATTTGCTCAGGCTACTCTTGGTGATGAAATTACGGTTAAGACGGTCCATGGTGATAAGAAGTTAAAGATACCAGCAGGAACACAACCGAATAAGAAATTCACTATCCGTGGTGAAGGTGTTCCTTACCTTCGCGGTAATGGCAATGGTGATCAGGTTACTACTATTCAAGTCCAGATTCCAAAAACGATCAACGAAAAGCAAAAGCAAGCTTTAGTGGACTTTGTTAAAGCTGGCGGCGGTTCAATCACTCCCCAAGAAAAAGGCTTTTTTGAAAGACTAAAAGAGAAATTGCAATAATAACAAAAAGACATTAAGTTCTGAACTTAATGTTTTTTTGTGGGTAAAAATAATGTTTTACCAAAAATTTTATCCCTAACGGTGAATTTGCTATAATAATAAAGATAGAAAAAAGGGTGCAAATAACATATGGATATTAAAAAACTACAAGATTATCAAAAACATATTCGTAACTTTTCAATTGTAGCGCATATTGACCATGGTAAATCCACAATTGCCGATCGGATTTTAGAATTGACGGATACTGTTTCAGAACGCCAATTAAAAAACCAAATGCTTGATGACATGCCACTTGAGCGTCAGCGGGGAATTACCATTAAAATGAACTCTGTTGAAATAAAATATCATGCTCAGGATGGAGAAGATTACATTTTTCATTTAATCGATACACCAGGACACGTGGACTTTTCGTATGAAGTTTCTCGTTCGCTTGCAGCTTGCGAAGGAGCCTTGTTGGTTGTTGATGCGTCCCAAGGTGTTCAGGCTCAAACTTTGGCTAACACCTATTTGGCTATTGACGATGACCTTGAAATTCTACCAGTCATTAATAAAATTGATTTACCTTCAGCCAATCCTGACCAAGCAAAAGAAGAAATTACTGAGATGCTTGGAATTGATGCAAGCAACGCGGCCGAAGTATCTGGAAAAACTGGCCAAGGTATTGCCAATTTACTTGAACAAATAGTTCAGGATATACCGGCACCAGATGGTTCTCTGACTAATCCGCTTAAAGCACTTATTTTCGATTCAAAATATGATGATTATCGTGGTGTAGTATTATCTGTGCGGATTAAAGAGGGAACGGTCAAGCCTGGTGATCACATCAAAATTATGAACACAGGTAAAGAATACGAGGTTACTGAAGTCGGTGTTTCGAGTCCTCACCCCGTGAAGAAGGATATTTTAATTGCGGGAGATGTCGGTTATTTAACTGCTAATATTAAATCTGTCCGTGAGACTCGAGTAGGTGATACAATCACCTCTGCTGAAAAGCCAACGGCTGAACCATTACCTGGTTATCGCCAAATTCCGCCAATGGTATATTCCGGAATGTACCCAGTTGATAATTCTAAATATGATGATTTAAAAGAAGCATTACAAAAGCTGCAGTTAAATGATGCCGCGCTGGAATTTGAACCTGAAACTTCTACGGCATTGGGATTCGGTTTCCGTTGTGGTTTCTTAGGTCTTTTACATATGGACGTTGTCCAGGAGCGACTAGAGCAAGAATTTAACCTTGATTTAATTATGACTGCTCCTTCGGTTGATTATCATGCAATTATGAATGATGGTTCGACTAAGGTAATCGATAATCCATCCGATCTTCCTTCAGCCGGTGAATATAAAGAAGTTCAAGAGCCTTATGTCAAAGCCGAGGTCATGGTTCCAAATGACTTTGTCGGTCCGGTCATGGAACTGTGTCAGCGTAAACGCGGCGACTTTGTAACCATGGATTATCTAGATAAATACCGCGTTAATGTGATTTATAATATGCCACTTGCAGAAATTATTTATGACTTTTTTGATGATTTGAAGTCGTCAACTAAAGGATATGCTTCACTTGATTATGAAATAACTGGGTATCGCGCTACTGATTTAGTTAAAATTGATATTTTGCTGAATAAACAAGTGATTGATGCATTGAGCTTTATTGCACATCGCGATGAAGCACAAAATCGTGCTAGACAAATGACTTCTTTATTGAAGAAGTTAATTCCGCGGCAAAACTTTGAAGTTGATATTCAAGGAGCGATTGGTGCAAAAATCATTTCTCGAGCTACAGTCAAGCCATACCGGAAGGATGTTACCTGGAAAATCCATACTGGTGATCCAGACCGCCGGGCTAAATTACTTGAAAAGCAAAAACGTGGTAAAAAACGGATGAAAGCAGTTGGTCATGTTGAAGTACCACAAGATGCTTTCATGGCAGTTCTCCGTATGAACGATGATGATTTGAAATAACTTTTGTCAGGCGGTTAATTAAACTGCCTGATTTTCTTCTGATTGGAAAAAGGCTAATTATTTAAATGATAGATTGGAAACAGCGCTCTGGTAAAGAGTTAGCTCCCGAATTAATTGAAAAATATCAACTTAGTGAGATTGAGGCAAAATTACTTGCTCAGCGTAATCTTAATACTGATGAGCAGTTGGACTTTTGGTTTAATGCGACTGAACAGGATTTAGCAGAGCCAACTTTAATGCATGACATGACTAAGGCTGTCGAAAGAATTAATCTGGCGATTGATAATGGTGAAAAAATAGCTATTTATGGTGACTACGATGCAGATGGAATAACTGCAACTAGTATTATGATGGAAACTTTGACGATTCTAGGGGCAGATGTTCATTTTTATATTCCTGACCGTTTTCGGGATGGTTATGGCCCAAATATGGCAGCCTACCAGAAGATTGTTGCTGATGGAACCAAACTGATTATTACGGTTGACAATGGTATAACTGGTGTAAATGAAGTGGCTTATGCCAAAGAACACGGGGTTGATACAATTATTACCGATCACCATAAAATTCAGGAAGAAGTGCCGGAAAGCTATGCCATCGTTCACTGTAATTATCCTGGACAGTCTTATCCTTTTGATGATTATTGCGGTGCAGGTGTTGCATACACTATTTGCCGTGAGTTAATGCAGGATCCAATGACTGAGCTGTTAGATCTGGCGATGATTGGAACAATTGGTGATATGGTTAAGGTTTCGGGTGAAGGCCATATCATTGTTAAGCAGGGATTAAGGGTAATTAATCAGACCGAAAGACCCGGTTTGCGCTGTTTAATCAAAAATGCTGGACTTAGTTTTGGCCAAATTAATGAAACCGATATTGGCTTTAATATTGCACCACGTTTAAATGCCGTTGGACGGCTTGACAATGCCGAGTTAGCAGTTGATTTACTTTTGAGTGAAAGTGAAGAAGAAGCCCAAGAAATTGCCGATCGAGTTGAGAAATTAAATGATCAACGAAAGGAATTAACTGAACAAGTTTTTAAGAGCTGTTTAGAGCAAATTAAAACTAACAGTTGGCAAACTAAAAAAACACTAGTTATTTATGATCCCAACTTTCATGAGGGTGTTCTTGGGTTAGTTGCCAATAAAATTGTGGAGCATGTTCGCAAGCCAACAATTGTCTTAACGAAGAATGATGCTGGCATTGTTAAAGGCTCGGGTAGATCGATTGCGGGTTTTAATCTCTTCGAAGCACTTGACCCCATGAAAAAAGAGCTATTTCTAAAATTTGGTGGACATGATTTTGCTTGCGGCCTTTCGATGGAAGAAAGTAAAGTCGATGATTTACGACAGTCTTTTGAAAAAAGCTATCAAACACCTGCAAGCTCAATGACTGAATATTATGATTTTGAGTTACCTTTTAGCGGGCTAAGTACAAAGACGATGGCTGAAATTAAAAAGGTTGGACCATTCGGGACAGATAATGAAGAACCAATATTTAGTATTAGTCACCCAGAAATATGCAGTTGTTTCTTCATGGGCAAAGACAAGAATCATATTAAAATAACAGTTGCAAAAGATAACACTAAGCTTGAAGTAGTTGGTTTTAATAAGAAGTACCTTACGAGAACCCTCTTGCCATATATCGATCAGCTCTTCATTCAATTAGGAGAAAATTGCTATCGCAAACAAGTTAAGCTGCAAGGAATAATGAAAGGAATAGTTTTTGCAGCTCCGCAATTAAGTGTGGCTCAAGATGTAGTCGACCTCCGGCAAGAAAAGTATGTTATGGGATTTGCGGATAAATATTTATTGTTTGATGAAAAAAATAAAGCAGTAGCAGCCAATCGTTATGATCTGGATCCGTCTAAGATTATTTTGGTCAATGAATATGATGATGAGGGTGAAGTAGCTGTATTTTTAGATGCGCCCCATAATCAAAATGAATTTGATTTGGCACTGAATAATCATTTTGGCCAGCTATATTTGCGTTTCTTACTAGATCAATTGCCAGTTGAAAATATTCCGGCTAAAAGTGCATTTGAACAAGTACTGAAGTATGTGTACCAACACCCGGGCTTGGATGCAGAGAACTACCGGCAAGTAGCCCCATATCTGGGCTTGGATTATAACAGTATTTTATTTATTCTCCGTGTTTTCTTTGAACTAAATTTTATCAAAATGGATCAAGATAAAATTTACGGCATCAAGAATCCACTCAAGCAGCCGCTTACGGCTTCAAAATATTTTAGTGCAACTCGTTCACAAATTAATTTTGTACAACAGCTTAGAAAAATGGCGAGTTCCAAGCTCTTAATGTACGTGAATGAGCAATTAAAACTACATTAACTTTTAGGGCTTTTAATGCTTTTAATTAGAAAGTCTGCTAGAATAGGAAGGTCAAAAGAAGCTTTAGAAAAGCAAATGAAGTTTTGGAGGTTTTTCTTCTTATGGCAAACATTTTTGAAAAACACATTGCAAGTGTTAAGGACTTTCCTAATGAAGGGATAGTATTTAGGGATATAACTCCTATCTTGCAAGATGGAAAGTTGTTTCAAGAAGCCACACATGAATTAGCAAATTATGCTAAGAAAAGAAGGGCCGACGTAATTGTTGGTCCTGAAGCTCGCGGTTTTATTGTTGGTTGTCCGGTGGCAACTGAATTAGGAATTGGTTTTATTCCCGCTAGAAAGCCTCATAAGCTTCCTCGAGAAGTTGAACGTGCTTCTTATGATTTAGAATATGGCTCAAATAGTCTCGAAATGCATAAGGATGCAATTAAACCAGGTCAACGTGTAGTTATCTGTGATGACCTACTTGCAACTGCTGGGACGCTTCGTGCATGCAAGCAGTTGATTGAAAATCTAGGTGGTGAACTTGTGGGGGCTGCCTTTTACGTTGAATTACCAGATTTAAAGGGAAGAGAGAAACTGCCAGATTTAGATGTTTTCTCACTTGTCCAATATCACGGTGCTTAACCCCATTATTAAAACCAATGCTTTTAGCATTGGTTTTTATTTTAAATTGCTTATCTTTTATATGCTAATATGAGAATAGAGCCATTTAATTGCTAGATTTAGTAATTAAATGGCTTTTTAGTTTTGAATGAGAAGGCAAATTCTTCCGCTAATAAAATCTGGTACTAGGCTTATAGGTTTTTAGTGTAAAATTCAAACATATTTTTAATTTTTGGCATCATTGATATGTTTATATAACAGGCATTGTGACACAAATAAAGTGGATAAATTAAAAACTTTTTAGCTTTGCAAAATTTCTCCTAAATAGGAGTCAAAATTTTTTACAACTGCAACTTCAATATATATAATGATGCGGTATTTCAAAAAAGGAGAATAAGAATTTTGCAATTAAGAAAAGCAACAATGGCCGACTTCGACCAAATCATAACTATTTTGAAAGACGGTGCTAATCAGTTAGCAGAACATGGTGTAGATCAATGGCAGGGTGATTATCCTTCGCATGATCAGATTAAGGAAGATATCAAGAATGGCTGGGCATATTTAGCTGTCTCAGATGATCATGAGACAGTCGGTGCAATTGCCATTGTGGATGGGCCTGACCATGTATATGATAATTTAAACGGTAGGTGGCTTTGCGATACAGATAATTATGTTGTTATTCACCGTGTTGCAATTAAATCTGAGCATGCTGGTAAGGGTTATGCGACTCAACTATTGAATTCCGTGATTAACAAGATTAGGCAAAGCGATAAGGTTGATTCGATTCGAATCGATACGCACGAAGATAATAAGGCTATGCAACATTTGATTAATAAAATGGGCTTTACTCAAGTTGGTAAGCTGCATGGTGCATACCGTCCAGACGAAACTTCCTATGTTTATGAGCTGAAGAAATAACTGTTTTTAAAAGGAAAAGATCTCTATTTTGATCTTTTATTGTTTACAGCATTTATTTAGTGTTATAAAAATTATTTTTTACTCAAACCTTGAGGCTAACTAACCTGAAAGGGGGTGGTGCTATAGTCACCCAGTAAAGACTTTTTGTTTTAAAAATTGACATTCTTGTCAATAGCTCACTATTTTTTATTTATACTTTTTCACAAAAACACCTTAAAAGATATATAACATTGATATTCTTTAAGTAAAACCTGACCCAGAAAATAATTCTGGATCAGGCTTTTTTATTTGAATTCGGCTCTTACATCATTTGGTAATTCGTGAAATTTCTTTTTAAATTTATTATAAAAGAATGTTTTATTACTGATTCCTACTTGCTCGGTTATTTCCGAAATAGGCATTTTAGTTGATATTAGCATATTATAAGCATCAAGCAATCGCTGGTCTGTTAATGCTTCGGAAAAAGATAGGCCAGTAGATTTTTTAAATAGGCTCCCTAAATATGCGCGGTTATAACTGGATTCTTCAGCCAGTTTATTTAAATTGCAATCTTTCGGATTTTTAGTAATTTCCTTAAGCATGTATAAAACTAAGTTGGGAATTTGCTTTTGAATGGTGTCATCAGAATACAGATTGGTATTTCTGGATAAAAGAATGAGGAAAGACCGTAAGTAACTGTCAATCAACATTTTCGAGAACTTTTGTGGATGAAAGTATTCCTCAATAATTGCATCAGCTATCACCTGAACTGGTCCTTTTGTATGATAACTTTGATATATTAAACACTTGCTCAAAATCCATGAAGTAATCTATTGATAATAATTAAACCAAAAAACTGGATCCCTAGATGAAGGGATCCAGCTTTAGCAGTATTGTAAAAGTTATCTATTTTTCATAATCGGTTGGTAGAACAAATCAATTACGATTGCGGCAAGTAGTGCCACGATAAAGACTAACAGTAAATTCATCCAACTAATCTTAGTCATTGCAATTCCGAATATTGCCAAGATGATCGTTAAGATAATATCTCCTAATTGAGTTAGTCCAACCGCTTTAGAAGGATAGTCTTGCCAGAAATAACGTTTTGTTCTGGTAATCATAATAATAAGCATTGCGCTTAAAACAAGGTAGACATAGACCATCGTTGAAATTGTTCCGTGGCTCCAACCATGAGTATTAAGGTAAGCAATAGCGATAATACCAACTATCGTCCAGCCAGAAGCTAGCGAAAAGGCTATTTTAGCTAATTTGGCCATGTTCCAATTTTCAGGCTGATAAGTAATATGTGTTCTGTCGGTTCCAATCATCATCGTCACCATATTATTCATGATGGTGTAAATGACCATTGCGTTTAGTGCCATTGGGATATAGTCAAAGAAAAGGTAGCCAAAGGTTAATAGCATTGTTAATTGAGCGGTTCTGGCTAATTTAGTTAATGACCAGGTAGTCATTCGTTGATAAACCCGGTGACCAGCATCTAAAATTTTGACAATTGAAGTGAGACCATCGTTAAGTAAAACCATCTTACCAGCACGTTTAGCAACATCGGCTGCGTTTGATACAGCGATACCAACTTCTGCTTGACGCAGAGCAGGGGAGTCATTGACACCATCACCAGTCATACCGACAATATAACCTTTTTGCTGGAAAAATTTCACCATTTTTAACTTATCCTCTGGTAAAACATCCGCAATACCGGCTAATTTGCTAGTATCAGTTTGATCATTAAAGTCGTGAATCGAAATGACTTCTCCTTTAAGGTCGACCTCGCGAGCTACAGCTTCGGCTGTTTTTTGGTTATCACCAGTTAACATGATTGGTAAAACGCCGCGCTTTTTCAATTCTGCCAATGCTTGTTTGGAATCAGACCGTACTTGATCTTGAAGAATAAAAACGCCAGCTAATTTGTCATCAATTAAAAGGGCTACCGAACGACCGGCGCCAAAGTCAATTTCCTTAATCTTGTCATTGGCAGCTTTGTCGATTAGGGATAGCTGCTTAAAAGAACCAAGTTTAACGTTATGGCTATCAATTTCGGCCATTGAATAACCTGTGCCAGATGTAAAGGGAGTAAAATTGTCGCTTGTCCTAATAGTTAAACCTAATTTAGAGACATAATCATCGATTGCATTGTCAATAATTTTTTTATTTCTTTGATCTGTAGCTGCAGAAGCAAGCTCTAAAACGGTTTTATCGTCTAGACTGCTAAAATTGGTCCAGTTAGAGACAGCCGTTTTGTTTTCGGTTATTGTTCCCGTTTTATCAAGTAACAATAAGTTCAAATTGGCTGCGTCTTGAATTCCCGTTAAATCAGAAGTTAATACGCCTTCTTTACTCAGCCGAGTTGCTTCAAACGAGTTTGAGAGGGCAAAAGTGGATGGCATTGCCACAGGAATTGATGCAATAAACATCATAGCCAAGAATGGCAACATGTTAATTAAGTTATTCAAATCGCCACCCTTGAAGAAGGAGGCAATGACAATAACTAGTGTTAAGATACCATCTAATATACAAAGATAATAAATAATTTTAGTAAGTAATTGTTGTAAGTGACCGGGGGCAGCAGAATTATTGATCAGGTTAATTGTTTTACCAGAACGGGAATTGGCACCAGTGGCAGTTACGATAGCTAAACCGTTACCCTCAATCACTGTTGTACCGGCAAAGCCAGTGTCGTCTTGCTCTTTTCTAACAGTTTTAGCTTCACCAGTAATTGAACTCTCGTCAAAAGAAACTTGGCCACTAATAATTTTAACGTCAGCTGCTAAAACATCACCAGCCTGAATGCTGATTAAATCACCAGTGACTAAATACTTTGAATCAATATTTTGCCATTTACCATCACGCTCAACTGAAACTTTAGGTGTCAGTTTATGTGAAATATTGTTTAAAACGCGGCGGGATTGCTTTTTCTTAGAAGCACCATTCCAAGCTGCAAACAAAAGCATTAACAAAACAAATAATGATTGAATCCATTTACCTAGAATACATTCTAGAATTAAGGCAGCTTCCAAAATCCAGGCTGACAAGTTCCATAACTTAGATAAAAATTCTTTGAAAAAGTTAAATTGTGGTTCAGGAACTTCATTTAACCCATTTTGTTTGAGGAGCTTATCTGCTTGGGCTTGAGTCAAGCCACTATTTTTTTCAGACATAATTTTCCTTCCTTACCTTTATTAATTCATAGTCTAAATTAGCATAATTACACAGTTATTTCTAGCTAATAAACTGAGGTAACGTTTCCAATTATTCTAAATAAACTTCGACTTTTTAAAGTTATTTTAAGATAAGGCAATTTGTATTTTAAAAGTAACCGCATACTATTAATCTATATCTAAAGTTATCTTTGTACTGGCTTTTAAAACTGATAAAAAGTTTTTTTCCTATTTATTAGTTTTTAAACGGTTAAGTGAATAAATACCATTGAGAAGGCAATAGTTTAGACCAATTTTAATAGTTAACGAATGAGGAGAATAAATATGACAAGTAAAAAATTGAAGATTATCATTGTCACAGCAATTGTTCTTTTGCTGTGTGTGCCGTTTGTTTTTCATAATTCAATTTCCGATAGGTTCAATCCATTGATTGCGGAAACAATCAGCTATGCGGAGGTTCCGCAAAATACGCAAAAATATTATTCTGTCCAATCTTTCAATCCAACAAATGGGAAATTACTACCTTATAAAATTAAGTACGTGGGCGGATATTCACCTAACGAAAAATACATTGCTATTGATCATAAGGGCCAATACGTGCGCTCAATTGAGTATATTAGTAAAAAAGAATTTTTGGCAGCCAAGAAAAAAGCTGAATAACAATAAAAAAAGTCCTGCTGTTAAACTAACGCCATCAAAAGCTATCTGCTATGGAATTTAGCTTAATAAGCCGGACTCTTTTTTTGCCAGGTTAAAATAGTCTAATGTCGGTTGGTTCTTTTTTGATATTAGCAATATTAGCAAAATGGTGTTCCCACTGATTAGTTTTGTGTTTAATTGCATCTTGCTTTAATAGGAAATTGAGCAGGATTAATTTATCAGAAGCATCCAAAAAGAGGTAACTTTGCGGAATCGCAATTGACGGTAATATCTGTCTTATTTTTGACAATGCAACTTTCTTCATTGAAGTAGTTGCAAGAATAGGGAGGATACAGCCCGTATTTTTGGGAAGGAAGTAATCATAAATCTCATTAAAATCATCACGTTGGATATTCTGACCAATCTTAGCTAAGACTTGCGCATTGTCACGAATCGCCGGGGCGCAGGTCAAAAATAACTGAATGCCTCCCTGAGGACCAGTTGTGTAAACAAAGGCCTGAAATTTTTCCTTAAAAAATCTTTTACGGTACTCGATAATTTTAGTTCCTTGTAAGATCTGGTTGACGTATTCTGGATGAATTGACATTAGTAGTGTTGGTAACTGGGGATCATAAAAATTACTTATTTTTTTCATAGATATTAACCGTTAAAACTTTTATTTTTATAAATTATAACACTTGCAAAAACAAAATTGGGTATACAAAAAGCCTGCAATAATGCAGGCTTTTTATTGAATTAAAACTAATTAATCCTTGTCAACGCTGTCTGGAAATGTAGCTAAACGTTCACCTTCACCGAGTTCTTCTTCGATTTCAAGTAAACGGTTGTACTTTTCAACACGTTCTGAACGAGCTGGGGCACCAGTCTTAAGTTGACCACCGTTAACAGCAACAGCAAAGTCAGCGATGAATGTGTCACCAGTTTCACCTGAACGATGAGAAATCATGGTGTTGTAACCATTCTTACGTGAAAGACGGATAGTTTCCAAAGTTTCAGTAACAGTACCGATTTGGTTCAACTTGATTAATGATGCGTTACCTGCACCTTCCTTGATAGCTTTAGTTAAAAGCTTAGGATTAGTACAAATGAAGTCATCTAACACAATTTGAATTCTGTCTTTATGGCTTTGAGTGAATTTGATCATACCATCAACATCGTTTTCATCGTATGGGTCTTCAATTGAAATCAATTCTGGGAACTCATCAAGCAACTTGTCGTAGTATTCTGCTAATTGTTCATCGTCAAATACCTTACCTTCGAAGTGGTACTTGCCGTCTTCTTTGTTGTAGAAGTATGAAGCAGCACAGTCACAAGCAATGGCAATGTCTTCACCAGGCTTGTAACCAGCTTTAACGATAGCATCGTGTAAAGCTTGTAAAGCTTCTTCAGAATTCTTCATGTTAGGAGCGAAACCACCTTCGTCACCGAGGCCAGTTTCGTAACCCATGTCTTCAAGAACTTTCTTCAAAGTGTGGTAAGTGTTAACAATCTTTTCAAAACCATCACGGAATGAAGTCTTCTTAACTGGGGTAATCATGAATTCTTGTACATCAATACCGTTGTCTGCGTGCTCACCACCGTTAATAACGTTGTGGAAAGTTTGTGGCATTTCAAGGTCAGTACCGCCAAGGTATCTGTACAAAGGTTGGTGACTGTCTTTAGCAGCTGCATCAGCAGTAGCCATTGACACACCTAAAATGGCATTAGCACCAAGTTCAGCCTTGTTTGGTGTACCATCTAATTCGATCATAACACGGTCGATATTAGCTTGGTCGTGTGGGTCTAATCCCTTTAAAGCTTCAGCAATCTTAGTATTAACATTGTTAACTGCTTTAGAAACACCTTTACCACCAACACGGTCGCCGCCATCACGTAATTCAACTGCTTCGTTTTCACCAGTTGAAGCACCTGATGGAACTTCAGCCTTACCTACGACACCGTTTGAAAGAGTAACAAAAGCTTCTACAGTTGGGTTACCACGTGAATCATAGATTTCCAGTGCATGAACATTTTCAATGACTGATTTTAACATCTAAAAACCTCCTAAATAATAAATGCTGTACTAACGTCTAGTACATACATTAAGAGGAGCAAGGGCTCCATCTCTACAGAACAAATTTTAGCCTAACTTTGTGATTATGTAAACATTTGTAAACGATTTCTAGTGTTAAAAAAATTTAAAAAGATTTTGTCGCTTTTTTAAGTAATTTGCTTTATCATTTAGCTATACATTTTTAAGTTTGAATGGTTTATTTTCTATATAAGGATGCTTTTTTATGGAAGAAGTAAAATTAATAATTGATTCTGGCTCTAATGATCGTGCTAGTGAAAAGTTAACAGTTGTTCCTTTAACAATTACAATTGCAGGTAAAGATTTCCTTGATAATGAAGATCTTGATATGGATGACTTTTTAAGTAGCATGGAAACAAACACAGAAGAAGGAAGAACCTCTTGTCCAAGCATTGATGAATGGCTCAAAGCTCTTGAAGGTAGTAAACGAGCTATTATGTTGACAATTACTAGTGGCTTAAGTGGTAGTTTCTCATCAGCTTACCAGGCAAAACAAATTTATGAAAAAGATAATCCGGGCAGCAAGGTAATCGTGGTTGATTCCCGAACAGCTGGCCCAGAAATTTCAATTATAAGGGAAGAAATTGAGCGTCTAGTTAATAGTAAAACAAGATTTGTAGACATCGAACAAAAAATTTCGCAATATAAAACGCACACTCATCTGCTGGTTATTTTGCAATCATTACATAATTTAGCGTTAAATGGTCGGGTCAATATTGCGGTGGCCAAGGTTGCCAAAATGTTAAATATTGACGTGGTAGGAACGGCCAGTAATGAAGGCAAGCTTGAGCCCATTTCAAAAGTGCGGGGAATGAAACGAGCATTTAAAGAAGTTCTAAAATTAATGGAAGAGCGCAAATACCGTGGTGGACGAGTAATTATTGATCAGTGTCGAAATGAGAAGGACGCAGAAACCTTAAAGCAAAAGATCCTTTCTCTTTATCCGCAAGCTGATATTATTATTCGATCGATGCGCGGATTATGTTCCTTTTACGCTGAAGAGGGCAGTCTGATGATTGGCTTTGACGACCTTTAATTTTTAACAGCAGCAGTTCAACATGATAATGTGAACTACTTTTTTAGTTAAAAAATCTTATTGAACTGATACTTATAAATTACGAATTATTCATTATGAGATTAACTTTTTTGCAGAGTTAATCTCTTTTTTGTGCTGTTTCAGACTTAAATTACACGGTTTGCTGAAACCGATTACAATAAACTGTCAAATCATGTTTAAATCTACTTTTTAACGTGCTAAAATATCGTATGGGTAATAATTTACATTTTAATTCGTTATTTGTCTCTTAGGAAACGAATAATACTTTTTCGTGTAGTTTTTTGAATTTTGAAGGAATTATCTCATTCATTTTTTTGAGTGAGTAAACGGAGGAATTAGAATGGATTTAGTTAAAACAGTTATTGCCCTTATTCCCATAGTTTGGTTAGTCATATCTTTGGGTGTTTTTCATGTACGTGGAGACGTTGCATGTGCAATTGGATTTGTTGGCGCAATTGTGCTTAGCGTTTTGGGTTTTAACTTTTCGTTTATAAATAGTATTACTGCTGGTATGGATGGCATTATGATGGCAATTTGGCCTATCATTTATGTAATCATATCGGCTCTTTTTATTTACAATATTAGTAAAAAATCAGGCGGACTTGATACTATCATGTCGATGCTTACTTCGATCACAAAAGATATAAGGATTTTGGTATTGATTCTTGCTTGGGGCTTAGGTGGCTTTTTAGAAGCAGTTGCAGGCTTTGGTACTTCGGTTGCTATTCCAGCAAGTATTTTAATTATTTTGGGAATGAACCCACTTAAAGCTGCAGTTGTGTGTCTAATTGCCAATACTGCTCCAACTGCTTTTGGTGCTGTAGGTTTACCAATTACAACTTTGGCAAAGGTTACGGGGCTTGGATCTACAGAATTATCTTATTTTGTAGCTATCCAATTGTTCTTTTTGATTATGATCATTCCGTTCATTTTAGTACTGCTTACATCTGGGAAAGGCCTGAAATCTTTTAAAGGAAATGGCGTACTTTTCTCGACGTTTATGGCCGGCTTTATCTTTGCGGTTCCACAAATTTTCATTACTAAATATATGGGGCCAGAATTACCATCAATTGTAGGCGCGATTATTTGTATTTTATCTTTAGTTTTCATCACTAAACTATATGCTCATAAAGGGCAGGAAGCAACACCACAACCCGATACTGATACTGACACCGTTACTAAAACAACTGGAGATAAAATTAAAGCTTGGCTACCATTTATTTTGGTATTTGTCTTAATTATTTTTACCTCTTCACTGTTTCCATCAATCAAGGATGCTTTAGCTAATGTCAAAACAAGTTTTCACTTCTACAATGGCCTTGGTGCTAAACCAGTCGATATAGACTGGCTATCATCTCCCGGTACTCTGATTCTATTATCAAGTTTTATTGGTGGCGCAATTCAAGGGTTATCATTAAAACAAATGTTTTCAGTGCTTTTTGACACGATTAAACAACTGACCAAAACTATTGTAACCGTTTGTGCTATTGTAGGTTTGTCAAAAGTAATGGGTTATAGTGGAATGATTGCTACAATCGCAATCAGCTTGGTTAAATTAACTGGACCTTTTTACCCGGTAATTTCGCCAATCATTGGTGTTCTAGGCATCTTTATTACTGGTAGTGATACTTCTGCCAACGTATTATTCGGAGCTTTGCAAGTACAGGCAGCTAACGCGTTGAGTGTTAACCCTTATTGGCTAGCAGCTGCTAATATGGCTGGTGCAACTGCTGGTAAAATGATTTCACCACAAAGTATTGCTATTGCAACTGGTGCCACTAAGCTTGAAGGTCAAGAAGGCATACTTTTGAAAAAGGCTCTTCCATATTGTGTAATGTATACATTGGCACTGTGTGTGATTGTTTTTGTACTTGGTAAGATACTCTACATGTTATAAAGAAGTTTAATGACATATTGACTTTATTTTGTAAAACAGTTATCTGTTATTGCAAGTAAAGAAGGACTAATTTCATTTTGAAATTAGTCCTTTTTGCTTATAAAAACACTGCCTTAATAAAAGCAGTGACTACTTTGTTTTAGTTTAATTAGTTGAATTTCTTAGAGTAGAAAAATAAAAATATGCTGCGACAAGGTAAAGCATAAGATGGCTAAAGAAGTAGCACCGATGACATCAGATGGATAATGCGCTTTTAAACTAATCCTTGATATCACTACCATTATCCAAATGACGGCTAGTGTAATTATTAGGCCATTACCAAATTTTGTTCCAAAAAGTTCCCAAATAATTAAGACCATAATAGTAGTTCCTAAAACATGACCACTAGGAAAGCTATAGCCGTCTTCAAGACTAGAGTGCATGAGTGGCCTCTTACGGTGCATCCACTTTTTTAATAGCAGCCCGCTTAAATCGGTAAAGCCAAGGGTAAATAAAACCCAAAGTGCGGCTAAATCCTTTTGCTCGTTAATTAAGAAACTAGCCAAAAAAATATCCCAAACTACTAAAAGTTTCGGGTCATTAATAAAAGCGATTATTTGCCAACTAAAACCATCATGTCGCCTAACTAATTTGTGGTGGAGCCAATGGTCAAACAGGTTAAATCGACGTGAATTTCTAATGTTAAAAATAAGTAGCACCAGTATTAGAGCGGACATAATTGCAATCCAGATATTTAAATACAAGATAAATCCCTACCTATCAAACTTTATTCGACTGTATTTTACCAGTTACCAAGGTTTCAATATACTTTAAAGGTCACTCTTGAGTAAAACTTAAGGAAATTGCTAATAATCAATGCTTTTGCTCGTCAACTTGTCATTGATTCAGTTAAAATGCTGAGCAACTTAACTTGAAAAAATTTAGCAAACGAATTCTGTATAGCTTAATAAATCAAGTTCTAATGCATGTCTTAAAAACTTAGCTTGAAAAAATATTAGCTTTGATCATAAAATATTACAATCTTACAAGTCTAAATAGGAGAAATTAGAGGATAAAAAAACAAGAAAGTTTTACCATATTACTCGAATTTTTTTTGTTTAGTTCTTAGAAAAATACGATCGATTCTTATAGTAGTTTGTAAATCAAATGGAGTTATTTCTTTTAATCTACTTGATTTAAGATGGATTTTAGAACTATCCAATACATAGAAGGAACAAAAATGAAGAAAGAAAACGGGATTATAGAAAGCCTAATTGATATCCATCATCATATTTCTAAATGGAAAAAAGAAAGTTTAGATCGATCAGGACTAAAAAATGCTTATTTAAAACTTGATTTTTGCTTATGGTACTGTATTTTAATGCTAGTGCAAGATTTGAATTTTAATTACGATGGTACTGAAGCTGCAAATGTTATGGGTCCACTTTTTGCTTTTGACGTAGTTGCAGAAATATGGACTGGTTTTTACTATCAACATACTATCATTCAAAAAAATAAGTCTAATAATATCAGTAATTCAATGAAAAGTTGGATTCTAATTAATACTTTTATAAGGATGGGCCTAATCTCCACAACCATTATGTTGTTAATTTGTACTTATACCAAAATGAAATTTAGTCTTCGACCGGTACTAATAATTTCAATAATAATTGGTTTAATAGGAGATGGACTTCAAATTTGCTTTTTAATGAAGATATGTCGAAAATCGCAAGATAAATATTAATAGCAATTGTTTATCTTTGCTTAAATTTTTTGCATCAAATGACAATCCGCTTTTTAAAAAGTTTATCATGCGATTTCTGTACGGCATCATAAATCAAAGTCTAATGCCTGTCTTAGAAACTTAGCTTGAAAAAGTACTAACTTTGATCATAGGATATTACGATGTTAAAGGTTTAAATAGGAGAAATTAGAGGATGAAAAAACAAGAAACAGTTCTCGAAGCGTTAAAAGATATTTTTCACCACATAAAAAAATGGGCAGATCCGGATCTTGCTTTAAAGAGAGGAGTTCTGTTACCAGTTGCAATTGTGTTTTTGTGTTTTCCTAATATATTATTTTTTCAAAAAAATGATTTTAAACGTGGCTTGGTAGCAATAATCCTTTTAATCACGGTTTTAATTGATCTTTTTGACTACCAGTATTTACTAAAAAAATGTATTAATAATGGTAAATTTACAACACAAATCGAACATTGTAGTTTAGTTATTTCTGGTTTAAGAGGAATGGTTTTCTTAATAGCGGTAATAGAATTAATCCAGTCTTTAGTCAAAATTAAGCTGAATTTGTGGTTAATAGCTTTGCTTAGTATCGTGGCAATTGCGTTAGGTGTAGTTTTCCAAAAAATATTTATTAGACATTGTTTTAAGTTTAAATAAACAATATGTTAATGCGAATTTTAACAGTCAGATAAATAAGGGACAGCTATAAACTTATGTTAGCAAAGCTTTAAACAAAATTAGTAGTTTTAAAAATCTAACTTAAATCTTGAAGCTTTTGGTAAAAATTAATCACAATTATTGATCCGTTGGTTATAGAAATAATTGTTATTAGTGCACCTAAAAGAATTCCCAAGTTATATGAAGGTGAATTTGAAAAAGAGTTAAATAAGTAGCTGTTAAATATTGTAATTACAGAGTTAAAAATTAAGAAAGCAAAACTAGAAACTAGTAATAAAATTAGTTTCTTTTTTTGCTTAAAGCGAGCCCAATCATTGAATAAAAACAAGTAAATAATAGAAAATGCAATATTGATAATTGATGGATAAAGAATAATAGTTTTAATACCAAAAAATCTCAAATAAGAAAGTAAAGTTAAGATCAACACTATTATGTATATCAATAAACTAATGTAATATTTTGTTTTACTATTTTTGATCTCAGTAATATCTTGATGAAGAAAGTCATCTAAAGTGATATTAAAAATCACACTCAGTCTGGATAAGGTTTCAAGATCTGGTGAACTACGATCATTTTCCCAGCTTGAAATTGTTTTTCTTGATACAAGTAATTTATTGGCTAGTTGTTCCTGAGTGAAACCTTGTTTAGTACGATAAAATTTGATTTGCTTACCTAATTCCATTCTAATGAGCCCTTTTTCTATATAATAATATTATTTAAACATTAATTCTTTTTCAAAACAATTTAATTTTGGAGTAGGGCTTTTTTCATTTGAAATTTTATTAGGTAGCGTTTACGCCGTTATAACGTCGTTTATTAGTTCCACATTTTTTTATTTTTAAATTAAAGCTTGATATGATGGCTTGTTTACCAATGTCTCATAAACTTAGCTTGAGTAAAGAAAGATTTTGACTATAAAATAATAACATCATGAAAAGAAATAAAAATTAAAAAGGCGGTTTTATATGCTAAAAATTGAACATCTTAGTAAAAAGTATGGTGACAAGGTCGCACTAGATGATATTAGTTTTGTAGCTGAACCTAATAAAATTTTAGGTCTAATTGGTCAAAACGGTGCTGGTAAAACTACAACTTTTCATAGTATTTTGAACTTTATTAGCTATGACGGTAAAATTTCATGGAAAAATAAGGAGATAAATGAAGATTGCTTTGATCAGATCGGTTATTTACCTGAAGAGCGCAGTTTAATGCAAAAGTTGACGCTTCAAGAACAAATTGTTTATTATGCTCAACTTAAAGGGATGAAAAAGCAAGATGTGTTAAATAAAATCGATGCTTGGCTTGATCGCTTTGAAGTCAATGGAAATAAATCTGATAAAATAAAGACTTTATCAAAGGGCAATCAGCAAAAAGTTCAATTGATCTGTACTTTAATTCATCAACCAAAATTAATTATCTTGGACGAGCCATTTAGTGGGCTTGATCCAATTAATGCGGAATTACTAAAGACGGCAATTCTGGATGCCAAGAATAATGGAGCTATCATCATTTTTTCAAGTCATGATATGGCAAATGTTGAGGAAATTTGCGATTCACTTTTGATGCTTCGAAAAGGTCAGACTGTTTTAAAGGGTCCGGTTGAAGAAATTCGAAATTCGTTTTCTAAAAATGAAATTCTTTTCAAAACAGTTACACCACTAGCGGAACTAATTAAATTACCACATGTTCAAACTGTCGAGCCGAGGAAAAATAATCGCTATTTATTAAGAATAGATGACGAAAAAAACGGTCCTGCAGTCTTTACAGCCTTGACAAAGGGTCAGTATATTGAAGAATATCAGCAGCAGGCACCACCTTTAGATGAAATTTTTCGGATGAAAGCGAGTGAAAAGAATGCGTAAATTTGCGATTGTTGCATGGCACACATTTTGTAAACAAGTAAAATCATGGTCTTTCGTGATGTTAATTTTAGGACCACTTTTAATTGTAGCTGTTACATTTGGAACTGTTTATTTTCTTAGTAATAGTTTGGGGGCTACGGAAGACACTTATGCTGTTGTCAGCAATAACCCAAACGTAAGTAAATCTTTTGCAAAAGCTAATTCTAAAGATTACGTTGATGACACAATCAAGACGGTTTCAATTGCTAAAAAGAGCTTACAAAACGATGATATCGACGGTTATGTGGATATCGAAGTTAACAATGGTCGGATTCAAGCCGACTACTTTGGTACCAAGAAAATTGATTCAAGTTTCAAAAAGAGGTTAGTAAAATACCTGAAACAACTTCAAAATGAGCGTAGCAAGAAAGATTCTAAACTAAACTTATCTCAGTCTAATCTGGCTCCTGTACTAAGTGAACATTTGCAGAAAATGTCTGCTAGTCTTGGTGAAAATCCTTATCTTTCTTTATCGACTATATTTGTAATTATGTTTGTTATCGTTGGAATTTATACGAATATTGCCGCACAAGAAATTGCTGCTGATAAAGGAACTAAGGTAATTGAGGTTATCTTTTCAAGTATTTCTGCTGTTAAATATTTCGCTGGAAAGATTACTGGTATTTTAGGACTCGTAGTTTTCCAATTATTGATTTACTTAATTATCGGAGCTACTGGATTAGAAATAATTAGGCATATACCGTATTTTGCTTCTTTTATGGCACAAACTAATTTATTAGCTGACGCCAAAGCCATTGTCCAAAGTCTTTTAGGAATTAGGCTGGTATATCTTTTATTGGGAATAGTCCTTTTTACGGTTTTATCAGCTTATTGTGGAGCCGTAGTTAAGCGGGCTGAAGACACCTCAAAAGCTACACAGCCTGTTAGTTACTTCTTATATTTAGTCCTGTTTATTGGAATAGCATTTAGTGATATCAGTGCACTAAAGAATCCCGGAATGATTGTTTTATCATTCATTCCCGGATTCTCATCATTCATCATGCCTCTACGCTTGATTACTAAAACGGCTACTAATTGGGAGAGTGCCATATCACTGCTTATTTTAATTGGATGCATTGTTTTCTTGGTATTTTCTATTGGTAAATCATATAAACGTTTAATGTTACAAAATGATAATAGGCCATTTTGGCAAAAACTAAAGAAGTCATAGCTAAAATGGACAACAATTAAACAACAATTATAAAAACAAATTGAGTAAAATTGTAAAATTAATTTTGCAGTTTTGCCAATATCATGTATAATTATGATTGTTGTGGAGAGTTGGCAGAGTGGTAATGCACCGGACTCGAAATCCGGCGAACCAAGTTTTCCTTGGCGCGCAGGTTCAAATCCTGTACTCTCCTTTAAATAGTGGCTTAAACCGTTGATATTACAGCGTTTATATTCATCAGGTTCGCCAAATGTTCGCCGAAGTATAAAAAAGCCTATCTTTTTATTTAGATAGGCTTTTATATTTCATCAAGAATTTCTTCAACGATGTCATCTTGTTGAGCTTTATATTCGTCTAGCATATAGGCATAAGTTTTAGCCGTTATAGTCATATTTGAGTGCCCTAAACGTTTTGAAATTGCATATAGGTCGACACCTTTAAATAGTAGCAGGGCAACGTGGGTATGTCTTAAACTGTGAAAATGGAAACCGATACGATCAATATTACTTTCTTTTAAATGAATGTGTAAAACTTTATTTATACCAGCTTGTGATGGAATTTGACCAGAGCTATTTGCAAAAACTGAGTTTTGATTGTTTTTCTTGAGTTGGGAAAGTAGTTCAAGTAAACTATCATTAACTCTAATCGTTCTTATAGAAGACTGAGGTTTTGGTAATTGAAATTGTTTTCTTTTTGAAATTGATGTCTGACCATTCAAGAGCCATAATTTCACCAATTCGCATTCCAGTATAAAGAGCAGTTATAATCATATAACGGCTAGTAAAACGAAGACTGATTCCTTTTTCTAGGTTTTCAAGCAGTGTAATAACTTCTTTATTAGTTAAATAATCTATGTTTCTAGTCTTGCTCTTATCCCAAATTAAATTGATTTGTTTGGTAAAATCTGTAGTGATAATTTTATCTGAAATTGCATCATTAACACAAGCACTTATTGTACTATGATTTTTTTGCACGGTTATTTTTGCATGGTTGCTGCCATATTCATTAATAAAATTTTGATATTGAGAACGATTGATTTTACTTATTTTTTTGTTTCTAAAATATTTATTTATAAATTTGATAATATCTGTCTACTGATGTAGTTGTTTTACCAGGGATGCGGTAGGTTTTTGCCCATTCTAAAAAAATAGGGTCATAATTCGTGATTTGATTCTGATCTTTTCTAACTTCAAATTCATTGGCCCACTTTTTAGCTTGCATTTTTGTGGTAAAGCCACTTTTTGTTTTATATTTTTTGTTTTATATTTACGGGTATTATCCGTATCATACCATGACACTTGTGCTTGCCAACTATTACCATGCTTTTTTATATAAGCCACTATTTTACTCCTTATTATGTGCTAAAATAGGGTAGACTAAGGCACTAACCTGAAGTCACTTTCATGAAGCCCTTAAGAATAAGTTTTCCAGACGAGTTCTTAAGGGCTTTTTGCTTTACTCAGATTTTTCTATTTTATAAAAAAATTCTAAATCGGATCCTTTTAGAGTCTTCATTTTTTTCTTTACTCTATATTTAAGCTCTATATTTACAATCTTTGACCATTTTTCTTTAAAACTAGCTGGTAAAACATCTGGATATGCTCCTGAAGTCCAATTTGAGCTATCAATTATAGTATGTTCATTTAAAGTTTGTGGATTATGAACATTTATAACTTTTAAATCATATTTTAAATTCATGCACTCAACATCATTATTATGACATTTATAATCAAACTTCAAATTTGGCTTCATATTAGTATTTTTTGATTTATTTAAATTCTCAAAAATTTCATATACTTGATCCTTATTAACTTCCAAACTAGCTACAAAAAAGTAATCATTACCATGAACTAATTCTTCATTAGTTTTTTTTGAAAGTTTTTCTTTTCTAATTGTATCTGACATGTTTTCATCATCACAAATCACCTTTTTATCACTATCTAAAGTATAGAAACTTAGGGTTTTAAGTTTATTATTATCTCACATTATTTCCCTCCTTGTTCAATCCAATCTTTTGCCGAGTCGTTAGATTGTGTATATTTTTGTATTCCTTTTTCAAAAGTGGCTTGATCTATTTCAATATCACCATTTTTATTTAGCATTCCAAGTTGACTAGCAATTTCCTTATCTGCCTCCAGCCTATCTTCGCCTTGTAGTGATAAGGCTTTCTTAACTTGATCGCTTAAGCTTGGCAAATTATCAACTAGATGCTTTGATTGCCAAGGTTCTTTGGCAGGCCTCTCAGGTGGAATAGTACGATCATCTATCAGTTTAGAATCCTTAGCAATTATATATTTCTTCTTTGTTAGACGATAAAATTTTTTACCTTTTACTTTTTTGGTACCAAGAATTTTATATAAATTGCCCTTAGCAAAAGGTCGTGCTTTTTTGTTTTTTTTGCCCTTAGCATTATATGCTGGCATATTAGAATTTAATAATATTACTGTGCCTACAGTATGAGCACTGACCACGTTTGTACTGGTGGCTAATAATGTTAGTGAAGCAACTCCTGCTGCCATTAACTTTTTAAATTTCATAACAGTTTACCTCTCAAAAATCTGCCATAGGTTTAATGTCGTTGGTGTGATGGACGAAATATTAATAACATACTTCATTTAATAAATATTGGTATTTTTTAGGTATACCAAAAGCATCTGCAAAATCATAAATAGAATCAAATTCAATATCAGATTCCTCATAATATTTTCGTAAAAGTTTAACTGCAAAAATATTTGCCTTACATTCATTTTTGGACATATTTGAATAAGTATCTTTGCTAGTAACCAAATCTTCCTTCGTACACATTGCATGCCCGATTTCATGTGCTAAAATAAATGGTTTTTCATTCGCAACTTGCCAATGATCATTCAAAAAAATAACCCTTGGATAACGGTAAGAATAAGATTTTTGGTTAGGATCTAATTCTGACTTACAAAAAGCATGTATATGGTGGCGCTTACAGTAATCGATTAACCACTGCATTAAATCCTCATAGTAACTTATCATAATTCGTCATCCTCATCTTCTTCAGACTGTTGAGAGCTTCAAGATGATTTTTGACATATTGCTCAGCTAGGGCTTTATACATATCTTTTAAATCATCAGGAATTCTTCCACCATATGCCATTCCAAAATCTTGCCAAGTCAATCCCTTCTCAGAAAAAACAGGTTTGATACCTTCTAAAAACTCTGGAGTTGTAATTAAAATATCAGCAACTTTTTTAAGCTAGTTTTGCTAGGATGTTTTTTGTTTTTCCAACTATAGATTAAATTAGTTGACATCCCAGCTTTTTCTGCTAATTTTTGTAAACTTAGGCCCTTTTTTTGAGCTAATTCGTAGATTCTTTTATATATAGAATAGTTATTCATAGTACCTCGAAAATTATTAACTTTTTTATTCTTTTGGTATAAAAATCAATGCTTTTTTATTTTTTATCTTAAAAATTAAGTTAAAAAAGGAAGTGAGAATATGCCAACACTAACTCTCGGAAGGAAGCTAGTTCAAGAATATCTTGAAAATAACCATATGAAGATTACAGAACTAGCTAAAATTTATGGAATTAAGCAACAAGATGCTACCGATTACATCAGTGGCCGTAAGTCAAACCCAGCTGCTAATCGTTTTATTTTGGCGATTGTGCATGACTTAAAACTATAAAAGAAGGTGATACTAATGAATGAAATTCAAACATTTAATTTTGAAAAGGAAAAAGTCAGGACATTAATTATTAATAACCAGCCATTTTTTGTTGCTAAGGATGTAGCTGAAATTATAGGTACAGCGATACGAATCAAGCTATTTGAGAAACGGTAAACAATCCTATTCCGGACAATTGTTTGGATTTTGATAGTAAATCTGATGCATATGAAGCACTAGCTAAAGCCTTTCAACCTGAACTTGACAAGGTTTTAGAAATTACTATTACATTGGTACCTAATAAAAGAAATCCACAAAATCCTTTTAGAAATTGTGAATTTGTCATTTTAGGAGGTAATTTAAATGAACGGAAAACAGACTGAATTTGATGGAAGCATAGATAATTTTAAAACCAAGAATAGTGAAACCACTATCCAGGTTAAAACAACAAGCAGTAATCTATCGCTTGATAGCTAAAGTGGAGTATCAGATGGTGCAATTAGGGTCTATCTTGAATCGAGTTAGCTGAAATGACAGAAGAACCGTTTCTAGATGATTAATTATGGCACTAGAAAATCTAGTCAATTACGCAATTAGCTATGCATCACATGGATTTTCTGTAATACCTATCGGCGCGACTAAACGATCATTAATTAAGTTTGCTAATTGACCACCGTTCACCATAGATGAAATTAAACGGGTATGGCAACTCTATCCACTTGCCAATATTGCTCTTAAAACGGATAAGTTTTTGTGATTGATGCTATCAAGCAATTAAAGCTTGCTTTGACAGCTCACGATAGCCCTTTAGAACGATTTTGAAATCATTTGTATATAGATCTGAAAAGTAGCTGATAAGGTTCAATATAGCGATTCTAGATAAGATGATTTAAAGCGTTACGCATTATGTCAATTTGCCGATACGATAGACACATTCAAGATATACTATGATGTGAGTTTCAAGGCTTTTAAAAAGTCGAGGAAAAGCCGAAGGACTGATTGGGATTGCAGATGCTATATTAGTCTTATCTATAAGTATTATCAAGAAAAAATAATTCTTGAAAGCTGTTAACAATTTTTAAATTTATACTCCTTTCATTGAGTTCTGGCAATAATTGAAATCCGGTTCCAGTTCTGATGCCGGAATAGACATGTGAAGACCCATTGCTGGCTTAAGAGGACCAGCACCGCTACGTGGCAAGCATATCATATGCGCCGTTGGTGTATCGGAAACACAGTTGGTTCTAAACTAATTTAACTGGTCAAATCCTAGCTTGCGTTTAGAAAAATAGATAAGTGCTACAATAGTCATGAAAAAGATAAACAAAGTTGTAGAAATTTTAGAATGAGGAGGACATTTTGGATACATATGGTAGATGTATAGATTGTGGAGAGAAAATTCCTAAAAATAGAACCAAATACTGTTGTGATATATGTAAAAAAAGGATGAGAATTTATAACGAGTCAATAAAAAGAAGGATGAAAAGCTTTGATTTATCAGCAAAAAATTATAAAGAAAAGTGGGAAAATCGTTGGAAAAACCATGAAGATATTTCTTTGAGAAGACTATATAAGAGAGACAAAGGACGTTGCTATATTTGTAAGAAGACATTACTAAAACCTGAAAAAGGGTACGACAAAAATAGTGATAATGCTCCACAAGTTGATCACGTTATGCCACTTGCTAAAGGCGGAAAACATTTATGGAGTAATGTAAAACTTATTTGCAAAAAATGTAATTCTAAAAAGGGTGATAAATTACCTGATGATGAATATAGCGAAAACTAAATATTAGAAGCATATTATTATATAGGGACGGATTACCGCCTTTTTTTGTGCCCAAAATCAGTATATGTTGGAATGATAGGATTGATCAAGAAAGAATAATAATTGCAGAACATAATCATGAGCTTGCTATCAGGTGCAATTCCTGACAGATTCTTATATTCAAAGTAAAAGCATTGCTAGTTAATTTTTTTGGTTTATAATTATTTCTCAAAGGAGATATAAAATGCTTAGATCATCTAGAAAAGGTTTTCGATTAAGTTACTATATTTCATCTTTACTTCCGGTCTACTTCTTACTAATTATTTTTATGTTTACTATAAATATTGAACGCAATGACAATATTTTATATGTTTTTGACATTATTGATAATCATTCTCACTATAATTTTGTTTTTTGCACGTTTATTGCTTTTTTTATATTATCATTAATTTGCTTGCTGCTCGTTAAGAGAGCTATAAAAAGTACTTTAGCTTATAAAAAGACCTTAGGTACTAAAAAGGTAAGTATATCTAATAAATTTAATTCCGGTTTCAGAGAATTTATTTTTAGTGTTATATTACCTTTAATGTCAACGTTTTCTATTAATGATTTCCCTGTCGCCACTTTGGTAATGGTGATTGTTTTTCAATTTATCATATATGTTTTCTTTGAAAATTCATCTGATCTTTTTCCAAATATTTCGTTGGTACTATTAAAGTATTCTTTTTTTTATGTAAGTGACAATTATGGGAAAAGTAATTTACAATATGTTTTAGGGAAAACAAGTGATATAGATAAATTAATAAGTGGAAAAAGAAAAATTGAAGTAGTAAAAATGGGAGAAAGTAACTTTCCTGATAATATTGGGGTACTGGTGAAATTTGAGGAGAGTAAATCTGATGAAAAATAAGGAAATAACTAGTATTTTTGTTATGAATTATAAAGCAGGAAAAAAATCAACGACTTTAAAACTTGGTCTTAGTGATGAAGAATTAAAAGATTTTTCAAGTACAGTTGAAGATCCATCAGAAAGATCGATGATTGATTATTTTGGCGAAGAATGTATGGAAGAATTTTCCACACCAAAAAAATATTATATTAATGGAAATAATAAAACACAGTGCTATCAATTAGATATTTTTAAAAAAATAATGTCCAATCTTAATGATGCTTCTGAGTTAAAGAGCATTAAAAATATTTTTAATGACGATGGAGAACTGCTTTGTAATATGGTAGCTTATATTTCAAAAAAAGAAAATGGAGATGAAGAATTATTTTTATATAATATCGGTAAAAATAATCTGATAAAAGATATTGGCTTTTGGTTATTTAATTTTAAAAAAGGTAGGCAAAAAGCGATTGGGCAAAAGGTTGGTTCTACAAAAAATAATGGGGCATATATAGAGCAAGTAGAGAATGGCTTTAGTTTACCAACCAATAGTTGTATAGCTAGTTTTTATAATAGAAAAAACACTAGTGAAGGTAATCAATATAAAATAAAAATATATCAAGCTTATAATTTTGATGAAGCTTTTAACGTAACAGAAACACAACATGAATATGTAGATAGAATTCTAAAAAAGTTTAATAAGAAAAATGATTCAATCAAGTTAACAAAAGAAAATATATCTGTTAATTTTATAAATAAAGATTATGATGAGATTGAAAAAGTTATCTATAAAAGTGAAGGTTTAACAAAAACATTTGTTAACTTTCATGATAGTCAAAGGAGAATCATTAAAAAAATTGATTTAGAAGAATTAAAAGATGTTATAAAATCATTAAAAGAATATGTTGATAAAAATGCTGATGCGGGTTTTGTTTTGGAGAATATACCTGAAATAAATGAAGTTAATAATGAATTAGAAGTTACCAAAGATTCGATACCAACTTTTGCAGCATTGCTAGACAACAAGATTATAGAAAGATTATTAAATAAGAAAATTGAAATTCCTTATTTTAAGAAACATAAATAAAGTTAAATAAAAATGCTCTCACAATGAAGTTAACCCTCTAGATTTAACAAAAACTAGAGGGTTTTACTATGTTAAATTTACCGTTGAACAAATATTACAAGTTCCAAGTCTTAAACTGGAGAAAAGAACATAACCAGACCTATTAAAATACCACTATTCACTTCAAGGGCGGACTTGATGCGCTCTTTACCAAACAAGGCCAACCATCGATGAACAAATTACCTAAAAAACCAGTTAAGTATAACAACAGCGAGTTATCCGAATTAGAGCGTCTGCGTTTAGAAAACCGACAGCTCCACATTGAAAACTACTACTAAAAAAGTCGAAGCCTTGGCTCGGTGCAAAGAAGCTCAAGGCAGGAAGAACGGACATCATCCAAGAGCTAAGGCATGAGCATAACTAACAGCTGCAAGAATTATTGCACTATAGTTTTTTAGCCAAGAGCGCCTATTAGCATCACCCGCGCAGCAGGGGAAAAGATACAGCAATCTGGCTTTACTGTCGTTAATTAAAGTGGTTAAAAGGCATAATCCCAGCTTTAACTATCTGCCGATGATCAATATGCAAAAAATCAAGTATTGCCTCAAGGTGAGCCATAAGCGAATTTATAGACTGATGAAGGTGCACAACCCGCTGGCTCACAAATACAATTTGCGTGCAGGCAAGTATGATTCATCCAAGAGTATTAGGTCAAGAATCGCTCCGCCAAAAGTTTAAGACGAATCGGCCCTATCAAAAGGTTGTCACTGATATCAGCGAGTTTCGCTATGGCAATAAAAGCAAGAGCGAACGGATATATTTATCACCCTTTAAAGATCTTTACAGTGGTGAAATCATCAGCTACACCATTATTCAGCGGCCGCAGACCAAGTATGTTCTGGACGGACTCAAGCAGGTTTTGGCCGCCCGCCTAACCTACCTTACCTAATGATGATTCACAGCGACCGGGGCATCCAATACCAGTCCAAAGCATATTGCCAAACCATAAAGCAATACCGTGTTTTTCAAAGCATGTCGTGACGAGCAACCTGCGAGAGTCTCTTTCACATCATGAAGGTTGAGCTAGACTACTCACCTATACCTATCCTACCAAGAAGGCGTTGCAAAAGATGATGGAAAAGTGGATCGAATACTAGAATCAGGCATACGCTAAAAGGCCGTACCCCGATTGAATATCGGAATACGGCCTGAGCGAATATAAAATGATGTTAACATCCAATTCTAGTGGTTAACTTCATCTATTTGTTTTCCACTATTTAATTTCCACACATTTTTGATTTATGTCTGCCGTCAAGATAAACACCTAACTAAAAAACTAGTTGACTATTTCTTTTATATAAATTAACTGTATCAGCTAGCATTCTATCTGGGATGCCATATTGCTCAATAAACTGAATTGGCTCATCAAAACTGTCATATTGGTTTGAAGCATATTCAAAAATCAAACTTAGTGAGAAAAGATCTGCACGCCGTTCATTTGGCGTTAAAGGTGTACCACAATAATTGGATAAACCTGATTCTCCAGCTAAAATATGACCAATTTCGTGACCAATTATGAAGGGTAATTCTTTTTTATTTTTCCAATTAATATTGATAATAATCAAGCGTTTGCTTTTGTCAGACAAAGAACTGTATTCTGGTTTGGTAAATATTTGTAAAACACCAATTTTGTGTTTAAAAGCATAACTATATAGCCAGGCAATCAAATTACTCACGTCGTTTACCTCTTTCAATATCTGAATCCATAAGATTTTTAATAATATTAAGATAATCATCAGGAATGGGTCTGCCACGATAGGATAATATTTCATCATTTTCAATATCAATTGCATGGCGATTCTTGGTATTGATAGGGGAGGGATCATCTGTATTACCAAGTAGATAATCGGTTGAAGTATGTAAAACATTAGCAACCTTTTGCAAGTTATTACTTGTTGGGGTTTGCTTTTTCCAGCGATAAATTGAATTAGTTCCTATACCAGCTAAATCATTTACTTTTGCTAGAGTTAAATGATGCTTTTTGGCTAATTTCTTTATTCTTTCAAATGTGCACATATCAAGGATCTCCCTATCCCTGACAAAAATATTAGCGAATTCACTATTATTATGTTGACTATTTAGCGAAAACGAGTAATAATATATTTGTCAATTAAATCACTTACGGTTTTAAGTAAATAAATGACCACTGCAATTGTATGGGGATACTGTTCAATAGCATTTATTTACTATGCCTTCATATTAGCGTTTGCGCTAATATAAGTCAATCTTATTACGCGATTTAATGATGAAATTATTTACGTAGAATGGAGGAAGTGAAGAATATCGATAAATTATGGAGCTAGTAACCTGTAATTATAAAGTGAAGTAAAAGTTGAAAGGGTAGATTATCGCACACTATTAAAAGTTGAGCGAAAATTCTAAATATTAATGGGGTACGCCAAAATGGTTAGCCCTTATTGAAGCAGGCCCTAATGAATACACATTAGGAATATTTTATTGAATATGAAGTGCAACCAAACAGTTCGACATTTTATAATAAGCAAATCTTGATACACGATTTCGATAGTCATTTGAAGTCGTGTATTTTAATTTGACTTGTAATTGTTGGCCTGCTGGACTACTTTGTCATATGTTTTTTGCGAACATGCTCTTAAACATCGGCTTTAAGTTCATATTTAAGTAATATTAACTTGAATGACCACTCTTTAAAGTTTCTGGCTAGCCAATAACTTTCTTCAGGGCCAGCCCTATAATTTTGTTTCAAGTTGAAGCTTTTGCTTAAACTTACTTAAATAATTTTGCCATGGAAAACGACCTCCAAAATTGTCCTAATTTTGGGGGTCGTACCACTTTTTTAAAGTTCTTTGGTGTAATTTTTAAAATATATGTTTAATGACGACTTCAATTCTTTGGTTTTAAATGTTCTGCGTAAGTCCGAATGTTGTTTTGTACAAATTCCTGTGGTTGAATTTGAAAAAGCGAATCTGGAAAGGAATGTTGCATAATGGCTTGACCCAAGTTAAGAAGAATTAAATTATCAATTTCCACTTTCAAGTCAATGTCCTGGGCAATTTCGCCATTATTTTGCATTTGCGCAAATTTTTCTTCTAGAATATTTCTGATTAAATCAAGTAAGCTTTTAATTACTTTTTTTAGTTCAGGTAATTTCTGTGATTCACGTATACCGGTTAAAAATAATGCTAAGTGCTGTTCAATAAAACCTTGGTAGATTACAGAAAAATTCATGATATCTTTTTCAATGTCACCAACAAGCTGGTAATTATCCCCGACTGTTTGAATATCTTGACGATATTCGGCTACAAGTTGCTGCAAAATACTATACTTATCTTTAAAGTGTCTAAATAAGGTACTTTCATTAACTTGTGCGGCTTGAGCAATTTTTTTGGTAGTTGTTCCTTGATATCCATTTTGAATTAATAAATGTGAAAAAGCTGCCAAAATCCTTTGTTCAACATCACCAGCCATGTTGATCACCTGCCTTAACTTAATTCATCAAATTTTAACGTTGGTTGCTTGTGTCTTATTGTAACAATTATCATATTAACTAACAAGATTCCCACTAGGAGTAGCCAAAAGCCGATTTGTTGCTCCGAAGAAAATGTCCCTCCATAGAGGAAATTAAAGTCAGACAGAATACCGTAGTATACCGGGGATATGTAATGAACAAGATTAAAGAAAGAATTCATTCCAATCAGTGGAATAATTCCGGCTCCTGAAACTACTTGGATCATTGTCAAAATAATATTAATCGGAGTTCCGATTTGTCCTAATAATAGAAGTGCTATTGTGTTGAAATTGTAATAAAGGAAAATTGCCAATATATGGCCAAACATGATGTTCGAATAATTTGCCATGGATCCTGGTAAAATTTTAAGATCAATCGCACTCACAATTAGGCTCGCTAAAAATGCTATCAGTAAATAAGTACATTCTAAATATGCAAATGACTTCCACCGGCCGATTTTAGACGCAAATTTAGCATATACACCATAAAGAAGTAGTGCTCCCATGAGCGTTCCTAAATTAAGTGTGATGTTGATAAAGAAAGGGGCTAGGGCATTGTTTAAACCCTTCGGAACAGAATTACGGTGCTGAATAGTAAAAGAAGAAGTTTTACTCTGTTGTGCTAATGCCTTTTGCCTGCTTTGAGAAATAATTTGCTGCTTTTGCTTCAAAGCCTTCTTTACTACTTGTTTTTGTCTTAAAGCGGTTTGCGTTTTTAGCTTTTTAATTAAAGCTGGCTGCATTTGTTTGGGTGCTTGAGCAATAGAGCGTCGAGCAGTATTTATTTCAATTTCTGCGTTTGCCCTTTGCTTATTTAGCTCTAATTGCATTTTAGCTAGCTGTGGTTTTGCTATTTTAATTGTCTGACTTTGAACTTGTATTTCCTTGTCAATTGCTTGGCCCATTTTATTGGCTATCGCATTCAAAGAACTACTTACCGACATTTGGTTTGAATCATTAAGATAAAATTTCACTTTAGCGTTTTTGCCATGTGAAAGGTTGTGCTTGAAGTGTGCTGGAATTGCTATCAGCAGGTAACTCTTTCGCTGATCTAGATTCTGTTTTCCTTTTTTGAGATCAGAACTAATTTTTACATGTTTGAACGGAGCTTTAGCTTTAATATTTTCAGCCAGGTCCTTGCTGTCTGGGTCTTGATTAATAATTTCGATGGGCAATTCTTTAATCTTGCTTGGCATATTCTTATACCCTGAATCATATATCCAGAATACTAGTCCACCAAAAATAACGGTAATCAACAGTGCAATTACAGTTCCGCGACTGCTGATAAATTTTTTGAAATTCATATTTTTAACCTCACTTTTTATTTTGTGTTTGGTGTAGAATAGCATCTTTAATTTTTTAATGCAAGCAAGCACTTGCTTTTATTGAATGAAAATATTTTATTGGGAAAGCAAAAAAGGGTGAACCAGTTGGTTCAGCCCTTTTGCTTATAAATATTTTTTTCTTTAGCTTTTACATCAAAAAAATCTGAATATCCAAATAATTAAATTCAGTAAGCCATGACAAAAAATAGCCATTTTAATGTCTTTAGTTATTAAATATACTAGTGAGTAACTTAACACAGTAAAAAATATTTGCAAAGTTGCCCATGAAAGCATGTTTCCATGGGCAAAAGCAAAAAGCAGACTAGTGAGAAGAATTGCTAGCCAAAGATTAAGCTTTTTAAAAATCCCGCCTTGTAAGCTACCTTGAAATAGCATTGATTCAAATATAGGACCCGATATAACCAAGGTGAAAAAAACAATCGCGCCTAGTTGAGTGTGAAGTAATCTAATTAAGTCATCGTCTGTATTGCCTACATTAACAATATTTCCAATTAACACTTGGATAAAAAGTGACAATATTGCAAAACCGAAAGAAATCAGTAGATTTTTTTATGCTTAGTTTAATTGACCAGATCGGCGTGCCGTTAACTTTTTTATAAAGCGGATAAACAGATACAAAACCAACTAGACACCCAATTATCAGAACCAATACATGGTGCCAAATATTGACATTGTTCCTTGTTTCATTGTCATAGATGATATATGCAAGTGTCGGAGACTCCATAAAAATAAAGGAGAACAGAAACCAGATTAAGAAACCAATGGCTTTTAATAAAGATAAGGTTATTTTTCCTAGTTGTTTCATAATGCCAGATGTTCCTTACTTATATTTAAAGATGCCTAAAAGTTCAGACAACTCGATTAAATCTTCGAAAAGATTTTTAAATATTGCTAATATTTCGACTAAACTTATAGCCACAATGAATACTCACTTGAAATAGGTCAAATATTTTCTAGTTCTTGTTTGTAAAAACTACTTTTCCCAAGACATGGAACATATACCTAAATCGGACTAGCCGTCCAAAGAATGTGCTTTTAAAGTAATTACATTCACTTTTCTTAAAAGACCTAGCTATAAAAATAAAGAGTGTCTGCAAACGCTCTTTATTTTTCAGTAGTAATCTATCTGACTAATTTATACCAGCCCTTAGCTTTCGGACATTGCCAGAAATATTTACCATGAGCTTTAAAATAGCCGTTAGCCCAACCCTTATGAGTTACCAGCCATTCGTAACTAGCAACATCACGAATATGAACTTTTTGACCTTTTCGCAGTGTTTTGGAAGCAACCGCATGGGTCTTATATAATGGATAAGCAATTTTCATTTTATAAATTTTGACTGGCTTAATTACTTTGACCTCGCGCGGCTTAAAGTAATATTCTTTCCAATATTTTGCCTGAACGTTTCGCCCAAAAACATTCAAGGATAACAAAACGCCAAAAATGACTAAAAATGACATTAGTAAAGATTTCCGTTTCATATAGACCCCCTAATTTAATTACTAATATTATCTTGTTATAAACAATAGTTTGCCGATATTTAATCTTAGTTGCAGTCAAACTAAAGCTATATTGATATATTTGCACTATTATCGAATTTACACAAGAGCAGATTTATTACTCTTTTATCATTTAGCTAGTCCAAGATAAATTTTGATTTTATGTTCAATAAATTTAATATCTTCATTGAGTTGATCCTGTTCTTGATGCAATAAATCCAATTGTTCAAAAAGAAGGACCAACCTTTGGGGAATTGTTTCGTCACCCTGGTAACGCAATTTGGCGTATTCCTGCATTTTTTTAATACTCATGCCGGTTTTCTTCAGTCTAAGAATAAACTTGACCCAATTGATATCTTTATCTGTATATACACGACGGTTGTTTCTGTCGCGGCTTGAAAATATTAATCCTTGCTTTTCGTAATATCGCAGTGTATCAATCGACAGACCACATAATTTAGAAAATTGACCAATAGAATATTGCATAATATTTATCTCTTCTCATCTGTTTTTTAAGATAATAATTACATTCAACTTTTTTGTGTCAACTTAAAAAAGTGGTTGACGTGGAGTATACTCCAGCATTTATTCTATAGCAGTAATTTGAATTAGCGAAAAGGAGAATAACATGGCAGAAAATAATCGTTACGAAACTGGTTTAAAGAATTTAGCTAAAGTTGATCAAGAAGCTGGTCAAGCAGTTATCGATTCATTAGCAGGTTTACCAGAAGATGTTGGTAAATACATTATTGAATTCGCATTTGGCGATATTTATAATCGTGATGTTTTAGACTTAAAGCAAAGAGAAATGATTACTATTACTAGTTTGCTTTCACAAGGCGATACTGCACCACAATTAAACGTTCACATCAATGGTGCTTTAAATGTTGGATTAACTAGAGAAGAAGTGATTGAGACTTTCATCCAAGCCATACCTTATGTTGGCTTTCCTAAAGTTTTAAATGCAGTTAATGTAGCTAAACAAGTATTTAAAGACCGTGACGAACAAGGAAAGTAAAATTTTAATTATCAACTAAAACTAGAACCAAAAAATATACAAGTAAAAAAATCACTTCATTATTAGAAGTGATTTTTCTTTTAGATAGTTCTTAAAACAAGATTTGTAAATACATTAGTAATAATTATTAATAATAACGGCCTTTGCGATTACATTGGTTTCATTGGAGTAGGTATGGGGATTGGTTGGATTAAAGAAGATGGTGTCATCTTTTTTCAACAGATTTTTCTGATTATTGACCGTAATCCATAATGTTCCGGCTATTACCATTACATATTCCTCGGAATTTGACGAATGCCCAACAGATTTATATTGTGAGTGTGGATCTAGCTCCATTTGAAAAAGCTCAAAGCGGCGATGAATTGATTGGGGAAAATAATTAAAAATCCGGTAATGACCATCGGCGGAATGTTGCTGCAGAATTTTATTTTTTTGAATAATTGTTGGTTTATTAAGGTCAGAATCTTCTAAAAGAAGGGTATAGGGAATATTAAGTCCAGCACAAATCTTCCAGATTGTGTTGATTGTCGGATTAGTTGTTCCACCTTCTATTTGTGAGAGCATACTTTTACTAATACCCGCAGTTTCCGCTAGCTGACTAATATTTAGTCCGGCTTTAAGCCGGTAAAACTTAACATTGTGGGCAATAATCTGATTAATTTCCAATTAGTTTCTCCTTAAAAAGTAATTGACTTTATCTAAAGTTCGTCGTAAACTTTGTTAAATCTAATATATTGAACGTATTTATTATATATCGAACGAAAGAGCATTGTAGCAAATTAAACTTGCTTTTGCTTAGGTTCAAATAATTTTTGCTAGTTAAACCTAGTTTACACTATTTTATGCAAATAGTTTTTAAGAAAAAGGGAAAGGTAGATGAGTAGATGAATAACTCTTTATCAAGACATGCCGCATTTGTTGAAACAATCCCAACAGTATTTGGCTATTTAGGAATTGCTGCTGCTTTTGGCATTATTGGCCGCGCGAGTGGATTTTCAATCTTAACAGTTTGCTTAATGTCAATTATTATTTATGCCGGATCCGCCCAGTTTACTACAGTAAGTATGCTTGCGGCAGGGAGCCCGATTTTGTCAATCATCCTAGCGACCTTTCTGATTAATTCCAGAATGATTTTAATGAGCACTACATTGGCACCATATTTTAAAAAAGATAGTGTAGGTAAGGGAATAGCCATTGGCACCTTGCTGACTGATGAAAGTTTTGCACTTGGGGTGAGTAAATTAAACTATACAGGCAATCGGCTGACTTTTACCTGGCAGAATACGACTAATACTATTTCGTATTTGACTTGGGTAATTGCAACTGCTTTAGGTGCATTTCTCGGGGGCTTAATTACCAATCCGCAAAGATTGGGCTTAGATTTTGCCATTGTAGCAATGTTTATTGGTTTATTGTACCTACAGATAATTAGTGATAAAAAAATGAAACAGGCTTTACAGGTGACAGTAGTCTTGATAACAATGGCTTTAACTTACTTATGCATGATTATTTTACCTGAACAGTTAGTTATTCTTGTGGTGACAATTTTAGGGTGCATATTGGGGATGGTAGTGAAACATGTCTTTTTCTAACTACACAATGTTAACAATTATTGGCTGTGGAATTGCCACTTGGCTATCGCGAATTTTGCCATTTGTTTTATTAAAGAAATTTACTTTACCTAAAATAATAGTTGAATTTCTATCATTCGTACCAATTGTAATTATGGCATCTCTTTGGTTTAGTAGTTTATTTACGCCAAGTCTAGGACATCTTCCCAAAGTTAATGTGGATTATGTTTTGGCATCACTACCCACCTTTATTGTTGCCTTAATTAGTAAATCGTTACTGTTAATCGTTTTGGTGGGCGTAATTTCGTTGGCCTTATTACGTTTAATCTGAGCTACATTAGGAATACTTTTTACTCCTCTTGCATTGGTCTGCACTCCAAGGTTTATAATAACTGCAAAATTATTAAACTTAGTTGATTGAGGAATACGCATTGAAACAGTTAAATTAAACAATGGAATTGAAATGCCGCTTTTAGGCTTTGGTGTTTTCCAAATTATTGACATTAAGGAAGCAGAAAAGGCTGTCTTGACAGCATTGGATGCAGGTTACAGGCTAATTGACACAGCTAGCTCATATGGAAACGAAGAAGCAGTAGGACGAGCAATTAAGAAGAGCGGAATAACAAGATCAGATATTTTTGTAACTACTAAATTATGGGTCCAGGACACAGGATATGAAGCCACTAAAAGAGCAATCAATGAATCATTAAAAAAGTTGCAGTTAGATTATCTTGATTTATGCTTAATTCATCAACCTTATGGTGATGTTTACAGCTCTTGGCGTGCAATGGAAGAAGCATATGAATCTGGGATGATTCGCGCAATTGGTGTATCGAATTTTGAACCTGACCGAATTTGGGATTTGGCTTTGTATAATCGCGTACGACCAGCCGTTAATCAAATTGAGATTAATCTTTGGATGCAACAAGATGCTGTTAAATTCTTGCAAGACAAAGCAATTCAGCCAGAAGCCTGGGCACCATTTGCTGAAGGGAAAAACCAGATTTTTAGTAACCCACTTCTACAAGAAATTGGATTGAGTCACCATAAATCGGTAGGACAGGTGATTTTAAGATGGCTAATTCAGAGAAAAAAAGTTGTTATTCCAAAATCTGTTCATCGTGAGCGAATTGTGGAAAATAGTAATATTTTTGATTTTACTTTAACTGACCAAGAAATGGTCAAAATCAACAGATTAGATAAACGACAAAGCCAATTTTTTGATCATCGCGATCCGTCTGCGGTTGAACGTATTTATAATATGATTCGCTGATGTGAGGAGATTTTTTGAACATTAATGAAGTTAGTTCTCAGTTTAATTTATCAAAGGATACATTACGCTATTGGGAGAAATGCGGTTTAATACCACCAGTTAGGCGGGACACTAACGGCTATCGTGAATATAGCGAATATGATCAAAATTGGATTTTTTACATTAAAGCTTTACGTCAAGCTGGTGTTTCGGTTAAAAGACTGCAAGAATTTGTGGCTAAATATCAGCAAAAGCAGCCACCTAAAGAGCGTAAAAAACTACTTGTGTCTCAGCTGAAAGAACTAAAAAAGCAAGCAATGAACTTACAAAAAGCGATTGATTACCTTGATTTTAAAGTCACACATTTTGATGATCAGCTGCTTACTTATGAAAATGAAAAATTGGCTTATGAAGGAAAAGCAAAAAAGGATTTACAAAATTAAGTTTCTTTCGTTATAATAATTAAAAAAATTTCGGTTGGAGTTCAAGACTTTCAAGAATTGTTCCTAGGTTTGGGTTGCCTAGGTAACTTCTTGGAAGTCTTTTTTTGTGTGAAAGTTGAAGGAAAAATGGAACAAATAAAACTAGTAATTTTAATCTTATTATTCGCCCTAATCGGTGGGCAAATTAGCGTAAGGAGTAAGCTGCCTGCTGTGATTGGTCAATTAATTGCAGGTGTCATCCTTGGTCCGGCATTTTTAAATTGGGTCAGACCAACTTCACTAATTAAAAATTTAGCGGAAATTGGCGTTATCTTGCTGATGTTTTTAGCTGGCCTTGAAAGTGATTTGACTATTTTAAAAAAGCTTTGGTATCCCAGTTTGCTCGTGGCACTGCTGGGAATGATTGTACCAATAATTGTTGCTTATTTAACAGGATTATTGTTTGCTTTTGCGCCAATTGATTGTCTTTATTTGGGATTAATTTTTGCGGCGACATCAGTCTCAATTTCTGTGGCGGTTTTACAGGAATTAGGTTGTCTTAGAAATAAGGAAGGGATGACCATTCTCGGCGCGGCTGTAGTTGATGACATACTATCAATCTTCTTGTTAAGCATCGCAAGCAGTTTGTTTAACACGCAAAGGCCAGTAACTACAGCAAAATATGAATTAGCATGGCACATATTTTGTCAGATAGGCTATTTAATAGTACTAATCATTGGTAGTTTTTGGCTAGCACCAAGGTTGGTTAAATTGTGGACTAAGAATACTGTGCCGGCAGCTAACGTCCTTTTACTATTAGTTATGATTTTAGTAGCATCTTTTGGTGCGGAATTTGTTGGCTTAAGCGATGTGATTGGTGCCTTTTTTGTCGGACTTGCTTTTAGCCAGTTAAATGAAAAAGCGAAACTGCAAGAAAATTTTACGACCATTGGTTATGGCTTTTTTATTCCGCTTTTTTTCATCAGTATTGGACTTGAGATGACGTTAACTGGAATCTGGCAAAATATTGGGTTATTTGTACTACTTTTAATTGGTGCAATTTTATCTAAATGGGGTGGTGCTGGTATTGGTGCTAAACTATCTGGTTTTTCCTTTTTGAGTTCAATTCAAATTGGGGCAGGAATGGTTTCGCGTGGTGAAATGGCCTTGATTGTTGCCCAGATTAGCAGGCAAAAGCACTTTTTAACTTCTACTACTTATTCATTAGTTGTGGGAGTCATTATCTTAACAACTTTGATTGCCCCATTTTTATTAAAGCTAGCTTTTACAAATAAGCAATAAGTTGTTCAAGTCAGAATAATTTTGGATTTACGAATTAAATGCTATGATAGAATTCGTGTTTGCGCACAAATAAAGAGATAGATAGGGCGGTATTAATGAAATTTCAACCTAATAATAATTTATTTAGTAGTAAATGGTATGTAAGTCAAATGCGTGGTTGGAGCTTTAAAACTTATATGCTATTGATGCTAGGGATCGGCGTCATTATCGGTACGACAATTTCTTCACCAATTGATTTAATTGCGTTTGTGACGATGATTGCAGCTATCATGGGCTTTACGTGTACGTTGGCTATTACTAATGCAAGACCAATTAACGGTGTATTAGGCTTATTGTCATCAATTATTTACATTATTGTTTCGATATATGCTAAAAATTATGCCAATGTTGTTTTGCAGGCAGCCTATATTTTTCTATTAGACTTGCCCGTGCTATTTTTACCAGCTTGGACAAAAGATGCAGAAAAACATATTAGGGGGCTCAATTTATCCAAGTGGGTTTATACAATTTGCTTTTTTATCGTGGTAACGGGCCTGCTTTACTTAATGGACACAAAAATCTTTATTAGTCCAAGGCCATGGATTGATGCAATCGCCGGTGCAATTGGCATCACTGGCTCAGTCCTTTGCACGTTTCGTTTTCGGGAACAGTACTACTTTTGGTCAATTCAAGGAATCTTTGCGATCATTCTGTGGGGTGTTACTGCTTTTCAGGGTGACGCAAATTTAACGTTATTTTTCACGTATATTCTATATTTAAGTAATGACCTGCTAGCTTTTACTGACAAGCACACTAGTTGGTTCCATTAAAAAAATAAAAGGTGAGATCCTCTAATTAGAAGATTTCACCTTTTATTTTTGCAAATGATCTTTGACAATTTTGATTAGTATCTTAGTAGCACCTTTACCAGCCTTGTCGTCGTAATATGATTGGTAGCGTTCATCACTTTCATAGCCGTTAACAATTCCTAAATGAATTTCAGTTGAATAGTTTGGCATAATGACTTTCAGCCAATTTTGATGATCTGTGAAAATGACATCACTCAATTTACTTTCTGTACTAGGATCTTTAACAACTTCTTGTAAATTGCGGACTAAATCCGCTTCAATTGTTTTCATTCGGTTAAAATTTTCATCTGAAAAATCTGCAGCACTTTTAGTCATTTCATTTCTCCTCATGCTTGTATACTTTTTACTATTTTACTATAGCATACTGCTAAATCAGGAAAAATAAATTTAGGGTTTTGACAAGCAGCTGCCTAGCTAATTTTTTGCTGTTTTACGTTAATTGGTCGAGTTAAAGGTAAAAGATATAAATAACGAGAATAAAGCTGTATAATAAAACTAGAGGTGCATTAATGATTATTTTTGTGTGGGCTGAGGATGAGAAACATCAAATTGGTCTAGATGGGCATTTACCTTGGTATTTACCTAAGGATTTGGAACATTTTAAAAAGTTAACAGTTGGTCACCCAATCGTTATGGGCCGTAAAACTTTTGCTAGCTTACCTAGACTGCTACCTAATAGACAACATATTGTTTTATCAAGTAGTTGCGAAGTGGCACACAAATTTGATCACAATAACCAAGTTGTCATATTATCTTCGTTAAATAAATTAAAGCATTGGCTTAAGTCACATCAAGATGAAAAGATTTTTGTTATCGGGGGTACATCGGTTTTCCAGGCATTGAAAAAGCAAGTAGATTATTTAGAAAAGACGGAAATAAAAGCTGTTTTTGCTGGTGACACGATTATGCCGACCATTGACTATTCGCAATTTGAGTTAATAAAAAAAGAGACTCATTTACCTGATGATCAAAATAAATATTCATATGAATTTTTAACTTATGCTAGAAAGGAGAAACGAAATGAAGAAGATGATCATAAGCGTAATCGTTTTAGTGATCAGTATCCTGATTCTTGTTAATAGTATTATTCAAGCTGAAATGATCAATCCTAACTTATGGTGGCAAGTAATTGGCATGGCAATCATTACCTTTGTGGTCGCGCGTGATAATTGGGATCAATATCAGAATTTTCACAAGCATCAGCAAAAATAATTTTAAACGTGGTTGACAGAACTAAAACTAGGTGCTAAATTAATAAACAATTAAATAATTAATACATCTTGAAAAGCAGAGTAGTTATTTGCCAAGTTGATAAAGAGAGCTAACATTTTGGTGAGAGTTAGCAGACAAGGGATGATGAACATGGGCTTGAAATGATGACCGTTAGTGATATTTAGCTTTCGGCGGAGTTGCATCCGTTATTTGTGCAAGCTATTGATAGATAGCTATTGAGGTTTATTACGTGAGTAATAAACAAATTAAAGGTGGTATCGCGAAGCACTCGTCCTTATTTTTAGGGATGAGTGCTTTTTTGTTGAACTTTGGAGGTTCTGTAATGTCGAAGAAGAAGACAAGAAATATTGTTATCGGCGTAATCGTCGCTTTAGTTGTGATTGTGATTGGGTGGTTTAGCTTTGGCCCCAAACCTAATAATAGTCAAAAAGGTGGCAACCATGTGGTTACTGTGGGAATAGTTAGTGAAACTAAGCCAAAGGAAGATATTTGGAATCATGTTGCGGCTACTGCAAAAAAGAAATATGGTGTAACGGTTAAAGTGAAGAACTTTACCGATTACAACCAGCCAAACAAAGCCGTTAAAAATGGTGATATTGACTTAAATGCCTTTCAGCACTATGCCTTTTTGAAAGCGTGGAATAAAGCGAATAAGGGTGGCGTAGAGGCAATTGGCCGCACAGAAATTAATCCGATCAGATTATATTCCAAGAAATATCACAAACTGAGCGACTTACCAAAAGGTGCTACAATTGCAGTTCCAAATGATGCCAGCAACGAATCCCGTGCACTTTTTGTTTTAAAAAATGCCGGTTTAATCGAACTGCGTAAAGGCAAGGAATTAGCTACTGTTGCTGACGTTGTGAAAAATCCTAAAAACCTAAAAATTAAAGAAATAAATGCTGATCAATGTGGTCGGGTAATTGACTCAGTTGATGCCGCAGTTGTTAATAATGACTTTGCTCGTCCCGCTGGTTTAGGTAAGAAACAGACAATCTTTGTTGAGCCGGTTAACAAGGATTCATTAAAATGGGTTAACATCATTTGTGCTCGTAAGGGTGAGGAGAAGAATAAAGATTACCTCGCCGTTGTGAAGGCCTACCAGACGGAAGAAACTAAGCGCTTAGACAAGAAATATTACGGTGACATGCAAAAAACTGCTTGGGACATCAAGTTTTAGTTAGTTTTTAAGTGAATGGAGAAAATTTAATGGGTATTATTGAGTTGCAACATGTCAACGTTGATTTCGCTGATAAAAAAAGAAAAATAGTGCATGCAGTCCATGATGTCAGCCTAACCGTTGAAAAAGGTGATATTTACGGTATTGTTGGCTTTTCTGGGGCAGGTAAGTCAACCTTAGTTAGAACAATTAATTTATTACAAAAACCAACGGCTGGGAACATTAAAGTTAATGGCACAGATTTTGTCAAAGACGGTAAGCAGGTTATTTCTAACAAGAATCTGCAATTGGAGCGTAGAAAAATCGGAATGATTTTTCAAAGCTTTAACTTGCTTAACGAAATAACTGTAGTTGAAAATGTTGCTTTTGCTTTAAAGCATTCTGGCTTAAAAGATAAGGAAATAGAGGAAAAGTCCCTAAAACTGTTAGAATTAGTTGATTTAAAGGAAAAGGCAGATTTTTACCCGGTTCAATTATCCGGTGGGCAGCAGCAAAGGGTTGCAATTGCACGTGCTTTAGCCAATGAACCAGATATTCTCATTTCGGATGAAGCTACTAGTGCGCTTGACCCGCAAAATACCCAACAGATTTTAACTCTCCTAAAAAAATTAAAAGAAGATCTCAACCTTACAATTGTCTTGATTACACATGAGATGAGCGCAGTTAAAAAGATTTGTGACAAAGTTGCTTTAATGCAGCAAGGAAAAATCATTGAAAACGGTACGCTGCGTGATGTAGTCTTGCATCCGAAAAACAGCTTAACAAAGAGCTTTGTAGGCGGCTCACTAGAAGTAATTAACACATTAGAGTCGCTAAATTTAACTAAGCTAAATGATCATGAAGCAATTTACCAACTTATTTATAGTTTAGCTAACGTAACCAAATCAATTATTATTGACCTTTACCGCCAGATTGGTGTTGAAACTAGTATGCTATACGGGAATGTTGAGTTACTAGACGATGAACCAATCGGTACGCTTTTAGTTTTGGTCAAGGGTGATAGCGATAAGCAGAAGCAGACTGTTGCCTTTTTAACCGAAGAAGGAGTAGCAGTAACTAGGTTGAATGAAAAGGGGAATTTGTATGATTAGTTGGTTTAGTAAAATTTTTCCAAATGTCGTGAACTTAGGCTGGGGCGGCGATACTGGCTGGGGAACTAGTATTTTTCAAACTTTATTTATGACTTTTTGGTCGGCAATCTTTGGTGGCATTTTAGGTATCCTCTTCGGGGTAATTCTAGTTTTAACCAAAGAGGGTGGAATCAGACAAAATAAGTTTTGGTTTAATATTTGTGATAAAATTGTTTCAATTTTTCGGGCAATTCCGTTTATCATTTTGTTAGCCTTCATTGCTCCGTTTACCCAATTAATAGTCGGAACGCAGATCGGTATGAATGCTGCGCTGGTTCCGTTATCACTTGGAGTTTTTCCCTTCTATGCTCGTCAAGTTCAGGTGGCTTTAGAAAGTGTTGATCACGGAAAAATTGAAGCAGCGCAAAGCTTGGGGGCAACAACCTGGGATATCATTTTTAATGTCTACTTAAACGAAGCTCGTTCAGAATTGGCTCGAGTATCGACAGTAACAATTATTAGTTTAATCGGCTTAACCGCGATGGCTGGTGCTATTGGGTCCGGTGGCTTAGGTAATACGGCCATTTCTTATGGCTACCAGCGTTTCGATAACGATGTGACTTTTGTAGCCACAGTTCTAGTTATTATCTTAATCTTTATTGTGCAAATTACCGGTGACTTTTTAGCTAAAAAATTGAACCACCAAAATAAGTAGAATAGGACAACAAAAAAACAACAAGCAAATTTTGCTTGTTGTTTTTTTTTCGCTTGTAATTAAATTATTTAACAGCGTCTTTTAAAGCCTTGCCTGGTTTGAAAGCTGGCACTTTGGTTGCAGGAATGGTTAAGGTCTTACCAGTTTGTGGGTTTCTACCTTTTCTTTCAGCACGGTCACGAACTTCGAATGAACCAAAGCCGATAATTTGAACCTTTTCACCTTTAGCCAAGTTGTCCTTGATTGATTCGATTAAAGAATCAATAACTTTTTCTGCGTCTTTTTGCTTAAGACCAGTTTTTGCTGCAACTTCTTTGGTTAGTTCAGATTTATTAATTGAAGCCATATTTTCTTCTCTTTTCTATAAATTTTTTTAAGCAGGACTTATTTGCGATTAACTATACACAAATTACGTAATGCTTTGTGTCGCTTGATATTCGGCAACTTTTTATATTTTAGCACAGTTCTTGGCTCCATCAATAGAAAAAGGCTAAATATCGTATTTATTTTTGCTGCATTAAGATGCGGTTTGTCATTTGCTGATAGTTGAGATAGAGAGCTTTAAATCTCGAGTGTTTCTCTTTTTGCCAAGGTTTAGGCTTGCCACAAAAGTGTAAGATTGAAGTATTTTCCATAACCCACTCGATATTACAATCGCCAGTACTTCTAGCTAAATAAACTGAGTATGCGCGAGCATCATAGTTCCAAAGCGTTTCAGGTATTTTTAAAATATCTTCACCATAAAGGTAGTTGAGAATATCTTGATCCGGCAGAATAAGCGTATCATGATTTTTCTCAATTGCTGCCGTGATGTCTTCGATTTTGACTTTTTTACGCATTTCATCAAGATCCATTAACATGATGCCTGAATTAAAGTAGCCGGTGGTCGTGCCTAACCGAATATTGTTGATAGAACTCATAATATCGGTTAAGCCCTCATGAACAGCAGCAGCGAACATGTTGCCAGCCAAATCCAATTCCCACAGCTTTCTCAGTGAGTTGATTACCAGAATATCAGGATCAAGGTAGAGTACCCGATGCAAACTAGCTGGTAAAACTTGACCAGATAATAACCTAAAATACATTTCTTTTGGGTAATCATGTAAATTTAACAGTGAGTCAGGAAAAATAATATTACTATTCATTGCCACGGTCTTGACCTGCATGCCAATTTGTTCACCGTATTTCGTTAGGTTACGAAGAGCAGAATCCGCAATATTATCATGAATTAACCAAATGCAAAAATTTTGCTCCATATTATTAAGTTTCATTGAATACATCATTACTTCAAGTGGCTTAATGTAGTTTTGGTCAATTGTAACTAAAATTTCAATTGTGTCGCTTTTTTTCTGCTTCATGTCAGCCTTCCTTAATTAAAAAATATTGTTCCCCTAAATAGTATAAAGCAAAACCGTTTTTAATTCCTTATAAGATATTGCAAGATAAGTTTAAACTAAAAATTTCTTATTAATATTCACGTGAATAATCCATTTAAGTTTTAACAGGAAAAATTTGGCATAAAGTAGTAAAATAGAAACAAATAGATATTTTAATGAGGTGTAAATATGAACAAAAAAACAATTTTAGGTTTAGTTGGTGCTGCTTCGTTATCACTTAGTTTAAGTGCAGCAGCTCCAGTATTGGCAGCAGAAACTAATCAACCTGTGCCAACCACTAACAGCGATTCTTCTAAGGGTACGTCTACGACAACCCCGACAACGCCAACAAGTGGTGATCAAACTAAGCCTACAACTGGTCAAGATACTGCTAAGACACCAACAACCGGTGATCAAACTAAGCCAGCAGCCGGCAATGATACTTCTAAGAAGCCAAGTAAAAATACGGCAGATTCTTCTAAAGCATTATCATTAATGGGTAAGTATGCTAAATTAACGAGAAATTCATATGTTTATGATAAAGATGGTAAACGTGTGAAAAAATCCAAGTTAAAGAAGGGCACTATAATTCTTGTTTCCGGTCTTGCAAGTCCGAATGACAAGTCTTTAATTGGTTTTAACAATAAGAAGAATCAATATATTAGCGTAAGAAACGTTAAGTTGTTTAAGGCAGTCCAATATAAGGTAAAGAAGAAGTCTTACGTTTATAATAGTAAAGGCGTTCGCAAGGCTAACGTTTATGTTAAAAAAGGTAAGACCGTAATGGTCATTAGTGCCAAGAAGATTCACGGTAAAAAGTATGTTCAAATTACTGATAAATATTATATCAGATGGGAAAATTTGAATCATAAAAGTAGTAAAATTATAGCTCAATAATTAAATCAATTTAGATCATCATTTTAAAAAGGAGATGCAGCTAATGTCTGATTCTGTTTTTAAAAGAGTAGCAATTAGGAAATACACTGATGAAAAAGTTGATCAAGAAGATATTACTAAGTTGATTGCAGCTTTTCAGGCGGCTCCGTGTGGAATGCATCAAGCAAAAGACATGCGGATGACTGTCGTGAAAGATACTTCTCTTCTTGAGCGAATTGAAACTTTAACCAAGAATGCTTGTTATGAGGCACCACTTCTTTTTGTTATTAACGTAAAGAAAGATAGTATGTTTGGTCAACGTGATGCTTCCGTAGCGGCTGAAAACATTATGGTTGAAGCGGCAGATTTAAATTTAGGTTCAGTTTATTTAATGAATGCGGCAAGAATTCTCAATACTGATGACAAATTGCTAGCAGACATAGGTATTTCTGATGCTTACGAGGCAAGTGTGATTGTCGCATGTGGTCATGCAGCTGAACATCCGGATGATGATCGATCTAAACGATACCAAGTATTAATTAAATAAAGCGAAAACGAAGAGCAATCTTCGTTTTTTTGTTTTCAGCAATAGTTGATGAAAGCGCTTATTGCTATAATTGATCTATAACTGATTTAACTAAAAAGGAGGCTTTTGGTAATGAAAAAGATTATTGATAATCCTAACGATGTCGTTGACGAAATGGTTAGCGGGATGAGCAAGGCATATCCGCAATATATTCGGCGAATACCGCAAACTGATGCATTGGTGCGTGCGAATGAAGAATCAATGACTGGCAAAGTAGGCTTAGTTAGTGGAGGTGGATCAGGTCATGAACCGACCCATGCAGGCTTTATTGGAAAAGGAATGCTAAGTGCAGCTGTATGCGGACAAGTTTTTACATCGCCTACACCAGATCAGATTTACGCCGCAATTAAAGCGGCTGACCATGGAAACGGTGTTTTTCTAATCATCAAAAATTATTCGGGCGATGTTATGAACTTTGAAATGGCAATGGATATGGCGGAGATGGAAGATATCAAAGTTAAATCTATTGTTGTCGATGACGATATTGCGGTTGAAAATAGCACCTATACGCAGGGTCGCCGCGGTGTTGCGGGAACAATTTTGATGCACAAAATTTTAGGTGCAGCTGCTCAAAATGGGGCTAGTCTAGCAGAAATTGAAGAACTGGCCAAGCAAGTTTTGCCAAATATTAAAACAATTGCTGTGGCTCTTTCGGCTGCTACCAATCCAGAAACGGGTAAACCAGGTTTTACGTTAAAAGATGATGAAATTGAGTATGGGGTTGGAATTCATTCGGAACCAGGCTATCGGGTTGAAAAGATTAAACCTGCTAATGAATTAGTGAAAGAATTGCTAGCCAAACTTGATAACGAACTAAAATTAGATTCTGCTAAAAAGTATGCTGTGCTGGTGAATGGCATGGGGGCAACTCCGTTGATGGAGCAATACATTTTTACTAATGACTTATTCAACCAGCTGAATGAGAGAGGCCTTAAGCCTGTGTTTACCAAGGTTGGTAATTATATGACCTCTTTGGACATGGCTGGGATTTCACTTACTATGCTAGAAATTCAGGATGACAAATGGCTCGAGTATTTAAATACTCCGGTTGAAACTATTGCTTGGTAAATTAAGGAGAATAATTAAATGGAATTAACTGTCAATCAAACAATTGAGTGGATGACAAAGTTTGCTACCAAAATAGCTGCAAATAAGCAACTTTTAAGTGATCTTGATACTCCAATCGGAGATAGTGACCACGGCTTTAATATGGATCGGGGTATGCAAGCAGTAGTTAAAAAACTTTCTACTACTCCTCCAGCTTCAGAGTCAGATGCTCTAAAGGAGATTGCAATGACCTTAATCTCAACAGTTGGTGGCGCATCTGGTCCTTTATATGGAACGGCTTTTCTGAAAATGGCTAAAAAAAGTGCTACTACAACAGATTTAGGCGAATTATTAGAAGCTGCGTTAAGTGGGATTGAAAAACGCGGTGGTGCACGACCAGGGGATAAAACTATGGTTGACGTCTGGGCACAACTAGTACCAATAGTTAAAGAAGGCAAGTTAACCGAGTCTAGAATTACTGCTGCAGTTAAAAGTACCGCTCCAATGATTGCCAAAAAAGGTCGAGCATCATATTTGGGTGAACGTTCTAAAGGACATGTTGACCCAGGTTCACAATCAAGTGGCTACTTATTCACAGCGTTACTTGAAACGGTAGGATAATGATGACTTTAGGAATAACTATTGTTTCTCATGTGCCAGAAATAGCTGTTGGCATTGAAAAACTTATTAAGCAGGTGGCTAAAGATGTGCCGCTCACTCTTGCTGGTGGTAACAATGACAATGATATTGGCACCAGTATGGATAAAATTATTAAGGCTTTTAACGAAAACCAGGCAGATGAAATCTTAGCTTTTTATGATTTAGGCAGTGCCAAAATGAACCTGGACATGGCCGTAGAGTTTTTAGACAAAAAAGTTCATTTATATAACACTGCACTTATTGAAGGAGCTTATACTGCCGCTAGTTTACTTCAAGCTAATGTCCCACTTAATGAAATAGAAAAACAATTAAAGCCTTTAGTTGTTAAGCAATGATGTTAAACCTTTATACGCGTATTAGTGCAATTTTGATATTTACAAAATAGACAGGAAGTTATATAATAAAAAGGGAAATAGTATACTACTGGAAATTATTTGTAAGACTACGCACGTAGTACAATAATCGAGGTAGAAAAAATATGAATAATAACTTTACAATGCAGTTAGTTGGGGAGTTTTTGGGCACGACGATACTTGTTTTGCTTGGTGATGGCGTGTGTGCTGGGACGAACCTAAGCAAATCTAAATCCAAAGAGAGTGGTTGGATAGTTGTTTCTTTTGGCTGGGGCTTTGCTGTTGCATTCAGCGTGTTCAGTGCACGATGGCTCTGTCCGGGTCATTATAATCCAGCAGTTACGTTGTCGATGGCAATTGCTCATAAATTGCCTTGGTCTGCAGTATTACCATATTTTGCAGTTCAAGTGTTAGGAGCGATTGTCGGGGCAGTTTTAGTTTGGCTAACCTATTATCCGCACTGGGCGGAAACTAAGGACGAAGAAGCAATTTTAACTTCTTTTGCAACATCTCCAGCTATTAGAAATTATGTTTGGAATTTTTTCACTGAGTTAATTGCAACCTTTATCCTGGTTTATGGTTTGTTAGCCTTAACTAACGGTGATTTAGCCGATGGCTTAAACCCATTATTAGCTGGATTTTTAATTACTTCAGTTTGTTTATCACTTGGTGGACCAACTGGAATAGCAATAAATCCTGCTCGTGATTTTGGGCCACGACTAGCTCATCAATTATTACCAATCGCCAATAAAGGCAATTCTGATTGGGCCTACAGTTGGATTCCAATCATTGCACCACTTGTAGGTGGTTCACTAGCAGCAGCATTATTTAATATTTTAGCTTAAAAAAAGAACTCATGACTGCAGCAAATCTTTAATTAGATTTAGCTGTATGGTCATGAGTTTTTTTAGTCTACAAAATGTATTAATATATTTCTGATTAAGGCTTAAAGTGCCGCAAGATTTCAATACCTTTCTTTTGGTATTTGTTCGGCACAAAGCTTTTACGCATTGCGATTTGCATATAAGCGTATAGTTTTTGACCTGGCTTTAAGCGAATTACGTGAATGCCACTTTCTTCCTTAAGGCTACTTTCCATTGCCAAGGTAATACCGACATTCCGCTTTACTAGGTCGATCATCGTTTGCATAGTTTGCGCAGTATAAATCACATTTGGGGGAAAATTACCAAGTTTTCCTACTTCCTCTAAACATTCTCTAGTTAGATAGCCCCGGGAACGTGCCACAAACTTTCGATTCCGTAATTCAGAAGCACTAATTTCATGGACATCCTTCCAAGGATCATCCAAACTAGTAATAATAACTAATTCAGTTCTTTTGAGGGTATGGACAAAATATTCAGGATCATTAATTGGAACCATCCAAGAATAAATTGCTACATCAACATCTCCATTAGTTAAATCTGAGAATGCATCAGCGGATCTTTCAATATTAGTGTCAATTAAATCGGTTAATCCAGCTTGATAAAACTTCATGATAATATCAGCAATAAACGAATTGCCAGCTTCACCCGAAAAAGCTAATCTTATTTTCTTATCACTAGCATGTTTAACATCATAATCAATACTTGCGATATCTTGCAATAAAATTTTAGCTTTTTTATAAAGAAGTTCACCTGCATCTGTCAATGTAATTTTACTTTTTCGATTTTTTTGTAAAACAAGTGGATCATCAAATTTGTCAGCTAGACGCTTGATAGCCATTGAGATAGTTGGTTGTGTTACTTCGAATAAAGCAGCAGTAGCTGTATAATTACCCGTTTCCACTAATTTACAAAAATATAGAAGATCTTTTTCATTCATTTCTATCTCCTAATTAATTAAAAACTTTTATTTATAATATAATCTTTTTTGATTATATTAAACTTGAAAAGAAATTGCAATAATTCCTTACTTGACAATGAGTTTAGATTTTTTATTTATAAAAATTTTTTAAAAATAAATTGGACATAATTTTTTTAAAAGGATATATTTCATTAAGTATAAGTAATCTTTTAGGAAAGAGAAGGTAAGATAATGATCTACGATTCAACTCTTAAGTGGGACGCAATCTATGATGTAATCGTGGTTGGCTTCGGTGGAGCTGGTGCAGGTGCGGCGAGATTTGCCGCTGACCAAAAGGCAAAAGTTTTATTGATTGATTCTGCACCAGAAGGTCAAGAAGGTGGCAATACCCGCTATGCCGGTGGGGCCTTTGCCTGGAGCGATAATTTCGATGATTTGCGTGATTATTATAAACAAACTTACTATCCGTTTAAATACGATCCAAAAGCTTTAGATACTTTTGTAAATAATGTTTTACAAATGAAGGAATATTCACAAAAATATTTTGGAATTGATGCCCAATATACTGGTAGAAGACCACAAGGTGAATATCCCGAATATGATCATGCGGCTACTATGCGTTCACAAACAATGACGGCTGGCATGTACAATGGTGGCTTTTGGAAATTACTTCGGAAGAAAGTATACGAGCGTTTAGATCAAATTGACGTTTGGTTTTCAAGTCCGGCAGAACATCTTATTCAGGATCCTGCTTCAAAAACAATTCTTGGCGTACAGATTAAACGCCATGGCATCGTGCAAAATGTTGCAGCTAAAAATGGTGTCGTATTGTCTTGTGGCGGTTTCGAAAATAATCAGGATATGGTACAGACTTTTCTCGGCCAAGGGTCATTAGCACCAATTGGTACTTTATACAATAAGGGTAAGGGTATTGATTTAGCTGTCGAAGCTGGTGCTCGGCTATGGCATATGTCTAATTATGATTCTCATGGCTTTTCATTAAATGAGGGCAAGCCAAGAGAGAAGTTTGCTTACATGATCAATTGGCAAAGCCTATTTAACGGCAGTATTTTTGTTGCTGGGGATGACGGAACGCGTTATTACCGAGAAGATGAAGAAGATCGTCACGGTTATAAGTATAACCATGGTAATTGGATTATGTTGCCAAATCAAAATCATCCTCACATAGTTATGGATCAAAAACAATATGATCAACTAGCAAATGATTCTTCAGACAAGGCAGAGCAAATTAAGCAGTTAATTTCATATGCAGTTAAAGCCGATTCGATCGAAGAGTTAGCTGAAAAAATTAGTGCTCCAAAATTAGCCGAAGCAGTTGCTGACTTTAATTTTCAAGTAACAGAAACAAAACGGGATATGGTGTTAAACCGTAAAATTGAAACAATGCGTGCTTTTGGCAATGGGCCTTATTATGCCATTGCGATTAGACATAATATTTTACATACTCATGGTGGCGCTCGCAGAAATGAAAAGTGCGAGGTACTTGATATGGAGAATAACGTTATTCCGCACTTATATGAAGCAGGGGAACTTGGCGACATCTTTGCAACAAAATACATTGGCGCAAACAGTATCGCAGACTTGCTAATTTCCGGTAAGATTGCTGGTGAAAATGCAGCTTGGCCAAAAAGAAAAATAGCAGAAGTAGATGTTGTTACGAATGCTTCGGAAAATCCGGACCTTAAGTCGGATGCGCACGCCACTTCAGCTGATTACGAAGCTGGTGCAAATCAAGGCATTGGTATTAGTGAAAACGGAATTAACGATGCTCCGATCGTTGTTCGCGTAACGCTAGATGATAATAAAATTGCTAAAATCGAAACTTTGCAGGAAAAAGAAACACCATCTTTAGGAGGCAAAGCAATACCGGTATTGACCAAAAAAATACTCTCTGCCCAGACAACAGATGTTGATGCAGTCAGTGGATCCAGCACTACAAGTGCTGCCTTCAAGGAAGCAGTTAATGAAGCAATCAAAAATGCTAAGAAGCAGTAAAGAAGCAGTAAAGAAGAAGAAAAATGAAAATTGATGCACAAACTAAGTGGGATGGATAATATGATGTTTTAGTTTTAGGCTTTGGTGGGGCTGGAGCAACAGCTGCTCGTTTTGCTGCAGATAAAGGCTGCCGGGTGCTAATTGCAGAAGCTGCCCCTTATGGCCACGAAGGCGGTAATACCCGCTATTCAGCACAGCATGTGGCAATGGCACATAATAAAGAAAAAATAACTAATTATTATCAGCAATTAGCCGCACCATTCAATGTTGATAAGCCTACTTTAAATGCTTATTTGGATGGCTTTGTTCAAATGCCGAGTTACTTTAAAGAGTATCTGGGGATTAATCCGTTTATTTGGTCAAAAGACTATCAGCCAGGTGATCATTTGGCTAATAAAAAGAATTTGTGCGAGTATCCCGAATATAATGGTTCTGAAACCTTTGACTTCGCCTTGGTGCATAATCAGGATTTTGATGCTGGTTTATGGAAAATACTTCGCCAAGAAGTTCTCTCACGTAGTTCGCAAATTAATGTCTGGCTGAAGTCAAAGGCCGAGCATCTTTTGCAGGACCCTGAAAATGATGAAATTGTTGGAGCAGTAATTACTCGTAATCACAAGCACTATTTTATCCGCGCAAAAAAGGGTGTGGTGCTGGCAACTGGTGGTTTTGAAAATAATGCTCAGATGCAGCAAGACTATCTGCATGTTAGCAAGTTGACCCCATTGGGTACCTTATATAATCAAGGCGATGGCATTACAATGGCTGCTGAAGTTGGTGCTAAGATGTGGCATATGGGTAATTACGAGTCTCTTGGCATAGTACCTAGTTACGTAATTGCCGAAAAAGACAACGTTCGCGGAAGACAAATTAGTGGCTGGAAAAATGTTAAAGAAGGTTCCATTATTGCGGTTGCCGATGATGGGACACGGTTCATGCGTGAGGATGCCAAATTTAGGCATGGTCATATTTACCAACACGGTGATTATCTTTTGCCGCATGCATACGATAACGCATGGCTTGTCTTTGATCACAACCAGTACCAAAAGTTTCTGCAAGAAAAAGAAGAAGGAAGATTGAAGTACCAAGACTTTTTTGCCAAGGTCGTTAAGGCTGATACGATTGAAGCTTTGGCTACCAAAATTAAAGTTCCTGGTAAAAATCTGGTAAATACAATTGCTAGATTTAATCAATTCGTGCAAAAAGGGCAAGATCTTGAATTTAATCGTGCCCCAGAAACAATGGCTCAATTCAACGACAATGGTGCTTTTTATGCCGTCAGATTAGCTCCAGCAGTTTTAAATACTCAAGGGGGACCTCAACATAACGAATTTGCTCAAGTTCTAAATAATGACGGTAAAGTGATTAGACGTTTGTATAGTGCTGGTGAACTTGGTGGCATGTGTACCAATCGTTACCAAGGCGGTGGCAATTTAGCAGAGTGTTTGATTTTTGGTAAAATTGCTGGCGAAAAAGTTGCACAGTTACCAAGTTTAACGACAAAAGCAGCAAGTGTAGGCACTCTTCCTAACATAAATGACCTACTCGATGGCAATAACGAAAACCAAATTGTTTTGCAAAAGAATCAATATCTTGGTTCTTCTGAAGCAGGCATTGGGGGCAGAATTCTGGTCCGAGTAACTTATGAAGACCAAACAATTAAGAACATTGAAGTTTTGGAAAATCATGAGACTGAAGGTATTGGGGCTGTTGCGATCGCTCGTCTGCCACAAGAAATGGTGGAGCAAAACACAACAGCTGTTGATGCCATTTCAGGTGCTTCCACAACAACCCATGCTTTAAAAGAGGCTGTTAGTTCAGCTATTAAAAAGGCGAACGAATAATTTTCTAAGGAGAAAACAAAAATGTTAGATAAATTTGAATGGAAAAAATGGCTCTTGCCAGTGGGGATCGGCCTTATTCTTTGGCTAGTCACACCGATTAGACCAACAGCAATCAATGTCACAGCTTGGCACTTATTCGCGATTTTTATTGCAACCATCGTTGCTTGTGTGACTAAGCCGTTACCAATGATGGCTACAACTATTATTGCGGTCGTAATTGCCACCTTAACCGGTATCTTCAAAATGGACGAAGTTACGGCGGGATTCGGTAATTCGACGGCCTGGATGGTTGCAATGTGCATGTTTATGGCAGCTGGCTTTATCAAATCTGGATTAGGTAAGAGAATTGCTTATTTCTTTGTTAAAACTTTTGGTAAAAGAACTTTAGGCTTAGCTTACGCATTATCCTTAGTTGAGACTGTTTTGGCAATTGGTATTCCAAGTAATAACGCGCGTGTTAATGGCATTATGTACCCGATTATTGATAACTTATCAAAAGAAATGGGTTCTGATCCTAAAAAGGGAACAGAACGGGACATGGGTTCTTTCCTGGTTTTCAATGAGTACGAAGTTAATATTGTCACTTCAACTATGTTTTTAACCGGCTTAGCTGGTAACATGGTAGCTCTTGGAATAGCAAAGACGCAAAACATTTCAATTTCGTGGATGCAATGGTTTTTAGCAGCAATTGTTCCTGGTTTGATTTCATTATTAGTCGTTCCTTTTATTTTATATAAAATTTACCCACCGAAGATTAAGGAAACTCCTAATGCTCATGATTGGGCAGACGATAAATTGAAAAAACTTGGCAAAATGACGGCTGCCGAAAAGATTATGGGAATCGTTTTCTTACTGTCAGTTATTTTATGGTTAGTTGGACCAGAATTTGGAATTGATGCTACCCAGGTTAGTTTTATCGCCGTGGCTCTTTTACTTATTTGTGGTGTTATCAATGTTAAAGATATTCTTGGACAAAGCTTTGCTTGGAATATCTTAACTTGGTTGTCAATCATCATGTTGATGTCGCAAAAACTAATGACGCTTGGTTTTTTCCCATGGTTTTCAAAGACTCTGGGAAGTGCACTACACGGAATGAATTGGGTTTTAGTATTAGTAATTTTATATTTAGCTTACTTTTACCTACATTATTTGTTCCCAAGTGTATCAACTCAAATTTCGGCTCTATATGCTGGCTTTTTATCAATAGCAATTGGTGCTGGAGTACCGCCAGTCATGGCCGCTTTAATGCTTGCATTAGATGGTTCACTATACCTGTCAACTTCGAGCTATTCTGCCGGTCCAGCGGCTCTATTATCTTCAACTGGTTATGTTTCCAATAAAGATTGGTGGAAACTCAGTGCCATCATTGGCGTTGTCTTGAACGTAATCTGGCTTGGCGGCGGACTTGTTTGGACAAAAGTAATTGGAATGTGGTAAAAATTATTAAATCTTCAATCGACATAGTGCGATTGAAGATTTTTTTGATACTTCTAAATGTATTTAATAAACTTATTACTTTAAACTATCAATGTAATTCTTAGCATTCATTGCAGCATGACGGCCTGAGTTTACATTGTGAGCACAAGCTGAGCCACCAAGAGTAATGGTATAGACATCTCGATATTGCATGGTTGAATCCATACCAGCAACGTATAACCCGGGAATTTTTTCGAAGTTTTCTGCAATTACTTCGAATTTGCGATTAGATCCAATTCCACCGACGCCAATAAGATTTGACGGATCAAGTCGAGCAATGTAATATGGGCCTTCTTCCATCGGTATGAGCATATCTTTATCCTTATTAAATTCCAGGTCGTGTCCAGATTGGCAAAAGCTATTGTAGTCTTTCATTGTTTGCTTCAGAGTATTTTCTGTTATACCAACTGATTTTGCCAAATCTGAGAATGTGCTAGCTTTAAAAAGCGATTGCCCTTCATTATTTCTGACGGCTTCTTCTAAAATTTGGTCAGCATTTTCTACACCCTCAGTTAACTTGTCAAAAATACTTTGATTAAAAATCTCATAAGTAACTTTAGTGGCTTTAATTGCCATTCGCTGATAAAGCAAGTTATACTTCTTGACATTTTCATTGACAATTCGTCGGCCATCTTGATTCACAAAAACTACTGGTCCACCTGAAGGTAACGCCATAAAACCATTGATTGGATCAAGATATAGATGAACGCCTTTATGTGGAAATGCCTGAATATAATTCATCATGAATTCTGGTGATTCTTTTAGCATGTCTTTGGCCCCAACTGACATCGCCATTTGGTATCCGTCACCGGTATTGCTTGGCATCGAGCAGTAATGAATGTTCTTAGTTGACCAGCCCTGTTCTTCTAGAAGGTCGGGATTATGTCCGACTCCTCCGGTTGAGAGGATTGTCGCTTTAGCATTAATTTTAATATCACCGTTTGGCGTCTTTGCGTAAATTCCTTTAACTTTTCCCTGATCAAAAATTATGCTAATTGCAGACGTTTCAAGTAAAAATTTAGCACCGAGTTTATCTGCTTTTTTCTTCATAAAGGGAACATAGCCAACCGAGGCAAAACCGCCTTTAAACCAGTGAAAGGTCGGAAACATACAGGTTCCGTGGTAATCATCGACGGTTGTTAATTGAACTCCCAAACTAAGGAGCCATTCAATATTTGCCGCGGAGTTGTTAACTAGGTCAACCCAAAAAGAGCCGTCGGCGCGATATTGTCCCAGTTCTGCTTCTTTTGCGATAATATCCTCTTTTTTGGCATGAATTCCGGCTTCCTGCTGCATTTTAGTATTGATCCCAAATATGCCTTCAACACCGCCGCCATTTCCTGCTACAAAGCCATTTTTATCAATAATAATTGTTTTTAAACCTAATTGACGGGCTTGAACTCCTGCCGCTAGACCAGATATACCGGCTCCGACTATTAGCAAGTCAGTCGAATATTCTTTGATAATTTTAGAAGGTTTAGTTTGCCAGCTAGAATAACGACTTCGGATATTTTTTAGATTGGTTTGCCTTACATTGGTAGAAAGATTTTTGCTTTGTATTTCTGTTTGGTGTTCATGTAAAGTTCCGCCAGCTCGTTGGATTACTTTACCAATCGCATCAATCAAACCATTTACAGAATGAGTTGCGCCGGAAATAGCATCCACATCTAAGCTTTGTTTTTTGATAATTTCATTTGGTATTTTGGTAAAAACAGTTTCTTCTAATCCTCCCGGAATCATTTCTTTTTTGGGAATAATTTTAGTTATTTTACTTTTTTTGATTTCTACTTCTAGTGGCATGGTTTCATCTTAATATTCTTGTGCTATAACCGAATATTTGCCAGATTTTAAATTATACATAATTCATTCTCCTTAATAATTAAATGCCGCAAGTACTTGCTAGTAATTGCAAAAGTAATATAACATTGTTAAGAAAAGCACAAATAATCAATTTTATTATTATTAATCAGTTTTACTTATATTTAGGGGATAAGAAATGAATTATGATCATCTAGCTGTCTTTATTAACTTGGCAGAAACTTTAAATTTTTCACGGACGGCATTACAAATGAATCTTTCCCAGTCTGCAGTTTCACAAACTATTTCCTCAATGGAAAAAGAACTTAACTTTTTGTTGTTTTATAGAACCAGGAAACAGGTGAGGTTAACCGCAAGTGGGCAAAATTTTTACCAATCAATGAAGCCGATGCTAAATTTGTACAATAAGTCAGTACAAAAAGCACAGCGAATTGCGCAAAAACGTGAAGTCGATTTAACAATTGGCTATAGTGGAACACCATTTGAGATTTCAATCTTACCGAAAATTATTAAGCGGTTTAATAATGCTGGCGTAATGGAAAACACTAATATTTATTTAGAAAATTTTGACCATAATGCTTTAAAAGATCACTTATTAAATGGTGATTGCGATATCATTTTAACGATGCCAGATATTGTTTCAAAAATGGAAAATATCAAGTATTTTGATTTGGCTAAAGGAGTCTTTTGTGCAAACTTTTATAATGGCGTTGCTGTGTGTACTCAAAAAAGTATTGAACTTTCAGAACTAGGAAAGTACAGGCTAATCTTTTTGGATAGTCAGTGGTGTCCACCATCACAGAGCACTTTACAAAAAGAGATAAAAAAAGATAATAAAAAGTTAAATCTAGTTTATGCAAATAATATTTTAAATTCTAGTATTATGGTTCATGCAGATATCGGCGTAGGTATCTGGGCAAATTTTGTATCTTCGCCAAATGATAAACAAATTGTCAGTACTCCACTTGCTTATCATCAATATCCCCATTATGGTTTTGCAATGCTTGATTATGGAGTTACCAAAACAGCTAAAAAGTTTGCTTCTTGGTTACAAAAGAATTATGGACTTCTAAGTTAATAAATGAATTTCGGTGCTGGTCATTGTTTTTAGGTGTAAATGCATGTATTTTTGATACAATATTTAATGTATTTAAATTAATAAAAAGAAGGTAAAAACATGACTTGGGCAGCAATTTCGACTTGGAGAATGTCCTTTAAGGGACTTAAAAAGGCCAGTAAATTATTACAAGATAATCAATCTGCCGGTGATGCAGTTGAACAACTAATTAATGATGTAGAATCTTTTCCCGATTACCACTCTGTTGGTTACGGCGGTCTACCCAATGAAGAGGGCGTGGTGCAGATGGATGCAGGTTACATGGATGGTGACACTTTTGCTCAAGGATCGGTAGCCGCAATTGAAAATGTCAAAAATGCAGTATCTGTTGCACGAAAATTAAGTGAACGCAAAACGAATAGCTTTTTAGTTGGTCAAGGTGCTACTAAGTTTGCCATGCAAAATGGTTTTACCATGACAAATATGCTAACTAAAAAAGCAAAAACTCAGTGGGAAGATAGAATTCAAGCTGAAAAGCAGGAAAACTTAGTCCCTTATGATGGGCATGATACGGTTGGTGCGGTTACGCTTGATCAAAAAGGTTCGATGGTTGCTGCAACATCAACTTCCGGATTATTTATGAAAGAAAATGGGCGAATAGGTGACTCACCTTTATCGGGATCAGGCTTTTATGTCGTTAGTTCTATTGGTGGAGCAGCTGCGACAGGTCTTGGCGAAGATATTATGAAGGGATGCCTGTCCTATGAAATTGTTAATAAAATGGGTGAGGGAAAAAGTCCACAACAGGCTTGTGATGAGGCACTTTACCCCTTTATTAATAAGCTAAAGGAAAAATATGGTAGCGTAGGAGCGATATCACTTATTGCTTTGGATCAAAACGGTAATTTTGGCGTAGCTACTAACGTTCAATTTGCTTTTTGTGTAGCTGGCACTAATCAAACGCCAACAATTTTTGTAGCTGAGCCGGAAGACAACAAAACCCATATTTTTCCATTTACACAAAAATGGCTCGAAAAATTTGAGGCTGAAACTCATATTCCATTAGATTAAGAAAGAGAAACAATCGTGATTAAAGAAGCATGTGTTGAAAATTTTGTGTCTGTCCCTAAGAATATTGCTGCAGGAGCCGGTAGAATTGAATTAAATAATAATTTACAGGCTGGGGGAACAACGCCTTCATTTGGTGTTATCAAAAAAACGGTTGATTATGCTCATGGTTTTCAGGTTCCAGTCGTTGTTATGATTAGGCCCAGAGGTGGCAATTTTATTTACGATAGTACCGAACTGGATATAATGAAAAATGATATCCAAATTGCGGGCTTGTTAGGAGCAGACGCAGTGACATTTGGCTGCTTGACTAAGCAACATTTGCTTAATAAGGTCCAAATGGGAGAGTTAGTTTCGCTAGCTACAGCACTAGGACTTGACGTTGTAATGCATATGGCGTTTGATCATATAACAGAATCTGACCAAAAAAATGCAGTAACATCATTGATTAGTATGGGTGTTAAACGTATCTTGACGCACGGAGGAAATTTAGAAGGGCCGATGGAAGCCAACTTTGATCATTTGAAAAAGATTATTGCTTGGGCGAATAACCAAATTGAAATTTTACCTGGCGGTGGAATTAATACTAGTAATGCATCTTTGGTTGCTGGTGAACTAAGAGTTAATCAATTGCATGGAACAAAGATTGTGTTGCCAAAATGATTATGATAGGCAGAATGAGTTGATTAATCTTATTTTTTAGATTTGACGTTGACAAAAAATAATGTCTTGATTAAAATATTATTAATATTAAGAAAGCAATGAAAAGAAAAGTAACTTTGCACGTAGCGTTTTAGAGAGTTCTGTTGCTGAAAAAGAACCGTGATGGCAGAGTGAAAGTAACTTTGAGCTATATGGTGAATTAAAAGTAGCTAATATTGGGAACACCCATTATCGTGTTAGCGTATCGCATTATTGCCGTACGTGAAGTGACTTATTAACTTGGTTTTTTTGACTAGGTTATTAGTAATTTAGGTGGTACCGTGTTAAAAGCACCCTTGATTAATTTCAAGGGTGCTTTTTTAGTTATAAAACCTAAGCTTAACTTTCTAAAATTACGCAGAAAGTGGTCTTTCATATGGAATATTGATACAAAGAATGTCGGAACCATCAGCGAGTAAAAATTAAAGGAGATTTATTATGGAAAATTTAGAACAAGACTTAAATCGAGAGCCCTTAACCTGGAAGCAATATCTTGTTGTTGCCTCTTTGTTATTCGGACTTTTTTTCGGAGCAGGAAATTTAATTTTCCCCATTCATTTAGGTCAAATGGCGGGCGCAAACTGGGGAATGGCAACCTTTGGCTTTTTGGTCACAGCAGTTTTATTACCTTTATTAGCAGTTTTAGCTATTAGTGCCAGCCATGCAAAAGGTGTTTATGATATCGGTCTACCACTTGGGCCTAAATTTGCACTTGCTTTTATGGTTCTAATTCATTTAACTTTAGGACCATTATTTGCAACACCGCGAACAGCGAGTATTTCTTTTTCGGTTGGCCTAGCTCCAATTTTGCCGCAAAAATACTCTCAAATCAGTCTATTACTTTTCTCCGCGGTCTTTTTCATATTAGCTTTTATTATTTCATATAAGCAATCATCAATATTGGAAAGTATCGGAAAAATATTAAACCCACTATTCTTAGTGTTGTTATTCTTTATTTTTTTATTGGCAGCAATTTCACCTATGGGGGCTGCTAAACAGCAAAGTGTTACTCCTGCTTATCAAACCATGCCATTTTTTAACGGTTTTTTGCAAGGCTATAACACGATGGATGCATTAGCTGGTTTAGCTTTTGGCTATACGATTGTTTCGGCAGTTAAGCAGCTTGGTAAAACCTCAGCTAAGAGTAACGCAAAAGTGACTGCTAAGGCTGGTGTATTGGCAACAAGTGCTATTGGAATTATTTATATTTGCTTAATTTGGCTCGGAGCAACGACTCTTAATCATTTTAAAATCGCTCCAGAAGGAGGTACTACTTTTAACCAAATTGTTACTTACTATTTAGGGGACTTTGGCCATGCGTTGCTGGCAACCTTAGTAACATTGACCTGTTTAACAACAGCAGTTGGCTTATTAGCAGCCTTTGCGCAAGATTTTCACCGCAGTTTCAACAAAATTAGTTATCATACTTGGCTATTGATAATGACAGTGGCTTCTTTTATCACCGCTAATTTTGGGCTTGACACAATCATATCATGGTCAACACCAATGTTAATGTTCCTTTATCCAATTGCAATTGTTCTGATAATCTTGTCAATTACTGGCCCGTTATTTAATCATGATGCAATAGTTTATTACTGGGCAGTCGGATTAACTTTTATTCCAGCTATTTTTGACATGATTGCCTCTTTTCCTCCTGTAGTAAGCCAGCAACCTTGGGCTCTGCAATTACAAGCTATTCAAACTCGTTTTCTACCTTTTGCCAAAATTGGCATGGACTGGGTGATTCCAACAATTATTGGCTTAGTAATCGGCTTTATCCATCATTTATATCAAAATGCTAAGCTCAAAAAGGCTTAAATTTTTTAATTAGCTGTTACTAAATTGTTGAGCCTCTTCTTTGACATCATTCACTTATCAAAGTAGATTAAAGTTAACTGAATGATATGGTTGATGTTTAAAGATGGGACTTGATTAATTTGAATAATATGAATATGAATGATAATAGTCATGGAATGAACCATGATTCATCAATGCATATGGATCATGGCCAGCAAATGAGCATGGGTGGTGGTGACATGATGATGCATGGCAATCACATGATGCACATGGGCAATTTAAAACAAAAATTTTGGATTTCCGTAATTCTTTCACTTCCTATTCTATTTTTAGCACCTGCAATGGGAGTCCATTTGCCATTTCAATTTTCGTTTCCTGGCTCCGAATGGGTTGTTGTTATTTTTGCTACTATTCTTTTTGTTTACGGTGGCGAGCCGTTTCTTAAGGGAGCGTACTACGAATTAAAGTCTAAAAAGCCAGAAATGATGACTTTAATCTCATTGGGAATTACGACTGCATATGTTTATAGTCTATATGCATTTATCCAAAACGATCTGCTAAATAGTAAAAATCATATAATGGATTTCTTTTGGGAATTAGCAACGTTGATTTTAATTATGTTACTTGGGCATTGGATTGAAATGACCTCGGTAATGAACGCAAGCAGTTCAGTTAATGATTTGGCCAAGTTGCTGCCGGATAAAGTTCATGTTCAACGAGACGGTCAAACTAGTGATGTTGCTATCAATGAAGTTCAAAAAGACGCAACGATTATTGTTAAGCCAGGTGAAAGTATTCCCCTTGATGGGATTATTTTGAATGGTACAAGCGATATTAATGAATCACTAGTTACGGGCGAATCGAATGATGTTACGCGTAAAAAAGACGATAAAGTAATCGGGGGTTCTGTTAATGGTTCAAATGCATTAACTATTAAGGTAACAAACTCTGCCAATTCCGGTTTTTTGGCTAATGTTAATAAACTTGTTCAATCTTCGCAGATGAATAAATCAAAGCTGCAAACCTTGGCTGACCAAGTTTCTGGTTGGCTTTTCTACGCAGCGTTAATTATTGGTATCATTGCGCTAATCGTGTGGACAAGCATCAATGGCATTACCGATGGGCTAGAAAGAATGGTTACCGTTTTAGTAATTGCATGTCCTCATGCTTTAGGGCTAGCAATTCCATTGGTTAATGCTAAAAGCACTTCTATTGGTGCCAAAAATGGTTTATTAATTAGAAATCGAAATGTGATAAGTGTCAGCTCTAAGATTAACTATCTTTTAATGGATAAAACGGGCACACTGACAGAGGGTAAATTTCAAGTACGTAAGTGCGATTCTTTAAATGAATCAGTGTCTCCGATTGAAGCATTGAAATTAATTGCTTCGATTGAGCAAGATTCAACTCACCCAATCGCAAAAAGTATTTTGCAATACGCGCATGAAAAGCAGATTGAGTTGTTGCCGTTATCTGAGAGTAAAAATATTTCGGGTAAAGGTGTTTCGGGTGTTTTAAGTGGTAAAGAATATTTACTAGTAAATGAAAAAGCGGCCCGCGAAATCATAACTAATTTTCCGACTATTGATGTTGCCGATTATACTACTAGTTACCTGATTCAAGATAAAACTCTAATTGGTTATGTTGCTGTGGGTGACCAAGTTAAATCATCTGCAAGTTCGTTGATTAAGCAAATAAAACAATTCAATATTACCCCAGTAATGTTAACTGGTGATAATAAAAAAGTTGCTGACAGTATTGCTAAGAAACTCGGAATAACAGAAGTTTATTCAGAATTGATGCCTGAAGACAAACAAAAAATTGTTGCTAAATTACAAAGTGAAGGCAACAAAGTCATGATGGTTGGTGATGGAATCAATGATGCTCCAAGTTTGGCTAAAGCTGATATTGGGGTTGCAATTGGAGCAGGGACTGATGTAGCTGTTGATTCAGCCGATGTCGTTTTAGTAAACAGTGAACCAACAGATATTATTAGCTTTTTGAAACTGGCACAGAATACGCAAAAGAAAACTGTTCAAAATCTATGGTGGGGAGCAGGTTATAATATTATTGCACTACCACTAGCAGCAGGTATTTTGGCTCCATGGGGCATTATTTTAGCACCGGCTGTCGGAGCAATTTTAATGTCCTTGTCGACAGTTATTGTAGCAATTAATGCTGAAACTCTTCATATTTAATAAATGAATTCAAAGCATCTCCTGTGTGGGGTGCTTTTTGTTTACAAAATATTGGTCGTGGGGTTGATTTCAAAAAATAAAACTTCTTTTTAAAAATTTAAAAAGATAGCCCTTTCTTTTGAAAAATATTGAAATAAAATTTAAGAACAGGTATGATGAGTATTGAAGTCGTAAATCGGCAATTTTTCAGATAAAATATAGTAAAAACCAAAAGGAGAACTAAAATGAGCGAAGAAGAATACCGCGTTGAAAGTGACACGATCGGTCCAGTTAAAATTCCTAAGGATGCGCTGTGGGGTCCGCAAACTGAAAGGAGCCGGAATAATTTTCCAAGCGGTGAATTAATGCCATTAGCAATTATTCGGGCCTTTCTTAACTTGAAAAAGGCAGCTGCTGAATCAAATGTCGAGGTTGGAGATGAACCTGAAGAAAAAGGAGCAGCCATTGAAGATGCGGTTGATCACTTACTTCAATTAAAAGACGAAGAATTACAAAAAGACTTTCCACTTCATGTTTTGCAAACTGGTTCAGGAACGCAAAGCAATATGAATGTTAATGAAGTTGTTGCTAATTTAGCTAATAAATTGCACCCAGGCTTGAATATTTTGCCTAACGATGATGTTAATCGTGGTCAATCTTCAAATGATACATATCCAACAGCAATGAATATTGTTGCCGTTGAAGCACTTGATAAACTGGAGCCTGCCATTAAGCATTTAATTGAAAAACTCAAAGTTAAACAAGACAAGTATTGGAAGACGGTAAAAGTTGGTCGTACTCACTTGCAAGATGCTACGCCAATTACTTTTGGTCAAGAAGTTTCCGGCTATATCTCAGCTTTAAAGCATGATTTAGAATACATTCAAGAGCTTAAGCCAACATTGTATGAATTAGCAATAGGTGGAACTGCTGTTGGAACTGGCCTAAATGCTGCTCCTGGAATGACCGAAAAAATTGCGGCTAAATTGTCAAAAGTATATGGACATGAATTTAAGGTTAAAACGAATAAGTTCTGGGGGCTGGCACATCACTCAGGAATCGATGTTGTTCATGGCGCACTAAAGACATTAGCCGCTGATATGTTTAAGATTGCCCAAGATATTCGTTTCTTAGCTTCTGGTCCTAGAGCTGCTTACCATGAATTGAACATTCCTGCTAATGAACCAGGTTCATCAATCATGCCAGGTAAAGTAAACCCAACTCAGGCTGAAGCTGTAACAATGGCAGCCGCAAAAGTTTTCGGCAATGATACTACTATCACTTTTGCCGCGTCACAAGGTAATTTCGAAATGAATGTTTTCAAGACAGTTATGATTGCTGCATTCCTTGATTCTTGTGATATTTTAACTGGAACAATTAAGGGCTTTGCTGATAAGATGATTGATGGCTTAACTGTTAACTCAGAAAAGATGGATGAACTACTAGAAAATTCATTGATGACAGTTACTGCCTTGTCACCTCATATTGGTTACCATGCTGCCGCTAAAATTGCTCAAGCTGCTGACAAAGAAGGTTCAACTTTGAAAGAAGCGGCTTTGAAGAGTGGTGAAGTTACAGAAGAGCAATACGATGAATGGATGGACTACATGGAAATGACTAATATTGATCGTACTGAACCTGAAAAATAATATTATAGGTATAGGAGAAGATTAGATTAATGGCTAAATTTGTCTTTACACCAAGCAAATGTTCCGAAATAAAAGATAGTTACGATGCAATAATCGTCGGTGCTGGTGGTGCCGGGTTAACAGCAGCAATTCAGGCAAATGAATTGGGCTTAAAAGTAGCTATTTTTGAAAAAAATGCTGAACTAGGTGGAAACACTAATCGGGCTTCATCCGGTATGAATGCATCAGAAAGCTTGGTTCAAATTAACGAAGGAATTATTGATAACAAAGAAGATTTTTACCAAGAAACAATGCAAGGCGGAGGTCGATTAAATGACCCTGAATTGCTGCGTTACTTCGTGGATCATTCAGCTATTGCAATTGACTGGTTGAGTAATCATGGAATTGAATTAACCAATTTAACTATTACTGGTGGAATGAGTAAAAAGCGTGCCCACCGTCCTGCTTCAATGGCACCTGTCGGAAATTACCTTGTTACCGGTGCGTTAAAGCAAATCCAAAAAGAAAATATTCCTGTTTTTAACAATTCTAAGGTAATTAAGTTAGTTCAAGATGACAATAAGAATGTTACTGGTGTCGAACTTGAAACTGAAGCAGGGAACAAGACCGTTAGTGCCAAGGCAGTATTACTTGCTAGTGGTGGTTTTGGCTCATCAAAAGAATTGATCAAGAAATATCGACCAGACTTAGTCGACTTTAAAACAACTAATCAACCAGGTGCAACTGGTGACGGACTTAAGTTAGCTGATCAAATTGATGCTCAACTCGAACAAATGGACTTTATCCAGGTACATCCGACCGCTCAAACAGACACAGACCATGTTTACTTGATTGGTGAAGGACTTCGTGGTGAGGGAGCAATCTTAGTTAATAAGGCTGGTAAACGCTTTGTTAATGAAATGAATACCCGTAAAATTGTTTCTAATTCAATTAATGACTTGCACGAAAATGGGGCTTACCTCATTTTTGATCAGGGCATTCGTGACAATTTCACTGCCGTTGAATTTTATGATCACATCGGTTTAGTAAGCCACGGTGACACGTTAAGCGAAATTGCGGAAGCAAACGGAATTAATGGTCAGAACTTAGAAAATACGGTTAAGACTTGGAATGAAGCTGTTGCATCAGGCAATGACCAAGAATTTAACCGGACAACTGGGATGGACCGTGCAATTGATCGCGGACCTTTCTTTGCTATCCACATTAATCCGGCTATTCACTACACTATGGGTGGTATTCACATTACACCTAAGACAGAAGTCTTAGATACTAATGGAAATGTCATCTCTGGCCTTTACGCAGCTGGCGAAGTTTCTGGTGGATTGCATGGTAATAACCGAATTGGTGGTAACTCAATTGCTGAAACAGTTATCTTTGGTCGCCAAGCAGGTATGCAAATGGCTGAATTTGTTCGTTCAGCAAAATAGTAATTGAATTTTAAAGTTTTAAAAGCACTTAGTAAACTAAGTGCTTTTTTAATTTTGCAAATTTACTTGTATTTTTTAAAATTGAAAAATAAAAATCACTTTTAAAATTTAAAAAAGTAAAAAATAATTTATTTCTTTAAAATATTGCAAAATCTTCGATTCACATATATAATGACAGATGAAAAGGATTTCATTTTTTTAGAGATTGGAAGGATTAAATTATGTCTAGAAAAGTTTTACTTGTTGGTGATGGAGCTGTTGGATCAACTTTTGCCAATGATCTACTGCAACATACAAATGTTGATGAACTAGTCATCACTGATGTTGTTAAAAAAAGGCCAATAGGCGATTCAATGGATCTTGAAGACATCATCCCATTTGCTGGTGAGTGTAATATTCATGCCGGCGAGTATTCAGATGCCAAGGATGCTGATGTGGTAGTAATCACTGCAGGCGTTCCACGTAAACCCGGAGAAACTAGATTAGATTTAGTAAACAAAAATGTCAAAATCTTGAAGAGTATTATTCAACCAGTTGTAGATTCTGGCTTTGATGGAGTGTTTGTAGTTTCAGCAAACCCAGTTGATACTTTGACCACTTTAACTCAAAAATTATCTGGTTTTCCTAAGAATAAGGTCATTGGTACAGGTACTTCTCTTGACTCAGCTCGTTTACAAGTTGAACTTGCAAGAAAACTGAATGTACCTGTAGCTGAAGTAAATTCAATGGTTCTTGGCGAACATGGGGATACTTCATTTGAAAACTTTGATGAATCAGTTGTTGCTAAAAAAGCCTTAAAAGATTATGACGCAATTACTGCTGATGTCTTAAATGATATTGAAGCAGATATTCGCCAAAAGGGTGGCAAGATTATTGAAAACAAAGGTGCCACATTCTATGGCATCGCAATGATGCTGACTCAAATCGTTAGTGCCGTTCTGGATAATCGTGCAATTGTTTTGCCACTTTCAGCACCAATTAATGGTGAATACGGTATTAAGCATGACCTTTACCTAGGAACTCCTACAGCAATTGACGGAACTGGTATTAGTCATGTTATTGAAGCTAAATTATCTGATTCTGAAATTAAGAAAATGCTGAATTCTGCAGATAAGATGCAAGAAGTTCTTGCTGGAATTAGCTTAGATTAGTGAAGAAAAGAGATAAACATGCAAGTTGGTAAACGGATTTTCCTGAAAAGAGAACTTCCTGATAAAGAAATTGTTGAAGGCTATAAAGATTTGCCGACATCTAATATAGCGGACTGTATGAATCGCAGAGGGGCAATGGCTACTCGCATTAAGTTGATGTCTAGTCCTACAAAAGAGATGTGTGGCCCGGCATTTACAGTTCATAATCGTCCTGGTGATAACTTAACTATTTATGCTGCTTTAAAATACTGTCATGAAGGTGATGTCATTGTAATTGATAATGAGGGCGACAATACTAGGGCCGTTATCGGTGAAGTTATGATGACATGGCTTCGTGATCAAAGACACGTAGCTGGTGTTGTTGTAGATGGTCCGATGCGTGACATTGATAGCTTACGCAATTGGGATCTTCCCATTTATGCTGTAAGCACTTCGCCAAATGGTCCATATAAGGAAGGTCCAGGAGAAATTAATGTTCCAGTTTCTTGTGGTGAGGTCAGCGTAAATCCTGGTGATTTAATTGTTGGCGATGCTGATGGCGTGGTTAAAGTAGCTCGTGAAAAGACGACTGAATTACTTCCTAAAGTCCAGGCCTTTCACCAAGAAGATGATCGTAAAGCTGAGAGTTTTCATAATGGAACTGGAAATATTGACTGGCTTGATGAAGAATTGAAAAACAAGGATTATAAAATTATCGACGATATTTACCGCCCATAAATAAAAGAGGATAATTATGAAAACTTTAGAGAAAGTAAACTATAAAGGATTTGTTTTACCAGTAATAATTGGTATTGCTTTATGGTGTTTTACTCCAATTCGACCGTATGGCTTATCAGCACAAGCATGGGAAATGTTTGCAATATTTGTAGCTACCATTGTTGGCTGTATTACTAAACCCTTACCAATTGGTGGTACCACATTAATTGGTTTGATTGTAACTGTTTTGGTTGGTTTAGCACCAATTCAAAATGAAGTAAATCCAAAAACCGGTGCAGTTAATGCCGGGATTCTGAGTGCTTTCAGTAACTCCGCTTCTTGGTTGATTGCAATGGCTTTTATCATGGCCTATGGTATTAGTAAAACCGGTTTAGGAAATAGAATCGCTTATTGGATGATTCGTCGTTTTGGTAAACGCTCGATTGGAATTGGCTATGCCATTACTGGTCTTGAATTGATTCTCGGAGCTTTAATTCCTTCTAATAGTGCACGTACAGGTGGGGTCGTATGGCCAGTCACAGAATCAATCTCAAAAGACTATGATTCTTTACCAAATGATCCATCTCGGAAAAAAATCGGTGCCTATCTAAGTTTTATTGCCTTTCACGCTAACGTCATTTCGACAGCTCTGTTTATTACAGGTGCTGCTCCTAATATGGTTGCTTCCCAAATGGCAATTCAAAAGGGCTATCAAATGAGCTGGATAAGCTGGTTTACTGCAGCAATTGTGCCAGCAATAATTGCAACAATTGTCATTCCATTAATCATTTATAAAATTTTCCCACCTGAGATTAAGGAAACTCCTAATGCTAAAAAATGGGCAGATGACCGTTTAGCAGATATGGGTCCTGTCACTAAGCCTGAAAAAATAATGTCTGCAGTCTTCTTGTTGGCGATTGTTTTATGGGTTTTATCAGGTATTTATAAAATTCCACAATTAGATTCAACTTTCGTTGCATTCTTAGCTGTTGGCCTACTTTTGTTAACTGGAGTTTTGACCATGCAGGATGCTTTGAAGCAGACTGGAGCTTGGAACATTTTAATCTGGCTATCAATTTTGGTATTTATGGCTAGCAAGCTAATCTCATTTGGTTTTATTGATTGGTTCTCAAAGACTATCCAATCTGGACTTCACGGAATTAGCTGGGAAATTGTTTTAGCAGTATTAGTAATTCTAATGTTCTACACCCACTACTTCTTTGCCAGTGGAACAGCTCATATGACGGCATTGTATCTACCATTTTTATCAGTAGCAGTCGCTACCGGAGCACCACTTGCCCTGTCAGCAATGCTTTTAGCATTCACTGGTGCAATTAACGCTTCAACCACACACTATGCCAACGGACCAGCTTCCATTTTAGCTACCACCGGTTATATCAAACAAAGCGAATGGTGGAAGATGAACTTTATCCTCGGTATCGTATATCTTTTGATTTTCGGGGTAATCGGTACTTTCTGGATGAAAATTATTGGCATGTGGTAAATGATTAGTCAAGCAGACTTTATAACTAATGATGGAGTAAGGATCCATTATTATGATACAAAAACTACGCAACCACCAATTCTTGCTATCCCAGGAATCGGTGGCTCTGCCGCATTATGGCAAAAGGCAATAGAGCTTTTTAGCTCAGATTATCGTTTTATTATTATCGATCCAAGAAACCAGGGCAGATCTGCGCGAACATTTAAAGGCCAAAGAATTAGTCGACATGCCGCTGATTTAAATCAGTTGATTGAAAAGCTAGATTTAGTTGATATTATTGGCATTGGCAATTCGATGGGTGCTGCGAATTTGTGGGCTTATATTTCACTCTATGGTGAAAAGCGCCTAAAGGCGATCGTGGATTTGGATCAACCTCCCAAAATGATAAAAGATAAAACTTGGCAATACGGATACCAAGACCTTACTTGGAATAATTATCCAAGCTATCTAAAGGCCGATTTTGGTACCGGGATGGCCACCCACGTTGACGATGCAATGTTTGCACTCGGAAAAAAGGAAGCTCAAAGTTTTCCATATCATCCTGAAGAAAACCTATTGTGTCGCATTAATCATGCTGAACAAGATTGGCGTGATGTGCTGATTGAATTAAAGAAGCCAATGCTAGTTTTGGCTGGTGAAAAGTCACCCTTTTTTGACTATCACTTTGCTGAAGCAACAGCAAAATTAAATCCATTAATTAAGGCAAAAGTGATTCCTAACTGTGGGCACTTAATTCAGGCTGAACAGCCAAATTTGATGTACAAAGAAATAATAAATTTCTTGCATAATTGAATGCAGAAGTTGATATTGAAGAGGAAGTTACTTAATGGATAAGATCGTAGATCTTTATTTAAAAACACCTGAGACTTACAAAAAATGGCAAAATTTTTTGCTTCATCATGGTCTATCAAATTTTAATTCCCGTGAAGTCAACGTGATTGATCATACTTTAGGTTTGATTAATGAAGACGGGGAATTAGTTGGTACTGGAAGTACAGCGAACAATGTCTTAAAGTACATCGCGGTTTCAAATGATGATGAAACAACTCCAGGTGCTCGTTTTAACCAGATAATTACTGCTTTGCAGCAATATCTTTTTAGTCAACAGATTTTTCATAGCTTTGTTTTCACCAAAGAAAAGTATTCTACAAGTTTTGCTCATTTAGGATTTCAAGAACTCGCTCATAATGAGTCAGCCGCTTTTTTAGAAAATGGGACGCCAGATATTAATGATTTTTTAGCACAAATTCCTCGGGTTAAAGACCAAGAAAAACTGCAAGTGGCAGCAATTGTCATGAATGCAAACCCTTTTACGCTTGGTCATCGTCAACTCGTTGAATTAGCAAGTAAAGAAAATGATTTGGTTTATGTTTTTGTTGTGGCTACAGATGCTTCGCTCTTTAAAACCAATGAAAGAATGCAGTTGGTAAAAGAGGGGACAAAGGATTTAAAAAATGTCCTTGTCGTCAGTGGTGGAGACTATATGGTTTCCCAGTCGACATTCCCAGCTTATTTCCTAAAATCGGCCGATGATTTAATTACTGTTCAGACTGAAATTGATGCCTTAGTTTTTAAAAACTATGTTGCTCCCGCTCTAACAATTAACAGAAGATATTTAGGAACAGAACCATTTTCGAGAACAACTAATTTCTATAATCAAAGCCTGATAAAGACTTTAAGTCCTGATATCGAAGTTAAAATTGTTGAACGTTTCCAAGCAGATAGTCAGGTAATAACAGCAACAAAAGTGCGGCAACTAATTAAGCAAGACCACTTAGCAGAAATAAAACCTTTGGTTCCAGTTAGCACAATGCAATTTATTATTAACAACAAGCAAGATTTACAAATGCGAATAAAGAAAGGAATGAATATCAATGGAAATTAAGACAGTTGGTGTTGCAGGAACATTAGAGTCCTCAGACATCCAAATCATGATTTCAGAGGGCAACGAAGGAATTCAAATTGATTTAGACTCAGAAGTTATCAAGGCTTATGGTGATCAAATCAAAAAGGTAATTACTACGACCTTACAAAAATATGGCATTGAAAATGCAAAAGTAAAGGCCACAGATAAAGGAGCTCTTGATTGTGTAATCGCAGCGCGGACACTTGCCGCTGCCCAAAGAGCAACTGAGACCTCGGATAAACCAGAATTGGAGGTATTGCAATAAATGACTTATGTTAAAAACCGTTTGCGTCGAACCATGATGTTTGTACCAGGTAATAATCCTGCCATGGTTAAAGATGCTGGAATTTATGGTGCCGATTCAATTATGCTGGATCTAGAAGATGCTGTTTCTCTAACCGAAAAAGACGCTGCACGGATGCTTGTATATAATGCCATCAAAACTGTTGATTTCGGCGGAGCAGAAATAGTCGTTAGAATAAATGGCCAGGATACACCATTTTATGATGAAGACGTAAAAGCAATGGTTAAAGCTGGCGTTGATGTTATTAGGTTGCCAAAAACTGAATCTGCTGCAATGATTAAAAAATTGGTCAGTGATGTGGAAAAAGCTGAACAAGAATATGGCGTCGAGAAAGGTTCAATCGGTGTAATGGCAGCTATTGAAAGTGCTAAGGGAGTCCTAAATGCTCCTGAAATTGCCACTTCTACGCCGTTAATGATGGGCTTGGCCGTTTCTGGTGAAGACTATACTGCTGATATGCATACTCATCGTTATCCTGATGGTCGTGAACTCGAATTTGCTCGGAATATGGTTTTGCAAGCAGCTCGTGCAGCTGACGTTTACGCATTTGATACTGTCTTTTCGAATATGAATGATACGGAAGGCTTTTACCGCGAAACAAACTATATTTATGAACTAGGTTATGATGGAAAATCACTGGTTAATCCAAGACAAATTCCAATGGTTAACAAAGTCTTCAACCCAACCAAAGATGAAATTGAAAATGCTCAAGCAGTTCAAAATGCAATTCGCGAAGCTAAAGCTAAGGGCTCTGGTGTAATTTCAATGAATGGCAAGATGGTTGATAAACCTGTTGTTGAAAAGGCTAATCGCGTAATCGAAACAGCCAAAGCGTCAAACCTAATTGATGAGGAGGGCAATTACATTGGAGAATAAAGTAAAACGCAATTTACCGGATGATTTAATGACAAAAATGAGTTTAAAACCATTTGAGGGTGTTAATATCGGTAATCCTGATGTTCAAAGAGTGGCTCCTAAAGTTAGTGTAACCACTGGCGAAAACAAAGTAGTTGAATCTTTAGAAGAAGTTATTAAGAAAACACTCAAGGATGGGATGACTATTTCTTTTCACCATCATTTTAGAAACGGTGATTTTGCCTTCAACAAGGTAATGGATTTAATTATTAAACTCGGTTATAAGGACTTAACTCTAGCACCATCTTCTTTAACCGGCGTTATGAATGATAAAGTAATTGAGGCAATTAAAAAGGGTGTCATTACGAATATTACTTCATCAGGTATGCGTGGCAGTCTTGGTGACTTTGTGTCTCATGGTGGCCTGAAAAATCCAGTTATTTTTCGCTCACATGGTAATCGTGCACGTTCAATTGAAGAAGGCGAAATTAAGATTGATGTTGCCTTTTTAGGTGTTCCTGTATCTGACCCAGCTGGAAATGCTAACGGGCAAGAGGGTGATGCAGTCTTTGGTTCATTAGGCTATGCTTTAGTTGACGCACAATACGCAGATAAAGTTGTTTTACTTACTGATAATATTGTTGACTATCCTAATACGCCTGCATCAATTAAACAAACTCAAGTTGACTATATAGTAAAAGTTGATCAAATTGGTGATGCAGATAAAATTGGTTCTGGCGCTACCCGTTTTACCAAGGATCCTAAGGAATTAAAAATTGCGCAGATGGTTAACCAAGTGATTGTTAATTCCCCATATTATAAGCAAGGTTTTTCATTCCAAACTGGTTCTGGTGGTGCCGCTCTTGCTGTAACTAGGTATTTACGGCAATCGATGCTTGATGATAATATTACAGCTTCATTTGCATTAGGTGGAATTACCAAGCCAACCACTGATTTACTCGAAGAGGGACTAGTTAACAAGGTAATGGATGTGCAGGACTTTGATAAAGGTGCTGCTGCATCAATGGCTAAAAATAAAAACCAACAAGAAATTGATGCTTCTTGGTACGCTGATCCACATAATAAGGGAGCAGTAGTAAATAATTTAGATGTTGCTATTCTGTCAGCTTTACAAATTGATACTGACTTCAACGTTAATGTAATGACTGGTTCGGATGGGGTAATTCGTGGTGCAATTGGTGGTCACCAAGATGCTGCCTCTGCCAAAATGACGATTATTACTGCGCCACTTGTACGTGGACGTAACGCAACGATTGTACCTTCGGTTGAAACTGTTGTTACTCCAAGTGACTCAATTGATGTTTTAGTTACTGAACGGGGAATTGCAATCAATCCAAAACGGCAAGATTTAATTGCTGCATTTAGCAAAGTACCAGAGCTTAAGATTGTTGATATTAAAGATTTGCAAAAGATGGCTGAAAAACAAGTAGGAACTCCAAAGCCATTAGAATATACTGATAGAACAGTAGCATTGATTCAATATCGTGATGGTACAATTATTGACACAATCAAAGAAGTAAAAGACTAATAGTCTAGCAATTTTTGATAAATCATAAAAGCTTCAAAAGTTATGACTTTTGAAGCTTTTTATATTTAGCTAAATTAACCCCAACTGATTTAAGCTATAATTACTAAAGATTAGATCTCTATTTTTAGAGCAAAAAACCTACCTCTGAACAAATCGAAGTAGATTTCTAACTCTTATATTTAAAAAGGAGTTTTTAAATGACTAAAACTATATTTGCATCTGGAACAAAACAATCAATAGAACAAGTTCTTGCGGACAAAGATCAACGCGTTAATTTACAGAAAAAACTTTTTCGAGAGTTTCCTCACAGTGTTTTACTGGACGTTAAGCTTAACATACCTGGGCCAATTAAAAATAACCAGTACCTAAAGCAGCTCTTCTTAACAGGTATAAAAACTTTGGAAGAGTCACTCAAGAAAGTAGACTTATCCTTTAAATTAATGGAAAAGTGGGATAAGCCAACCGGATGCGAAAATTTTTATTTAGTAAATGGCAATAGTCGAGCCGTCAAAAAAACTGTAGTTGACTTTGAAAACCAATCACAATTAACGCGACTTTTCGACGCTGATGTTTTAGTTAAAAACCAACAGGCAGCACTATCACGCACTGATTTGGATATGCCCGCTCGTAAATGCTTTTTATGCGATCGTCCAGCTAAAGACTGTGCTCGCTCACGACGTCATTCGGTACAAGAATTGCAAGAATATATTAGTCGGATTTACTATCAGCAAGTTAAATAAAACTCTTGTTTTTACGTAGAACGCGTTCGGCAATACCGCTATTTGTGACCAAATGAGTAATTACGCCGCTTCGTAATGCTCCTAACAATGCATCTTCTTTAAAGCGATTTTTAACGACAACAAAACGAGTAGGTATTTTCATAATGTCCGCCATACTGATACCACAAATGTGTGAGTCAATTGGTTTATAAAAGTTACCGTTAATATCATATGGTCGACCGAAGATGACGCCCGCAATTTGAAGACTATCGACATTTTTCAATAGATTCTCAGCATAATAATCCATGAAGAATTGGTCAGATTCTAATGATTGAACCGTTCCAATGCTGGCAAAAAGCAAATCTATTTCAGAAAATTTCTTAGCAAAATATTCATAGTAAGGTTCAGTTTTAAGCTCTTTTACGACTTGCGGATTAATTGAATAAAGTGGGGCAGGAAAAGTTAAGCTCCTAGCATTAAATTTATCTGCAGCCTCTTGTGTTAGCTGATTTTTTCGTCTACTGGTATTGACAGCTTGACCAACAAGCTGAATAAAAGTTAAATCATCCCTTGTTTCTTCAGTAAAATTATCAATAATATCCTTGAGAAGCGTACCCCAAGTTAAACCGATTAAATGGGCAGATTTAGTGTAATTCTGAATCTGCTTAGCAGCATAATTGACGATGACTTCGTTGTCTTGATTTTTTGTTTCTAAATCTTCAAGTATATAAACTTCTTTAAGATTGAAAAGACGTTGAAATTCATTTTCTAACTTTTGTGACCTTTTTGGGCTTTGAGAAATGCTGATTTTGACAATTCCTTTATCCTTAGCTTCTTCAATCGCTTTCGTGATTAAGTAGCGTGAAATGTTGTATTTATTAGATATATCAGCAATATTTAGTTGACTTAAAAAATAATCTTGTGCAATATTAGCTAATTGTTCATCTGTTAATAGTGTCATGTGGGTATCCCTTTTCTTTAATATTATTTTAAATTATATTACAAAAACGGCTCTTTATTCTATAAAAATATAAACAAAAATTTATTTAAAACAATAATTTTAAAAAGTTAATAAAATATATTTATTATTATTAAAAAAACACCATAAATTGTAAACTTATTCAAGCAAATCACAAAAAGTACCATGGGTCACTAATTGCAAGTCATTTGGTTTTAAGTAGACGCTTCTTCCGACTTTTCCACTAGAAACCGCTATTTCAGTTTCTTTTTTCATGTCTTGGTCTAGGTAAATTGGAAAATGATGATTGAAGTAGATGCCAATTGGCGTGTTTGCTCCGTGAACATAACCAGTTGTTTTTTCCAGGTCCTTCAATGGTAGAAGTTCACATTTTTTATTACCAGAAGCTTTTGCTAGCTTTTTCATGCTTAAATGTTCGGTAACAGGAATGACTCCAACTAACACTCCAGTTTTATTACCAGAACAGACAAGTGTTTTGTAGACCAAATGTTCATTCTCGTTTAGAATAGAAGTATCCATTTGCGCAACGCCACCTGAGTCTTTGTGTGTAGCAAATTCAGCTTGATGATATGGAATTTTATTTCTATCTAAAATTTTTTCAACTAACGTTTTTTCAATTTTATTTTTCTTTTTCGCCATAATTATCACCTTTTTAATCATAGCATTGATAAAGAGAAATAAAAAAGGGAGTTTATTCATGAAATTATTAATTATTAAAATTGAGACTAGTCACGAAATAGAAGATGCACTCAGTGTATACAGCCAGGACGTTCTTCATTGCTTGGGAACAGAAACACGCAAGCGGTCTGATTTTGAACATGCCGGCTGGGAAAAGGATTCTACCATTGTTAATCTGGAAGAAATCAAAGATCTTCCTCAAGATTTAGAATTTTATGCGTATTTTAGGGAAGATTCAGACCGCGATAAATTACTCGCAGATTTTCGCCAAAAGTTACAGGAATTGAAGGGATACGGACTTGATATTGGTCAAGCCAAAATTAGTGGATCTTATATCGAAGATAAAGACTGGAATACAGTATGGCAAAAATTTTATCACGTTATTAACTTTTCCAGGCACCTGGCAATTGTTCCAGAATGGGAAAATTACCAACCCCAGTTTTCTGATCAAAAGCTAATTAATTTGGATCCAGGATTAGCTTTTGGTACTGGCGGCCATAAGACTACACAACTTGCTATGATGGGCTTAGAGCGAACACTGACTGCTCCTAAAAGCGTAATTGATGTTGGAACTGGATCAGGAATTTTGGCTATTGCTGCTTCAATTTTAGGAGCTAACAAGGTAATTGGCACCGATGTTTCTGACGAAGCTGTCACGGCAGCTCAAGAAAATGTTGCCTTAAATCATTTAGATAATATTCAGATTAAAAAAGCAAATTTATTAGAGAATATTGACAGTAAATTTGATATTATTGTTGCTAATATTTTAGCGGAAATTTTACTCGACTTGATACCTCAGTTAAATGATCATTTGCAAAAAGGCGGAAAAGTTATTTTTTCCGGAATCGATTATTTACAGTTAACAAAGGTAGAAAAAGCCCTAGATAATTATGACTTTAAGGTTGAATTAACGATGAAACAGGATCGTTGGGTAAGTTTAGTAATTGCGCGAAAAGAACAATAAAAAGAGTTATAATAGAAAATTAAGTTAAGTAAGGAAAAAGTGAATTGATTGATAAATTAAAACACATACCATTTATTAAAAAGTTAAATCAGTATCAAGCAATGCCTATTATCTGGTGGACAATATTGGTTTTATTATTACCATTTATTTTTAGCTTGTGCCGGATTCCAACCGTTTGGCGTGTTGGATTACTTTTTATCGTTTTTAACTGTCTGGTCAGTTACCACTTAGGAATATTGGTTAAAAAAAATGCCTTAAAATGGTATTGGCTGTTATTGCTGCCAGTTTGTTTTTGTTTAATCGTTTTAATCAAATATGCTAACTACAATTTATTATTTGGTTTAATTTATTTAATCTTTGAAATCTTTGGCTTAATGGATAGACAATTTTATAAATAAGAAGGGTCGGGTTCTATGTCAAAATATGCGGAAATGACGCATGATCAAGTAATTGACACCTGTAAAAAATACATGAATGATGAGCAAATTGCTTTTGTTGAAAAGGCATATGAATTTGCTGAAAATGCGCATAAAGAGCAAAAACGCGCGTCTGGTCAGCCTTACATTGTGCATCCCACGCAAGTGGCAGGGACCTTGGCCACTCTTGGACTTGACCCAGATACAATAGCTGCCGGCTTTTTACATGATACAGTCGAAGATACGGAAGTAACTAATGACGATATTAAAAATATCTTTGGTAAAGATGTTGCTTTTATTGTTGATGGCGTTACTAAGCTAAATAAATATGAATACAAATCGCACCAAGAGTTCTTAGCTGAAAATCACCGTAAAATGCTCATAGCAATGGCTAAGGATATCCGTGTCATTATGGTCAAGTTAGCTGATAGATTGCATAACATGCACACGCTAGAGCATTTACGGCCAGATAAACAACGACGTATTGCTTCAGAAACAATGGATATTTATGCTCCGTTAGCTGATCGATTAGGTATTGGTACTATTAAGTGGGAACTGGAGGATCTCAGTTTTCATTATCTTAATCCGAAAGCTTATTACCGGATCGTGAACTTAATGAGCCTAAAAAGAAGCGAGCGGGAAAAATATATTCAAGATGCAATTAATACATTAAAAGAAAGTTTAGATGGTTTAGGAATTACTTATGATATTCATGGTCGACCTAAGCATATCTATTCCATTTATAAAAAAATGGTTAATAAGCATAAGGATTTTAATGAAATCTACGATCTCTTAGCGGTTAGGGTAATTGTTAAGACTGTCAAGGATTGTTATGCAGTTTTAGGTGCCGTCCATACTAAGTGGAAGCCGATGCCCGGAAGATTTAAAGATTATATTGCCGTTCCTAAAGTAAACGGGTATCAATCACTTCACACTACAATTATTGGTCCCGGTGGCCGTCCACTTGAAATTCAAATTAGAACAGAACAAATGCATGAAGTGGCGGAATACGGTGTAGCTGCCCACTGGGCATATAAGCGCGGCAATTTCTCAGGAGTTGAGCAAACTTCCTCTAACGAAAAACTTGACATGGTACGAGAAATTCTTGAATTAAAGGATGAAACACAGGACGCTGGCGAGTTTATGAAGAGCGTCAAAAGTGAGATCTTCTCTGACCGTGTTTACGTGTTTACGCCAAAAGGTGAGGTCTACGAACTGCCCAAGGGCTCAGTTACGTTGGACTTTGCCTACGAGATTCATACTCAAGTAGGAAGTCACGCAGTTGGCGCTAAAGTGAATGGCAAATTAGTGCCACTAGACTACAAGTTAAAAAATGGTGATGTCATTGATATTATGACGCAATCCAATGCTAGTCCATCGCGGGACTGGGTGGACATGGTCAAAACTTCACGCGCTCGGAATAAAATCAGGCGCTATTTTAGGAACTTAGACCGAGAGCATAGCATTGAGCAAGGTGAGCAGATGATCGCAGATAATTTACGCGAGCAAAATTTCTCACCTAAGGAATTCATGGACAAAGACCATATAGAGCAACTATTGCAACAATTAAATTATCATACAGCAGATGAAATGTTTGCATCAGTTGGTTTTGGTGATCTTTCGGCTATCAGCGTGGTTAATCGCCTGACTGCCGACATTCGTCATGAAGATGAAAAGAAGCGCCAAAAGCAGCTTGAAGAAGAAATTTTAAATTCAGGCCAAAAGGCAGTTTCTGAAACAAATAATAGTAATTCCTCAGCTATGAAAATCAGGCATAAGAACGGTGTGATGATTCAAGGCATCAGCGACTTAATGCTGCATTTAGCCAAATGCTGTAATCCAGTTCCTGGTGATAAGATTGTCGGTTACGTTACAAAGGGCCGTGGGGTTACAATTCACCGTAGCGATTGTCGTAATATTGTTCATAATGATGCCAGTCAGGGACGTTTAATTGAAGTAGAATGGGAAAATGTTGAAGAAAATAGCGCACAAGCCTTTAACGCTAATATTGAGGTTTTTGGCTATAATCGCAGTCGTCTATTAAGCGATGTTCTAACTAAATTAAACTCACTAACGCCCAACATTAACAATCTTTCAGGTAAAGTTAATGACGAAAATATTGCTCATATTTATGCAACAGTTGCTGTCAATAATTCTGGTCAACTTGATAGTATCTTAACCAAGTTACGTGATATTCCTGATGTTTATGAAACTAGAAGGGCTGATAATTAATGCGAGTAGTAATTCAAAGAGTAAATTATGCTAACGTTAAAATTGCAAACGAAAATGTTGGTGAAATCAAAAAGGGTCTTCTATTATTAGTTGGCTTAAAAGAAGGCGACGATAGCCAAACGGTGAAAAAAGCTGCTTCTAAGATAGCTAAAATGCGGATTTTCGAAGATCAAGACGGAAAGACTAATTTGGCAATTAAAGATGTTGGCGGCAAAATCTTGAGTGTTAGTCAATTCACTCTACTTGCCGATACTAAGAAAGGTAATCGTCCTAGCTTTATTCAGGCAATGAGACCACCAAAGTCGGATGAGTTATGGCAGGCTTTTAATCATGAACTTGAAAATAATGGCTTGGATGTTGCTACTGGCAAATTTGGTGCCGACATGCAAGTTACTTTAGAAAATGATGGACCTTTTACGATTGTACTTGACTTATAAAAAATTTAAGCTGAAATAACAGTGCAGGTTGACTTTTTAAGGTTAAAACTATAAGCTAAAAAAAGAAATTATCAATGACAAAGACTGAAGATTAGCACTTTTTATTAACAGAGAACGTTCATCTTGCTGAAAGAACGGATAAAAAGCTAAACTGTGACCCCTTTACCAGATAATAACCGCATCGCGAGCGTTATTCGTAGCAGGCAAAAGGTGGTACCGTGCTAATTCAGAGCGCCCTTGATTTTATTCAAGGGCGTCTTTTTATTAAAAAGGATGATTAAATGAGAGTTCAAAAACCTAAGGGAACAGTTGATATTCTCCCTGATCAATCAGGGTCTTGGGAAAAAGTAGAACAAATTTTACGTGATTTCTTCAAAAGAGCAAATTACCGTGAAATTAGAACCCCTAGTTTTGAAAACTATGAAGTATTTTCACGTTCTAGCGGTGAAACGTCTGATGTAGTTGAAAAAGAAATGTATGATTTTAATGATAAGGGTGGCAGACATATTGCTCTAAGACCTGAAGGAACTGCGGGTGTGGTTCGTGCATATGTTGAAGATAAATTATATGCACCCGAAATGGTCAAGCCACTCAATGTTTATTATCTTGAATCAACATTCCGTTATGAACGGCCACAAGCGGGCCGCCAACGTGAATTTCACCAAATTGGAATTGAAAGTTTTGGTTCCAAAAATCCATTGGCTGATGTTGAAACAATTGTTTTGGCTCATGATTTACTGGCAGAACTTGGGGTTAAAAATTACGAATTACACATTAATACCTTGGGTAATGCTCAGGTTCGAAAAGATTATCATGATGCATTAGTTAACTACTTTAGACCATTAAAAGAGCAATTATCGGATGACTCTAAGCGTCGTTTGGAAAAGAATCCATTGCGGATTTTAGACTCTAAAGATGAACAAGATAAACAATTTTTACCAAATGCCCCTAAAATAATTGATTATCTTAATGATGATGCAAGAAAGAATTTTGACCAAATTACCCAAATGCTTGATCAGCTCGGCATTTCATATACAATCGATAATGATTTGGTTCGCGGGTTGGACTATTATTCAGGAATTATCTTTGAATTCATGGTTGAAGATCCTAGTTTATGGGAATCTGCTACTACAATCTTAGGTGGGGGACGCTACGATAATCTAGTTGAAGAATTTGATGGTCCGGCAACTCCAGCTGTAGGATTTGGTATTGGTGAAGAGCGTTTGATGCTAGTTTTACAAAAGCAGAATCCAACTCTTTTTGCCGACCAAGGAATCGACTTTTTCATTACCAATATTGGTGACGGAACGGAAATTAAAGCGGTTGAAATAGCGCGCTCTTTACGTAATCAAGGATTTAAGGCCCAATATGATGTTGACCAAAAGAAACTTAAGGCACAGTTTAAAAAGGCCGACCGTGTGCATGCCCAGTTTGTAATCACGTTAGGTGCCAAGGAACTTGCTAACGGAATTTTGAATGTTAAAAGATTAAGTGATGGTAAAACATTAGAATTAAACTTGACCGATGTCGACAATATCAAAGAAGTCATAAAGAAATTAAAGGATTAAACAAAATGGAAAAAAGAACGAATTACTGTGGCAACATTACTGCCAAATATATTGATCAAGAGGTTAACCTATATGGTTGGGTTCAACGTGTTCGTAACTTGGGAAACCTAGTTTTTATTGATCTGCGCGATCGTGAAGGCATTGTCCAAGTTGTGATTAACCATGATTCAGGAAAAGAATTGATGGCAATTGCTGATTCACTGGGTAATGAATACGTTATTCAAGTAAAAGGCAAGGTTGTTAAGCGTTCAAGTGTTAACCCCGAAATGAAGACTGGTGAAGTTGAAGTTGACGCTAGCGAAATTAATATTTTAAATAAGTCACAAAACCCTCCATTTGAAATTAAAGACAATATTGAGGTTGGGGAGCAGACTCGGCTGAAATACCGTTATCTGGATTTGCGTCGGCCTAATTTGCAAAAAGCAATAATTTTGCGGTCTAAAATTTTGCAAGCTACTCATGAGTATTTTGACGAAAACGGCTTTATTAATATTGAGACACCAGTTTTAGGTAAATCCTCACCTGAGGGAGCCCGTGACTATCTAGTACCTTCACGTATTTACCCTGGTAGTTTTTATGCTTTACCGCAATCACCACAATTGTTCAAACAATTATTGATGGGAGCAGGCTTTGATAAGTATTATCAATTAGCAAGATGTTTCAGAGACGAGGATTTGCGTGGAGATCGTCAACCCGAATTTACGCAAATTGATATGGAAACATCTTTCACCGATGAACAGCAAGTACAAGACTATACTGAAGGACTTCTTAAAAAGATTATGAAGGATGTAATGGGCATTGACTTGAAGACGCCGATTGCACGAATTTCTTGGACGGATTCAATGAATAATTACGGAACAGATAAGCCTGATACCCGTTTTGAAATGCTTATTCATGATTTAAGTCCTATTTTCAAGGATAGCGACTTTAAAGTTTTCTCAGGTGCAATTGCTGATGGTGGTTTTGTAAAGGGAATTGCTGTTAAGGATGGTGCTAAGGCATATTCACGCAAGCAAATTGAAAAGAAGCAAGAATATATCAAGCGCTTCCATGCAAAGGGTCTTGCCTGGGTTAAATATGAAAATAATGAATTTTCCGGTCCAGTTGCACGCTTTTTAACTACTACGAACCAAGAACAACTTATTAATGAGTTCCAACTCGAAGGTGGCGAGTTATTAGTCTTTGTGGCTGATAAATGGAAAGTTTGTTGTGACTCACTTGACCATTTACGGCGTGAATTTGCTAAGGAAACTGGAATTATTCCTAAACATGAATTTGATTTTGTTTGGGTAGTTGATTGGCCACTATTTGAATACGATGAAGGTATTGGTAGATGGATTGCTGCTCACCACCCATTTACGATGCCCGATGATGAGGGAATTAAGCTACTTGATACCGATCCACATAAAGCGCATGCTCGCAGTTATGATATCGTTATGAATGGTGATGAACTTGGTGGTGGCTCAATCCGTATTCATAAACGTTCAATTCAAGAAAAAATGTTCAAAGCTTTAGGATTTACCAAGAAACGTGCCTATGAACAATTCGGCTACTTACTCGAAGCTTTAGATATGGGATTCCCTCCACATGCAGGTTTGGCGATTGGCTTAGATCGGTTTGCAATGCTTTTAGCAGAAAAAGACAATATTCGAGATGTACTGGCCTTTCCAAAGAATGCCAATGCTTCCGAGCCAATGATGCATGCTCCAGCTCCAGTAGCCGATCAGCAATTAGCTGATTTAGGAATTGAAGTTGAGGAACAATACCAAGAAAGTGTAGCTAAAACTGACGCCAACTTGCAAGAGCAGGCCGTTAAGGATTATGCTGCCCATTCAACTTGGGAAGAAGATTAAATAAAAAAGATGGAGCAAAAAAGCTTCATCTTTTTATTTTTTAGAAAACATTGTAATTTTAATTGAGGAAAAATTATGTCGCAGAAATATCATCGTGCCTTTGGCTGTTATGGAATAATTGGTAATTCAAATGAATTAGTTGTTATCAGAAAAAATGCCGGACCTTACATTAATCGCTATGACTTACCAGGAGGCAGCTTAGAAGATGGGGAAGAATTAGCTAAAGCCGTTGTTCGTGAAGTTAAGGAAGAAACTGGGCTTGAGGCTCTTCATTTTGACCAAATCGGAGTCACTTCCTTTAGGTATCCGTGGGATTATCAGGAGTGGCATTATAACCAACATATTTGCGTGTTTTATCGGATTACGTCCTTTACAGGAAAACTGCAGAAAAGCGTAGAGCAATTTGCTGGGCAAGATTCACTTGGCGCAGTCAAAGTTCCTTTGGCTAAAATTAATATTCAAAATTCTTCGCCACTTGTTTTAAAGGCAAAAGAATACTTACTTAGACCAAATGAATTTAGTTTACAGGATCAAACTTATACTGATTGGCAAATACTGCAAAAACCGCTATTTTAATAAAAAGGGCAGCTAGTAAAACTAGCTGCCCTTTTTTGGTTATTATTTACTTAAATTATTTAAGAAATCTAATGCTGCATCATAATTAGGTTCATTAGTCATTTCATGAATTAGTTCTTGGTAAAGAACTTTGTTGTCAGCATCAACGATCCAAATACTTCTTGCATCAATTCCAGCAGATTCAACAAAAAGTCCCATCTTCTCACCGAAATCATGACTTTCATCTGACAAAAGTTCCATGTTCTCAACATCTTCGGCAGCACACCAATCTTTTTGTTCAGCTGGCGTGTTTGTTGAAACAGTGTAGAAATTAATGTTTTGATACTTGTCAACTTCACCATTAAAGCGCTTAGTAGAAATGCTGCAAACGCTAGTGTTGATATTAGGCACAACACTAATCAAAGTAGGTTGGTTGATTAGCTCACTCATTTTAACAATTGTACCATCAGCTTTTTTAACTTCAAAGTCTGGTAAATTAGCGCCGACAACAGGTGGTTGACCATTAGTTGTTAAAGGTTCATTTTTCATTGTAATTTTCATTCTTTTTAACCCTTTTCTGATATAAAATAACAATAATACCTTTCTAGTTTAAACTAGAAAGCCTTTAAACCCCAAACGATACGCACTTTAATTATTTAAAGTATCTTTGACGTATTCACTGATCCTAGAAACAGCTAATTTTAGATTTTCATCTGAAGAGGCATAAGAAAGACGAACAAAGCCTTGTCCACCTTTACCAAAGTAGCTTCCTGGAACAACACCAACTTTAGCTTTAACAGCTAAATCTTTAGCAAAAGCAACATCATCTTGGCCAAATTTGTCTGGTATTTGCGCAAAAACATAAAAAGCACCTTCGGGAGTAGCCATTTTGAACCCATTTTTCTCAAGTCCAGTTTGAACAATATGCAATCTTCTTTCATAAATTGCCCGAGCTTCTACATAATCTTGCTCACCATTTTCTAATGCTTCAGCTGCTCCGATTTGAACATTATCGGTTACGGAAGTAATCATAAACGAATTTACTTTAATAATTGTTTTCATAATTTCGCTAGGAGCGGCAATGTAGCCAATTCGCCAACCTGTCATGGCAAAGTTCTTTGATAGACCTGATAACAAAATAGTCCGTTCAGGAATAATTTGTGCTAAGGAATAATGCTTTTTATGGCCATATATTAACTCTGCGTAAATTTCATCACTTAAAGCGAATAAGTTATAGTCACAAATGACTTCAGCTAAAGCTGTTAGTTCTTCTTTAGAATAAACACGACCAGTAGGATTGGACGGATCCGTCATAATGATGGCCTTGGCACCTTTGCCCTCATTTTCCAACGTGTCACGCAACATTTCTGGAGAAAGAATAAAATTATTAGCGGAAGTATCGACTTGAACTGCAATTCCACCAGCCATTTCAATAATGCCAAAATAAACGCCCCATACGGGAGTAGGGACAATAATTTTATCACCCGGATTAATAATCGACATTATTGAAACATTTAGTGCTTCTGAAACACCAACAGTCGCACAGATTTCCCCTTTTGGATCGTAGGAAACACCTAAACTATCATTTAAATATTTGCTAACCGCATTTAAATATTCTTCTTTTCCTGCTTCTGGTGCGTAATGAGAATCATCCCGGGCAATATCATCCATTGCCGCTTTCTTAATATGTTCCGGGGTTTTTAAATCAGGTTCACCGACAGTAAGCTTGATGATTCCTGGAATTTGCGAGATATCTTGGCTAAATGCACGAATTTCGGATTTTGGTAATTTACTAATTTTCTGATTAATCGTTTTAGATAAACTTTTTGCTAAAGTTGGCATAAAAAAAACCTTTCTAGAATTTTTGTACAGGTACAATTATAACCCAGTATTTGCTTGGCGGATATTTAAATTAATGTTAATTTATTGAGCTCTTGATGAGGTTATTAAAAGAAACTTTGGTATAGTTAAGTAAAGAAGGTGAAAATATGGACAAAACAAAGAAAAACGCAAGGTTAAAAGATTTAACCAAAGATCAATATGAAGTAACGCAGCATGCTGCTACCGACTATCCTTTTAAAGGTAAATATGATGATTTTTACCAAAAGGGGATATACGTTGATATTGTGTCAGGTGAGCCACTATTTTCAAGTGAGGATAAATACGACGCGGGTTGTGGCTGGCCTAGTTTTACAAAGCCAATTGAAAAACTGGTATATCATCGTGATCAGTCAATGGGCATGGAAAGGACCGAAGTTAAAAGTCCTGATGCCGATTCTCATCTAGGACATGTTTTTAATGATGGACCAGCCGATCAAGGCGGATTAAGATATTGCATTAATTCGTCGGCTTTAGATTTTATTCCTTATGACCAACTTGATGAAAAGGGTTATGGCGAATTTAAAAAAATCTTTAAATAATAAAAATTATGTAAAATAAAAGCACACCTCGTTTGAGGTGTGCTTTTTGGTTAGACAATTTCCTGCTCTTTAAAACTGCCATATACGCGTTCAACTTCGGTAACACTCATGAAAGCGTATGGATCACTCTTTTTGACGATTTGTAAAATATCATACATATCGTAACGATCGATAACAGTTATTAAAACCTTTTTTTCGCTGTGACTGTATGCACCTTCGACATCATGAAAAATGGTAATCCCACGATGCATTTTTTCTTGAATACCATCAATGATTGCTTGTGGTTGATCCGTCACGATAGTAACTTGCAATTTTTGGTGCTGCGTATAGATTGCATCAATCACGCGCCCATTAATAAAAATGGTTAAAGCCGAATAGAGTGCTCGATTCCAGCCAAAAGCAAAACCAGCAGCGGCAATAATAACTAGGTTAATTAAAATGCTGACTTTACCATAGCTTGCACCAGTTTTTCTTCTAATAACAATACCAATAATATCCAAGCCACCAGTTGAAATACCGTTTTTTAAAGCAAAGCCGGTTCCTAAGCCGTTAATCATGCCACCAAATATTGCACAAACTAACGGGTCAACGTGCATGTTAACGGGTTGAATGACGTGCATCATAATTGAGCCCAAAATAACGGTAACCACAGTGAAGAAGGTAAATTTATGCCCGATTTTAAACCATGCCAATAATAGAATAGGAAGATTTAAGGCAAAGTACATTTCAGAAGTAGAAAGCGTAACCGGTAAAAACCGCTCACTTAACGTATTAATCAATTGAGCAAAACCGGTAATTCCAGACGAATACATATGCCCAGGTCCCCAAAAAAAGTTAAGGGCAACGGCAACCGTTAAAGAATAAAAAAATGAGGCGGAAATCTTTGATAACAAACTATAACGCCGATTAAATTTATCGAGTTGATCCATTTATATTTTTCCTTTTTGCAAAATAGGTGTGAGTAAATTTTCTAGCTCTGCATTATACCAAAAAAGCAATCAGTCGTTAAACTGATTGCCTTTGGATTCAAATAAATTGTTTTAAAATACAATATCAAAACAAAAGTATCAATATTATACTAAGATTTTTAAATATAAAAAGATAATAATAAAACTTAGTACATGGTTAAGATAACTTGTCAACATAGAGTTATCTCAACCACAATAATATTAACATTAAACTAAACAAAATAACAAGTGTTTTGGCAATAAAATTAATTGTTTTTCCAATGTTTTTTGATAAATTCTTCGCGACCACCAGATTCTTCTAATTGATATCTTAACGGGTTCTTTTTATAAAAATCTTGATGATAATCTTCAGCAGGGTAGAAAGGTTTTGCTGGCTCGATTGCTGTAACAATTGGAGCACCAAATCTACCGCTATTTTGTAATTCTTGTTTGGATTTTTCAGCAGCAGCTTTTTGACTTGAAGAATTATAAAAAATTACTGGACGATAATTAGCCCCGCGATCCTGAAATTGACCAGAGGCATCGGTTGGATCCGTTACTTGCCAATAGTAGTCTAATAGCTTTTCATAGGGCATTACTTGGGGATCAAAAGTAATTTCAACAGCTTCTGTGTGTCCAGTCGTTCCACTGACTACTTGTTCATAGGTTGGGTTTTCTACTGTGCCACCTGTGTAACCAGAAACCACTTTTTTAATTCCAGGTAAAGAATCAAATGGCTTAACCATACACCAAAAACATCCACCTGCAAAAATTGCAGTATCTAAATTTGACTTATCAGAATTTATTTCTGTCATCTTTTGTCCACCTTCTCGTAAAATTTAACACATATAACTAAGTGCTTTAAAGTAAGTCTAATTCAGACCTGAGATAACTGCAATTAATCGAACTCTTCCAAGGTTATCTGCTAGATAATATAATTACTAATCTTCAATCCCTAAATGTTTTAAAATTAGTGCTGCCGTTTCTTCTATTGAGCGGTGAGCCACGTTAATGACATAGCATCCCAACTTGTCATATAGCTTTTTAGCAGAATCAAGCTCAGCTTTAATAGCATCGGTATTCGAATAAGTAGTATCTGGGTTTAATCCGTACGAAATCATTCGTTGGCGCCGAATTTCATTTAAAACCGACAGGTCATTAGTTAAACCAATTATTTTCTTAGGATCAACTTTATATATTTCCTTTGGAATATGCGTGTCGGGAACTAGGGGCAAGTTTGCGACTTTTAAGTTCTTGTTAGCTAAAAACAATGATAATGGGGTTTTAGAGGTTCGTGAGACTCCTAGTAAGACCACATCAGCTTCAAGAAAGCCTTTTGGATCTTTGCCATCATCGTACATTACTGCAAATTCCATCGCCGAAATACGGTCAAAATATTTTTGGTTCATTTTATGCTGGGCACCAATTTTCATTTGCGGCCGCATACCGGTAGTTTTTTGAATTGCTTCCATTGCAGGGGAGAGAACGTCAACGCTCTCAATATGATGCTCACGCACGAACCGTATTACTGGAATTTGCATTTCATCCTTAGCCAAACTGTAGATAATAATTAAATTAGGGTAATTTTCTACCTCTTGGAAAGTTTCCTCTAATTTTTCTTTATTAATGATAAATGGGTAACGCCGATAATTAATTTGTGCATCAGGAAACTGTGCAGCTGCAGCAACAGCATTGTTAAAAGCAGTATCACCAGCCGAATCCGAAATAATTACTATGTTAACTTCTTTTTTTGGTGTTTCTTCAACCATTATTAGCTCCTTTTTTTCTCTAATTATACAATTTAAGCACCCTCATTAACAGATTTGAAATAAAAAATAGTCTGACGCACAAATTTTTTTGAAAAATATTGTACGTATGTATTGACCGATTAATATGGTTTGATATAATTTATATAAATGCATGACGGTTACGTCAAGAAATGGAAGGAGGGATCACATATGGCCAAGACAGTCGTTCACGAAAACGAGTCTATTGATGATGCTCTTCGTCGTTTTAAACGTTCCGTTTCAAGAAGTGGTACTTTGCAAGAATATCGTAAGCGCGAATTCTATGAAAAACCTAGTGTCCGCAGAAAGCTGAAATCAGAAGCAGCTCGGAAGCGTAGACATTATTAATGGATTTGAAAAGACACCTATCAATTGTGGTAGGTGTCTTTTTTAACATTAGTTATTTTTTTGCCAATCTAGTCCAGGAATTTGGTATAATTTATCTAGGTTTTAATTAGAAAGAGGGAGTTACTTTGAGTTTATCTGAACAAATTATGTCTGATATGAAAGAAGCAATGAAGGCACGTGATAAAGTGAAGCTTAACACTGTGCGAATGATTAAGTCTGCTTTAATGAATGAAAAGATTAAAGTAGGACATGAATTGAATTCCGATGAGGAACTAACCGTTCTTAACCGCGAAAAAAAGCAGCGTGAAGAATCAATTGCCGAATTTGCCAAAGCTAATCGTGATGACTTAGCTGATGAAACTAAAAAAGAACTGGCTGTTGTTGAGAGTTACTTGCCAAAGCAGCTTTCCGATGATGAATTAAGCGAAATAGTTACTTCAACAATTAAAGAAGTTGGTGCTACTGGAAAAGCAGATTTTGGTAAAGTAATGAAAGCAGTGATGCCAAAAATCAAGGGTAGAGCCGACGGTAAAGCAGCTTCTGACGCGGTACGCAGCCAGCTTGGTTAATTAAGAAAAGGAGCATGGATATTTGGTTCAAACCACTTTTATTCCAAAAAATCCAGAAAACATTCAAAAGCTTGTTGGGGTTAATGATAGCAACCTAACTCTTTTAGCCGAAGGCTATGATATTAATGTTACGGATACTGGCAATGAAATTATTATTGAAGGTGCTAATCAAGACGCTAATACTAAGAAAGTATTGTCTGTTTTAAAGGCACTTGATAATGTTGTCAGTGCCAATATTAATATCGGAGCTCCCGATGTCGTCAGTGCGATGAAAATGGCTGACAAAGGAACAACAGAGTATTTTCCTGACCTGTATAAAAAGATTTTAATTCGTGATGCTAAAGGCAAACCGATTAGAGTCAAAAATATGGGACAAAAGAAGTACGTTGAAGCAATCGCCAAAAATGATGTTGTATTTGGTATCGGACCTGCTGGTACTGGTAAAACATTTTTGGCTGTTGTTTGTGCAATAGCAGCTTTTAAAAAAGGTGAGGTTTCTAGGATAGTTCTTACTAGGCCTGCTGTCGAAGCTGGCGAGTCACTGGGATTTTTGCCTGGCGATTTAAAAGAAAAAGTTGATCCGTATTTGCGACCAATCTATGATTCTCTATATTCCATATTGGGAACAAACACAACTGATCATTTGATGGAGCGCGGAGTAATTGAAGTTGCCCCCTTAGCCTATATGCGAGGACGGACTCTGGATGATGCTTTTGTAATTCTAGACGAAGCACAAAACACCACCGATGCGCAGATGAAAATGTTTCTAACTCGGTTAGGCTTTAATTCCAAAATGATAGTTAATGGTGATATGACCCAGGTAGATTTACCTGGACGTCAACGTAGCGGATTAATTGACGCGCAACACATTTTGAAGGGAATTGAACAGATTAAATTTATTCAGTTTTCCGCTAATGACGTTGTTCGTCACCCAGTAGTGGCCAAAATTATCAATGCTTATGAAAAGGAAGATGAACGAAATTAATGACACCAATCGAAATCACTTACAATGATGAAGTCGGTTTTTTAGAAAATAACGACCAAAATTGGCAAGATTGGATTGCTAAACTTCTTTTACTTGCTAAAAATGAAATTGGCAAGAAAAATAATTTGGAAATGAGCATTAATTTCGTTGACGAAGAACATAGTCAAAAAATTAATGCCGAGTATCGTGAAAAAGATCGGCCAACGGATGTCATTTCTTTTGCAATTGAAGATGGCGATGACATGCTTGATTTTGCTGCTTTTGCTGCTGATCCAACTTTTCAAGAGGATATTGGCGATTTATTTATGTGTCCAAGTGTCATAAAGCGTCATAGTGAAGAATATGGTACTGGTTGGGAACGTGAATTTGGCTACACACTAGTCCATGGCTTTTTACATTTAAACGGCTACGATCATATTGATCCAAAAGAGGCTAAAGAAATGTTTGGGATTCAAGGTAAAGTTTTGGAAGACTATGGTTTACCGCTTTATCCTGATCAATTAGATAAAGGCAGAGGAAAATAATGTCTGAAGAAAAGAAAAATAAATCTGGTTTTGTTGCGTTACTTGGTCGTCCCAATGTTGGTAAATCGACTCTAATGAATTTTTTAGTTGGACAAAAAGTAGCAATTACTTCTAATAAGCCGCAAACTACGCGAAATAAAATATCCGGCATATATACCACCAACGATATGCAAGTTGTTTTTGTCGATACGCCTGGAATTTTTAAGCCTCATGTTGAGTTAGATGATTACATGGATAAAGCCAGTGTCTCTAGTTTAAATGAGGTCGATTTAATTTTATTTATGGTTGAACCTGAAAAAATGGGTAAGGGTGACCAGTACATTATTGAATTATTGAAAAAGGTTACGGTACCCGTATTTTTAGTGATTAACAAGGTCGATCAGGTTAACCCTAATGAATTATTGCCGATCATTGATGACTATCGTCAATTAGGAATTTTCAAGGAATACCTGCCGATTTCTGCTACGCAAGGTATTGGTATTACGGATTTAAATAAAGTTCTTTATGACTATTTGCCAGAAGGTCCTGCGTATTATGATCCTGATCAAATTACTGATCGCCCAGAATACTTTATGGTGGCAGAGTTGATCCGAGAGCAAATCTTGCAGCTTACTGCTGAAGAAGTACCTCATGCTGCAGCTGTTTGGGTTGAACAGATGAATAAGCATGAAAATAATAAACTCCAAATTGAAGCAACTATTTACGTCGAAAAAAGCGGCCAAAAAGGAATTATTATTGGTAAAAATGGCAGTATGCTTAAGAAGATTGGTATTAATTCACGTAAGCAAATTGAAGACTTACTTGGCGAAAAGGTAAACTTACATCTTTGGGTAAAAGTTCAACGTAACTGGCGCTCTGATCCAAGATTTTTGAAACAAATTGGGTATAACACCAAGGATTTAACTTAAAATGGCGCGCGAACTGAAAGAAGTTCAAGGAATTATTTTTAAACGACAAAAATTTCATGAAGCTGATTTACTAGCTAAAATCGTGACGCAAAAAAATGGCATTATTACGATGATTGCTCGAGGAGCGTTAAGGCCAAAATCAAAATTAGGGGCAAGTCTGCTTAATTTTTCATATGGTACTTACGTCATCTATTCTTCTGGTCAAGGATTAAGTAACTTACGGACGTATAAGAATGTTAAGCAATTTGATGGCATTTTTAATGATTTAACCAAAAATGCTTATGCTTCATTTATTTTAGATTTAGCCGACCACGCTTTTATTGAATACCAAAACATTGGTAAATATTACGATTTGCTTTTTTATGCTCTTCAAAAAATTGATGCTGGAACAGACCCTGAAATGATCACTCAAATGGTGCAAATGCAGCTATTAGCCGCTTATGGAGTTGCACCAGAACTGCGGCACTGTGTAATTTGCGGCAAGGAGCAAGGTGAATTCGATTATTCAATTAAACAGGGTGGCATCTTATGCAGTCAGCACTTTTACGTAGATTCTGCCCGTCTTCATTTATTACCGAAAGAAACTGCCATTTTGCGTACAATTGCTCTTTTACCTTTTGAGCGTTTGGGAACAGTAAAAATTAATTCTGCTACCAAGAAAGCTACACGTAAAGCAATCGACCGCATTTACCAAGAAACGATTGACCTTAATTTAAAAACAAAAAAATTCCTTGATGAGTTGAATTTATCCATGTAAAGCTTTAGGTTAAATTGTTATTATGGTAAAATATTAGTGTGTTTTGATAAAGATGAGGATCAGAGAAAGTACCAGTAAAGCGAGTGTCGGACGGTGCAAGGACATCTGGGAAAAGGCACCTCTAGTCAATCTAATTAAGAGCAGGGAATAATTATTAATTTTCCTGAATTAGGGTGGAACCGCGATTTAATCGTCCCTATGCAAGTTTTGCATAGGCTTTTTTTATGGCCTAATGCAGGGAGGAACTGAAATGGCAAAGAAAAAACTGACAATTCAAAATATGATTTTTAAACTTGAAGAATTTTGGTCTTCAAAGGGCTGTATGGTTATGCCATCATACGATGTTGAAAAAGGGGCAGGAACGATGAGCCCGTATACATTCTTACGAGCTGTGGGACCAGAACCTTGGGCTGCTTGTTACGTTGAGCCTTCAAGACGCCCAGCTGATGGCCGTTATGGAGATAATCCCAATCGGCTTTTCCAACACCACCAATTTCAAGTGGTCATTAAACCTGCTCCAACCGATATTCAGCAATATTATCTTGATAGCTTAAAAGTTTTAGGCATTAATCCGCTTGAACACGATATCAGGTTTGTCGAGGATAACTGGGAGAATCCATCAATGGGTTGTGCCGGTGTCGGTTGGGAAGTTTGGCTAGACGGAATGGAAGTAAGCCAATTTACTTATTTCCAAACGGTCGGTGAACTTGACGTAAAACCAACGATGAGTGAAATCACTTATGGTGTTGAACGATTAGCTTCCTATATTCAAGACGTTAACTCTGTTTTTGACTTGGAATGGGGTAACGGAGTTTACTATCGTGATATCTTTAAAGAAGCCGAGTATGAAAATTCAAAATATGCCTTTGAAGAATCTAATCAAGAAGATTTATTGAAATTCTTTGATGTCTACGAAAGAACTGCTAAAGAACTAATTGGGTTAAACCTAGTTCAACCAGCTTACGACTACATCTTGAAATGTTCACACACTTTTAACTTACTTGATGCACGCGGAGCAGTTTCTGTTACTGAACGTGCTGGTTATTTAGCAAGAATTAGAAGTATGGCACATGAAATAGCTACCTGCTTTGTAGAAGAGCGTGAAAAGAGAGGCTTTCCTTTGTTAAAGAATGCAGAAGATAAGAATGCGGGGCTTGAAGATGACTAAAGATTATTTATTTGAAATCGGTACTGAGGAAATGCCTGCGCACGTTGTTTCGCGTAGCGTTAAGCAACTTGCCGAAAGAACCGAAAAATTCTTAAAAGAAAATGGTTTAAAATTCAAAAATGTTAAAACTTTTTCTACTCCTCGTCGACTCACAATCTTAGTTGAAGAATTAGCTGAAAAGCAAGATGATATCGATGAGATAAAAAAAGGGCCAGCCAAAAAGATTGCCTTGGATAAAGATAAAAATTGGACGAAAGCGGCTGAAGGTTTTGCGCGTGGCCAAGGAATGTCAACTGACGATATCTACTTCGAAGAACTTAAGGGAACCGAGTATGCATACGTTCACGTTCAAAAAGAAGGTAAAAAAGCAGCTGATATCCTTTTAGGCATGAGCGACATTATCAAAGCAATGACCTTCCCGACTAAAATGCGGTGGGATTCACACGACTTTGAATTTGTTCGTCCAATTCACTGGTTAGTTTCCTTATTTGGTAGCGATGTTATTCCTGTCAAAATTTTAGATATTACAGCTGGTCGTAAAACAGAGGGGCACCGCTTCTTGGGTGACTCGGTGGTGCTTGCAAACACTGCTGATTATGAGGATGCTTTGAAAGATCAATTTGTAATCGTTGATGCAAAAAAACGTAAAGAAATGATTGTTGATCAAATGAATCAGCTGGTTAAAGAAAATAATTGGCAAATCAAAATGGACCAAAATCTGTTAGAAGAGGTTACAAATCTAGTTGAATATCCAACTGTTTTTGCCGGTTCATTTGACAAAAAATATTTAGAAATGCCACAAGAAGTCTTAATTACTTCAATGAAAGATAATCAGCGCTATTTTGAAGTGTATGATCAAGACAGTCATTTAATCAACCACTTTATTTCTGTCAGAAATGGTAATAAAGACTACTTAGAAAATGTTGTTTCTGGTAATGAAAAAGTGTTGGTTGCTCGTTTAGATGATGCCCAATTCTTTTATGATGAAGACCGCAAATACCCGTTGAGTCATTTTGTAAATAAATTAAAGAACGTTTCTTTCCATGATAAGATTGGCTCAATGGCAGAAAAAACTGTCCGGGTTCGGATCATTGGTGATTTGCTTGCTAAACGGTGGAAGTTAGACGAACAAACGATTAAGGATTTTGATCGGGCAAGTGAACTGTATAAATTTGACTTAGTAACCCAAATGGTTGGTGAATTTGCTGAGCTTCAGGGAATTATGGGGATGCATTACGCTAAACTTGCTGGTGAAAAAGATGATGTTGCCGTTGCAATCAAGGAACATTACATGCCGACAACTTCCGAAGGTGAATTACCTGAAACTACAGTTGGCTCCTTATTGTCAGTTGCAGATAAGCTTGATACCATCATCACCTTTTTTGCCGTTGGCATGATTCCAAGTTCTTCAAATGATCCATATGCTCTTCGTCGTTATGCTTATGGTATCGTACGAATTTTGTTGAAGCAAAAATGGTCTCTGCCGTTTAAAGAAGTTTTACCAGAAATTGTTAGTGCTCTTGATGGTAAGACTCCAGCTAAATTACCAAAAACAGCTGAGCAAGACGAAGAAATTGCAGCCTTTATCCGTGATCGAATTAAGCAATATTTGCAGAGAAATAACTTTAAGTACGACATTATTGATGCAGTTCTTGCTTCCAGCCAACAAGATCCAATTCAGATCTTAGCAGCTGCTAATGTTTTGCAACTGCACCATGATGATGATAAATTTAAACCAGTGGTTGAAAGTCTAATCAGAATTAAGAATATTCTGAAAAAAGCCAAGTACAAAGGTAAGAATGCAGTTAATCCCGATTTATTTGCTAATGAGAGCGAGCAAGAATTATATGCTGGCGTTAATGCACTAAAAGATATTTCTAACTTAACTGATTTGTATGACGGTTTTGTTAAATTACAACCAGTTATTGACCGCTACTTTGAGACTAATATGATTTTAGATAAAAACGAAGAAATTAAAAATAACCGGTTAAACCAATTAAGTGCAGTTGCTGAATTAGCCGATAACTTGGGTGATTTGAGTAAATTAGTAATTAAATAAATAGATTAAAAAAGCGGGTGAAAAAATGGCTGGCTTAATACCTGAGGAAACCATTGCCAAAGTTCGCGATAATGTTAATATTGTTAACGTGATTAGCCAGTATGTTTCTCTTGAAAAGAAAGGAAAAGATTATGTCGGTCTATGTCCTTTTCATGAAGAAAAAACGCCTTCTTTTACCGTTAATGAGGGAAAGCAATTTTTTAAGTGCTTTGGTTGTGGCAAAGGTGGCAATGTTTTTACCTTTTTAATGGAAAAGGAAAACCTGACTTTTCCTGAAAGTGTTCAAAAGGTAGCTGAGATTGCTCATATTGATGTTGGTGAGTTTACCAACAAAACACCAAAATATTCCAACATTTTAATTAAAATAAATGAGGAAGCAGCGGATTTTTATCATCGCGTTTTGTTGTCAACCAATGCAGGTAAACGGGGATTAGATTATGCCCATCAACGTGGACTAACTGAAGAAATTATTGATCATTTTCGGATTGGGTATGCACCAAAGCAAAATAATCTGCTCTTAACTTACCTTCGAGGACATGATTATCAAGATCAGGATTTAATTGCGAGCGGCTTATTTGTTCAGGCACAAAGTGGGGAACTATTCGACCGTTTTCGTGACCGCTTAATGTTTACCTTAACAAATGAGGGCGACTATGCAGTTGGTTTTTCTGGTAGAAGGCTATCTAATGATAAAACCGAAGCCAAGTACATGAATAGTCCGGAAACAAAGGTTTTTGAAAAATCAAACGTACTTTTTCATTTTGCTGAAGCCAAAAAAGCAGCAAGAGCTGAAGGACATTTAGTATTATACGAAGGATACATGGATGTAATTGCTGCCTATCAAGCTGGTGTTAAATCAGGAATTGCTTCTATGGGGACAAGCCTAACCGAGCAGCAGGTTTACATGCTTAAGCGCATTACCAAAAACATTATCATCAATTACGATGGTGATGATCCTGGAGTTCATGCTGAAGAACGTGCTACTAAGCTATTTGAAAAAGCAGGTGGTTTTAATCTCGGAGTCGTCGTTCTTCCCGAAAAGTTAGATCCAGATGAGTATGTCAAAAAATACGGTGTAGAAAAATATCGTGACGAAATCAAAGGCGCTTTAACGCCAACCGATTTTTACTTAAAGCGGCTGGCAAAAAAATATAATTTGAGTAACGATCGCGAAAAATTATTATATTTAGATGAAGCGGTTCGAGAGATTGCACAATTATCTAATCCAGTAGAACAAGACCTCTATTTAGAAAAAATTGCACGGCAGCAACGAGTCTCGCTTGATTCTTTAAAAGTAAATTTAATTAAATATCGCCGGCAGTTTAATGCCGCTCAGCAACATAAAGGTAATCAGAGTATGGTGAGCACTGAACGGGATGCGCCACCTGAAATAGTAGCTGATACTTCACCAGCTAATGATCCGGTACAAACAAGACTTTTATATTTATTTATTCATTCAGAACATGCTCGTGATTACTTACTGGAAAATAAGTTTTTATTTCCAGATCAAAATTACCAAAAATTAGCGGAATTATGGTTAAATTTTAGTGAAACCCAAGAAAAACCGACAGTGAATAGTTTTTTAAATTTTATTCCTGGTCAACTTCAAGGTATAATAGTAAATGCTGAAATGACAGACATGCCACAGGATTTTTCTGATCGTGAACTTAGTGAGCAAATTCATGCACTGCAAATGCGGCAAGTAAATGATGAACTGCATGATTTGATGAATAATCTTCAGGATGCCAAGCGCAAAATGGACTCTGATGAAATTATTGCAATCACACAAAAGATTTTACAATTAAAAAGAATCCAGGGTCAAAGGGGGGCTTACAGTGGTAGAAAAGAAAAGCACTAGCAAAAATGAACAACCATCTTTAGATAAAGTCGTTAGAGATGTTGTTAAAGCTGTAAAAAAGGTAAAATCAATTACAGAAAATGAATTTGTTGATCGTCTAGTTAAGCCCTATAAACTGCGGGGCAAAGCAGTGGATCAATTAGTTCAAGAATTCGAAGACAACGGCATTAGCATTGTAGACGATAAAGGTGAACCATCTAAACTAGCTCTGAAAAAGCAAAAGGATGTTGAGAAAGCTGAACTGAAGGATATGTCTGCACCATCTAGTGTTAGAATGAATGATCCGGTTCGGATGTATTTAAAGGAGATCGGTCGTGTTCCGCTTTTAAATGCTGATCAAGAAATTGCTTTGGCCAAAAGAATTGAAAAAGGCGATGAAGAGGCAAAACAAGAATTAGCTGAAGCTAACCTTCGTTTAGTTGTTTCAATCGCTAAGCGCTATGTTGGTCGTGGAATGTCGTTTCTTGACTTAATTCAAGAAGGTAACATGGGGTTGATGAAGGCCGTCGATAAGTTTGATTATAGCCTTGGGTTCAAATTCTCAACCTATGCTACTTGGTGGATTAGGCAGGCAATTACCCGTGCGATTGCTGATCAAGCTAGAACTATCAGAATTCCTGTTCATATGGTTGAAACCATCAATAAACTGATTAGAATTCAAAGACAACTACTTCAAGACTTAGGACGTGAACCGACTCCTGAAGAAATTGGTGCAGAAATGGATATGCCGACAAGTAAAGTGCGTGACATCCTAAAGATTGCCCAAGAACCAGTTTCTCTTGAAACTCCTATTGGTGAAGAAGACGATTCTCATTTAGGTGATTTCATCAAGGATAAAGATGCCACTAGTCCTGAGCAGCATGCTTCGTATGAAATGCTGAAAGAACAACTTGAAGAGGTCTTGGACACTTTGACTGATCGTGAAGAAAATGTTTTACGATTACGTTTTGGTCTTGATGATGGTCGGACCAGAACTTTAGAAGAAGTTGGTAAAGTCTTTGGTGTAACCAGGGAACGAATTAGGCAGATTGAAGCAAAGGCTTTGCGGAAATTACGTCATCCAAGTCGTTCTAACCAATTACGCGACTTCTTGGACTAAGACTGATTAAATTAATGTGTTAAAGTGATATTTTCTCTTAACAAGGAAATATCACTTTTTTGTTTACCAGAATATTTGATTCTCCTTGATTTAAATAAAAAATTTTATCAAGTAAAAATAGGGGGAGGGACTGTATAAAAAATGTGAAATTAGAATTAATTTCACCAGTTCATAATATAGGAGTATTTAACTGGCCATTAAAGACTATTGCTACTCATGACAGACACTTTGCTAAAAATGTAGTTGGTCATTTTACAAGATAGCCTGTTTGTCGCTTACAGATAACCATGAATGACACTATGCTTTTAATCTAATGCTAATCACAAAAAAACACTAGTAAATACTTGAAGCTAACCCCTAAAACTGGACGTTAGTTTTATATCATTTTATTTAAGGCTTAATTCCGATATTGAATCGGAGTTAAGCCTTTTAATTTGTGCCGAATTCTATCTTCATTGTAATAACTTATCCATTCTTTCATAGCCTTAACCAATTGTTTCTTAGTATCAAAGTGATGTGTAAAATAATTCATTTCAACTTTCATAATGTGAAAGAAACTTTCCATAGCTGCATTATCATGACATGTAGCTCTTCGTGACATGCTTTGAAATACTTTATGTTTTCGTAAAGCATGTCGATATGGATTAGATTGATATTGAATTCCTTGATCACTATGGATTGTCATTCGATAATTTAATAGCTTTGGTCTTGCAGTAAACACTCCCTCTAATCCTTCTAGAACATATCTTATTAATGGACGATCGGTGATCGTATAACTAATAATTTCACCGCTGAATAAGTCCTTAAATGGCGATAAATATACACGATCACGGATAGTCATGTTCCCATATCTAAATTCACTAATATCAGTTACGACCTTTTGATATGGTCTATCAGTCTTAAACTTTTGATGGAACCGATTCTTAGCTTTCTTATTTTGTGGACCCTTTGAAGAATCATATTTACTGGCTCTCAGAGTATCAGTTACAGGCCAGTATCCATAACTGGCATGATGCTTCTTTATCATTTTGATAATTGAAACAAGTGCTTTATCACTGATCAGCTTCTTTTTTGGATAAGGATGGTACTCGAATGTACTTTTAGACAAACTTGTGTAGGGTAATATTTCTTTTAATTTAAAGCCAAATTCTTGCCTTAGTTCA
>NZ_JAFNPA010000004.1:0-267294 GCF_026535895.1 Lactobacillus sp. B4007
TTTTTTAATATTCCGGCTTAGCTCAGTTGGTAGAGCGCTTGACTGTTAATCAAGATGTCGTCAGTTCGAGTCTGACAGCCGGAGCAAGTAAGAAAGAGGACTAATGATAGTCCTCTTTTTTTGTGCGGTTTTATAATTAAACTATTTGTACCAAAGTGATTTCTAGTAATTTTTATCGTCTACTTGATGCTGGGTTGAATTTTAAGATCGGTAAATGCCGTAATTAATCTTTGCAATCCCTCAGTTTGATGAGATCTATGCTTAACGGCAATAAAATATTTAATTTGAATTAAGTTATTGTCAAGCGGAAGTAGATTAATGGGGGTTTGGGCCATTCGCTTAATAATACTGGCCGCAGAAATTGTTAATCCTACACCTTTGATTGCTAAGTTAGTGGTTGTTAAAATGCTGCTGCTTTCTAAGACAATGTTTGGTTTAACGTGAAATTTTTGAAAGGCCCCATTTACTTGCCGTCTAATTGCTGAATTGGCAGAACTAACAACGAACGGCTCCTGGAGAATATCTTTAATATCATATTCGTTAGGTTCTAAAATAAAGCGCCCCTTTTTAAAATAAGGCGACTTTGGCGATATGATGACGTAATAATTTTCGCCACCATTGACGTAAAAATCTATTCCATGATTGAGTGATTCTGGTGTTTGTCCTAGATAACAATCAATTTCTTCATTTAAAAGTTTGGTTTCATTTTTACGAGGATAAGTTTCAGACAATTGAATTTTGATGTTGGGATTTTTGGCTAAAAAATCTGGTAGAAGTGCTGGCAAAAGAAAAGTTCCTAAGCTTTCTAATACACCAATTCGAATTACTTCCTTATTAGGCATGGAAAATGGGGTTAATTGCTCAATTAAAGTCTGATTGTTAGAAATAGCCGTTTCGAGATATTGGTAATAAATAATGCCAGCTTCAGTTAATGTAAACGGTATTGTTTCACGATTAATTATTTTGGCCCCTAATTTGCGCTCTAGCCTCTTAATTAGTTGTGTTAGATATGGCTGAGAAATGTATAACTCGTGTGCAGCTCGGGTAAAGTTGCTTTCTTTTAACAAGACATCGATATAATGCTGTAATATTTCTGGATCTTTCATCTATTTCCTCCATTAATATCTCAATTATATCTTACTCGTGGCTTAACAACTTGGGCAACTTAATATTACTTTACTCACTAAAAATAAGAGACCAATCATCAAAGCAAGTTCATAATTAATTTAAGTTTGAAACTAACAGTTGGTAGTATAAACGATCAAAGGGATAGAAGTACCAGTTGGCTTCTTTTGCCAATAGCATTTTTGTTATGGCTTGCTTGCTATAAAACTATTTCACCTTGCGTATGAAACTTAGTAAAATTTAATTACTAAGTATTCAATAAGGAGGAAGCAAAGCATGATGAAACCAGGTACATATGATGTGAAAGCAAAAGGTCATGGTTCAAGCTTTATGCCAATGAAAGTCACACTTTCGGAAGATAGCATTAAAGATATTAGTATCGATTCTAGCGGTGAAACTAAGGGTGTCGCCGATGAAGTTTTTAAGCGTTTGCCCAAAGAAATTATTGCCAATCAAACTTTGAATGTTGATGCGGTGAGTGGCGCAACAATTTCCAGTCATGGTGTTGTTGATGGTGTTGCTCAGGCAATTAATGAAGCCGGTGGTGATGCGCAAGAATGGAAAGACCGTGCTAAGCCAGCCGTTATTGGTGGACAAGATCAGGTACTGGATACAGATATCGTTGTAATTGGTGCAGGTGGTGCAGGGCTTGCTGCAGCTGCTAGAACAATTCAAAACGGAAAAAAGGTTGTTGTGCTTGAAAAGTATCCTCAGATTGGTGGCAATACAACTCGTGCGGGTGGTCCACTTAATGCAGCGGAACCAGAATGGCAAAATCAATTTAAAGCTTTAGCCGGTGAAAAAGAAAGCCTAGAAAAATTAGCAGCAATGCCAATTGATGAAATTGACCCAGAATACCAAGAAGACTTCAAGAAGCTGCAAAAACAAATTAATGATTACGTTGAGTCGGGGAAAGATTACTTATTTGATTCAGTATTGCTTCACGAAATTCAAACTTATTTGGGTGGTAAGCGGACTGATTTAAACGGAAATGAAATTCACGGTAATTACGCTTTAGTAACTGAATTAGTTAACAATGTACTCGATTCTGTCAATTGGCTGACTGATTTGGGAGTTAAATTTGACCGCAGTGAGGTAACCATGCCCGTAGGCGCTTTATGGCGCAGAGGCCATAAGCCAGTTGAGCCAATGGGCTATGCTTTTATTAGTGTATTGGGTAAATGGATTGAAGAGCACGGTGCTACAATCTTGACCGAAACGCGGGCAACTCATTTAATTACTGAAAATAATCGCGTCACTGGTGTAATTGCTAAAAGTAATGATGGCAGCAAAGTAACAATTCATGCTCAAAAAGTAATTTTAACTTCTGGTGGCTTTGGTGCTAATACTAAGATGGTACAAAAATACAATACTTATTGGGAGCATATTGATGACGATATTGCCACAACTAATTCTCCTGCTATTACTGGTGATGGCATTGCTTTGGGGCAAGAAGCTAACGTTGATTTAGTAGGCATGGGCTTTATTCAATTAATGCCAGTTTCCGATCCAAAAACGGGTGAATTATTTACCGGTATCCAAACACCGCCAGAAAACTTTATTATGGTTAACCAAAAGGGTGAACGTTTTGTAAATGAATTTGCGGAGCGTGACACCTTGGCTAAAGCCGCAATTGCCAATGGAACGCTTTTCTACTTAATTGCTGATGAAAAGATTAAGAAAACCGCTTATAACACAACCGAAGAATCTTTAGAGGCACAAGTAAAAGCCGGAACTTTATTGAAAGCCGATACGCTTGAAGAATTAGCACAAAAAGCCGGTATGGATCCAGATACTTTAGTTAATACTATTAAAAAGTATAATTCTTACGTAGATTCAGGCGAGGATCCCGAATTCGGCAAGAGTGCGTTCAACCTTAAATGTGAAGTAGCGCCATTTTATGCTACACCGCGTAAACCCGCTATTCATCACACAATGGGTGGTTTAAAGATCAATCCGAAAGCACAAGTTATTAATAAAGACGGGCAAGTAGTTGATGGGTTGTATGCTGCGGGTGAAGTTGCAGGTGGCTTACATGCTGGTAATCGTCTAGGCGGTAATTCGTTAGCAGATATCTTTACGTTTGGTCGAATTGCAGCCGATACGGCATGTGGTGAAATAAAAGACACTGATGTGGCTACAGGCGCTTCACAGCATTAATTGCAATCAACTTTTCTGACAAAAATAAATAATAGTTAACCAATTAGGCTAACTATTATTTTTTTATTTCAAATTACAAGTAATCCCGTTCAAGTGCCATAAAAATAGTCACAATTAATAAGTCTGCACAACCACCCAAGCTGTAATTTTTTTCTAGGCATTCTTGGTTAAGTTCTTGTAGGTATTTTTTCCCAGCGGCAGAATTGTAGCCGCCTAGCTTTAAGTAACTAGTGGCCTTATTTTGAAGCCAATTAATAATTTCGTAGTTGCCAGCTCGCTTGATTAAATTGCTATCAACAGTTACCGTAGCGATTTTCATTAGGGTATCTAACAATCTGGTTTGAAGACTCCCTGTCCGCTTTTTTAAGAACGGTAGAGCTACATCGCGGACAATTGGATAGCCCAGTTCAGCTTGCTCACGTGCACCGCCCGCACCATATTGCTGAAATTCTTTTTCTCCTGCAGTTTTTAACTGATTATGTAGTTTTAAGTCGTGTTCAACTAAGCCGGTACACATTTTTTTAATCGTAGTAAAAATTTCAGTTTGATTTTTTTTGCAATAACTTTCAGCACAGACAAAAATTCCTAAAGCAAAAATTGCACCTTTATGCGTATTAATACCATTAGTAGCCTGAAACATGTCTTTTTCAGCAGCCATTCCTTTTTGCCGCAATTTAAAAAACATTTCTGTTAAGTCTGCTGCTTTAAAATCATGACCAATATTAAACGCAGCAGTAAAGTAGTTAGTTAAACTCAAGCTGCTATCAATGAAAGTATAGATATTCATATCCTGATGCGGTCCTGGACTTAGCGGGTCGACAAGACCAGGCTTAGGAAGGGTGACAACTTCATATAAAAGAGCTCGAGTGGCATTTTGGGTAATTGAATCAGTCATAAATATATTTTTTAACTATTCCTTATTTGGCTACTAATTTTTTGGATTTTTCTATTTGTAAAAATGCGATTAGTATCATTCATAAACTCAGTATACCGCATATTATGCTTGCTTTTTATAACAAAAATTGGTTTTTATAATTTTAATTATTTAAATAAGTATGAGGAAAGCTCTAACTTTGTATAATTAATTAAATACTTGTGGTGGTTGTTTAACAATCGGTTTGAAAATAGCAAAATCCTTTGCTTAGATTATGATCCAAACAAAGGACTAACTTTATGTTTGAGTTTATTAAAAAATTAACTGTTAAATAATTATTTTCCTAGTTTACCAAACAATTTTTTATAACGAATTGCAATTAAAAAAGTATCAATAAAACCTATAAAAGCAATAACGACATCTAGAAACATAATATTTTTCATATTACCAATCCACCCAATAAATAATGGAATAGTAAATGACGCAATAGAGCCAGCAGTATAAAAGAAACCAGTAACTGTACCCTTTCCAGCAGGGAAGAATTCAGCCATAACAGTTAATGCTAATTGCATAACTCCTCCAGCTGCAAAGAAACCAACTAAAAATGATAAAATACACATCAAGCCTGCATTAGTTGGAAATAGCCACATTAATAAAATAGATAAAAACGCTCCTAAAGTATAAATGGGAACAAATTGAATTTCACTAAATTTTCTCCCTAAAAATGCAGTTAAAAGTACGCAAACAATAGAGCCAAGTGAATACCATGAAACCAAGGAATGAGCAGCTCCTTGAGCCATTCCGCCGACTTGTTGACCGTATTGAGTTAGCATCTGACTAACTAAGTAAAATGTTGCTTGAGAAATATATCCATAAATTATGAATAAAGTACCGTCAATCAATAAGTTACTTTTAACAGTAGTGTCAGTTTTTTCTTTAACTTTGCTTACTTTAGATTCGTCAGCTTTAGCAACTTCTTTAGAGTCAGGGAAAGCACCACCAAATAAAAAGAACACAAAGTTAATTAGCAAAATTGCAGAAGGAATTAAGAATGACCATCCATACCACATGTGTGCAGTAGCCAAACCACTGACAATAAAAGGAAGAAGAAATTGCCCTGCAGAAATGAATGCTTTTAGTACCACATTAGAAGTACCTTTTGAATTGGGATAAATTTCCATTAATCCTGGATAAGTACCTGTATCTAAAAATGAGTTAGCCATTCCAGCCAAGATGCCTAAGATATAAGCGACAAAAGTGTTAGGAGAAATTAGAATTCCTATGAAAAAAACAAAGTAGGTTATAATGCCAACTTGAACAAATGGTTTGCGACCAAACTTATCTGATAAAATGCCTGAAATAAGAAGATTAATAATTCTTCCAACTCCTAAGGCTGAAACAACTGCTAAAGCTGCTGTTTGAGTGGTCCCCCATTGTTTAGCTAGAGCTGCAGCATTTTGTGAAAGTATAATGACGCCCATACCATGAACAAAGTAATTAAAGTAAAGGGCTATTGCAGTTGGTGTATATTTATTTTTCATATTTTACTCCTTTTAAAGATTAGAATTTAACTAGTTGGTGTTATTAAAAAAACTTGCGATAATCAATAGTTGACATATCCTTATTAAGCAAATAAATATGTTAGTTTACATAAATGGTAATTTATTTGCTAGTTAAAAATTTTTCTTCTTCCAACTAAAATATTTTCTTTTCCATTATTATGTTATCGCTTACAAATGATGGATAAATAAGGCTAGTTTGCTTTATTAATAGAATTATTTTATGATTTACATGTGATATATTAAAACTAAAGGAATTATATGAACTTACGACATCTAAAATTTTTTGTAGAATTAGCACATACGGAACACATGGAAAAAGCTGCTGAAAATCTAAATATTTCTCAACCTTCTTTATCCTATGCCATTGATAATATCGAAAAAGAACTAGGAGTACCACTATTTGAAAAAGATGGACGTAATATTAGGTTGACAAATTATGGAAAAATATATTTAAAATATGTTCAAAAATGTTTGAATGAATTAGATTTAGGTGCTAATTATATTTCTGAACTAGTTGACGTTAAACGTGGGCATATTAATTTGGGTTTTACCTATACATTAGGTCAAGATTTAATTCCACGTTTAGTGAGTGGATTTAAAGAGCAAAAATTTAACAATGAAGTAAAATTTTCTTTTAAACAGGATACTACTGAACATCTAATTGATTCACTTTTGAATGATGAGTTAGATTTAGTTTTTAGTTCTAAGCCTAAGCAGAAAAATGAGCAGTTAATTATTCATCATTTGGTTGATCAGGAAATGAAAATAGCAGTTCCATTAACTAACGCTCTCACTAGTAAGAATAGTGTTTATCTGAGCGAATTAAAACCCTATCCCTTTATTATGTATTCAGATAAAAGTGGCTTAAGACCAAGAATTAATGAAATTTTTGATACGACTAATTTTCATCCTAAGTTTGAAATTGAAGCTATTGAAGATCATACTATTATTGGCTTTGTACATTGGGGATTTGGAGTAGCAATAGTCCCTAATTTGCCACAGTTGAGTAATGATGCTGTTAAATTACTTAATATTAAAAATAAAATTACAAATCATCAACTTTATATAATTACAAAAAGTAGCCATTTTTTAGCGCCAGCAACTAATCGATTTCAAAATTATGCTAAGCAATATTGTCAAAAAAATTATCTTGCTAAAAATAGATTAATATAAAACTTGATTACGTTTTGAATAACCATAAAAGATATGTAATTTTAAGTTGTATAAACTAAATAAGAAGAAAGAGTATGCTGAATTAATTAGAAAAATCTATGAATTTAGCTACTCTTTTTTATTTTTTTACACTTTGTTTTATGTGAGACTTAATTTATAGATAATGAAAGCGGTTTATATAATGGAGGGAGGAATAATTTTATGTATAGAACATTAATATATGATGTAGCAGTGGTCGGTGGTGGAGCGGCTGGCATTGCTGCTGCTCTAAGTTCTTCAGATACTGGTGCAAAAACAATTTTAGTTGAACGTGAATCCGCACTAGGTGGTCAGGGTGTTAATTCACAAGTAGCTGCATACTGTGGCTTTTATACCCGAGGCAAAAAACCAGAAAAAGTAGTTGGGGGAATCGGGGATTTGATTTTAAATAAAATGAGTAAAGCAGGTATGGATATTACACCACACCCATCATCTTCAACTGGTAATGTATCTATAAAATTTGATCCGGAAATAATGAAAACCATTTTTGATGATATGTTTGTGCAAAGTAATGTGCAGCTTCTTTTGCACACCAGCGTAGTTGAAGTTAAAAAAGAAAAAAGGCATCTTAAAAGCTTAATTTGTAGCGATGATGAAGGACTTTTGGAGATTAGAGCTAAGACTTTTATTGATGCTAGTGGTAATGGCAACTTAATTAAGTTGGCAGGACTTAAAACTAATTGGGGTGATGAAAATACACATCTTGTTCAGCAAGCTTCACTAGTTTTCAGGATAGATAATATTCCAGCCAGAGAAATTTCGATGACAGAAATAGAGAACGCTATCAAAAAGGGCAAAAAAGATCATATTCCATATTTAAATAAGGAAAAGGGAGTATTTATTAAAAATGATAAAGATACGAATGGTTTTTTAACTTTGCCAAGTGTAGATTTAGAATCATTAAGTGGACAAGCTTTAACAAAAGCGGAAATTAGTCTTAGAAAGCAAGTTTACAGTTATTTTTTGGTCATTAAAAAATATATTGATGGATGTGCAAAAGCAACCTTAATTAACTCTGGGCCAAAATTAGGAATTCGTGAGTCAAGGCGTATGGTGGGAGAGGTAACTTTAATAGGCAAAGATATTTTAAATACTGTTAAACGAACTGATTCAATTGGTCGCGCTGCATGGAGTCCCGAAATACATCATGCAGATAATCGGCTTGAATATAAACATATGCCTGATAATGATTATGCGAGCATACCATTTGGCTCCTTAAGGGCAGCGAATATAGATAATTTATGGGGAGCAGGTCGCTTAATTTCAGTTGATCACATTGCACAGGCATCTATTAGAGTAATGGGTACTTGCTATATTACTGGGCAGGCTGCAGGTGTGGCCGCAGGCATTCAAAGCATTTTCGGAAGTGTAGACGTTGGAAAGGTTCAACAAGAACTTTTATCGCAGAAAGCCTTGTTATAAAAGGACAATACAATGAATAAGCAAAAAAAGACATATTTATCTTTATTAATTTCTTTTTTAATAGTTTTGCTCTTTGGTTGTGTAATACCGGCTGCAAATGGAGTTACTAAACAAGGATTATGGGCTTTAGGAATCTTTATAGCAGCTTTAGTTATGTGGACAACAATTTCTATTTCTTGGCCAAGTTTAATAGTTTTGTTTTTAATAGGTTTGTTACCTAGTGTGGGTTATCAACAAGCCTTTATTGGCACTTTTGGCAATGCAACCGTTGCATTTTTAATTTTTACTTTTGCATTAGTGTATCCTCTATCTCAAACTAATTTTATAAGAAGATGTACTATTGCTCTGATTACTAATAGATTTGCGAAAAAAAGTCCGTGGAAATTTGTGATTTTCTTGTTCACAGCTGTTACTTTTTTAGGCCTTTTTATATCCCCTACTGTTTTAATGGTTACTTTTACACCATTTCTTATTGACATATTTAAAGTACTTCATATAAAAAAGGGCAGTAAAGTTGGCAGTATGATTACGATGGGTACAACTTTCTGTGTTAACTTATCTTCAGGAATGACAGCAATTGCACATGTTTGGCCTACATTAGCACTTGGTTTTTATAAAGGAGCAACAGGTAAGGAAATTTCACAACTACAATACATGATGGTTGGTATTCCTGTAGGTATCTTAATTATTGCTGGAATGCTATTAATCTTTCGCTTTATTTACCGTCCTAATGATATTAATAAAATTAATCTAAGTGAAGTTGAAAAATTAAAAGGAACCGTTAAACGTGCAGATAATCAGGAAAAAATCATCTTAGCTACAATGTCTTTAGTCGTAATTCTATGGGTAGTTCCTAGTTTTATCAAAGGAATTTTTCCAACAGTTTATACAACAATAAATAGTTGGACAACAGCTTTTCCTCCACTTTTTGGTTGTATTATTCTAATGGTTATTAATATTAATGGTAAAAGTATTTTAAATTTTAACGAAGTTGTAACTAAAGGAATATCATGGCCTTCAGTTTTAATGGTTGGAGTAGCTAGTGAAGTGGGGACAGTTTTAACCGCTAAGCAGATGGGAATAGAGTCTTGTCTAACCAATTTAATGAGTCCTATTGCTAAGGGATTACCTGAAATACTATTAGTTCTTTTCTTTGTTGTATGGTGTGTGATTGAAACAAATTTCTCTTCAAATATTGTGACTACAACTATTGTTTCGTCAGTAGCAATTTCAGTAATTAGCTCTTTAAATGGGGCTACTAATGGGATCAATTTGGCAGCAATTATTATATTAATTGGATTTGGGGCAGCTGTCTGCAATATGACTCCAGCAGGTCAAGCAGGGGTAAATCCTGTTGCAATTGGAACAGAATATACATCTGCTAGAGATATGCTAGTTTGGGGAGCAATTTTTGCAATTATTTCAATTATAATTATGACGTTTATAGGATATCCTATAGCCAAATTATTACTATAGTTTGGTACAAATAATAATTATCAAGCTATGTTTTAAACAACCAAATTTTTTCTACGACAATTTTTAATAAATTATTTCTATTAATTTTAAAGAATAAATTTATTTTTTATAGATTATTAATTTTATATACTGAAAGCGGTTAAAAAAATAAAGGATAAAAGTAATTATGTCAGAAAAAATAATTAAAGCCCAGGCAATGGGACGTAATGGCCAAATTGATTTTGATATTGCTGTGGCCAATGATCGGATTGAAGATATCAAAGTAACTAAAAGTTCGGAAACGCCTGGTATTTTTAAACAAGTAGTTGGCAAGCTCAAAGAAAACGTCATTAAAAATCAAAGTTTTGCTGTTGATGCCGTTTCTGGTGCATCAATTATGACCCAGGCAATGCTAGACTCTGGTAGTAAGGCGCTTAAGGAAAACGGTATTGCCATTCAGTCTAAATTATCAAAACCAGAGCACCGCGATGTAACTTTAGATGTCGATGTTGCAGTTATTGGTTCAGGAATGGCAGGTTTAATGGCTGCTGCGCGCGCCCTGGCGCTCGGAAAAAATGTCCTTGTGCTTGAAAAAAACGGTTATATTGGCGGTGCAACCATTCTTAATGGGTCAAATGTCGTTGGCACCGGATCAAAAGTTTCTGCTAATTTATTTGGTGAAGAAGCACAAAAAGATTCTCCAGCATTACTTGTAAAAGACATCACTCGTGAAAGTCGTGGAACCAATTACACAGAACTATCGCAGCTTTTAGCTAATAATATTGGTAAAGCCGTGGACTTCATCACAGAGTTTGCCAATCTTACCTATCAAAAAGCTGAAACGCAAACAATTGAGCATTCAGTCGACCGCCAAATTGAGATGCCATCAGAAAGTTCCTATGAATTAGTTTCAAAAGTCGCAGAAGCTTTTACGAAAAAAGGCGGAAAAATTCTACTTGAAACTAGGGTTGAACAACTAAATAAAGATGATCAAGGTAAGCTAGTTTCACTGGTTGCTGAAGGCAAGCACGAAACGGTAAAAGTTAATTTTAAATCACTTGTAATGGCAGCTGGTGGCTGGGGTGCACGTGATTATCGCGAGCATAAAACTAAAATTCCATACTATGGGCCAATGACTTCAACTGGTGATTATTTTGACTTTGCTCAAAATATGAATTTAGTAGCACGCAATCTTGACTGGTATAAGGTTTACCCACACGGTCTAGAAGTAGAACCGGGGATTGCAAAATTGACGACATATTCAACTAAAGAAGCTACTGATATGGGGGCTATTTTTGTTAATACCGGTGGTAAGCGAATTGTAAATGAATCGGCACCTTATACTCATTTTAGGGATGCAATCGCTGCTCAAAAAGATAAAATTGCCTTTGTTGTTATGGATCAGCGAACTTGGGACAGGTTTTACGAATTATTGCTGAAATATGGTTTTACGGCAGATGAAGTTCAGGGCTTTTTTGATCTTGACGGCAAAAAGAGTCCAATTTTAGTCAAAGGTGATCTACAAACAGTCGCGCAAAAAGCCGGTATTAACTACACTAATTTGCAGAAAACATTAACAGATTATGCTGATGAAGTTAAAGCCGGCAAGGATCATGAATTTAACCGTCCAGCTAAATTTATGCACGAATATGAAGGATCTACTTATTACGTGATTGAGCAAAAGCTCCGTTTTTGTACGACCTTAGGTGGCTATGAAACTAATAAGCAAATGCAGCTGCTTGATCAGGAATTCAATCCTGTTGCTAATTTTTATGCTTCCGGTGAAATAGTTGGGGGAGCTAATGGTCATGATTCAATGCCAAGTATGATGAATTCATGGAGTTATGCATCTGGATTTGTTGCTGGCACAGAAGCAGCAGATAATGCGAATTGCCAGCGAATTTTATCGACACCGGCAGAAAAAGCAGATACTGTATCTGGTGCCTCAGCTAAATAGAATATTAAATAAGGATTTATTTTTAAGAAAGAAGAGTTTTAAAATGGCTAATAAAATTACGGGAATTAATGGTCCGATTACTGGTTGGTTAGATGGACATACTTATCTAATTGGTTTAATGGCATATCCGATTCGGCATTCGATGTCGCCAACAATGCATAACAATGCTTTTGCTAAATTAGGTTTAAACTACACTTACCTTTGTTTTGAGATAGGTAATGATAAGTTGGAAAAAGCTGTAGATGCAATTAGGACATTAGATATGCGGGGCTCAAATGTTTCAATGCCTAATAAAAAAGAAGTTATTAAGTATCTTGATAAATTATCTCCTGCTTCGGAAATGTGTGATGCGGTAAATACAATTGTTAATGACAATGGCGTTTTAACGGGTTACACGACTGATGGGATTGGCTTTGTGCAGGCCCTTAAGGACGAAGGCATTTCAATTAAGGGTAAGGTTATGACCATGACTGGGGCCGGTGGCGCTGCTACACCAATTGCTGTTCAATCTGCACTTGATGGTGCCAAAGAAATTAGAATATTTAATATTAAGGATGATAAGTGGGCACAAGCTGAAAAGAATGTAAAAACTATTCAAGAAAAAACAGATTGTAAAGTTTCGTTAACTGAGCTTTCAGACCAAGAAGCATTTAAAAATTCAATTGCTGAAAGTGATATTTACTGTGATGCTACCAGTATTGGTATGAAGCCATTAGAAGATAAAACTTTGGTTTCAGATCCATCATGGTTCCACAAGGATATGGTTGTCTTTGATACTGTTTATTCGCCAAGAACTACTAAGCTAATGAAGGTTGCACAAGAAGCTGGCGTTGAACATGTTTATGATGGAATCGGCATGATGATTGATCAGGGAGCCGCATCATTTAAGCTATGGACCGGAAAAGATATGCCAACCGATTATATTCGTGAGATTATGTTTTCTGACGACAATAAATAATTGAGGTTAAACCAATGGCAACAGTAAAAATTAGAAATATTGTTTTAGGTGAAGGTTTGCCCAAGATTGCGGTTCCTAACGTTGGCTCAAATGAAGACGAAATTATTAATTCAGCGACGGAAATCTTAGCAGCTCGGCCTGACTTAATGGAATGGCGCATTGACTATTATTCTGTTGGGATTAATGATCATGAACAATTAATTACTACGGCTAAGAAACTGCGCAAAGCGGTTGGCGAGTTGCCAATTTTAGTTACTTTTCGTACTAAAAATGAGGGTGGCGTCTGTGATTTAACTGAAGATGATTACCTCAAGCTGATAGAAACAGTAATTACTAATCGCCTTGGAGATGCCGTGGATATTGAATTATTCCATGATGAAAAACGGGTTCAGAATCTGGTTAATCTTGCACATGATTACAATCTTGTCGTAATTATGAGCAATCATGATTTTGAAAAAGTTCCCGCTAAAGATGTTATTGAATTTCGGCTGAAAAAAATGGCAGAGCTTGGTGCCGATGTGCCCAAGCTTGCTTGTATGCCTCATAGTGCCAGTGACGTTTTAACTCTTTTGCAGGCGACAACTGAAACACATGCGGCAATTACTAATCCGTTAATTACAATGGCAATGGGTGACATTGGCAAGGTAACTAGGATTGCTGGGCAAGTTTTTGGTTCAAGCTTATCTTTTGGCGCGGTTGGACAAACTTCTGCACCAGGACAGCTGTCAATTGAGGATTTGCGTAATGCCGAAAAATACTTGGCGCTATAAAAAGCCAAATTTATCTGACGTCTGCATCAAATAAGCTGGCAATTTCTAAACTAAAGGGCTTACAAATAGCTCAGTACTAGAAAACAAGTACAATAAAATTACTCAATAGTATTTAGACTAAATCATCTAAATATTATGAAGTTTTTTAATAGTGTAAATTGTTGATCGGGTAAAGTCTCAGACTTGAAAATTACTGCGGTATTGTTTTGGCGATAATTTCGTATACTGCTTAAAAAGTTTTCCAATGTTAGTTTATTTTTTGGATGCAAAGATCATTCAAATTATAGGCTGCTTCAGGTCATATGCCACCCTGATTTGCCGCTCTGGTAAAAAGCGTAATTGAAACAATTAGAAGATCTTTTTTCTCACGTAAGTCAATTGTCGCTAACCATTTTTCAGGCGAGCCACTGTCAATAAAATAATTTAATTGATTTTCAAACAGTTTGACATTTCCTAGTTTTAAAAAGTTTATTATTAGTTGTTCTTTAAAATATTGCCATGATCAGTTTGAATGATGATGCGGTTTTTGGAAGAGCCTAAAATATAAGACTGCAAATTGTTTAAGTTATGTAAGCTATACCATAAGACAACTATATGATTTTAGCATGAGAAAGATAAATCACACTAAAACTATCTTTTTTAAGTTATATACAAATAAATTGCGTTTTTAGTAAATTTCATTAATGTATTTGAGATATGACTTGGGAAAGTTGGAAATTAAGCTATTTTGAAATTTATGAACGATATTCTTGTTTTTATCAAACAAAAATATTGGCAGTTTAATAGAAGTACTGAAATGCTCTAGTAAATAATATAAGTTATTCATTTGTAAAACGCATTTTTTATAGTGATATTTTATAAAAAATAATATTGATAAAGTATTTGTTTATCATTTTAATTATAGTTAACTCATAATCTTAGTGCACGGAGGTTATTTGTTTTTTTTTAAAGTTTAAAAAAATGATTAAAACTAAAAAGATAATGCTGATTATTACATTATTATTCTTAAATATTGTTGAACAAGCTGCAAGCGTAATAACTGCAACTATTCCAATAATGGCCAAAACTTTTAGTAATGTTTCTTTAACTAATGTAGAAATGATAATAATAATTTTTTCAATGTTTGTACTGTGTTTGTTTTGGTAAGTGGAGTAATTGTTAAAAAATTGATCAAAAGCAAACAGCACTATTAGGGATTACAATAGCTGCCGTTAGTTCTATTATTCTAGAGTTTTCAAATTCATATATTATTGTATTAATTTCGCGTGGTGTTCTGGGTATTGGTATCGGTTTAGCAAATCTACTTGCAATTAGCTTAATTGGTACTTTCCTTCAAGAAGATGAGCGTACCAGATTAATGGGCTGCCGCTCAGCTATTGCTGGGTGGAATGTGCGTCGGTTATTTATATAAACACTTGAAGGCTACCTATTGTCTATGGCTTTCGCTCTTTTAGGCGTTTGCGGTACGCTAATTTTAACTTTAACGATTGGTACGCTGATTTTTGACTGGCACACTGTTGTTGCGGCAATTCCGCCATTAACAGGTGGATTAGTCTCGGCTCTTTTGATGACAGATGGATTAAAAGCTCAGGGAATACAAACTCTAGTTGCTTTACCTGTATCAATGTTTATTTTTCACTCATTATTTGGCTATCCGTTAATTTCTTGGTTATTGAAAAAAGAAGGCGGTCGCCTGGTAAATGAATATCAGAAACAGCCTGTTAAGCAAACGGTACCAACTGGGTTAGATAATGATTCGAATGAAAATAATCTTTTTAAGAAAATGCCTGCTAAATACCAAACTTCTGCATTTATTTTGGTCAAAGTGGCCTTAATTGCCGCTCTTAGCAGTGGTCTGTCTATTGCATTAAAAACTTACCTGCACATTGATCTTAATTCAAATGTCATTTGTCTAATTTTTGGTGTTTTGGCCCATCAAGTAGGGTTCTTGGAATCCGATGTCTTAACTAAAGCTGGTGTTTATAACTGGTTAATGTATGGTTTGTTAGCGTATATTTTTGCTCAATTGAGCCTTACTACGCCACACCAAATGGGCACGATCATTGTGCATATCATCGTTTTGATCATGCTTGGCTTACTAGGTATGTTTATTGCCTCTAGTCTTTTGGCAAAACCATTTAAAATGACTTGGCAAATGGCCTATGCTTGCTCATTAACATCTTTGTGCGGTTTTCCAGCCGATTATGTAATTACGAGTGAAGTTTCGCATGAAGTAGCTAATAATAAGGAAGAAGAGGCTTATCTGATGGAAAACATGATGCCTAAGATGTTGGTAGGTGGCTTTGCTACTGTTTCTGTTGCATCAATTATTATTGCCTCTGTTTTCTTGAAACTATTGTAAAGTTAGCCTGGTTTAAACAATTATTAAAGTTCAAAAGAGTAACAAAAAACCGCTTTGCCATAAGCAAAAGCGGTTTTTGATTGCAACATAAGCATGAGTCCAGTTCTTACTATTGTATTTTACCCAAAAATTTAAAAAATTGTCTAAACATGAGGGTAGCAATCACTGCATTATTAGGCTTCAAATAGTTTGATTAAAATTTTTGCAAGCTTTCAATTATAAAGGTCAAGCCCAGAATAACTATTGTACTAAAAAGTAAAACGATTATTCCGGAAGCAAAATTTAAATGAGAATTTTGATATATTAATCCTAAATAGCCTGAAGCTGAATCAACTGCATTCAAATAAGTCATTGGCAACCAAGCACTGATTTGTTTAAATATTGGAACAGCTATTTCTGCAATGTTTACTCCTAGAACTAATAAAAGAGTAAATAATAATGTAGGGAGCTGTGTGCGAAAAATTTTTGCAAAAAGTCTAACTAAAACTACTAGAAATAATATGCCCAAAATTTGTAAGGTAATAATTGGTAAAATCAGTTTTCCACTTGCCACAAAGTTATTAGTTACCTTACCGTTAACAAAACTATGGGTCAAATATGGAAATTCTAGGTTTCCTGAACCTGCACAGAATGTAGCAGCAATGAACATCAATAAATTTATTACTAAAAAGCTTCCACCAATTAAAATTAAGCCAGCGGTAATTTCTGTTGAGGTTAAGCGTAATTTGCTAATAGGAATAAGCTTTGTAGGGTTGAGCTTTTGTTTGTAATTTTCTGTGAATAGTAGGGTTAAAATAAATAAGGCCACTAGGGTAAATAAATAAGGCAAATATTGCTTATTAAGGTGTAACCAAAATTGGATACCTGTTACTGGCATATCTTGACTTTCATAGGCTAGAGGTTTTAGTTTTAAATAAGTAAAGAAATCCAGTTTAGTATTTAGCTCTTTTACTTGCGCTTGATTAATTTGATTAGAGTCAATTGCTTCTAAATACTTTTTTTCTTTTTTCTTTTTTTCCCACATAAGTGTATAGGCACGATGCCATTTATTGGCTTGAGCAGCTTGTTGTATTTGATAATCTTGTGAAGAGATTTTTTCATTGATCTTGATAGCATACTTGGTTTCTCTATAAAGATCGCTATTCTTCTTTTGCTGCAAAAGTTTCTTTTTTAGCTTAGCATTTTCTGCTTGGTAGTATGTGATTTCTTTTTTTGCACCTGCCTGTAAAGTAAATTCTGATTCGGCATGCAGGTTCATGAATAAAACGATACCTGAAATTATAATTAGGATAGAAATACTAATTAGAGCTAACTTGTTTTTGATAACTTTTTTTAATTCAAATAAAAGATATTCCATTATTGTTCCTCTACACTTTTAAAATAATGGGCCCTAACTTTATCTAGCAAACAAATTAATATGGATAATATGAGTGTCCCAATAAGTAAAGTAATTAATCCGTTTGTAAAATTAATTTGATAATTATTCAGGTTATAAGCAATTTCACCTGAAACAACTTTGAATGAGTTAAGATATGTGCTAGGAATCCACTGAGCAATTTTGGTGAAAGGAACAATAACATTTATTGACAATTCCATACCAATTACTATGAGTACCGCTAATAATAGTGTTGATAGTTGGTTGTGTAATAGTTTGGCTAATAATTGAATAAATAGGGCTAAAAAGACAAATTCCAGAATTTGCAAAATCAAAAATTGGGGGATTAGTGAGGCTAATGGAACTAGATCAACTATTTGATGACCACTAACTAAATGATGGATGATCGTGGGATATTGTAAACTTCCAGTCCCAAAGATTAAAGAAGATCCAGTAAAGACTAATAGGCTTAGTAGAAAAAACATTATGCAACTAATTACAACTCCGGTTGAGCAACTAATTAGTAGATTGTTAAATTTATTTATTGGCAGGACAGATGTAATATCCAAGCCATTTTTATAATTTTCAGTATATAGATACGTTAGAATAACAATAATTACTAACGTAAATAAGATTGGCCAATAAGATTGGTTTAAATCCAATAAAAGTTGATTACCAGTAATAGCTGCATCGCTTTCGTAGGGCATTGGATGGTTAATTAGATACTGATATCGTTTCTTTGCTCCAATAATAAAATTACGCTCATTATCACTTAAATTACTAGTTTTAATTTTTTTGATGTCATTGATTTTTATTTGATAAACTGGAATCCATTGATTATTGTTAATATGTTTAACTATAGCTTGATTTACTTGTAACTGCTTCTCGGCTTGCTTAAGTGCAGTTTCAGTTCTTCGATAACTTTCGCTAGATGGCGAATACTTTTTTAATGCCTGCTTATCTTGAGCAATAACATTTTGCTGCATTGCAATATTGCCTTGTGCATCACCTTTTATTGAAGTACCATTATTAACTTGCATTACATTAAGATACAGAACGCCAAAGGAGATAATTATTAAAATACATAAGGTAATTACTGATAAATTGGATTTGATGACTTTTTTTAATTGAAAACTAAAGTATGCCATTATTCTGGTACCTCACGCATCATTTGCTTATCTAAAACTAAGTGATGGGAATTTACAATCCTTAGCTCACTACTATAATGAGAGGTCATAATGATACATTTATTTTTCTTAATAACTTCTTTAGATAGACGGTCGTATAGTTGATTGCGACTTTCTTCATCCAAGCCATTTGTTATTTCATCCATTAAATAATATTCTGCATCACTAACAAAATACATAGCTACAAGCAATTTTTGCTTCATACCCAATGAATATTTTTTTATAGGAACTTTTGCATAATCTTGTACACCTAAAAATTCCATTTCTGCTGTTAAGCTAGCACTTGAGTTCCACATTTTCTTGACAAATTTCAAGTAGTCTAAACTATTGAGATTCGGATTAAGCCAGTCACTACTCTCAAAGAAAAAAACTTTTTCTTTATTTTGAGAATATGATTTACCATCTAAAAGGATTTTTCCTGTAGCTATAGGAATTAAATCTGTAATTGCGCGCAAAAAACTAGTTTTGCCTAAGCCATTTTCTGCAGCAATTTGATAAAATTGACCTGGCAAAAATTGATAATTAAAATCATGCAGAATTGGTTGCCGGGTCTTAATGGCCTGATTATTAACTTCAAGCATAGCTGTCTCCTTGATAAGTAAAGTAATGTTAATAAAAATGATAGGGTACTAAGCCCTACCATTTTTACTTTTTATTGATAATTAATAGCCGCCTTGGTAAAAATTGGTATGTAAATATCTCTTATAATTCCATGCTCCACCAATTTGCTGATTAGTATAGCCAGTTTGTTTGGATTTTGCTGGGATTACTACATATCTATAACTATTAAAGTTTGACTCTTCACCAGTAATAGTGTTTTTATCAAAGTGGAAAGATTTAACTGCAGTTTTTTAGCTCCAAATGTTTCAAATGTTGGATTGTCTTGTGCATCTGCCTGAACGGTTGCAACACCTGCTACAGCTAATGAAGATACTGCTAGTAATGACATTAAAAGCTTTTTCATTTTCTCTTACAAAGATTATTATAACTTATTTTTAATTAATATCAATACTTATTTAATTTATATATAAATATATTTTAATATTTAACGGAATCTAGTTCAGGATTAAGTATGCTACGTAATTTTGTGAACTAAAAAATTGCTCAAATAGCTTGAATCAAATGACTAAAGATAGTGCTTATAATTTGGCACTAAACAGAATAATGCTTTATACATAATTGCTCGCTCCTGTGAAGGGTTAAGTTTTTCGAAGTGAAGTTAAAGAAAATAACTGAACTAGAAACAGCAGTCAAAAAGTCAATGCAAAACTAAAAGGACTAATCCCCGATTGAATATCGAGAATTAGTCCTCAGTTTAATTGTTAACTTAGATTAGTCTTCGTAGGTACCAACTTTGTTTAATTTGCCCAAAACACTTGTGCCGTGAGGTGCTTGACCGATTGCAATTGTCAAATCTTGTCCTGCCAAGTTGCCGTGGTGTTCACCTTCAGCCCAGTGTGGGTTACCAGTAACATCGTAAACGTCGCCATTAATTGCAACGTAAGCGGGATTACCGTTCTTACCATCGTATTTTGCCAAAGATTCTTTTGTAAATTTCTCCATCCAAGAAACCCCTTTTCTTAATATATATAAAATAAAATAACTCCACTATTATCATAGTCGATAAGAACGGTTAAGTCTATCGAATTATTTTTTATTTTGATAATTGTAGCGCCAGCCTGCGATATCCCACGGGGTAAAATCGTAATCTAGCTTACGATGGTAGGCTTGTTCGAAAGCGGCCACTTTTTGCTGATAATCTTGTTTCAGCATTCGCTTCGAGTTTTCGTTAGCGCTCAGTTTTACATCTGGATAAATAGTCGGTAGAACACGGACCACATACTTATTTTGATAAAAATTAGGGTGGTCTTTTTCCAATTTATCGGTTGTTTGAAGCTCAATAAAAGTAGAAATGACTGGTACATTTTGTTTAGCGGCAAAATAGTACGCACCACGTTGAAACTGCCGCGGCTTCCGGTAATTCCACCACATTTCCTGTTCAGGGTAGATTAGAACCCAATTATCGTCTTCAAGTACATCGTGAAGGTGCTGGGGGAATTCCGTACCAACATAACTAGGGGTTTTGATTAAGGGAATTGTGCCAACATAATTCATTAAATAGCATAGAAAACCTGGCAATTTTAGGTTAGTGTCCTCAATGGCAATAGCTAAATTGTGATGAGTTTTATTGGCTAAATGCTTGATTGGCAATGAATCCAGCTGATTGAAATGATTAGCTGTAATAATTGCGCCGCCTTTAGGCAGGTTTTCTAAGTTTTCAAGCCCCACAAATTTAGTGGTAGAAGTAAACAAGCCTGTTAACGCGTTAAAGAATAAATGGCCGATTTTATTATTGACCTTACCCTTAATTGTGTCTTGCTCTGACCAAAAACTGTTAACCAAGCTTTTACGTTCTTTTAATGATAGAACCGGATCGCCAAGTTCAACTTTTGCATTCCAATCTTCCCGGCTTACAGCCGCTTTAATATTTTCGATTACTTTTTCACGATTGTCGCCAATAATCATAAACTGACTGAACCCCGCTTCTTAACCTGCGCCCAGCTATTAGGGTCGTTGACTACCTTATCTTCTTTTGCAAGCATATGATTGAGCTTGCCACGGTCTTGTTCACGTTGCTCATCAGTATAGTTTTCAAGTTCTGCCTTTAATTCAGGGTAGAACTTGGTCTCCTTAGCACTAGCCCAGAAGTACTTTTCATATTGGATTGCAGTAAAATGCCACGGCTTAAAGAACAAGTTGTAATGAATTAAGCTTGGTGATGCAAGTGGCTCGGTATTTTCGTTGGGCATTGCATCCCACTTAGGATCGAGGTGCAAAATGCGCTTGTCACCAATTTCATTTAAATAGTCTTGGTCAGGCGCAATGCAGTCGAAATGATAAGTTTCCAGCAAATCCATAAAGTGATCAATGAACTTTTCGTCGCGGAATGCTTTGCAGTTTAATACTAGCATACCGGAGTTGATATACTTTTTAGGCTCTAGGGCTAAAACATCTTTGATATATGCCAGCATTTCTGGGACAAACTGAATTGATGAATCCGTGCATGCACCAAATAAGTGATTGCCAAGTTCGGTTTCGTATAGTTTGCCAATGTCATCATTAATAATGGTATCGCTATCAATATAGATTGCTTTATCATATTGCGGGAAAAGGTCAGGAATGAATAGACGGTAGAAAATAGACATTGTAAAGAAGTCTGCCCGTAAATAGTTTTCCTGCCGGTTTTCAATCGGAGCAACAATTTCATCATTTATCTTAAAGAATTTAACGTGAACATTGTCGGAGCCCAAGTCGACTAAATCTTGCTTGTGCTCGTCTGCCAGATCCTGACTTAAAAAGTAAACAGTGTAGTCTTTACTTGGATCAGCATGCTTAACTAATGAATTTAATGAAACAGCTGCATATTTAGTAAAATCATCACTAATAGCATAAAAAATAGGAATAGTCATAGTATATATATCTCCAAATTAAATATTAATTTTGAACTAAGTTATCTTTTAAATCAAGGTACTGCGTTAAGATATCATCGTATTCGTGCAATTTCAAAATCTCATGAACACGCTCAACTTGCCATGGCTTGACGGTCAAAGTATGAAAGATTGGCCAAAAACGAAAGCTGGTCGTAAAGTGCTGAATCACGGTATCAGATTGCAATTTGTACTGCTCATTATAGCGGCGCGGTGCAATTTTCTTTTTAGTCGCAAAGTGATTGAGCGCCGATTGATCCGGCATTGGAACAGTTCGTGTTTGCAAAAGGTGCCTAATTTTAACAAATAAGTTAGTCTTTCTGATTTCTGGCAAATTTAGTAATAACACGCCTGAATTAACGTAGTCAAAGACCTTGTGCTCATGCAAATTATGGAAGAAAAATCGTCCCCAGTAATCAAGCACACCGACGAATTCTGTTTCCGTAAGATCTTGCTGGTAAAAATCAACTAGGCTGCGACGGATAATCACATCAGCGTCAAGATACAAAATCTTATCTGGCAGCTGGGGAATCTGGTCGGCATAAAGCCGTAGCATTGCATAAGGCGTAAAGTGGGTACTCATATTGGCCACTAACGGTTCGCGGACAAATAAGCCAGTACAATCCATTAATTTTAACGTACTTTTAGGATTTTGCTCAACCAAAAGCGATTTGAGGTAATCAGCCGCGTGTTTACTAAAGGGACTAAATTTCTTTTTAAAACTTTGGGTGTACATCGTTAGGATGTAAATATGGAGTTCTTCGGATCCGCTATTTTTAAGCAAAGAAAGAATAGCGATAAGAATGCCATTTTCAGCGTTTGAATCACCGCAAAAAAGAATATTCATTTTGAACTCCTTAAATTAAATTTTTTGGTAAGTGCAATATTCATAGTTACTGCAATTTGCACGTTTTTGCATTGCTGCAATAATTTGCTCGTGCAATTTTTCTTGTTGCTGCTTTTTACTAAGCTGGGTAGCGGGATAAAAAGGGCCGTCAATAAAAACAGTTATTCGTGGTCGTTTACCCCATTTTGGCTTGGTATACGTTGTGGTCATGGTAAAACTAGGCGCATTCAATGCCACCGGAAAGTGCATACTGGTTTTAGGAAACGGCCGAATCTTAGTGTAATACGGCCAGACATGAGCCTCAGGATAAATGACGACCGTTTTGCCTGCCTTAATTACAGTTGAAACAGCCTTAATTAGTTTACCAGACTGTGCAAGATCGTTGCCGATAGGAAGACCAAAGTATGGTAATACCAATTTGCCTAAAATGGGGATGCCCCAGTTGGCTTGTGCCCCAATTGCATAATAATTTTGAACAGGAATAATACTAAGTGGTAAAACAACATCACCAAAAGCTTGGGTGTGATTACCATAAATAAAGTATCCTTGATTACGTACTTTAGCTAACTTTTCTTTTCCAATTAAATGAACGTGCAAAATTAGGTGAATATAGACAAAACTAATTAAATGTCCCAGTGGGCGAACTATTTTTGCCCAGATCTTGCCACAGCGTGATGGGGGAAAAAGCGAATAATCGTCAGGCAACTGATAATCTTGTTGGTGACTATCTACTAAATCGTCAGTTAAGAGATGGTAATAGTATTGATGCTTGCCCATGAAACCCTTCTTTCAATAACAGTATTAGGTAATTTTATCATGAATTGCACAATAAGAAAAAGGGCGTCATATTTTTACACTTGAAAACAAAAAAAGCACATAATTAATGTGTGCTTTAAAATCATTAGCCGAAAATAGGATTATTTGCTTGTTTAAAATAAACCAATCAAGCAGCAAATTGTAACAATTACGACCATGATAATAATTACTTTAGTGGCGGTTAACTGCTTACTTGAGACTAGCCACCAGCCCAAAATAACCATGGCTAAAGGAAGCAAACCAGGGAAAATGCCGTCAAGAACGGTTTGTAAAGGTTGAAATTTACCTCCTAAAGGAATTTTGGCAACAGTTTTTAAAACAATCGTGTTAGCTGCCAGTGCACCGACAACCATTACACCTAAGATATTGAATGCATCAGTAATTCTTTTCGAGTTTTCACCAACGATTGTATCAATTGCACCAACACCAAGGCGATAACCACTATGAAATGCAACGTAAGAAATCGTTGGCCCAATAATGCCATAGGCGATGATATAAAAGAGTGGTCCGACTGGGCTGCCGCCTTTGGCTAAGCTCATTGCGATTGATAGTAAAATCGGAACAATTATTCCTTGAATAAGCGAATCTCCAATGCCAGCCAGCGGACCCATCAGAGTGGCCTTAATATTTACGGGCAAAGGGTAAATAAGAGTAAGCCCAGGCATGGCCCTGCAGTTTTTCATAACTCATTGAGCTGAGGTGGGTAAAACCCCATCTGTACCAAATTTGATTAAGTTCATGATTTGACAGCAATTTTTGCGGTTCTTGGGTATTTTTAGTAGCCATCCTTGTTCGTCCTTTCTTTAAAATAAGTCTTCATCTTCATAGGTATCATCCGTATCGACTGCCTCAGGCCCACTATCGGCTGAACTAGCAGCAGGCTGATTGTTTTTTGCTGTAGCGACATAATAAAGGTAAGCTACCAACGCAGCAATAAATACAATGGCAATCATACTTAGTTTGGCAAAAGCCAGCAGTACGAAACCGGCAAAAAAGAAGATGAAATGTGCTTTATTTTTAATAACAATACTCATGAGCATTGCGATTCCTAAGGCTGGCAGGACACCGCCCAAAACTTGAATAATGTGCGTAACAATTGCTGGAATGCTGTTGATCAGCCAATTAACTAAGCCTTTACCATAGAAAATTGCTAAAAAAAACGGGAACAGCACGTAAGAGAAAAGTGGTAATTTGCGGATAAACTAAGTGGTTTAGCACAATCTGGCGGTCGTCATTGTTATGGGCCGCTTTTTCTGCGCGCGTGTTCCAAAACGAGTAAAGTGCCATTCGGCCATTATAGAAAATTAGACCGAAGGTTTGCCCGATGAAAATGGCCAGTGTAACGGCAATTGCGGGATTTTTGGTAGTAGCCATGGCTAAGCCAATCCCACCATAGGCTGCGTAGGTTATTTCACTATTAGTTGCGCCACCTTTTGACAAGTTGGCAATGAAGACGGCTTGGACGGCTAAGCAGCATAGGATACCGTTTTTAACATCCCCAAAAGTGAGCCCAACTAGCAGTCCGGCTACCAGCGGTCGGCCGACGATGTAAAATCCACCTGACATGCCAAATAGCCAAGGCGATTCAATCGCACCAAGGTAACAAAAGATGCCAGTCAGTAAAGCTGGAAAAAACAAATTATTCATAATTATTGCCTCCAAAGATAGTTAAGACATTGAATCAAATTTCTTTTTCATGGTTGACCAAGGCTTAATTTCATCATCTGGTAATAGTTGAAATTGGATTTCAATTCCATGATTAGCAATATCCTCGAAAGCATCGTAATCAGCTTGGTCTAATGCGACTGTTCGCCCTAAAACCTTGGTTCCTGGTCGGGTATTCATGGGACCAACATTTAGTACTTTGCCAAAATCAATCCCCATGTCTGCAAGCTGCGCAAAAGTTTTAGGGGAATCACTAATTAAGAAAAATTTTTTCTTTGATGCAATTCCCTTGGCAATTTTATCCCCGGCTTCAGCTACGGTATAAATGCCAACCTTTAATTCGTTAGCTGCAGCCTTTAAAACTTTTCGGCGCAATTTATCATGTGCAATATTGTCGCCAACTACCAAAATACCATCGACAGGACGTGCTTTTGTCCATCTAGTCATTGTCTGGCCGTGAATAACGCGATCGTCAATTCGTACAACTGAAATACTCATTTTTCTACTCCTTTTTCAAATAATCAGAATTCAAGTTCATCATCATCTGGTTCATCGTGTGCAACGTCAATTCCAGCTTTTCCGGCATTAAGGGCAATTGCTACAGCCTCATCTAAAGTCAATTGCTCAGTTAATTGCGGCACTAATTCAAGTAGCATAGGTAAATTCAAGCCACTGACTACCCGAATGGTTTGCGGTCGCATTAAGTAAAGTTTAAAAGCCTCGTTATACGGTGTTCCACCTTTCAGATCAGCTAAAATTAAGATGGGCTCTGTTCTTGGTTCTAATAATTTTTTTAGCCGCGTTTGAAACGAACCGATACCATCCTGATCTAGTTCGATAGTCATTAAATGACTAGATTTACCCGCAATAAATTCAAAGCTTGATTTGATACCACTTGCTAGGTGACCATGTGAAGTTAATAAGATTTGCACTGTTATCGCCTCTTTTTTGTAATTACATAATCTTTACAACCAACATTATATGTAATCGATTTCCACAAGTCAATTAATATTTTTACACTGTTTTTTAGTTATTGACAACGGTTTCAGTAATAGCTACAATTTAATTATGTAATTACAAAAAGGAGAAAGGAATTATGAAATATACGATTGATGATTTTGCCCAGCTGATTGATCATACGAATCTGCATGCTGATGCAACTGAAGCAGATATGAAAAAACTTTGTGATGAGGCTAAACAGTACCATTTTAAAATGGTTGCCATTAACCAAGTGCAAGCCAAATTTTGTTCCGCTCAACTTGCCGGAACGGATATCGATACAGGAGCCGCGATTAGTTTTCCGTTGGGCCAAACAACAATTACTTCTAAGGTGGCAGAAACTAAAGATGCATTGGCAAATGGGGCAAATGAAATTGATTATGTCGTAAATTTGACCCAGGTCAAAGCGCATAATTGGTCATATATTGAGGAAGAAATGACAAAGATGGTAGCAGCTTGCCACAACCAGCATGTTCCGTGCAAAGTAATTTTTGAAAATTGCTACTTGACCAAAGACGAGATTAAGCAGCTGGCGCTGATTGCTAAAAAAGTCGAACCGGATTTTATCAAAACCTCAACTGGGTTTGGTACCTCAGGAGCTAAAGTCGAAGATGTTAAGTTGATGAAAGACACGGTTGGCACAAAAGTTAAGGTTAAGGCAGCTGGCGGAATACGGAATACAGATGACTTTTTGGCAATGATTGCGGCTGGTGCGCAAAGAATTGGTACTAGTTCAGGCGTCAAAATTATTGCTGCATTAAAAAAGCGGTTTGCTGCGGATAATGTTACTGCAATTGATCTTTAAATTCGCTAGAAATGGCCGTAGCAAGATAAAAAACTGCTTTAATACTGGCTTTTTTAATGTTATACTATTAATATAATGATATAAAATAAATAAAAAGAAAGCAGTGGGTTTAATTGGCTGAAACAGATCTTCCGAAATATCGCGTAATTGCTAACGATCTTTTAAACAAAATTCAGACTGGTGTTTATGCACAAAACACAATCATTCCGCCTGAAGTAGAATTAGCAAGCACTTACCAAGTAAGTCGGCCGACCGTTCGCCAAGCAATTTCACTTTTAGTTAATCAAGGATATTTGGAACGCCGCCGTAAGCGTGGGACTTTAGTAAAAAAGGTAAAAATTGAACAGGAATTTACGCACCTGATTGAAAGCTACAGTGAGGAAATGAGTTCTAAGGGGATTTACCCTAAAACGAACTTACTTTATTTTGGCGAAGAAAAAGCTAATCCAGAAGTGAGTAAAAACTTACAACTCGAAGTGCAAGAACCGGTTTTTAAGATGGTCCGCTTGCGCTATGCCAATGAGCAACCAACTGTTTTAGTGACAACTTATGTACCTAAAAAAAGGGTGCCCAAGTTAGCCGACTACGATTTTTCCACGGCTTCTTTATATAGCACGTTGGAGAAGTATCAGTTAAAGGTGACGCATGTCATTAGAAAACTAGAGGTTATGGAAGCAGACGAGACGACTGCCAATCTTTTAAATATTGCGGCTAATAAACCGATTTTTTACTTTCATACTCAAGGACTAACTTCTGATGAGCAGCCGATTGAGTATTCAATCGCTGAATATCGTGGTGATATCAATTCTTTTGTGATTGATGTTCAGCGTTAACAGCTATGTTTGCTATTAATTTGCAGAAAACCCCATGATTAGGACGACTAATTATGGGGTTTTTGGGTACCAGAATAATCTGAAAGATGGGCAACTAAAAAACTGATTTACGCGGAATCGCGGAAATCAGTTCGCAGTTGAAATTCATTAAACTTATTATGTCAAGTCAATTGCTCTGTCATTTGACTATAATTGAACCTGCAAGTGCTTTGGCTACTAAACTATTTGGTCCAGAAAATTTACGATAAAAATGATGATGATGGTTTTCTTGATGGTACCTAATTAGACCAACACTGGTTTTAAGGTCATAACCTGTAGTGTCGTTTTTATTTTCGATTATGGTTAGTGAGCCTGCTGCAAGTATAAAGCTGCTTTGTCCCTGCAGCTGCTTGATATTAGCTGAACCAGCAGCGAGATCAGCCTTCAAATTCATCTTGCAGTTCAGAAGTTTAAGGCTGCCGGCAGAAAGATTAATTTTAGCTGCGCCGTGAACAATTAAGTCAGTTAATTTAGCCGAACCCGCAAGCAATTCTAAGTCTAAATTCTGCATGGTTAGATGAAGTAACGTGACGTTGCCTGCATAAGCCTTAATTTTTGTTTGTAAAAGCTCACAATCTAGCGGCAATGTAATATTGATGAGTGCCTGTTTAGTATAAATTAGATTTTTCTTAGCCCGGGGCTTTTTCTCCCGAATTAGTAGCTTTTTTCCAACCACAGTAATGTTTACATTTTCGTTAGCCTGACTAGAAATAATAGCCTGATAATTTTTCCCACCCTGAATATTAATAGTAAAAGTGTATGTTTCAGCATCTATTTCAGTAAACTGTGGTAAATCAATTTGACGTGAATTTAAGTTTGTGCTGTTGTTTTCTTGTTCAGCGAAAATATGTTTAAAAAAGTTTCCCATAATTAACCTCTTGTTGTGACTAGTTTTTTGTGATGAAGTTTTGCTATTTCTTAGTTTTTATTGATGATTTAATTAAAATACTTTTAAAAACTAATGCAATTCTTTTTGCATAACTGGCAGTAAAAATTGTTTAAGCGGTTAAATTTGGTAAATAAAACTGATTGCGTAGCAATTGCTGCATGGAACTACTTCATATTTTTATTTGAAAAAGCTTTTGACATGGTAGGAACAGGGTATTAATAGCCTGGATAAAGTCGCACAGAATAAGATATTATGCGTTTTTAGCAGCATTATTTGATGGCAGATTTACCGCTAGCAATTAGCTTTGATGAAGACTAGAAAAAGCTATTCAAAGGGCTGATTTGTATCTAGCTGAGAATATATTGAGTGAATCATATGCTATAATTGAAACAGTTCTATAGATTCATCAAAACTGTAACTTGAAAACAGTTATTTTGATAAGCAGGAATTAGTACTAATTGAATTCACATCTTCGGATTTTTTGGTTGTTCCCGGGGATACCTATTTTTATAACGTTATTGAAGGTTTAGTCGACTGGTATTAACTGCTACATTAAAATTTGATGATAAAATATCGGTTTTAGATGGTTGTTAAATCAGTGATGACTAGAACTCAATTGTTTTATACTTTGAAAGACTTGCTGTTTTAGATGGTTGTTAAATCAGTGATGACTAGAACAATTTTGCATGTAATTCTGACAAATCTTTGGTTTTAGATGGTTGTTAAATCAGTGATGACTAGAACCGCTGAATTAAAAAACAAGCAAAAAGATGTGTTTTAGATGGTTGTTAGATAAGTGATGACTAGAACAGAGTAGTTGGCTATCATGGCTCTGACTATGTTTTAGATGGTTGTTAGATCAGTGATAACTAGAATAAAATAGCCGTAATAAAAATTGAATTAAGTTAACTTCAGCATCAAGCTTAAGCAGCTAGCTTTTTATACTAATTATGGACGTAAATTTTAGAAAGTGGCGAATTCACAGTCTTTAGTAGTAATTCAATGGGGTGTTTAACCCAATACTTTCCATTACTTGCTTAATTATTTAGTTAATTTTGCTAGTTTTATCCAAAACAAAAGCCCTATTAAATAACGGTTTATTTAATAAGGCTTTTTAATTTTAAAATACTTGCTTGTTAATCAAGTTCCTAGCCAAAAGGTGTTAGCTTGTCAGATGATTTGAATCTAGTTGATTTCGATATCACCGCTTTTACTAATTATTTTGAGTAAAGGAGCCCCGTGATACATTTTCTTATAATGCTTTCGCTGCTCACGCCCTTTAACTTCGATATCACTGTCGGAAGTAGTTGATAAATCATAACTGATATTAGTCATCTGATATGATTCAAAATCACCGTCGTTTAATTTAAAAGTGCTATTTCCAAGCAGTTTTGAATTCTTGATTTCAATATCGCTGTCATTTAACGAGGCAGTGGTCTTAATTTGGCTACTATTAATTTCTACATCGCCAACATCTAAGTAAAGGTTGCTGTTTGCTATTCTCGAATTAGCAATCTTTAAATCTCCTGGGCCTATGTGTAAATCAGCGGTTTTGGCTTTAACCTTAGCTAAATTAAAATCACCGTTGTTAACCCTTAAATCAAGGCTAGCGACATTTAAATTACTCAACGCAAAATTACCATCAGCACATGTACCAGTAATTGACTTAACCGCGTTTGCGTTTGGGACGGTAATTGCGACTTCGTAGTTGCCATCATTTTTCTCTTGGGTGTCGTGATCTTCAACGGTTAAGATACCACTTTTTACACCAGTATTAATCGTCTTAATATTTTTGCCGCTGACTTTTACTTGAAAACTGTTGCCTAATGAAATACGGATGTCTGGTCTGCCAGCCTTAAGCTTGATTTTATCAAAGCTTGCCACATTATAAGTTTGACTTTCATGAAATTGTCGTGATGAATCGTCATCATCATCGTCGTCGTCATCATCTTCATCATCGTAATCTTCGTCGTCATCGTCATAGTCATCATCGTCGTCGTCTTTATGTTGGGTTTTGTGCTGCCAATTAAGAGTATTGAAAATGCCTGTGTGTGTGCGTGCAATATTTTGATCACCGTGATTGAGCTTACCGATAAATAATAAAATAAAGCCAATAATTAGGATCGCGCCACTTATTTGAAAAAACTTTTTCACGATTAATTCTCCTTCTTCTGGTTAGAATTGGTTTGATAATAATTTTTCTTGAAGAACTTTTTCCCCATAAATTGCATCAGTTTGGCACATTCCGCAATCAAAAAGTTGATTACTTTGGCAATAAATGGCGAGATGAGAAGAAAACCTCCAAGGCAAATAAGGACAATCCCCAGATAATAGCAGCCAGTTGCCCAGTTGCTGGTAAATAACAGAGCGATTGACTTAAAGAAAGTAAAGCCACCGACTATGAATAGGCTTAATAAAACCGTAATAAAGGCAACAAAGATGGCCGCACAAATAGCAATGAATACAAACAAGAACAAAAAGATGGCCAAAATTAGTGGGATCCCAATCGGGGCAGCGCATAGACCAAGCAGAATATACCAAATAGCCTTTAGATTTGACCGTGGAGCCTTGGCTTTAATTGGAGAAGTATTATTGTTGGTCGAATAATCAGCTAAAATTTTAATTGCTAATTGTTTAGGAGTTCCAAATTCCTGCTCAATAGTTGACCGTCTAACAAAATCGCCATCAAGTAAGTATTCGCGGTAAAACTCAAGGATATCTTGACTTTCTTTTTCTGGCAAATCAGTTAGATTTTGTTCTAACTCAAAGATATAGTCATCAATTACTTTAGTCATTTTCTTCTCCCAACACTTGATCTACTTTATTGTTAAAGTCCTGCCACTCATCTTGAATGGTTGCCAATAATGCTAGACCGTCTTCAGTAATGTGGTAATAGCGCCGGTTACGGCCCTGAAATGGTTCATCGTGAGTGGTTAAATAATTATTTTTCTTCAATCGGCGCAAAACCGGATAGATTGTCGATTCGGAGATGTCAAAAACCTTTTGCACGTTTTGCGTTAATGCATATCCGTATAAATCTTCGTGCTTTAAAAAAGCTAAAACCGCACCGTCCAATAAACGAGTAGGTATTTGAATAGCCATGGCTCCCCTCCCCTAATATTATATGTTATATAGCATTCTAAGTTAGAATCTTCAAATTGACAAGATTAAATTACTTTTGACGAAAAAAACAGGGCATCAAAGCTCTGCTTTTTCTGAACCATTTTGTGAACAAAAAGTTTGAATTCATGCCATGATGACGTCACCATTTTTAGCAATCACGCGCAAGGAATCCTTGTCCTTACTTTTACTGTTAAAACGACTGCCGATACTAGAACCGCGGTAAGTAATGTTGCCCTTTTTGGTCGTTATTTTTAAATTTAGGTCATGGTTCAATTGCTTTAACCGTAATGCCCCGTCTACAACTTGGATAAAGTTGCCATTAATCAGCTGGCTTTGAATGATTCGTAAATTGCCATCTTTAGCAGTAATTTTAAGGTTAAGATGGCATTGTTTAATATTAATATTCCCGTCTTTTAATTGTAGCTCTAGTTGACTGCAAATACTACGTTTGAAATCAAAATTACCATTCCTGGTTTGTAAAACAAAATTGGTAATTTGCGATTGAGTGATGATAGTGCTGCCATCTTTTGAAGAAACAGTTAGTTCTTGAGCTATTGTTAAATTGTTAAAAAACAGTTTTCCATCTTGTTTTTGTAGTGAACAATTTTGCAGGTGTAGATTTTGCAAAATAATGCTGCCATCTTGGTTGCTACCACTAATTGAAGTAAGTGAGTCAGGGGAGGGAACGGTGACTTCAACCGAGCAGCTAGGAAAACGGCGGTTAAGTATAATTCGCCGATTTTCAGGTCTATTTTCCTTCTCCTTGATTAGTAACACATGATTTTTAAGCTGGATATCAATTGCACAATTGCTATAATCAGCCACATTAATTTCAAACTGTTGGCCCGGATGAATAAATATTTTACTATTCCGGACTTTGAGCCTAATTATTGAGAACTCACCGGGTTGCATTGTCCTTTTTTGCAGTGGGGTCTTTTTAGCGTGAAAATTTAAGAAATAACCATCACTTGTTTTTTTCTCGTCAGTCGGTGGTGCTGCTATTTGGGTAATCTGCTTATAATCAGCCTTGATTTTTTTGGCAAGAGCGGCGGGAGTACCAAGCTCCATTAAAATCTCTTCTTTGCTTTGGCAATCGCCATTTCTTAAAAATGCACGATAAAAATTGAGTGCATCCTCTTTTTGGGCTGCGGATAACGCATTTAATTGGGTAGCTAGACTAGCAATGTAGTCATCGATTATTTGAGTCATCTTTTTCTCCTATTCTAAAAATTTGAAGTCACTAGTTTTAATAGGGAAATTTCTCAACTATATATAAGTATACGCCATTATTTATTAAATATTTATGAATAATCCTTTTTGCCTAAATTATTCAATTAGTTATGCCACAAAAATTGGTCAATCTTCTTAGCGACTGCTTTATTCTCGTGTAATTTGCTATGCTGACCACCAGGGCCCTTAACTTCAATTTCATGATAGCTAGCGGCTCTTGTTTCTACTAAGTAGCGTAAAGAACGGGCAGAGGTGACGCTAACCGCATCATCTGAATTTGTGCCATCTTCTTTATTGCCAAAAATATTTAAAATGTCTACTCCTCTTGGATAGTCCTTGCGATGCTCTAATAAGTATTGGTAGGTGGAAAAAGAATATTTCGGCTTGCCCGTTTTTTCAAGGCGGTTACGATTAGGCTGGTCATCCATGCCAATAATCCCGTTAAAAGGTGCGCCTAAATTAACTTGCTTTTTGAGTTTCGGCAACGCATTATTTTGCCCATACTTTATTTGATAAAATAAAAACGTTAAATTGCCCATTGAATGAGCAACAGTATTATAGCGACTGATGTGATATTTACGCTTAAGCAGTAAGAGCAAATTATGAATCCATTCACGGGTTACAAAGTAGTCGTTGTTGGTATTATCTTTTAACACAACTTGAATTAGTGGCCTTTTAGTATTCTTGGGCCAGGAACCAGAGAGCTTAACTTGGCCACTTCGTGAAATTGTGGCTGTCAAAACTCGATGCGCATTGTCATGCTCTTCAGCGTAAGTAATCATGCTGTTAGTTGACCGTGCGCCTGCACCATAACCATGCAAATAGATTGTTGGAATGGTGTCTTGGTGTGCGGCAGTTTTTTGCTGGTTTTGCGTTATTGCTGTAGAAGATGACACGGCAACCTTTTGTTGCTTTTGGCGCCAAGAAAATAAGCCTATTCCGATTAATAGCAATAATAATATTCCAAATAGCCAGCGAGAAGTTTTTTTACCCATAATTAATTTGCTCCCTTCTGCCGAGATTAGTTACTATCAATATAAAAGTGAATGGCATAATAAGCAACTCATAGTGCTTTTAGGTTGATAATAAGTTGGCAATGAACGGCGTGAGTTGTAAACTCAAAAAAGAAAAGAGGGAAAAATGATTTTCTTGCCGGCATTGAGCGTAAGGTGACGAGCACTTCACTAAAGCAGCGTGTCAAAGAAGTGTTGACTAATATTAAGTAGACGGATTAATAAGCGCTTTCAAAAATAGGCAATAAAAAAAGCACCGACTTCTTGCAGTGCCATTTTCATTATGGTGGGTGGCCAGGGGCTCGAACCCTGGACCCACGGATTAAGAGTCCGTTGCTCTGCCAACTGAGCTAGCCACCCGTTTCTGTTGACCGTTAAATATAATATCAATTATTAAACCATTTGACAAGGTTTTTGTGCAAAATAATTAGCAGAATTTTGTTTTTTGTAGAAAAAGTTCCCACTTTGACTCAAAACTGGCCAAATAAAGAAAAATAAGTAGAGCTTACATGGCTAGATAATGGAAACTATTTTCTGAGTTCTTTGAATGAAGAAGCAGATGTAAAAATGACTTTAAGGAACTTATTAAAGCACTAAAACCATTTCAGTACTAGTCAGCTATTAAAAATCATCCGCATAATTATAGGTAGTAAATCAAAATTAGTGATTAGTGAACTGATTGACATCCAGGTAGAACGTGCTAAAATATTTGCACTTGTTGAAACAAAAGACAGCAATAGATAATCTATTGCTGTCTTTCATAAAGATAATGGGTGGCCAGGGGCTCGAACCCTGGACCCACGGATTAAGAGTCCGTTGCTCTACCAACTGAGCTAGCCACCCAAACTTGCTGAACTAACGGTCAACGAGAACTATTATGCTATTATTTCAAGTAAAAAGCAAGGTTTTTTATTAAATTTTCGTGACTTTTTTGGCTAAAGTTGCAAAAAACAGTATAATGTTAAGCAAAGGGGGCTTTCGATGCCAAAGAAAATTCTCGTAGTCGATGACGAAAAACCGATTTCAGATATAATAAAATTTAACCTGACTAAGGAAGGCTTCGACGTCGACACTGCCTATGATGGCGAAGAAGCCATCAAAAAAGTTGATGAATATAATCCCGATTTGATGATTTTGGACTTAATGTTGCCAAAAAAGGACGGCTTGGATGTTGCCCGCGAAGTGCGGCAGACACATGATATGCCGATCATTATGGTAACTGCCAAAGATACAGAAATTGATAAAGTATTGGGCCTTGAAATGGGGGCTGATGACTATGTTACTAAACCTTTCTCCAACCGTGAATTGGTTGCCAGAGTTAAGGCTAATTTGCGTCGGCGCAGCATAGTTAAAAAGATTGAAAGTGCCAACGAAGATACTTCAACTAAAAATATTGCCATTGGCAATTTGGTAATTATGCCTGACGCGTACATTGTAGAAAAAGAAGGCAAAAAAATCGAGTTGACTCACCGTGAGTTTGAGTTACTCTATTATCTAGCTCAGCATATGGATCAAGTAATGACCCGGGAGCACTTACTGCAGACAGTTTGGGGATATGACTACTTCGGTGATGTCCGGACTGTTGACGTAACGGTTCACCGTTTACGTGAAAAAATTGAGGACAATCCAATTCAGCCGCAGATTTTAGTGACTCGCCGTGGCGTTGGCTATTATGTAAAGCAGCCTACTGAAGAATAATGAAGAAAGCCCGCAGAACTAACACGATGCGAGCTTTCTTTTTATATTGATTTGATTAAAAAGATGAAGAAACTAAAAAATAAGTTTAAACATTTAACAATTTCGATTAACACAACTTTAGCCATTGTCTTTATGGCGATGATCATTGCCACAATTGAAGTAATTGGGGCTTATTTTACACGCCAATTAGAGCAAAATAGTATTGAAAACTTTCAATCTTCAATTCAAGTGCTTCCTATTGTCAGCAATCAGTTGTCCGCACAGCTCTTAAAAGACGACCGGCATACAAACAGCAATTTAAACCGGATTGTTGGCGATTATAGCAATGGAATCGGCACAATTAGTGAAATTATTGTTGTTGATAATAAAGATATTATTCGGGCTGTGTCTAATCTAAATGATAAAAAGCGCATTGGACAGCGGGTCAATAATACGTTGGTCAAGCAGGTTACCTCAACGGGCAGGCAAGCCACTAAGGTAATTAATGACCACGGCGATTTTATGATTCAGGTAACACCGCTTACTGCCGGTAACGGTTCTGCTAATACTGTCGGTGCAATTTACGTTCGAGCATCAATGCAGGGCGTTTTTAATGACCTACGCAACATTTCATTAATGTTTTTGGTCACTTCTTTGATTGCTGCTGTGATGGGTGCCATCTTGTCTTTAGTCGTGTCGCATGCGATTACTAAGCCAATTGAAGAGATGCAGAGCCAAGCACTAAATATTGCTGACGGTGATTATTCTAGTCAGGTAAAAATATATTCTAATGATGAATTAGGACAATTGGGGCAAGCTTTTAATACATTGTCTGTCAGAATCGAGCGCTCACAAGAAGAGTCTGAAAGTGAACAGCGAAGGTTGGATAGCGTCTTGTCTCACATGAGTGACGGGGTTTTAGCGACTGATCGACACGGTAATGTTAATGTTGTTAACCAAATGGCACTTAGTTTTTTGAATACCACCGAGGACCAAATTATTAATAAGCCAATCGCCTCCGTTCTGGGCTTAGATGAAACCTCGCAGGACTTAATAGCCAGTCAAAAAGGTATTGTTTTAACTGTTAATCAGGGCACACGCGATGAAGTGATTTTACATGCTAGTTTTTCACTGATTAAAAGAGTGACGGGCTTTGTTTCTGGTAGTGTTTGTGTTTTACACGATATTACTGAGCAGCAAAAGAATGAAAATTCCCAAAAGCAATTCGTATCCAATGTTTCGCATGAATTGCGTACGCCGCTTACGAGCCTGCACGCCTATATTGAAACCCTGAATGAGGGAGCATGGAAGGATCCTAAGATTGCGCCACAATTCTTACAGGTTACCCAAGAAGAAACTGAGCGAATGATCCGGATGATTAATGAACTTTTGAGCTTGTCTCGCATGGATCGTGGGGTATCAAAAGTAGACGTTGAATGGGTCAACTTTAATGACTTCGTGTCTCATATTCTTGACCGCTTCGACATGATTGTAAAAACAGACGCTAAAGAAGGCAAAAAGAAATATACCATTAAGCGGATCCTAAGCTCGCAGGCGTTATGGGTTGAAATTGATACTGATAAGTTTGCCCAAGTCATTGATAATATTATGAATAATGCAATCAAGTATTCGCCGGATGGTGGTGTGATTACGATTAAATTGCGCCAAGAACGGCAACAGATCATTTTAAGCATTGCTGATCAAGGCTTGGGAATTCCGCGGGAAGATCTTTCTAAAATTTTTGATCGTTTCTACCGGGTTGACAAGGCGCGTTCCCGTGAACAGGGCGGTACTGGTTTAGGGTTAGCCATTGCAAAAGAAATTGTGGAAGAACACCACGGTAAGATTTGGGCTAATAGTAGCGAAGGCAAAGGCTCAACCTTCTATATTGCTTTGCCATATGAACCGATGAATGAAGGGGATGATTGGGATGAAGTCTAGGCTTAAGTTTAGCGACATATTATTATCAGTTGGTACTTTTATTGTTTTCGCTCTTTCGATCTTCTTGTGGATCTTTATTATGACGAATGATCAGTATTTTAGCCGAATTGACCAAACTAATAATATTAGTCAAAATTCGCGTAGTCGCCGAAACCAGATCATCTATAACCTTTATCTGCCAACCAGTGCTTACGGCTTTAAAAACGGGCAGCCATATCGCTTATATGAGACCAAAAAGAATTTACCACTTGAATATATTAAAGACCTAAAAGAGGTGAAATATAAAAATATTAGAGAAGTTAGTTCCAATCAAGAAGAATATGAAGCGATGCTCAATGACCCTAAATATTTACAGTTGACTTTTCCTAATGAAGTTAGTGTGAATTTGTTTACGAAGAAAAATTTAAAAAGTACGGATCAAACATTCCGACGCTCATTTATTTCGCCAAGTAATGATGTGCTTTATCTTGGCAATGACAAAACGACAACGATCTATTGCGTTGAGATAGCTAATGCCAACTTTAATCGCTTGCGCGAATATGCCGCTAAGGCACGAGCTAAAAAACCGGTTAAATTTGTACGGATGAAAAATAGTTATGAAACTTTTTATGATCAACCTGAAAACTGGCGGGTTTATAGTTACTTGACCAACACCCAGACTGATTCTTATTTTGTCTCGCGCTTATTAGGTACGGCAAATGTTACCTCGAGCAATAATAAAAAAGGGTGGACCACCTATTCACTCAATTATTATACCAAATTGCGGGTGCCCGATGCTAAAGCCGGCCGGCATGACATGCTCTATACCCGTTATGAAAAGCAGAAAAATTTAAGTGAAAATGACCGCTTGATTGATAGCGTCGAGTATGTGCATAAATTAGGACTAAGTGAGCAGGATCTGCGCTATTTTGATACAACTAAAGACAAGCTAAGCTATAGCAATTACATTGAAGGCATGCCTGTTTTCATGGGGAAACACAGTCCTCAGGTCAGCACGAAATTGACGCAAGATACCGAAGAAGTTGCCTTTAGTAATTTAGAATTGCAAATTCCCATTCCATTTGATGGGCAAACACGGACACTGCCTGCTACTGGCACGGTGATCCAGCGTCTGGTTAATGCCGGTTTAAAAAAGACGGAAATTCAGCGAATAATTGTGGCATATCGAATTGAAAAAGACCATAGTCATGATAGCTTGGTCAACTTGATTCCAACATATTACATTAAAGCCTACGACCAGTGGAAGAGTGCGCAAGAATGGGAAAAGCAAGATTTTAATAAGCTAGCGGTGAAAAGTAAGGGAGAAGGTAAGTAATTATGGATAGAAAAAGAATTGAATGGCTATTTTTCGTTGTTTTCCTATTAATTGACCTTTACCTAGGAATCGAAATCTGGCGCTCACCGATTAATCTAAGTTCGACTGCAGGAACGACTTCCACCAGTATTAGAGCGGAAATGCGGGCAGATGGAATTGACCTGCCCCTGCATCTGTCACATAAGCAGCAGTCAGGCTATTATTTAGCAGCAAAAAATCGGGACTATCTTTCCCGTAAAACTAATGGCTTAACGCAAGTGACAACCCATTATTCAAAAGCGGACAATTCTTTAACGGGTACGCCGAAGGCTGTAGTACTACTCAATGGTAATCGGAAAAAAATCTTGCAGCAGCTAGAAGATTTTAAAAATGACCCGGAAAATGTTCCTTATGGGAAAAAGTTTGTGTACGACCAAAGTATGTCGGGGGATGATACTTACTGCTATGTGCAAAAGACGTCTTATGGTCAAATTTATGATGGTGATGCACAATTGACGATTAATGTGCATAATAATCAGATTACTAATTACACGCTTTCTTACATGGGACCGATTAGTTCTGTGCGTGAATCGCAACTAATTATTAGCCCGTGGCATGCGGTGAAGGCCATGTATACTGACCGTGAAATCAGTAATAACTCGCGGGTAATTCAAGTAAAATTGGGCTATTCTAAGTTGACTGAAGTACGTGGCAGCACCATAATGCTTCCTACCTGGTTGATTTTAGTCGAAAGCAAAGCAACCAAAAATATTACGGTTAAACGGGTTAATGCTTTTACAGCGCAAATTTTGCAGAGTGGCTCGTATAATGTCCAGAAAAATTAGAAAGGGAAAATTGGTGTGCGGGTTTCTGTTTTAGCTAGTGGATCGACTGGTAATACCAGTTTGATTGAAACTGGCCAGCATAAAATCCTGATGGATGCTGGCTTATCTGGTAAGAAAATCAAAACGTTATTAGGAGAAGTAGGAGTTGATATTAACGATATTGATATGGCCTTTTTAAGCCATGATCATTCTGATCACAGTAAAGGACTTGGGGTATTAATGCGCCGCTATCCGAGAATTGCGGCATTTGCCAATAGTGGAACATGGGAATATTTAAGTGAGTCGCACAAAATTGGTCAAATTCCCGTCCAGCAAATGAATATTATTGAACCCGGACAAACGAAGACTTTTGGTGATCTTGACGTAACTGCTTTTGCCACTAGCCATGACGCTGCGGAACCGCAGTATTACGTCTTTTCTAGTGCTGGCAAAAGGATGGCCTTTTTGACGGATACAGGTTATGTATCGCAAAAAGTCAAAGCGGTAATTGAAGATGCTGATGCTTATATGATGGAATTTAATTATGATGATATGATGCTCCGTAATGGTCCGTATTCATGGTCTTTAAAACAGCGAATTTTGTCTGATGTCGGCCACTTATCCAATGAGGATGCGGGGCAAGCACTACTTGATGTGGTTTCTAATAAAACAAAACATATTTTTTTAGCACACCGCAGTCAGCACAATAATACAGCTAAGCTAGCCTACGATGCCGCTAAGCAAATCCTAGTCAATGGCGATGCTAATTTACCAAGTGATGTTAAAATTATGTTAACGGATCCAGACGAGCCGACTAATTTAGAACAAATTTAAAAAAATAAGCACATGTTTTTCAGTATACTAAACAAAGATATGTAAAGGAGATTACAAATGGACAATCGAAATTCTGGACGCAAGCAAAATGGTCTGGTTAAAACTGCCATTGTTGGTGTTGTCGCAGGTTTAATTGGGGGCGGCGCTTCCTATGTTGCCCTTGATCAAATTAACAATGCAAATCTGAATAATAATGCACAGACGACTATTAGTTCTAATAGTGCAAAAACATCGAAAAATAGTGCAAAAACTAGTGGTGTAATGACGCCGGCATATAATGACGTGAAGGGTGCTGTTGTTTCCGTTATTAATTTGAAACGGCAATCAAGCAGTAGCAGCAATTCGATCTTTGATATTTTCGGTGATGACAAAGATGATAATGCTAGAGGTAAGGGCCGGCTGCAAACATACAGCGAAGGCTCAGGCGTTATCTACATGAAGTCAAATAACAAGGGCTACATCGTTACTAATAATCACGTTGTTTCTGGCAGTGATAAAGTTCAGGTTATGTTATCAAACGGTAAAACTGTGAACGCTAGAATTGTCGGGACTGATGCTACGACTGACTTAGCTGTTTTAGCAATTGATGGGCAATACGTAACGCAAACGGCTGAATTTGGAGATTCCAAGAGTCTGCAAGCCGGGCAAACAGTTATTGCGGTTGGCTCACCATTAGGAAGCGAATATGCATCCACAGTCACCCAGGGGATTATTTCGGCACCAGCGCGTAGTATCACCTCTTCATCGGCTAACCAGCAAACAGTTATTCAGACTGATGCCGCAATCAATCCGGGTAATTCCGGTGGGGCACTGGTTAACTCCGCTGGTCAGGTTATTGGAATCAACTCGATGAAACTATCGCAATCAAGTGATGGAACTTCCGTTGAAGGAATGGGCTTTGCAATTCCGTCTAATGAGGTTGTGAACATTGTTAACCAACTGGTAAAGAAGGGTAAAATTGTCCGGCCGCAGCTTGGAATCAAAGTAATTGCATTGCAAGGAATTCCTTCAAGCTACCGTAAACACCTCAATATTAAGTCCAACTTGAAGAGTGGCATTTACATTGCGGGTGTGAATAAAAATAGTGCGGCAGCTAATGCAGGAGTTAAAGTTGGCGATGTAATAATAAAAGTTGACAATAAGGTTATTACAGATGTTGCATCGTTACACACCATTTTGTATAATCATAAAATCGGTGATACGGTGACTTTAACGGTTAACCGCGGTGGAAAAGAAATTAATTTACATGCAAAACTTGAAGCAAATTAATCTTGATAATATTCATTAATTGAAGATAAAAAAGGCTATACTTGGCGATTTTAGCTACAAGTATGGCCTTTTTGCTAATAAAAATGATGAGAAACATTAAATAGTTCGTCTTTTATGTCTGTCAAGAAAAAAAGACTTGCTTTTTTCTTGTTGATAATTGTGGAAAACTTTGTGGATTGTGCATAAATTGGGGTAAAGTGCTTTCGCTTTATTGTGGAAAACCTGTGACTTGTGTGTAAATACTAGTAAAAAGTTGATAATTCAAACAATTGTTCAATGCGTCAAATCAGTGTTTTACGGGTAAAGTTTGTGAATGTTAACTGTGAAAAGTGTACATGTGGGTAATTTCAGCGGGTTTTTTAGAAATATTTTTTACAAACACAAATTATCCGCCTGTTTACAAAAATGACCACAAAATGTAGTTTTTGCTTGTGCACAACTGTGGAAAAACAAGGTGGAAACAATGAGAATTAGGGGATAAAATAGAAAACATGAATATCAAAATCGTCTGTGTAGGTAAGTTAAAAGAAAAATATTTTAAAGACGCGATTGTCGAGTATCAAAAGCGGCTCAGTCGTTTTGCTAAAGTTGAGTTAGTGCAAGTACCTGATGAAAAAGCACCAGAAAAACTCAGTGCTGCTGAACAAGAAAAGGTTAAAGAACTTGAAGGTCAGCGTATTCTTAATAAAATAAAGGACAAGGAATATGTTTATGTCACTGCAATTAAGGGCAAAGAAAGAACTAGTGAAACATTTGCACAGGAATTAAAGGATTTGGCTACTTACGGCCACTCTGACGTAGCTTTTGTCATTGGTGGCAGTCTTGGTACAAGCCAGGCTGTGAATAAGCGTGCGGATGAATTATTAAGCTTTGGAAAGCTAACAATGCCCCATCAACTAATGCGAGTGGTTCTAATTGAACAAATTTACCGCTGCTTTATGATTAATAGTGGCAGCCCATACCATAAATAAGACAAACTGGGGCCAAAAAGCTAATTTTTCAGGCTCGATAATTTACCGAAAAAAGTCAAAATTTAAATTAAGATGAGTTTTAGTATGAAAAAAGTCGGAATTCGTGAAATCGCGCAGGAGGCTAATATTTCTACTGCAACAGTATCCCGGGTCTTAAATAATCGGGGATATATTAGCCAAGAAACGCGGGATAAGGTGCAGGCGGCAATGAAAAAGCTGGAATATCATCCCAATGACTTAGCAAGAGCCTTAGATAAGAAAAGAACATATACGGTTGGCCTAATTTTCCGTCAAATGTGCACCCGTTCCAGACGGAATTGATTCAGGACATTGAATATTTACTGTCAAATTAGAGGTATAAAGTTTTATTGTGTAATAGTCTAAATAATCTGGAAAAAGAAATTGTCTATAATAGCAATTGAAATAGCAATTGACCGAAATTTTGGAAAAATACGGCAACCGAGGTAAGCCACAGGAACTTGATGATTAAATTAAACAAATAATTCTTAAGCAAAAAGAGGACAGTTTTTCTGCGCCTCTTTTGTATTGTTTGTATCACATGAAAAAGTTTGTTTTAATGACAGTGATTAAGATATTCCGCTAGATTAGAAAGGAATTTGCAATGGCTGAAGCTGTTAAAGTTACCAATGAGCGCTATCGCCTCAAGTATCATGTTTCTACGCCGGGGGGATGGATGAATGACCCAAATGGTTTTTCGTTTTTTAAAGGCTATTACCACCTTTTTTACCAGTATTATCCCTATTCCGCACAAAAAGGGCCGATGCACTGGGGACATTATCGCAGTCGCGATTTAGTGCACTGGGAAGAATTACCAATTGCTCTAGCACCAGATGACGAGCAAAATGTTTGTTTTTCAGGTAGCGCGATTGAAAAAGATGGTCGGCTGTATTTGATTTATACAGGGCACCAATATCATGACCTGAATGATCATACGCAGTTTACTGAAACGCAAAATATTGCATATAGCGATGATGGCATTCACTTTAAAAAAGATGCTCATAATCCAATCATTGCTGCTGCTCCGGCTGATAATACGCAGCATTTCCGTGATCCGAAGGTATGGCGCCAAGGCAAGTACTATTACATGATTTTAGGCAGTCAGGCGGCAAATGGCTTAGGACGGGCGTTAAATTACCGCTCTGAAAATTTATTCGACTGGGAATATTTGGGACCAATTGCTAATGCACAAACTAGTGCGCAAGAGGGCTTTATGTGGGAGTGCCCCGATTTATTTACACTAGGAGACCACGACATTTTATTGTGTTCGCCGCAAGGCATCGAACCCGATGGTTTACGCTTTTTAAACGAGTTTCAAACAGGCTATTTTAGTGGCAAAATGGATTATCAGCAGAACAAATTTGCTCACGGGGCGTTTACAGAATTAGACCATGGACATGATTTTTATGCAGCCCAAACAATGCTTGCTCCAGATCATCGGCGGATTTTAATTGGCTGGATGGATATGTGGAATGCCAACTTCCCGGAACAAGCCGACGGCTGGTCGGGTGCGCTGACAGTTCCGCGGGAATTAAGTTATGCTTCTGGTCATTTGTATATGAAGCCGATTGCTGAATTAATGAGTTTGCGAACTGAAAAAATTATGGCTGAAGAGGGAGTGGTAACATCCCTTGAGGTCACGACGCCGGATCCGCAGCATTGTGAACTGCTTTTTGAAGCCAATACGTCATCTTGGTCGGGTAATGAAATTAGTTTTACGCTCGAGAGCAAACAGCAAGATTTGGTTTCATTAACTTGGAATAAAAAAACTGGGCAAGTAACGGTTATCCGCGCTGATAAACCTGATGGGGATGATAAACGCTATGGTAATCTCCAGACTAGCGCAAGCTTAAAACTGCATATCTTCATTGATACGAGTTCGATTGAGTTCTTCTTAAATGATGGTGAATTGGTCTTTTCAGAGCGTTATTATACCGAGAATCAACCGCAAATCTTCTTTAGCACTGATAAAGGAATTAAGGCAAAAGTCGAAGGTTATACTTTGGCGCAATAAACTCTAGCTAAAAAGAGCAGCAGTGGTGGTTAAAACATCACTGCTGCTCTTTTATTATTTTAATGTAAATAAGGCAACGTTAGTGGCTAATAAAAGACCAGCAGCCCATAGCCAATCGCTGCGTTTAACGGGAACAGCTACGATGACAGAGCGCTTGGCATCTTCGCGAAAGCCGTGCGATTCCATTCCCTGTGCCAAGTTTTCGGCCGAATTAAGCGCGACTAGGATAGCCTTAAAATAGAGAATGGGAGACCAAAAACTAAGATAAACACCACGCATCATTGCCGCTGTGCGAATTTGTTTAACGGCAGTTTGCATGCGTGGAATAATGTTGAGTGCTGCTAGGACCCCGTATGCGAATTTGCTAGGTAAATGAAAATTCTGTTCAAATGAACGTGCCAATTCTTCGGCACTAGTTTTTTGGGCGACACAGCAGATTGTCAGCGTATAGACGTAGATTCTGCTAGAAAGACTTAAAGCGTTGGTTAAATTGGGCTGAGGTGCAAACCAGTAGAGTGTGGCAAACACGGTAAAGGCCGCAATTAACGGCACGGTAAAAGTTAATAGGAGATTTTTAACTTTCATGTGGCAGTAAAGTAAATAGCACGTGCAAAAGCCGATAATTAGCACATTGGTAATTAGACTGGTTTTAAAAGATATTTCAACCGAAATAATTAAAGCGACAAAGAATTTAAAACTGGGATTCATAACTAGCCTCACTTGTCTACGTATGTTAATTGTTGCTGGTCAAATACAAGGTGGTAATCGCACCAATCTGCCAAATTAGTTAGTTCATGGCTGATAATCAGAAGTGTCTGCCCTCTTTTTTCCTGGCTTTCGCGCAACAGACCCATTACTTTTTGTGCCGATTCGTGATCTAAGCCGCTTAAGGGTTCATCAATTAATAAAACGTCTTGATCAGCAATTAGCATTAATAAAATTTGTAATTTCTTTTGTTGACCGCCCGAAAGTGAGTAGACGACTTGGTCTAGTGTCTGGTCAAGATCAAGGTCTTTCACCTCTTTTGCAATTTTTTGATCAGAATAAAAGTTGCTGGTGCGCATTTTTTTACTTAGGTTAAGCTCATCTTCAACGGAAACGTTAATAAATTGATCACTTGCACTTTGAAATATCTGCCCGACTTGACGCAAATATTTTCGCATGCGTAAGTTGCGAATTTCTTTTTGGCGGTAAGTCAAGCTACCAGTGTATGTGAGCATTTTGGTTAGCGCATTGAAAAGCGATGTTTTCCCCACGCCATTAGGGCCAGTGATTAGGGTGGCTTTGCCTGCCACAATCTTTAGGTGCTCCTGTTTTAGCAGTAACCGGTTCTGCTTAATTAAGGTATTAGTAAGTTCAAAGCAGCTTGTTTCATTAGTTGGTAGGGCAAAAGAATAATGCTCGTGGTGGTCATTTTGCCGAAGAAGCTGCTTTTTTTCGGCAGTGCTTAAGGCAGTAACCTGGTGACCGGTAAATTTAAACAAACAGTCACAAATACCCTCATAATCGGCTAGAACATGGTCGCTTAGAATAATTGTTTTTCCTAAGTCACGAAGATGAGCCAACTTTTTAATTAAAAATTGGCGGGCAGCAGGGTCGCAACTTGCAAAAGGCTCATCAAGCAGAAAAAGATCGACATCCATTGCAATTAAAACAGCAAGAGCTACTCGTTGCTGCTCACCGCCAGACATAGTATTGATTTTTTGATCAAGCAGCTGGTCGATCTGGGCAAAAGAAGTTGCTTTTTGCAATCGTTTTGAGTAGTGCTCACGGTCAATTTCCAGGTTTTCAAGTGCAAAAATGATCTCTTCACGCGGTGTTGCCATTGTGAATTGCTCGCCAGCATTTTGAAACATCATTGCACTCTTAAGCCCATTAAGATCGATAGTTCCACTAACTTTACCAGCATATTTAGGATAAAGGCCAGCTAAAATTTTTAATAGCGTCGATTTACCGCAACCTGTTGGCCCGATTAATAAGGAAAATTTGCCCGTCGGGATATTAAGATTAACATCTTGCAAAATAGGCTTTTTTTCATCGTATGAAAAAGTAAGGTTTTTAGTTTTCAGCAATTTTTTAACCAATCTAAAAAAGTCGCCATGGCATAATGCCAGGCGACGTTAAAATTCGATGCTTTTCCCTTCGCTGGCATTATCCATAGCAGGTTCAGTGGGTATATTCTCAGCCAAGATGGCACCCCAATATTTCAGGTCAATTATACATAAAAGCAATTTTCTTGTCTAGTTGCGGCAAATTAGGCGTCGTTAATAGCACTTAAGGCTCAACTTCTATCACAGATATTAAAAACATATAAATAGCGGCGCTTTTTGCTATATAATAAAATTATGAAAATAAATTACTAATTAGAAGGTGACATCATGGCAGCAGTTAAGCTAGAACAATATTTGGCAAGTGTATTGGATTCAACTAATGTGGATACGAATGAAGTCCGGCTAAAGCCCGGAAACAAGGCCTTTAACCTGTTTAGGGTTTACCTTGAAAATCATAATACGGGCATTCACCGGTACCAAACCAGCAATCCCACAATTTTGTACGAAGCTGAAGGCATGGCAAAAACTAAAATTAACGGACAAAACTTAACTTTAAAAGCGGGTAATTTGCTGTTTTTGCAAGAAAAATGTGGCTATGAGGTCGAAAAACAAGGGAAAAATGATCTTTTGGTCAAATTAGAATTTAGTTCAAAGGTTAATTGCGCTGATTTTTTGGGAGAAAAAACAACGCTCAATTCACGTGAACAAAAAGTAGCCGAACAGCTTGTTCAGATCCTCAAAACTAAGAGACTATTAAGTTTGCGCTGCTCACAAATGTCGCGCCCGAGTCAGTTAATGAAAAAAGTTATTGATGAATATTTAAACCACAATCTTTTTACGCGCAGTATTATTGCCGCAGAATTGCGAATACTTGTGATTACGGCAATTAGAAATCAAGACTTGGAAACAGCGCCAGCTAATCAACATAAGTTTGCGCAAACGGCGTTAGAACGTTACATTGATGCAAACTATACTGATATTACTTTAAATGAAACAGCAGAACACTTTGGACTCAACCCGAATTACTTTTCCAGTTTAGTTAAGCAAAAAACTGGTAAGAGCTTTGTTGAACATGTTGATGAACGCCGGATGCAGGAGGCACGCAATTTGCTTGCTCGACCTGACATTTCGGTTAAAGAAATCATTGCGCGGGTCGGTTATAACGGTAAATCGTTCTTTTACAAAAAATTTAATGAATATTACCATGAAACGCCGGTACAAATGCGTGCAGAACTGTTTAGACAGGCCAATATCAATTTAAAGTAAGAGCAATATTTTTATCAAAAAAGGAGCGGACTATTTTGCAGAGCGCTCCTTTTTAAGTTACATTTTTTCCAAACGTTTAATTCGGTCACTTGTAGGCGGGTGACTGTCGAATAAGTGGGTAAGACCATGCCGCTTACGTAGCGGATCTTCGATATACATGCCAGCACTACTTGGATCAGCAGCTTTCATGGGGTCAGAACCGTCAATTTTTGTCAAAGCAGAAATCAAACCGTGAGGATTACGGGTCAACTCAACTGAAGAAGCATCTGCTAAATATTCACGGTTGCGTGATAAAGCCATCTGAGCAAGACTGGCACAAATAGGGCCTAAAATAAGTACAAAAATGATCGCCACGATTTTGAAAATAACGACAATAGTATTGCCATTATCGTTATCACTGTCGCGATCATCATCAATCCACCAAATATAGCGACTAGCAATGCCTGATAAATATGAAATGACGCCAACCAGTACGGCTGCAATAGTGGAAACCAAGATGTCATAATTTCTAATATGTGAGATTTCGTGACCTAAAACGCCCTCAAGTTCCTCGCGATTCATCATGTCAAGTAAGCCCTGGGTGACGGCAACTGCAGAATGGTTTGGATCCCGGCCGGTTGCAAAAGCATTAGGACTAGGATCATTGATAATAAAAACGCGTGGCATTGGTACTTTGCCGACTAGCGCCATATCTTGAACAACGTGCCATAAAACGGGGTTATCTTGTTCATGAATTTCTTGGGCATGATTTAGACTCATAACCATATTAGCGGGATTAGGCAAGACAATTAACATGTAAATTGCACTAAAAATAAGCGCAATAATTACTCCTAATAAAGGTCGATTGCCCCAGATAAAACCTAATCCGGCACCAACTAAGGCGAGAATAATGACGAATAAAATCAAGATGCCAGTAGTTTTGCGTTTGTTGCTGGCAATTTGTTGAAATAACATAAAATTGACCTATTGCTTAAAATTTAACTTTAGGTACTTCTTTTTCAGCTTCACTCGTTTGTAAGTAATCAACTTTGCGGAATCCGTGGATATTAGCAACGATATTGGAAGGAAAAGTTAACAACTTTTGATCGTAAAGAGCTGCAGATGAATTGTAAAGTTGCCGTGAATAAGCAATTTTATTTTCAGTGTTGGTTAATTCTTCCTGCAGTTGAGCAAAGTTCTGGTTAGCTTTTAAATCAGGATAATTTTCCGATAAAGCAAAGATTGATCTCAAAGTATCAGAAATTTGGTTAGAAACCTTTAGCGTTTGGGCATGATCATCACTTGGAATAGCAGTCAACTGGTTCCGCAATTGAACAACTCTTTCCAGAGTTTCACTTTCATGCTTGGCATAACCCTTAGTAGTTTCAACTAAATTAGGAATCAAATCATTGCGCCGTTTTAATTGCACATCAATCTGGCTCCAAGATTCGTCAGTGTAAACTTTAGCTTTTTGTAAGCCGTTATAGATTGCAATATAAATTGCGATGAGCAGGATAACAATAATCGCAATAATTATTATTAACCAAGTTGAATTTGACATAATTTTTCCTCCTTATGTTTATTCAATTATAACTGATAAAGTTAAACTTGAGTATTAAAAAAAGCTTTAGCAGCATTTGCAGGTAAAGCTTTAATAATTATTAAGTTTTATAGTAGTATCAATGCCCAGCCAATTAGTGTCAAGATGATTAAACCGGCGTATTGCATTAATAGCCATTTTTTGAAAAATTCACTGCGGGAAACAGTTGCATTTTGAGTAAAAGTTTTTAAAACAAGCATATTGGCCATAGAACCAATTGGTGAACCGAAGCCACCGATATTTGATCCCAAAAAGAGGGCTTTGGCAAATGTAGTAAACTTACCGACTAAAATGGTTGCTGGAACGTTGCTAATGATTTGACTAGAGATAATAGAAGTAAAGTAGGTAGATGTCTCAGAGTTGACCATGGTGTGAATCAGGGTAACAATCATTGGAATCTGCTGGATATCGCTAATAAAGATAAAGAAGCAAGTAAAGGTTAGCAGCAAGGCATAGTCGATTTTTAACAAAATGCGCGGATTAATTATTAAAGCTAAGATAGCTGCTACAATCATTGGGATTGCAACGTTAATAACTTTGAAAACACCCAAAAAGAATAAAGCAAAAACTGCGGTAGTGATCACAGTTGGGCGTATGCTGATATTAATCTGTTTGATATCCTGAACGGGAATTTTTTTCTGTGGGATAAAGTGAAAAATGATGAAAGTAATCACGACAGCTGCAAGCAGGTATGGCAGTGACCATGAGAAAAATTCTAATGCAGTGACGGAATATTTGCTAACAAGAAAAATGTTATGTGGGTTACCCCACGGAGTAAATGCGGCCCCGATATTGGCTCCCATTCCGATTAAGGTAACTGGTAGAATTTGCGGTAAATCGCATCTTTTAGCAATGTTTAAGTACAAGGGAATTAATGTAAGCGCTGTTATGTCATTACCCAAAAACATCCCAGAAATAATCGCCAGTAGCGTAAACAGGATATTGAGCTTGCGCATGTTATCGGCAATACTAGTTAATTTGTAAGCTAGTACATCGAGAACATGCAGGTAAGCATAAATTTGAATAATAATTAACATCGCGGCGACAGAAAAGATTGTGTGTAAGTTAATATCCGCCAGCCGAGGTCTAGCAAAGAAAAGACTGATTACCGTCACCACAACGGTAATTTGCAGAATTTTATCACTAAAGATCTTTTTTAAGACGGTCATAAAATGTCCCCTTTCACAAGTTACAATCATCTATAGTTGCTATATCCATTTTGAGCTTTTTTTCCTGTATACGCAATATAAATATTTGGATAGAAAAAAAACCATAAAATAAATAGCGGATAAAAGGGGCCCATAAACATAACTTTTGACTTCTGAACTTGTTCCACCCTATACTTGAGGAAACAGGCATTGATTAGGAGGAATTTTTATTATGAGTAATTCAGAAACAGTTAATGTTAATATTAAATCTGCTGCTGCAGATAAAGTAAAAAACCAAGTTGAAGACGGTCAAATTGTTTTGCTATCTTTGAATGATGGTTCAAACAAGTACTCTGATGTTGGCGGTTCTTGTGCTGCTGGCTCACGTTTCCAATTTGTAATTTTGGATAAACAGGATCCTGATTTCTCAATTGAAGTTGAAAACAATGCTGGTCTTAAGATTTACACTAGTCCTGCTGAAATGCAATATCTTGGCAATGACCTAGTTGTTGATGTGAAAAATGCAGCAATGAGCTTGTCAGATGATAGTGGTGTTATTGACGGCGCAATGACAATAAATAAACATTAAAAAGTATAGTTATAGTATTTAAATCCATTGTTGGAGACAATCAGTTTTGATTGTCTTTTTTTTGGAGAAAATTCTTTAGTTAATTAGATCAGCTAATATTTTATATACATTAATATAAAATATTTATAAAAAATATAGAAAGCGCTTGCTAAAAATAATATATAATGTATTATAAAAATATGGCGATGTTATAAAATGATTTATGCTAAGATTCATGTTATTCATGGGCTTCTAATCCTCAATTATTTTAAATTTATATTTAGAGCAAAGGAGAAGAAAGCTATGAATAAAAAGAAATTGAATAAAGTCATTTCTGCTGTAACTATGTCTGCCGCTTTATTAGCAGTAGGGCCAGTTTCTTATAAGGGGAACAAATATCGTAGTACAGCGAAAAACTGCATATGCAGAATACCATAAGATACCTCCAACAGGCTTGTCTTATTGGTGGAATACTTATTAAATTTTATACGTAACTTCATATTAACCCTGATAGGTGTAGTTGGTTATTAACTGCACCTATTTTTTATAGGAGGTTCCTGATGAAAAAGATAGTTTCTGGCTGTTTAATGGTTGTCACAGTCCTCACTTACCTGATGATTATTAGCTTTTATCAAGTAAAAGATTATGACCAAATAGTTCGGATGGGACAGACAAAATCTTCATACCAAATTTATCTAAAAGACAGCCAAATAACTCCTAGTGATCAACTGGCCTTTTTTAAAAACTTGGCCAAGCAAGATGGCGTATCAATTATTTTAACAACAAATAGTCTGAATAACGTAGTTGAAAAATCTGTCATTGTCAATCCACATTCTTTTCCCAAAACTTCCTTTCGGCTCAAGCAAATAGATTTGGCCGACAAGAAGAGCTTTTATGCTAGTTATAATACAAAAAAATTGACACAAAAGGGTACAATTCCTGTTTTTGCTAAAAACAATAAAGTAATTTTACAAAGTATGGATAGGTATTTTCAAAAAAAGCAAATAGTTGATGGCGTGTATACCATTATCCCTGGAAAATCAAGTAAAAAAGCTGTTCTTAAGAAGTTGACTCGTTTTTATGGTGTTTCCCGGGCGCAGTTACTAAAGCCAACTATTGGGAATAAGTTTGAATATTTTACGAAGAACATTCTTATTCTAGGATTTCTCTTGGTGTTGACTATTTTAGTCTTTCTTTTAGTTAATACCTATTACCCGATTACTCAATCAAGTACAATTGGCATTAAAAAGTTAAATGGCTGGAATAATAGGGATATTTTATTTGATATGATCAAATTTGGTATCTTGACGATCCTTATTGTTGCTACTGGCCTTGATTTAATTTCTTTCGTGCTTTTTTCTTATCAACCGCAAGGCTTTTTACTTTGCTGTATATTAAGCCAGATAATAATTCTGTGTTTGTATACATTAGTTAATATTTTTACTTATATTATTATTAAGCACTTATCAATTGCAGATATGCTTAAGGGGAGTTTTCACTTTGGTTTTGGCATTAAATTAGCCTTTATTTTAAAAGTCATGATGACGATTACTTCGACAGTTTTACTAGTTAATGTCTCAAATGCAATTACTTCTGTAAGGTCAGACTACCAGTTGCAACAGGATTGGAGTAAAGAAGGCAAGTTACTAACAGTCAATTCTGTTAGCTCTTTTTTTCAGACTAACGAAAAGCAAGCAGAAAAAATCATGAGCAATTGGTTCAAGGCAATAGCTAAAAATAAGGGAGTTTATTATGTAGATAGCGAAATATCAACTGCAAAGGCTATCTTACCCGAAAAAGCCACGATTCATAATCCAACAGCCAAATACGCTATGATGACTGTTAATCGTAATTTTATCAATGCCAAGTTACCACGAGTAAAGAAATATTTAGATTCTACTTCCCACATTTTTTTAGTACCAATTAAGTATCGCAGGGCTGACTCGCAAATTAGGTATCTTTTGCAGTGCTATCGGTACAACGATTTAGCTAGTAAACAACAAGAAAAATTAAAACCTGAGCAAGTAAAAATAAAGATTAAATATTACGATGAAAAAATCAGCCCAATTACTTACAATGTAAGGTTAAAAAAGCGATTTGTTAATCCCATTATCGAAGTCATGGAAGAATCGCGAATAACAGACGGACAGTCTTTATTCTTGAGTAATACCGATAAAAATAGTCCAATTAAAATTGAAAATAATCAGCAGACTAAAAGAGTATTAGAAAAATCAGTGCAAAATGCGCAAGTTAAGCAGCTAGGGCTAAAGTTTGTGACCGTAAGCGAAATACTAACAACTAGTTTAGATTCTTCATATCGCGGATTACAAGCACTCTTAATAGGCTTAATCGCTATTTTTATTATTAATTTATTTACGACAACTTTTCTAATGTTATACATCATCTCAAGTAAGCAAAAGAAACTAGCTGTTGAACGTTTATTAGGTTATCGCAAAGTTGATCGCTATCAAATAGAAATTTTGTTGATTTCTTGTCTCGGTATTAGCGAAATTTTGGTTTTAGTTTATTTAAAGGCAACAATTATCTCACTGTTATTAGCAGCTTTGTTAGTTTTAATCGATTTATTAGTATTTGACTTAGTAGTACGATTAATTGAAACACGGGACTTGTCATTTCTGCTTAAAGGAGGACTAGCATGATTGAACTGGAAAATGTTTGTAAAGCTTTTGGAACTAAGAAAATATTTGATCACTTTAATTTGCAAATTGATAAAGGAGAAATGGTGGCAATTATCGGGCCCAGTGGGTCAGGCAAAAGCACTTTATTAAATATTATCGGCCTAATTGATAATATTGACAATGGCAAATACAGGTTTGAAGAAAATACTAATGTCAGACCAAATAGTAATTTGGCGCAAAAAATTATCAGAGAAAAAATCAGTTATCTTTTTCAAAACTTTGCCTTAATTGAAGAAGAAACAGTTGAGCAAAATTTAATGCTGGCATTAAAATATGTTCACCAGAAAAAAGTAGAGAAGTTGGATGTAATTAAGGCAACACTCAAAAAAGTTGGATTAGCTGAATATGAGCAAAATAAAATATATGAGCTTTCTGGAGGACAGCAGCAAAGAATAGCAGTGGCACGCGCCCTAATTAAGCCTAGTAAGTTAGTCTTAGCAGATGAGCCAACTGGTTCTTTAGATAGTAAAAATCGTGATGAAATCCTTCAACTGTTATTAGAACTCAACCAAGCGGGCAAGACTGTCTTGATAGTTACTCACGATGAGCAGGTTGCACAGAAATGTAATCGAATAATTAAATTGAAGAGCAATATCAAGAGTTAATCATTGCTAGCCTTATTTATATTGAATTGCAATGACAATTCTTTGTTTGATTCCCAATATTAGCTGCTGATGAACGGTCACTTGCCTCATTATGTCTGACGTGTTAAACTGAATAAGATTTTCGAAAATCTGAAAGGAAGTATAGTACTATGCGTAAAGGTGAAAATTACAACACTGGTTGTGAACCAAACCAAAGACCTAAGAACAAGAAAAACGGTAAAAAGCGCGTTGCTCACGTAGCAGCAGTTGTTGCTTTCTTGAACAAGGCCAAAGCAGACGAAAACAAATAATCTGCTAGTAAAGAATTAAAAAGACAGATCATGTAAGTGATCCGTCTTTTTTTATTATCTAAATTTGAGTAAAATTAACATAAACATGAGTTAAGGGCAAAAGGAGCTGTTTTAAGTGAAATTTCAGTGCAGTGCATGCGGATTACGGATAAATTCCAGACATTTTAAACAAGAAGGACTAGTTAATCCGCAATTAACCAGTATTTGCGATCTCTGTATTCAACGTGGAGAACAACCAGCCGATTTTGCCAATGTTGCCGTTAATATTTTTGCGCAGGGCTTACTCTATACTTTTATTGGCCTAAGCGATGACAATGTTCAATCTGCACCCTTTTTCGTTACTAAAAAAGAAAACCGCAAGCGCTACGAAGCTTTTATCCAGGATTATGATGGCAACGACTTAGCTCAGCAGCAATTGCCACGACCAGACTTTAATCAAGCAGTAATTGACAGTGAGAAAGGCAGCCTTGAGTTTGTTCCTAGTATGGAACTAACTTTTGCCGAAAACTTGCAAAAACTTGGTCTAAACGTTGATTTTAAACTAAATGAAGTTGACTACATTGATCGTGAGCGCATTCGGGCTAAGTATCATTATCGCTGTCAATACTGTGGTCGGCGTGGTCGCAGTGTCGATCATAAGGACCCAGTATCGTTATCGCATAATAACGATTTTGACAACTTGATCTTATCTTGCCAAGAATGCAATCGCATTAAATCAAACATGCCCTATGAATTGTTTGTTCAGTTAAATGATCAAATTCCTAAAATTAACCAAAAATTGGTTAAGTATGAAAATGCGCTGGCCACGCTTAAAGGCGAGTTCGACCAAAAGCGCCGTGAGTTAGCAGCTACTATGCACCTCAAGGGCGTGGTTAATGATCCGGAACTAAATCAAATGCGTAAACAAAATAAAAAATTACAAGACGCAATTGATAGTCTGGAAAGTGATTATAAAGACTTGCGTTCTTTGCGTGAGCAGCACTTCATGACAGGCTGGAAATTAATGCTTGAGAATAAAAAAGAAGATATTATTTAAATTTGATTATTGGAATAGTTGTGAATTAAGCAAATTAATTCTAATAACTTTGAATAGCGTTGATTGAAAATCAGCGTTTCATAGAAAAGATATGTAAATCTAAAATGAAGAAAAGATCACAAAAATCTAGATTGTTAATTGGTTACGCTATTTCTGGTTTAGGTGATCAATTCTATATTTTCGCTATCCCGCTACTACTACTATCAAAAACTCATTCGTCAATTATTATGGGGCTCTTAACGGCAATGGAATATTTACCTACAGCATTGTTTGGTCTCACTATTGGACCAATATTTGATATTTGGCCAAGAAAAAAAGTAATGTTGATATCATTACTCATGCAAGCAATCCTTGTCGTGTGTGCCCCCTTGTTGATTATCAAAGATATCCCTATTTTTTGGATTTTAGTAGCTGTGTTTCTATTTGGAACTTTTGATTTAATTACGTGGACAGGCTATCAAGTTTTTATTGCAGAATCTGTCGACAATAATGAACTGTCAACAGTATCTGGACAAGTAGGACTAATTTCTGCTATTCAGAAAACCTTTGGACCGGGAATAGCGGCGATTATAATCAATTTAGTTAATTATGCAGGAGGCTTTCTGCTAGACGCACTCAGTTTCGGCTATTTAACTTATGTTGTCAAAGATTACGAACCCTTAAATAGAGAACCAGGCTATTTTGAAAATAAGCGATCTTTTAAAAGCAGCGCAAAGAACGGTTGGACTTTTTTGTTTTCGCAGCCCATTATTAAGTGGATTATTATAAGCTTTTTTGTGGCCAATATTGGTTTTCAAGCGGTGGTTCCAATGCTTACGTTTTTACTAAGACAAGTAATGAAAACTTCTGTGAACATGATTAGCGTGTTCTTTTCGATTGCAGCCATAGCTAGTATTATCGGCAATTTTATCTATCTACGCTTAAACAAGAAAATAAAGTTGGGTTTGCAGCTTGTATTAATTGGCATTATGATTGCTCTTGGCTTTGTATTAATGTTGAATGTTAAGTCATTTATCATGGTAACTTGTGGCTATGCGATTGTTTCATTTGGTAGTGTTTGGTCACAGGCAAACTTTTTTACCGTTATTCAGTCTAAGACACCGAATCGTTATAAGGGGACAATAACTTCAATCGCAACATCTTTAACAAGACTAATTGGACCGATTATGTCAATCTTTAGTGGTGTGCTAATAAGATATGAAGTGCATTCAATTTTTGTGATTGCAATTTTTTGCATGGTCGTGTCGGTCGCCATGACTTTTACCAGCAAATTGTCACGCCTAGATTAATGTAAGTAGAAACTACATCTCCATTTATTTCTAGCCATAATTAATCATAAAAAAGCACCAAGTTACATAGTAACCTGACGCTTAAATAAACTAACTTTGCCAATAGTTAGGACGCTCATGTGCTTTAACGCTTCTTATTTGGCTTATAGACATATTTGCTCAAATCTTCTTTGCAGTCATTGATAGTAAAGCCATATTCATATTCGTGGACGCCGTCAAAACTTTCTCTCTTATCAACATTAAAATATGCTCCTATAGCGGCAAGTATATTTACCATATCCATAAAGTCGTCAAAAGAATAGACTGCTATATACAATGCGCCATTTATTGACTTTTCACATTTGTACTCATATAGATCTTTAATGCCCTGTTTTAAAAGCAAAATTAGGTTATCTCGATTGACCTCATCCATTCTTAGTCAGCTCTTTCTATTTGAAATGCAGCAGTAAGCTAAAAAACAACAGCGGACGTTGATAAATGTGAACTACATATCCGTGACTGCCTACGTTAGGAATAGTGATATTATTAGTGCAAGTTACATTGAGGGTTCCAAAAGCCGCTCTTGCCACCTTAATAATTTTCATAATCTTACCATTATAATTTGAATAAAGATAGGAGAAATACGTTTAATTTCTATGGGAAACAAAAAATCAATAGTTTTTGCTATTGATTTTTTAACTATTTAGTTGTTTTTTAAAAAAGTCTTGCTTTTAAAAGCCACGCAATTGCACTGTGATCATAATGCACACTTTCTTGTCACAGCACTAGCACTATTAATATTTTGATTTTCAATAAACCAATTAGTCACCAAGTGGATAAGACATTGTAGTGAGTTGCGTGATTGCTGTTTTAAGATACCAAACAGCTTCCTTTACTTCGGCAACAGTTGCTTTATCAGATTTTTGAATAAGAATAGCGTTTGTTAATGCACTGTCATAGTTTGCTTTTAAGTTTGTGTATGCACTATTTATTTTTCTATCTTTTTCTTGATCGATTAGTTTAGCCAGTTCCTGTTTATCAGTTTCTGAAGCAGTTTTTTGATCGCTTTCAGCCTGAGCAGCGGTATTTATTGGGTTTAATTTAATACCGCTAATATATTTGACATCACTTGCCTTGATAAAGTTGTTGCCATAATTTAATTTTTGCTTTTCAACAGGGTGAGCGGGACTAGAATTTGTTGTCGTTGAATTATTAGCATCGATAACGCTGGAATTTTCATAATTTAGGCAGTGATAAAATAACTCGGCCTTCTTTTCCTCGGGTACCCAAAGATACATTAGACCATCAACCGTGAGGTCCCTGTACTTTTGCTTTTTAATGCTTTTACCGATTGATTTGCCAGTAGTATCGTAAAGCTGGACGGTGTCACCAGAAAGTGGCTGAACAAAGGTGTAAGTTAAATCTTCATAATTTATAATTGGCAAGTTTACCTTTAAAGAAACATTACTTTGATCAATATATTCATCTGGATGGTCGTGTAGTCTAAAAATATATCCTTCAAAACCATCATTGGCATATGGAATCACAGCTAGATCAACTTTGATTTTCTGACCCTTTTTAAGAGTACGTTTAATAGAAGAATAGTTGACTGTAGTTGTTGATGACTCAGTTAACACTGTTGCGGTGGCAACGCCGTTATACCGTTGCGCATGGCCATCAATATAGCCGACATTAGCAGCTTTAATATAGTGACCTTGACCCAATGAATAAAAGTTTTTACCTTTTATTTTAGCTGTTGGCAAGTATTCAATTTTTAAATGTCGTGCGGAATCATCTTCATAAAAAAAGTATGTTGGAGCTTCAGTTGCAGATTTAATTTTGCCTTGGTAGCTCACAATATCTTTTTTAAATAGTTTTTTGCCTGTGGTACGACCATTTTTGTTATAAACAAACGAATTGTGATTTAAAATCAGTTTGTTTTTCTTTGTGTTTTTGCCATTTTGATTTATAACGACGGCTGCATCAAGGTAATAGTTGTTGGCAAGCTGATAATAAGTACGACCATTAATTTTCTTAGTGCCATAATAAGGATAGGTACCATAATTTTCTCCAGTATCCCTCACGCTGTTAACATCTGTCATGGCAAAGCCTTTTTTGTCGACCCTAAAGTCTGTAGGTATCAAATAGGCCTTTGAAGTTGGGTCTTGCTTAATTTTGATTTTATTACCAAATTGGTTATAAACGTAGTCATCTTCTAGCAGTTGAACTGTTCCTTTTGCTTTTTTAACGCTCTTCTTAGCAGCCAAAACTGGTTGTACTTGAGCTAAAACTGTCGATAATGGAGTGATTGCTAATACTGTTGCTGTTAGCCCAATTCTAATCTTTTTTATTAATTTCATTTTTTACCTCGTAAATTATCTTAAACCTCATAATCATATCTATTATAGAACACTTTTTAATAACCATATATATAAATCTGAGTTCAACATAAAGCTATTTTTAAAAAACGGTCTTTTTTCTTCTTGTAAATTTTATCTTTTAACCAATTTAACCAGCAAGCCGGTCTATAATGAGGGTATGAGAAAAGAGGTTATGTTATGAAATCGAATAGCATGAATAAATTGAAAAAAAGCAAAATTGCAGTTATTGCACTCTTGCTCAGTTTGCTGTGCCTGATTAGCTTCACGGCGACGACTAAAGCCGATACGCCAGCTGGCACGTCACTAAGTAATGAAACTAATTCTTCAGCCGATATTGGCTTATGGACGGGTAAAGATGGTGACTGTGATTGGAAATTTGATCTAGTCACCAGGACGCTCACAATCAGTGCACCGGTGAAAACAAGTCAGCTGTCAAGCACGCCTTTTAAAAAGGAATTTAACTGGTATGACATTATTGAACACATTGTCTTTGAAACACCAGTTAGTCTCGCCTCTGATTCAAGCGCAAAATTTGCAGATTTAAGAAGTCTGCAAGATATTAAGGGCTTAAATCAGGTGGATACCAGTATGGTAACTAGCATGGCAAGACTTTTTGCTGATGACCCGAATTTGACTAGTCTTGATGTCAGTCATTTTGACACTGGCAAAGTGACCGATATGAGTGGTATGTTTGAAGACTCTAAATTTAAGCAGCTTGATTTGAAGAATTTTAATACTGCCAAGGTTACTGATATGTCAAAAATGTTCTATTCTACTGCAATAGAACAGCTCGACTTGAGTAATTTTGATACAAGTAGCGTTACCAATATGGCAAGCATGTTTAGTTATACGAAGTTGGCCCAGCTTGATCTGAAAAACTTTAATACTAAAAAGGTTACCGATATGAACGGCATGTTTAGAAATAATAGCTTTGCTAGTCTAGATGTAAGCAATTTTGATACACGCAACGTAACCAAGATGAATGGTATGTTTGAAGAACTAAAAAATGTGACCAACCTTGATTTAAGCAATTTCGATACCAAAAATGTCATTACTATGAGCTTTATGTTTGCTAATTCGAAAGCATTAACTAAGGTAAACAATGCCGGCTGGGACACGAACAGCTTAAAAGATACTTCGGATATGTTTTACAATGCAACTGCTCTGACAGAGTTTGATTTAGGTAATTTGAATACCTGTAATGTAACAGATATGTCTTACATGTTTTCGGGGTTTACGCACCTTGATCAATTAGATCTGAGTAAACTGGATACGCGAAACGTAGGTTATATGATTGGCATGTTTGAAAATATCAAAGAAGTTAAAAAGATTGATGTTAGTTATTTTGATGTCCGAAAAGTAATACGTACATTTGGTATGTTTAAGGGTGATACCGCTTTAGAAGAAGTTAATTTGAAGGGCTGGAACCCAAAGCGTCTGGAAGATATGGCGAACATGTTTAGGAATGACAAGAATTTAGTTAGCTTTAAGTTGAGATCATTAAATACTAAAAATGTCAAAAGCATGGATAATATGTTTAGAAACGATGTAGAACTGCAGAAAGTTGACCTGTGCGGGTGGAAGACGCAAAAGACTATAGCTACTGCTAGAATGTTTAAGGACTGTCCTGAGCTTACTTATGTTGATTTACATGGTTGGCAAATGTCGAATCTGGGGAATTCAACCCAAATGTTTTACAATGATCGCAAACTTGCTCTTGTTGATTTGAGTCATTTTAATATTCATAATAGCCAAATACTTGCAGAGGCCGGAAATCCCGCGGGTTTTGCCGTTAAGCTAGGCCATTACCGTCTGCGCAAGAGCTGTGGCGTTGGTCATGGTTTTAAGCATATTCAGGCAGTTGGTAAGGGCACAGCCAGAAAGCCAAAAGGCAAAAAATATACTGAAAAACGACTGCTTAAACTTTATAATCATTCGGCCAAAAAGAGCCCAATGGAAGTTTACGTAATGTATAACGGTAAAAAGCCACATTTTCCTAAAGGATTATCGATTAAATAATTTTGTAAAACAAAAACAGGATTAGTTCATGTTGTCGCATGAATCAATCCTGTTTTTTAATGATCTTAATCTCCTCGTGGAAAATTCATTGAAGTCAGTTGGATCTTGGTTGTTTTGAGGTACCACATAGATTCTTTTACCTCAGCAACCGTTGCTTTATCCGAGCGTAGTACTGCCGAAGCGTTGGTTAGCGCGCTGTCGTAATTATGACTACCAATTGAATCAACTTTACTCTCGTTAAAGAGGTCTTGCAACTCTTTCTTGTCAGCTATTGTAGCGATTTGCTGATCTTCTTTTGCATCTTGTGCAGTATTGACTGGTTTTAGCTCAATACCACCAGTGAAATTGACGTCACTTGCCTTAATAAAGTTGTTGCCATAAAGCAGTCGTGCTACCGGCTTGCCCAAATTATTGGTGTCATCTACTACAACTTTCGTACCATCACTATTTACAACGTCTTTGTCGTCTTGGTTTAAGTAGTGATAAAACAGTTCTGCTTTATTCTCACTTGGTAGCCATATGTAAAATAGTCCATCAACTTTAACTTGGTCATTGTCACCCGTTTTGATACTCTGATTAATGGGTTTGCCGTTAAAGTCATAAAGCTGAATGTTACCGGTGTTTTTAGAAGCCACATAGCTGAAGACTAAGTCTGTATACAATTTGATTGGCAAGTTCTTTTTAAGCAATATTACGCTCTCATCAACGAACTCGTCTGGATAGTCGTGCAGTCTATACATATATCCTTCAAAGCTATCATCTTGCCAAGGTATTACCGTCAAATCAACCTTAATTTTTTGGCCCTTTTTAAGTGTGTGCGAAGTTGGCCTGCTCATTACTGTTTCAGTCTTAGTTTTTGTCAAAACAGTTGCGGAAGCTACACCATTATAACGGACAATATGACCATTAATACTGTCAACATTCGCTGCCTTAATATAGCGATTGTTGCTTAAAGCATAAAATTGCTGCCCCTTAATATTATGAATAGGCAGGTACCGTATTAGTTTATCTAAATGCCAACCAAAATCATTTTCGTAGAAAAAGTATTTTGGCATAGCAGTAACAGATTTAACTTTATCCTTATACTTCAGAATAGAGTTTTTAGGCAAAGTTTGCGTAGTTCGTTTACCTTTTTTAGTATAAACAGCAGCCTTATGCTTTAGAACAAGTTTGCCTTTTTTGGTGTCCTTGCCGTTCACGTCCTTCACGACGGCTTCATTGACATAAAATCCGTTATCTACCTTATAATATTTTTGACCATTTATTGTTCTGATTGCAAAATAGTCGTAATTATCTTCTTCATAGGTAAAGGTCTGGACATATCCTTGTGGATCAAGAATAAAATCGCCATTAAAGTTGGAATTTTTACGTTTAATTCGTTGGCCGAATTTATTATAAACATAGCTTGGCTCAATATAAGTAAGCGAGCCCTTTGCCTTAGCTGGTTTCTTAGCTGCTTGTATGGTTTGTACTGGATTGAAGCTTAGTAAGATTGGGCTGAATACCAGAACAGTTGCCATCAGCCCAATGCAGATTTTTTTGGTTAATTTCATCATTTTATCTCGCAAATTACTACTTTACTTAGTATTATAGCTCAATTGCTAAGCTTTTAATATAACATCTGAAGACCCTGCTATCTGTAAAAAGATAAAAAATTTGCTGATTTATTATCTGGTGCCGATTTAAGCGCGAAAACAGCTTATAATAAAAATAAGAGAAAAGAGGTCATGAAATGAAACAGCATTTGTTTACAAAAAATAAAAAGATAGCTGCAAGAATCGTTGCAATACTTAGTTTATCCTGTTTAATCAGTGCAGTAGCACTCACTGTTCAACCTACCACCAAAGTTTTGGCTGATACAAGGGATACTATGAACAATTTGGGCTACTGGACAGGTAAGGACGGCGACTGTGAATGGAGCTATGATGTTGGCACTTGGACATTGACCATCAGTGCAACTAAAGAGGGTAATAGCATGTCGTCCCAACCGCTTTATCAAGCACTTGCCTGGCATCAAAATATTAGACACATTGTCTTTAGCTCGCCGGTGAAGCTTCCAGCTAATTCAAGCAAAAAATTTCTTGGGCTAAGTAGCTTGGAAGATTTCAGGGGATTGGATTTAGTTGATACAAGCGACGTAACCAATATGTCAGAGTTGTTCATGGGGGATGGTGCGTTGTCTGGGCTAGACTTAAGTCATTTTAATACTAGTAGTGTGACTAACATGAGTAAAATGTTTTCGCAAACTAATCTGGCAAAACTTGACCTTCACGGGTTTAAAACTGAAAACGTGACTAATATGAGTGGCATGTTTTTAGGTGCAAAAATTACCAACCTAGATTTAGCAGGCTTAAACACCCAAAAAGTAACTAACATGTCTGACATGTTCAGCAATTTGGATACCGAAAGACTAAATCTGTCCAAGTTAACTACCAAAAATGTGACCACAATGAGCGGTATGTTCAGGGCATGTAAGGCTAAACAAATTGATTTCTCAAACTTTGACACTAGCAACGTGACTGACATGAGTCACATGTTTGCTTCTTGTAAAGCAGAAAAGCTTGACTTGTCGAACTTCAATACTGGTAAAGTGACCAATATGAGTGACATGCTTAGTGGAATTGATACCGATAATCTGGATTTAAGTGGCCTGAACACGAGCAGTGTCACTAATATGAGTGAGATGTTTTCAGGTAGCAAGGTAAAACAGTTGAACCTGTCTCATTTTAATACTAGCAAAGTGACTGATATGGCTAGTATGTTTAAAGGGGTAAATACTGCGAGTTTAGACTTAAGCAGTTTTAACACTAAGAATGTTACCAATATGGCTTCTATGTTTGCAGGAAGCGGATTAAAAGATCTGGATTTGTCTAACTTTGATACCAGTAAAGTGACCGCAATGAACGGTATGTTTAGCAAAATGGGCATAACCAGTTTAGATTTGGGTAATTTGAATACGAGCAGCGTCACCAACATGAGTGAAATGTTTTCAGATGATGCTGCGTTAACAAAACTGAATTTAAGCGGATTTGATACTAAAAATGTGACTAATATGAGCCGAATGTTTAATGGTTGCCAAGGCCTGCTTGATTTTGACATTGGCCATTTTGATACCAGCAAAGTAACATCTTTTGCCGGCATGTTTGCGAATCTACCACAGATTAACAGTTTGGATCTTAGTCATTTTAAGACCAAGAAAGTAACTGACATGAGTAGTATGTTTTCAGGGGATACGGCTCTAACGGATCTGAATTTAATGGGATGGAATACCAATCAGGTCGGGAATATGAGCCAAATGTTTAACAATACAGGTTTGGTAAAAATTGATTTGAGTCACTTTAAAACCAAGCGTTTAACTAATGTCTTCGGCATGTTCAAAGGTGCTGCTAATTTGAAAACGGTCGATCTGCATAAGTGGAACACACGAAAAGTCAGGCATTTAGATGAAATGTTTATGAACTGTCCAAAGCTGGTTAATGTTAATTTTCACGGCTGGCGTTTATTGAATTCAATTTCTTTTGGTGCAATTCGCATGTTTGCCGGTGATTATCAACTTGCTAGCGTTGATTTGAGCGGTTTTAACAAAAATAATAGCCGAATATTGCAAAATGCTGGCAATCCAAAAGGTCTAGCTGTAAAGCTGGGGCATTATCGTTTAGCTAGGGATTCAGGCATTGGACATGGCTATAAACATATTCGTGCTGTTGGCAAGGGCACTATCCTAGCTCCTAAAGGTAAAAAGTATACTGAAAAACAATTGCTAAAACTGTATAGTCGTTCTGCTAAAAAGTGTCCTAAAGAGACCTACGTAATGTATAACGGCAAAAAGCCGGTCATACCAAAATGGATTAAAATCAAATAACTTTACAAAAAATAAAACAGGATTAGTCCTCATTAATTGTGGGATAATCCTGTTTTGTCCTTATTAGTCGCTTTCTGGGAAAGCGAAAGCAGTTAGTTGCAGCTTAGTTGTTTCCAATAGCCAGACTGCTTCTTTTACCTGTGCAATCGTAGCCGAATTAGATTGCAAGACTTTAGACGCGATAATGATAGCAGCACTATAGTTTCGCAGCCGATAATTAATTTGAACTGACATGTTCTCGTTTTTTTGTCCTTCTAAAAATAGAGTTTGTAGTTTCTTTTTATCAGCATTAGTGGCGATGCTCTGGTCAAGTTTAGCTTGTTTAGCAGTAATCACGGGCTTTAATTTAATTCCGTGGGTGTAGTTGACGTCGCTAGCTCTAATAAAACTGTTTTTTTCAAGAATTAATTCTTCCGTATCAATTTTTTCTTTCTTTGTTTGAGGGTCAACTAAAGTTAAGGTTGGCACACTTCCGTCGTTGTTAATGAAGCCAGAATCAAAGTCTAAATAGTGGTAAAATGGCTCGGCTTTCTTTTCTTCAGGAAGCCATAAATAAAATAGCCCATCAACGGTAATTTCTTTTTGCTTATTCTCAATATTGCGCGCAATTCGCTGACCAGCAAAATTATAAAGTTTAATATTCTCACTGGTTACCGGTTTAACATAAGTAAACGCAGCATCGTGATAGTCAATGTTGGGCAGGTAATTTCTTAAGTTAACGTCATATTCGTTAATGTATTCATTAGGATAATCATGAAGCCGTAAGTAATATCCCTCAAAGTCGTCATATGGTGGAATTACCATTAAATCTACTTTGACTTTTTGCCCTTTTTTCAATTTATGCTTCGTTTTTACCCCAGAAACCATGGTAGTTGTCGTCTTAGTCAGCATTTTTGCATATGTAGTTCCCCTGTAAACTGCATAACAACCGTTAATGCTTCCGACATTATAAGCTCTAATATAGCGATTACGCCCGATTGAGTAATATTGTTTACCTTTGATGTCTGTAGTTGGCAGGTAACAGGTTTTTCTTGAGCGATTGAGATAATAATACTTTGGCGCAAAATTGGACTTGGCAATCTTGACTTTTCCGCGGTATTTAACGACTGCTTTTTTAGCTAAAGTTTGTCCTGTCTTTTTCCCATTTTTGGTATAAACAGTCGACTGGTGATTTAACACCAGTTTGCCCTTCTTAGTGTTTTTACCGTTTGCTTTATACACATCGCCAGCATTTAAATAATGTCCGTGGCCGATATTATAATATGTTTGGCCGTGAATTTTCTTTGTACCGTGATTATAAAAAATGTTGTCATTAAATGACAAAATGCGCATGTAGTTATTAGGGTCAAGCTCAATATAAGGGAAGCTTTTGGTCGTATTTCCCTTGATTTTATGTCCCAACTTGTTGTAAACGTATGCGTCGTAAATTAAAAAGATTCTTTTTTTGCTGTTCGTACTTTTCTTGGAGGCTTGAACGGTCTGCATGTTGTTCGAGCTAGATAGAAGCGGACTAAGTGCTAGGACGGAAGCTGTCAGTCCAATGCAAATTTTTTTGATTAATTTCATCATTTCACCTCATAATTGTTACTTTATATAGTATTATAGCGCATTAAGCTTGTCGGTCAGTGTTCAAAATAAAAAAGGTAGGTTCTTTATAACTTGGCAAAAATATCTGCTTGACTTAAAGAATACTTGAAGTGCTAAGCTCTGAATAAATAAGGAGGCAAAAAGATGCAAAGAGCAAAAGTCGTTGTTCACATGTATGTGACAATTGATGGCAAAATTGACGGGAAGACCGAGAGTCCTGAATCCGGTCAATATTATAGTGATGAATTATTTGTTTTAAGTAACGCTGACGGTAACGGCCGGCGCACAATCCAAATGTACGCTGCACCAGACACAATTAACTTGACGAAATACAGTCCTGAAGGTATTGACGATCAGGATTGGTTACCTGACATTAAGTCAGACACTTGGTCAGTTGCGTTTGACCGCAAGGGCAAATGTGGCTGGAATCAAAATTATTTCTTGTATAATCAACACTGCATGCACGCAATTGAGGTGGTTACGCGGCAGGCTAAAAAAGAATATCTTGCTTTTTTACGGTCACTCAATATTCCCTACATTATTTCTGGCGATGAGAACTTTAATTTAGCGGAAGTACTGGTCAAGTTAAAGCAGCATTTTGGTATTGAGACACTAGCTGTTTGTGGTGGAGCCAGAATTAATGGCGTCTTTTTGGAGCAACATGTCGTTGATGAAATTTCGCTTGTGATTTCGCCCTATGTTAATGGGGACAAAGAGATTAAGGCGGCTTTTGAAACAGCCACGCGCATCGACGACCGCTTCAAGACTGACATGGTAAAAAAGCTACCTGACGGCGGCATTCATTTACTTTTTAAAAAAGATAACTGAAAATAATTGAGTAAAAGATTAGCTTGCATCTTATGTGGGCTTTTTTTATGTAAAAAGGATTCATAATGATCTTTTATTAGCAAAACTACTACTGCCATGTATAATGAAGATAACTGGTTACAATTAGTAGAGAAGATAGAGCTATGAAACAAGAATCATTATTTGCAAATAATGCAGCTAGTGAGCCACTAGCGAATCGGGTCAGGCCGCAAAATTTAACTGAATTCGTTGGTCAAGAACAATTGCTTGGCCCGGGTAAGATTTTGCGGGAAATGATTGATCATGATCAGGTTTCCTCCATGATTTTTTGGGGCCCGCCTGGAGTGGGTAAGACTACTCTGGCCGAGATTATTGCACGGCAAAGTCAGGCGGGTTTTTACAGTTTTAGTGCCGTTGATAGTAGTATTGCGAAAATTCGCAAAATTATGAAGCAAGCCGAAGAAGAAAGCCAGTTAGGACAGAAGACGTTAGTTTTCATTGACGAAATTCATCGCTTTAACAAGGCGCAGCAGGATGCTTTTTTGCCGTATGTTGAGCGTGGCAGTATTACTTTAATTGGCGCAACCACCGAGAATCCTTCCTTTGAAGTTAATTCAGCCTTGCTGTCACGTTGCAAAGTTTTTGTTTTAAAGGCACTTGAAGTTACCGACATTATTAAATTGCTCAAAAATGCCATTAATAACCCTAACGGTTTTGGTAAGGTTAAAGTTAACATTGACGAGCAAGAGATTAAGGCAATTGCTAAGTTCGCGAATGGCGACGCGCGGACTGCGCTCAACACCTTGGAAATGGCTGTTTTGAATGGTGTAAAAAATGGTGACACGATTAGTGTGACAATGGCTAGCTTAAAACAGCTGATTACGCAGAAGTCGGTTTTATATGATAAAAATGGGGAAGAACACTACAACATTATTTCCGCCTTGCATAAGTCGATGCGTAACAGTGATGTTGACGCCGCAATTTATTGGCTGTCGCGCATGCTAGAGGGCGGGGAAGACCCGCTCTACATTGCGCGGCGGCTCGTGCGCTTTGCCAGTGAAGATATTGGGTTAGCCGACACCAACGCACTCAACGTGGCAATCAATGTTTTTCAAGCCTGTCAGTTCCTAGGGATGCCGGAGTGCGATGTTCATTTAACGGAAGCCGTGATTTATCTGTCGCTAGCACCAAAGTCAAACGCTGTTTACAAGGCACGACTTGCGGCCGAAAAAGACGTTAAAAAAACAATTGATGAGCCGGTTCCGCTCCAAATTCGCAATGCCCCAACTAAATTGATGAAGGACTTGGATTACGGTAAGGGCTATGAATACGCTCATCAGACCCAAGATAAACTGACAACGATGAAGACCATGCCGCCTAATTTAGAGGGGCACGAGTACTATTTGCCAACTGAGCAAGGGCATGAAGACCGGTTTAAAAAGCGTCTGCAGCAGATTAAAAAGTGGCACCAAGAACACGATTAAGTAGATATTTAACAGCATATTAAAACCGCCTTGAAACAGTGTTCAAGGCGGTTTTTTTCTTGCCGATTTTAATTATTCTGGAAGTTACTTAAGAACTTCGCTGTCTTTTCATTTTGCGGATGATTAAACAATTGGTCAGGATTGCCTTGTTCAGCAATTACACCATCACTGATAAAGAAAATCTGATCGGAAATATCACGGGCAAAAGCCATTTCATGGGTAACGATAATCATCGTTAAACCAGTAGTGGCCAAATTTTGCATAACGCTCAAAACTTCGCCGACCATTTCTGGGTCAAGTGCACTAGTTGGTTCGTCAAATAGCAAGATCTCTGGGTCCATGCTAATCGCCCGTGCAATTGCAACCCGCTGCTGCTGACCGCCTGAAAGTTGGCTAGGGCGGGCATTAATGTATTGCTCCATGCCAACTTTTTTAAGGTTTGCGAGGGCAACTTGGCGAGCCTCTTCTTTTGAACGCTTCAAAACAAGTTCTTGGCCGACCATGCAGTTAGCCAGGACATTTTTATTTTCGAATAAATCGAATTGTTGAAAGACCATGCCGACCTTGGCCCGGTAAATGTTCCGATTATAGTTTGGCTCTAGGACATTTTCACCGTGAAAAATAACTTCGCCGGCGGTTGGTTCTTCTAGTAAATTGATACACCGTAAAGTAGTCGATTTACCACCACCAGAAGGTCCAATAATCGTAGCAATTTCACCTTTATTAATATCAAGAGAGATGTCACGCAGAACTTGATGTTCACCAAAAGCCTTTTGAATGTGCTTTAAGCTTAAAATAGTTTCATTTGTTTCAGTCATTATTTATTAGCCTCCGTGTCTTTTGTTGCTCCTACTTGAACCTGGTTTGCCATTAAGTTGTAGTTTTTGCTACCCTGCAGGTGCTTTTCAATTAAATTGAAGATTCTGGTAGTCGTGAACGTTAACAACAGGTAAATTGCGGAAATGGTTAAGTAAGTCGGGAAGAACTTGAAGGTTTGACTGGCAACCGTCGTTCCGACAAAGAATAGTTCAGAAACGGAAATGATGCTCAAAACGGAAGTATCCTTAATATTGACGATAAATTCGTTAGTAATTGATGGCAAACAGTTCTTGATTGCTTGTGGCAAAATAATGTGCCACATTCTTTGATTATGTGTCATTCCCAAAGCACTAGCTGCTTCAAACTGACCTTCGGGTGTTGAAATAATCCCACCTCGGATAATTTCGGCTAAATAGGCACCAGTATTAATCGAAACAATAACTAACGCAGCAATTGTCCGGTCGATATTAATGTGCCAGAATTGGGCTATGCCATAGTAAATTACAGCGGCCTGTACCATCATTGGCGTGCCCCGGAAGATCTCAATGTAAACGGCTAAGAGCCAATTGACAATTTTTAAGAGCCATTTTTTACCCTGGCTGGTTGGAGTCGGAATAGTTCTGATGATACCGACAAACAGGCCGATAAAGAAGCCGGCGATGGTGCCCACTAAGGCTAAGAGCAGGGTCATGCCAATCCCGTTTAAAATCATGCCGCCGTACTGCTTCCACATTGAAACTAGCCACGGCTCGGACTTCCCGTTTTTACCCTTTTTCTTATCATCAGTTTTTGGCTGCTGCTTAATGGCCGTGGTCATTAACTTTGTTCGCTGGGAATTTGGAATTGTACCTAAAACGTGGTTGACTTCTTTTAGCAGCTGCTTGTTTGGCTTAGCAATTCCGATAGCAGTAGTTGAATCTTCCTTGGAAACCTTGAACCCGGCCATTTCGCTAATTGGAATCGCCTTAATGTCAGGATCAACCATCTTAAAGGAAGTTGATTCGGTATCTTCGGCAACGTAGCCATCAATCGTTCCTGAAATTAAACTTTGGCGCATTGCCGCAAAGTCGCGCATTGCTGGTTGTCTTTTAGCGCCCTTTAATTGCTTAATCAAAGCATAATGTGAAGTACCTTGTTGGGCGGTTAATTTTGCACCCTTAAAATCATTTAATGTTTTAGCGTTAGCGTATTTGCTATTAATCTTGGTGATAACAACAAAAGTGCTGTTTCTGTAAGCATTGGAGAAATTTATTGCCTTGGCCCGTTCAGCCGTTGGGCTCATCCCAGCAATAATTAGGTCGGCCTTGCCACTAGTTAAAGCTGGCAGCAGTCCATCCCACTCAGTTTTGACAACTACGACTTTGCGGTGCAGCTGTTTACCAATAATTTTGGCAATCTTCACATCGTAACCGTTGGCGTATTCGTTTGACCCCTCGATCGGAACAGCACCATTAGCGTTAGTAGTTTGGGTCCAATTGTATGGTTGGTAATTGGCCTCCATAGCTACTTTGAGTTCACCGCTATTACTTTTTGCTTCAACTTGAGAAAAGTCGAAGTTGCTGCCGATAATGAAACTGAGCAGCACAGAAAGCAGAACGGTAATCCACTTATTTCTTGACTTCATTTTGAAAACCTCCGAAAATCTTGTTTCAAATAAAGCCAATACAATAAAAAGCGTAAACAAAAACCTCGTTGCTCTTCAAAACAACGAGGTTATAATTAATCATCTTTAGACAAATCATATAGCGCTCCCTGGGAATTAACCAGGACAGTCTGCAAGATATTCTCTTTGCAGCCCAACAAAAACATCAAAACGAAAATCTTTTTGTTTCGGCGACAATTCTTACGTTATCTTTCTTTGTGTTCGTTCACTCAAGATAATTTTGTAATGGTCGCGACCTCTATTGCATTGGAAATTATTTAACTTATGAAAAATAATAGGCTAAAAACAAAGGCTTGTCAATCTTTTCATTTAAAGATTATTTTATCATTATCTCATTTCCAACCATGATCTGAGCGATAGTCACGCTTTTTCATGCGGGAAACATATGGATTTCCAGCCACATAAAAGCGCAATTTTTTGTTAGCCCATTCGCGTTCCGATTGGTTGACACCAATGCGTGGACTAGTTGCGATTTTCTGGGCATTTTTGCGGTGACGATCGTTTAAGTCAATAGTAAAAGGGGAATCACTAAGAAAATGTAAATCCCATTTTTTATCATGAATACCAAATGCCTGCATCATTTTTGCCGGTCCGCTGGTTAAAGCAATGCCACTTTTACCTGAGCGGTTGGCAATCATCTGTTCAAGACCCCAAGCAGGTTCAATTGCTCTAATTAAAACGCCTTGCGGTTCATCTTTTTGTCTGGTTGCTACGTCAAAAAAGAAATATTGTCGCTGAGCATAAATATAGATTGTTCCACCGGGGCCATATAGTCCTTCATTTGCCGGACTGCGATGACCGCCATATGAATGTGCCGCACGATCTTTAACACCCAAATAAGCTTCGGTTTCGACAATATAGCCGCCAAGTACCTGGTTATTGCTGCGGTAAGTTAATGGCCGGCCGATTAAGTCAGCACTGATGGTTTCGGTTGATTGATTAGTAAAATAAGTTGTGTAATTCATTTTTTCCTAAAGTAGTACACTAATAATAATTGAGGTGAATGTAATGACAAAAATAAAGCTAGTCCGTGTATATGCTCAAGATCAGCCGGAGGGCTACCGCATTTTGGTAGACCGTTTGTGGCCAAGAGGCAAGAGTAAAAGTGTGTTGCACCTTGATTATTGGGCAAAAGAAATTGGACCGACAACTGCTTTGCGTAAATGGTTCAATCATGATGATAATAAATTTTCTGAGTTTAGGCAAAAGTACCTGGTAGAATTGGCGGAAAATCCGGCAGGGGCCGAGTTTGTTAAAACTGTTGAAAACAAGCTGCAAGAACAGGATGTTTTATTTTTATACGGAGCAAAGGACCCACTGCATAATCAAGCTGTGATTTTAAAAGAATACGTTGAAGGGCAAATAGTTAATTTGCACAAGTAGACAATGAAGTAATAACAGCCTTGTTTTACTTAAAAAAGCCAATAAAAAAGTTAAGCCCATTAAAGCAGCTTAACTTTTTTATCTTGTAGTTTTGCCCTTAGCAAATTTATAGCTTGCGGCCGTGCTTTTTAATCCGGATAAAGTGAAACGCAATTGTTAACAGCAAGACGCCAAAAACGATTATTGCAAAGACGGTATTAGGTAATTCATAGTGCAGAGGTGGCAATGAAACCAGCAGTTTTAGAGCAATAATCCCAATAAGAACATATGCCATTGGCTGCAATTCTGGGATAATATCCATTAATTTGATGATAATCTCAGCTACACCTCGCATGCATAAGATCCCAATCATGCCACCAATTAAAACGACGACCGGATTACTGGAGACGGCTAAGGCTGCTAGAACCGAATCAATTGAAAAGACGATATCCATCGCTTCAATTGAAATAACTGTCCGCCAAAATAGGGATAGGAAATGTTTGCCTTTTTTTGGGCGATGACTAGCAATTTTGGCTTCTTCAGCCTTTTCTTCGGCTGCGGCTTTTTGTGGATGGTGCTGATCATAAAAATACTTAATGGCGAGGTAGAAAAGATAGAGACTACCAGCCAATTTGATTTCCCAAAAATTAATTAAGTATGTACCAATTCCAATTACAATGAAACGGAAAATGTAGGCACCCCACATGCCGTAAAATAATGATTTTTCTTGTTGCTTCTTATCTGGCAAAACCTTAGTTTGTGCTGCCAAAACAACGGCATTATCAACGGAAAGCAGACATTCCATGAGAATTAAGGTTAAAATAATTAGCCAGTCTTTACCGCTAGTTAAAACATGCAGCCAGTTATTAGCGCTAAAGAATGGGGCATACAATTTTAAAATTGCCATTTAAAAGTTCTCTTTTCTAGTTTAATCAAGTGATAGTCACGTTGCTTTGCTATTTTAGCATAAGTAAACTGTTTTACTGATTGCAAGAGCCTAAGCTAGTTAGGCTAAAACCTTATAAGGCGCTAAAAACATCAAGAGCATCGCCAATAATTGCGGATATATCATTTGCCGGGATAGCGGTTTTATTAATTGCCCAAACTTTTGCGCCTGCTTGGCGGTATGTTAGTAGTTGAGCGAATGGATAAACGACAAAGCTAGTACCGGAAATAATGACAAGATCAGAACTCTGCATGGCATTAACTGCCTGAGCTAACCGATCACCATTAATTGCTTCTCCGTATAAAACGATTCCGGGGCGAATAATGCCGCCACACTCTTTGTGACGAAAAGAGTCAGCATATTCCGCATAAGTAACTGATTTGTGGCATTTGGTGCAATAAATTTCGTATAAGCTACCGTGAAATTCGGTTACGTGCTTATTGCCAGCCTTTTTATCTAAGCCATCAACATTTTGGGTAATTAATTCACCTTTTTGATTACAGATTTCGGCAATTTTTTGGTGGATTTTGTTAGGCTTAGCTTCTGGAAAATACATGTTGTCCATAACGAACCGATAAAAAAATTCAGGTCGATTGTAGAGCGTGTCTGCACTTAAAATTGTCTCGGGGCTCTCACTCACGCCGTCGTAGATACCGTTTTTGGAGCGGTAATCCGGAATACCAGAATGAGTTGATACGCCTGCACCAGTCAAGAAAGTGATATGCTTGGCCGCGTTAATATCTGCCTTGAGTTCAGTAAGTTGCTGTGAATCAATCATAAAATGTTTCGACCTTTCTCAAAATTATTACTATGTGATAGTTTACTACAAGATTTTTACTTTAAACCAGGTTTATTTAGTAAATAAAAATTCACACGATAGTAACTTAACGTGTGAATTTAAACATAATTACAAAATTTGCATCTGATGCTTTTGACATTGCTCAATCATTTCTTGGGGCCAAACACTTGCTTGCACTTCGCCAATGTGTGCCTTAGCAAGTAAAAGCATGCATAAACGGGATTGACCAATACCGCCACCAATAGTGTAAGGAAGCTTGCCATCTAAAAGCATCTTGTGAAATGCCAATTTTTCCCGGTCTAGGCAGTCAGCCTTTTTCAGCTGTTCGTGCAAACTTTCAGGACTGACACGAATACCCATTGAGGAGATTTCGATTTTCTGGTCGAGCGGTTCATACCAGAAAATCAAGTCACCGTTTAATTGCCAATCATCATAGTCAGGGGCGCGGCCATCATGAGGCTCACCGCTGCGTTTTAGTTTGTCACCGATTTTCATAATAAAGACAGCTTTTTCTTTTTGGGCAATTTTATCTTCACGTTCTTCGGGACTTAAATCTGGCCACATGTCTTCTAGTTCTTGGGTCGTAACGAAGTGCACCTTTTCGGGTAAACGGTAAGTTGAGGCAGGATAGCGAGCCGCACATTCTGCTTCGATTTGTTTAATTGCCGCAAAAATCTTAGTTACCGTTTCTTTTAGAGTATCTTCTGTCCGCTCTTTTTTAGCAATAATCTTTTCCCAATCCCACTGGTCAACGTAAATTGAGTGGAAATTATCGAGATCTTCGTCGCGGCGGATAGCGTTCATGTTGGTATACAAACCTTCGTGCATGCCAAAGCCATATTTTTTCAGGGCCAGTCGTTTCCATTTAGCAAGTGAATGAACGATTTCAATTGTATCATCTTCAGGCAAATCCTTGGCATCAAAGGCGACTGGACGTTCAACCCCATTTAAATTGTCGTTTAACCCAGTGCTTTTTTCGACAAAAAGCGGTGCTGACATTCTTTGCAAGTTTAGCTTTTGACCCAATATTTCTTGGAATCTTTCTCTGATAAAGACAATTGCTGCCTCAGTGTCACGAATTGTTAAAGTTGGTTGATAATCTTCTGGCAAAATTAAAGACATGGTAGTTACCTCCAAATTTTTGAGCCAAAGAAAAAGCCCTTTGTCCCATAATAATAAAAATAAGGACGAAAGGCTTTTTCCGCGGTACCACCTAGATTGCCCAAACTTTGGGCCACTCATGAAACACAATCATGCTTCACCAGTTTGATAACGTACTGGAGACGGCACCACCTACTTTAATTACTAGTTCAGTGTGCTGCTAGAAGTGTTTTTCGATAATCCAGGGTCTGCCGATTTTCCACTATCACCGGTTCACTTTAAGAGATAGATTATTTACTCGTCTTCATCACTGCATTTAAGTTAATAGTAATTTAACAACTATTTTAATTAAAATGCAAGTAAAAATTAATATAAAATAATAAAAAACGGTTTGGCAATCTAAAAAGCCTTGTTCTGTTATAATGGATAGGAATATTTATTGAGAGGAAATTTTATGGCAAGTTTTTATCTTATTTTGGATGCCTTGCTGCTTGGCTATACTTGCTATAGCTGGTACTGGCAGGCCAACATCAACTTAAAGGGACATTATCGGTCCTCATCAATTATTTGGGCGATAATTTTTATTTGGATTGGCTTTGCTTGGCAACTGATTGAAAAAAGTGATCCTGGCCTGTCTGTTTTTTTAGCGATCCTGTTAGTGATGAGCATTATTGACGGTTTTACCGGGTTTGCACCTAAAAAAGCAGTTGTGTCGGGCTACTTTCGCCGAACTGTACCGTATTCAGAAATTGCGTTGGTAACATTAATCAGAGTGCCTAATCCGAAAAAGAAAGCTGTGATTTGTATTTTAACGACGCAGAAAAATCGGCAATATTATCTCCAATTTTCAACGGGAGTTGCTCAGATCGTGGAGACGATTAAGAGCTACGCGCATCGCAGTATTAGAATTGAAATTCAGGATTTATTATAAAAATAATTTAGCAAGCAAGAGACCAGTTTTAGCTGATAAGCAGAACTAGTCTTTTTTATTACTAATAAAAGTGAAAAATATCACAAAATGTTGTAAACTATACTATAATTGGTGTTTTTAAATTAGAAAGCGTGAAACTGATGCTTAATAATGATTTTAATGATGTTGTTCAAAACCGCCATTCTGTTCGAAATTTTGACAAGAACGTTAAAATTCCGCGCGAGGAATTCAAGCAAATGTTCGAAGAAACTATTACCGCTCCTTCAGGCTGCAATCTGCAGGGCTGGTACTTTGAAGTTGCTGATACACCTGAGAGTCTCGCTAAAATAAAAAAGTACATGATGAAGTTTAACGATCCGCAACTGAATACCTGCTCTGCGATTGTTCAAATGTTTGCTCGTGTTGATGCTTACAAGAAATACCGGGAAATGTGGAACAAAACTTATGAAGAGGGTCACATAACCAAAGAGAAGTTAGATGAAGTTTTGCGGACTTTTCTTCCCCTATACGAAAATGGCACCTATGATATGTGTGCAACAGATGCAATTAGGTCCTGCTCACTTGCTGCAATGCAGTTTATGCTCGTGGCACGCCACCATGGTTACGACACTAACCCGATTGCTGGTTACGATGAATCCAAGATTGCCAGAACTTTCAACCTTGACCCGAAAATCTATCTGCCAGTGATGGCGATTGCTATCGGTAAAAGTAATGAGTCTGAGAAAGAGCAAATTAAAACCATTCGCTATCCAGTTGAAGACGTCTATCACTTTGCGGATTAGTGAGCATAATAAAAATTGCCTAAATGAGACCTTGTTCAAGTTAAAGAGATAAAAAGGCAGCCAAATTGGCTACCTTTTTATCTTTAGTATTATTAACAGCTAATCTTTTTTATAAAATTGGTGACAACATCCGTGAAAAACTTTGAAGAGTTCGTAACCAACGACCTTGCTGCTCAATCATCTCTGGTGTCAGTAAAGTAGAAACTTGCATGTCGTCCTCAAATGATTTGGCAACTTCCTTAGTGAAGTTTTTATCATAGAAAACGGCCACGTCCTCAAAGTTTAGGTCATAAGAACGATAATCTTGGTTCATTGAGCCCACAGTTGCGAAATCGTCATCAACGACAATGGTTTTGGCATGGATAAAGCCGTTATTGTAAATATAAACCTTAATGCCGTAGCGAGATAATTCGTTCGCATACCACTGCGTTGCCCGGTAAATGAAGGGATGATCCGGCTTGCACGGAATCATGATGCGCAAATCAACACCAGACATGGCAATTGTTTGCAGCGTGGCAAACATCGCGTCATCTGGAATTAGGTAAGGTGTTTGAATCCACAAGCGTTTTTCAGCTTGAAACATGAGCCGGATAATACCGTTACGCATATTAGCGTTGTAACGGTCGGGCCCATCAGAAATAATTTGGGTGGCTACATCACCGGGATGAATTTCATTTTCATCCAAGTTAGGGAAGAGCATCGTGTTAAAAGTAATAATCTGATCCTCTTGCTGAATTGAGGCATTCCAGTCCATGACGAAACGTTCTTGCAAAAGCAATGACGCGGATCCGACAATTCGCACCTGACTGTCGCGCCAGTAGCCGAACTTTTTCTTGCGACTCAAATACTGATCACCGATGTTGAACCCGCCAGTCCAAGAAGTTTTTCCGTCAACGACAACAATTTTGCGGTGGAGATGGTAGTTGATGCGGTAACGGGTAATCATATTGCGTGAAGTAATGAAAGGCAGAACCTCGCCCCCGGCCTTACGCAGCTGGTCAAACCAAGTTTTGGTTGCACCCATTGAACCCCAAGCATCATAGAGTAATCGCACCCGAACACCCTGTTTAGCTTTTTTAATTAGTAAATCAAGAATTTCGTTACCGATTTGATCATTATAAAAAGTGTAGAATTCAATATTGACAGTCTGTTTAGCATTTTCAATATCGCGCATCATGTCGCGAAACATTGGTACACCATCAGTATAGAGCTGAACGTGATTGTTTTTGCTGAGCGGCGATTCGCTATTACGGTCAAAAAAGCGGACAACCATGCTCGCTTTTCCTGAGGTGTCTGAAGGACTGGTCTTTCTCGGCGCCTTGGTAATTGACTTTTGCACATTGCGCAGTCCGATATGGTGCTGCTTATTAATGGCAAAAATATTTTCCTGCGAAATACCTCGTCCAAAAAAGCCGTACAAGATAATGCCAATAACAGGGAAAACTAGTAAGATAATTAGCCAAGCCCAAGTTGTTGAGACCGAGCGCCGGCGGTGAAAGACGATATAGAAAGCTAAAATAGTGTTAGTAATAATGATAATGCGAATAATATCGCGGAGTAGAATCACGTAGTTCCTCCAAAAACAAAAGATTATTTTTTAAGTCCAATAAATTTATCAATAATACTGATTACCAGCGGATTATCATGCATCCAGCTGTGCTCGGCGTATTTTTTACCCCGAATTTCGACCTCATGATAGGATTTGGCATGTGGTGCCAGAATATAGCGAATGCTCTTAGCCGAGATAACAGAAATAAATTTATCGCTATTTGTGTTATCAAGTACATTACCATAAATATTTAAAACCGAAATATCGGGATTGAACCTTTTACGCCTAAATAATAAATAAAGATAGTGCAAATTAATTACCGCTGGTCGACCGTTGCGATTGAGGCCGTTAACGTTGGGAATATCGCCCATATAGGTAACACCGTCAAATGGACCGGCAATGAACGCGCACATTGTTAACCGCGGGAAATTTTTCCTGTGGTACGTCCGCATTTCGGTTCGCACAATACAAGGACAAGCTAAGGAATGAGCCACAGCACGGTAATGCTTAAAATGATACCTGTTAGCCAAAAATGGCAGGATAAATCTTAGATAATAATCAATTGCGTAGACACCGACAATTCTCTGCCGAAAAACTACCTGCACAATAGGATTTTGATCCCCCGTCCATGTTCCTTCAAGCTTAAAGTTACCAAGCAAATCAGCGGTTACCTTGAGAAATTTAGCATTATTTTTATCTTTTAAGGCTTGCTTAACCATAATATTGGTGGTGTAGTCACCGCCGCGGAAGCCGTGGAAATAAATAATCGGTATTTGCTCAAAGTCACCGGTTTTGCTTTCAACAGTAGCATTATCTTCAATCCGTCTTTTATGTAGGCGTAAAAAAATGCGCATTGGTGCAATTGTTGCTAAAATAGCTAAGGAAATCATGTTGAACCGACTAGGTTCTTTTGATAAATTGTGCTTACGGTTCTTCTCAGCTTCTTCTTTATATTTTTTTGTATTGAAGAACATAATACCACCTTAAAAATAGAGCTACCTACATTTTAACATTGACTACGAAAATATAGTGACAGAGGTACATATGAAATTTTACGCCGTAAAAAAAGGCCGTACACCAGGTGTTTATCGCACATGGGATGCAGCCAAAAAACAAGTTGATGGTTTTCCTAACGCCGAATATAAGTCCTTTAGCAAAGTTACGGATGCAACGGACTACTTGGATTGGGATCAGCCAACAATTAAGCAGGTTTTTCAAAAAGACGAAGACTCCTTAGAGCAAGCAATTGCCAAAATACAGCGGGCTAGTCAGACAGTTAAAAAAAAGCAGCAAATGCCTAAACAGAAAAAGACACTTGCTGCAACAGAAAATGAGACTAGTGGCGACTATTTTGCCACGATTTATACTGACGGTGGAACCCGCAATACAGGCAACTTCAAAGGCGGCCACGTGAAGGCAACCGACAAGGCGGCCTGGGCTTATCTAATTGAGTGGTATGACCATAATCAAAAACAAACGGCATATGACTCGAATGGTGAATTTGGTGCCACTAATAATAAGATGGAGCTAACCGCCTTAATTGAAGCTTTGAAAAAGTTGCTGCAACTGGGCTTTAATCAGCAGCCATTATTGTTTGTCCTCGATTCTCAGTACGTGTTAAATCCAATCACTAAAGGCTGGCTCAAGGGTTGGAAAAAACGGGGCTGGAAAAAGAGCACACCGGGTGCAATTGCCAATTTAGAATGCTGGCAGGAAATGGACCGGTTGCTAGAGCAATTTCCTAGCGCCCAATTCGAATGGACTAAGGGCCATAATAATAACCGCGGCAATGAATTTGTCGACCATACGTTAAATAAGTTTATGGACCAAATGTGATTAGTTAAAGACGACGATTGTACCGCCAAATAAGTGACTAAAGAAATTAGTTACATTTTGCCAAGCTTGTTCTAGCCAGTTGCGGTTTTCAGGGGTATTGACTTTGTCAAAAATGCCCTTAGCATCTTTTTTGATGTTATCGGATAAAGCTCCAGCTTGATCTTTAAACTTGTTGTCTTTTAAGGCTCCAGAATTGCGGATTTCAATTAAAACATTAATAATCTGCTGTTTTTGGTTATTGTTAATGACATCACCCAAGTGGTTAATATTAATTTGGTTGTTAACGATGTCACGAATTTGGCTGTCAGAAATGTTGTTGCCAATTTTACCCATTTCTTGTTTGGCACCGGCAACGGCGTTGTTTAATTGAGCGTCACTGTAACCATCTTTACTCTTGTTTTCCTTGGTAATTTTACTTAAAGTTCCCATTTCGTCTTGGGCGGCGTTAACCTGGCTTTGATTGAGGCTTTCACCGGTTTTGTGGTAAGCAGCATAGACACCAGCTAAAGCACCAGAGCCATCGATTGGTACGGCACTAGTCACATAGATATTTGCGTCAGCAATTCCGGCCGTTAGTGCGGCATTTTTATACTGATCGGCGGTAATAGTCGTGATATTGTTTTTACCTTGATAATCCAAGATTTTGACATTAATGCCGCTGCCTTGAGCAGTCTTTTGAATCATTGCACTGGACCAAACGCCAGAATTAGTGGTGAAGTTAGCCCCCGAAGGATTAAGATATTTAACTAAGTCGCTTCCTGTGATGGTAATGGTTTGGTAACTATTGCCGTTTAACGGCTCACTAAGCGTTTTAACTGTTCCGCTGCGCTGACCATCCGATAAAGAAGTTCCTAGACAAACAACGGGAAGATCATCTGCCTTGACTGTGACTGTTTGCTGGGGCAGAGATAGTCCCAACGTTCCGATTAATAACGTTAAAATAGTAGTAATAATAGTTGTTGCTTTTTTCATAAAATAATCAACTCCTTGTTTATTGCTATTAATTATACTAAATGCTGATTACAAAAGTTTAAAATAGCTTTTTAGACCATCCGGTTTACGATATTTTTAATATTTTAGATGGTATAATAAAAAACAATGAGGGAGGTAGCGATGATTCAGCAACCTGAATTAACTGTCATAATGCCGGTCTACAATGTTGAAAAATATTTGCCGCGAGCACTAGAACACTTGGCTAAACAGAGCAACCCGAATTTCAAATTGTTGATTGTCAATGATGGTTCAACTGATAATACGAGAAAAATTGCGGAAAGTTACCGGAATGATTTTCACGACTTAAAAATTATAAATAAACCTAATGGCGGTTTGTCTGATGCCCGCAATGTTGGAATCGACAACGTTGATACGCCGTATTTTACCTTTCACGATGGTGATGATTGGGTAGATTCTGGTTATACCGACTTTTTTGTCCGAGCTTTTCATGAGTATCCCGAAGCAGCAATGGTTTCTTGCGGCTTTTGGCTTGATTACGAAAATAAGGAAGGTTCCGTGCCAGCAACTAAGAAGAAAGTAAACGGGATGAAAGAAAAATTGCGCAGTTATCAGCTTATCTGCAATCCGCTGGGATCATTATTTGACAATCACTTCTTAGCAACACCAGTTAAAGGCTACACATGGAATAAGGGTTATAAGCTTTCCGTTGTTCGGCAAAATCACTTGCGCTTTATGGGCAACTTGGCATTTATGGAAGACCAGATTTTCAATGTGCAGTATTTAGCTAAAACAGATGGCTTTTATTGTGACAGCACGCCGCTATACCATTATTGGCAGCGCAAAGACAGTATGGTCCATAACTTCAATTTAAAGATGATTCCTGATAACTTTCGGGCAAATTATATTATCCTTAAAACGATGATACGTAGTTTGTGGCAAGAGCACAAAAAGGAAAAAGGTTCTGAGCAAGAGCTGCTTGAGGCTAGTGAAAGGGATCAGCGATGAGAGAAAAAGTTAACGGTAACGAATTATATTACAGCAAACTGGGTAAGGGAGAACCACTTCTTTTATTGCACGGTCATCACTTAGATGGTGGGATGTTTGACCAGATTATTGCCCCGCTTGGACTTTATTACACAGTTTATGTCCTTGATATGCGCGGACACGGCTTAAGTGAAGGCGAAATAGCGCAACATTATCAGACTGAAGTTAAAGATGTCGCTGATTTTATTGATCAGGTTGGCATTCGGGGCTGTTATTGTTTTGGCTTTGATGCTGGTGGCTTAGTTGCAATGATGCTTGCAAGCCAAGACCAAAAGGCTTTTAAAAAGTTGATGGTTGCCGGTGTATTTGTCAATGGCAATGGCATTAGACCATATCATTACTTAACTGAGGGAATTTTGCGCTTTTTGAGGCGTAATCGTGACAGTGAAGTAGAATTGACCGAAAGCTTTATGTCCGTTGATAGCCTAAAGGCAATCTCAATTCCAACGTATTGTGTTGTTGGCGAAAAAGACTGGGTCAAGGTAGAACACGTTCGCTGGTACAGTCAGATTATTCCGCAGGGCCAGCTTCTTGTAATGCCGAGACAGAAACATGAAAGTTATGCTGTGAAAAGTTTTAAACTTCTTAATTTAATGGAAGATTTTTTTAAATAAATATTTTTTAACAAAACGTCGAAAAAGTTTTCGGCGTTTTGTTTTGATTTTTACCTTTTCTAGGCACTAGGGACTTTTTTTGGTTATAATAGACTTGCAAAGATAGTATTTTAAATAAAGAGGTAGCTATGAACAAAGAAGAACTTCTTCAGTTAATGCATCCAATGAAGTTAATTGGGTTAAGTGGTAATCCTGCTTTAAACGAAAAGATCGCCACGATTTTGAAAAAACCGCTAATTGAAACTGCTGTGCAGCATTTTAGCGATGGCGAAATTCAGGTTAATATTGGTGAAAGCGTCAGAGGATGTGACGTTTTTGTTATCCAGTCAATTCAAGATCCAGTCAACGAAAACTTTATGGAGTTAGAAATTGTCTTGGATGCATTGCACCGCGCTTCTGCGCACCGAATTAACGTTGTTGTGCCTTACTTGGCATATTCGCGTTCTGATACTAAAACACGTTCCCGTGAACCAATTACAGCTAAACTGGTTGCTAATTTATTGCAGATTACCGGCTTAGACCATTTAATTGCTTTAGATTTACATGCTTCGCAAATTCAAGGCTTTTATAATGTTCCGGTTGACCATCTGCACGCAATGCCGCTGTTAGCGCAATACTTCCTTGATAATGGAATTGCGACTAAAGAAGAAGACGATATTGTTGTTGTTTCACCTGATCATTCAGGAGCAAAATTAGCGCGGAACTTTGGGCAGTTCTTTGATGCGCCAATTGCAATTGTTGACCAGCGTCGTGAACGTTATGATACTGATGTGCATGACATGATTGGTGACGTTAAGGACAAGAAATGTATTATTGTCGATGATTTGATTGACACAGGTTCACGCATTTCTTCTTCAACTAAATCAGTTTTAGCAGCTGGCGCTAAAAAAGTTTATGTTGCAGCTACGCATGCACTTCTTTCACAAAATGCACTGGAAACGCTTAATGAATTGCCAATTGAACAAATAGTGGTAACTGACACAATTAAGCACAGCCACTATCCAGACAGAATGGTTCGGATTTCTGTCGATTTGCTTTTGGCTCGTGGAATTAATTATGTATATAATGATCGCTCAATGCATTTGTTAAGTGAAAGTGACTTGAAATAATTTAATAATTTTTATTTATTTTTTAATACTTATAAATCCTGCTGCTTCAATATTTTTAGTACCATGATGTATTTTTGTTTATTTATTTTATAACATTGGTATAATAAAAAACAAAATGCGTAGGAACGGAGAATCCATTATGGCACGAAAGAAAAATTATAAAAGAAGACGAATTATTTTAAGTAATACCTTCAATTTAATTAGGGAAAACGGCATGGACAATGTGTCATTTCAAATGATTGCAGAAAAATCAGGGATTTCAAAATCTCTTCTCCAATCATATTATCCTCATAAAGCAAAATTAACAGATGACGTGATTCGCAATATTCTTAATACCTTAGATAAACAGGTAAGAAAATTCAACCATGCTAAGGAAGGCAACATTTGTGCCCGAACTAAGGCTTTTATTTATACGATTGCGATGCTGGGAATCTTTGATAAGGGACTTAAGCGGATTATTTCTGAAGTTTTCAGTAGTAATGAAACTCTTGATAAATGGAGTCAAATGCTTAATAGCTGGGTAAAAGATAACCAAATCTTTGATGAAGATGCTTTTGATTTAAATGAAGTAGAGTATGGCATTGCATTTGTAGTAACTGGTGTTGGTCGCCTATACCACGACAGTAAAAGATTTAGTTTGTCTGCCGAGCAGCTGGCCGATTACGCTACTAGTTCATTAATGTATAGTTTCCTGCATTGTACGCCAGAACAGGTTAACCGTGCTCTTGAAATTGGTCATGAGATCATTAAATCAACTGATATTGAAGCAATTCACCACGCAATTGACACGATGTTTGATGGGGAAAAAGAGATCGTCTGTTAGGAAGGAAAAATATGGCAAATGGCGCACGAGATGATCTGCATAGAGTATCTCGTAAACAGAATGACCAACATCCAAAAGTACTGTCCTTTATTATTTATTTAATTATGGCGCTTATTATGGTTACGCTTACTTTTCTCAATCCTTTTTTCATGAAGAATCAGATTAGAACTAACAATAATGAAGCCATCATTGTTAGGCAAGTTAACAAGCACTTTGATACACTTGCTAACGAGATTGGTGCCAATAAAAACGGAAGTGCTAATCTTTTGACTATTAAGCAAACGCAACCGATTGCTGATCATATTATTGATTATACTTTAGGTACTTTTTTTAAGTTTAATAATCTAAATTTAGCTAACCAAATTTTGTTCGACATTAATTTAAATATTGACCAGGGAACATCAAGTGATGCACAATTGGTTCAAGAAAAATTAAAAGAGCAAGGTAGTAATGCATCATATGAAGTAGTTGATGCGTTTAGTTTAAATACTGTAATGGTGGGCAGTAATGTTGCAACGGCATTACTGCTGCTTAACATTATTGTGTTAATTATGGCTGCTATTAGCTTGCGCTCGCTTATTGGTGACCTGCGCACAGAAATGACTTCGAAAAAATTAACCCATACTATTATGGGTGCAGTTATGTGGGCAAGTTTTTGGTTAATGTTGATTGCAGGAATCATTGCACTTGTTCCAACAGTTTTTAATGTCAGAGAAATTGCTGTTTTTGGCTATGTTTTAGAAATTAGCAGCAGCATATTCTTGGATTTTGTAATTGTGGGGGTTGCTCTCTACATTTTAAGTGCTATTTTATGGGAATTTACAGCACCAGGAAATTAGCTAGTTAATTTAGCGTTAGTTCGCTTAAATCAGTACTTGACTACTAGAAAGTTTTTTAGGTAGGCTTGTCTTGCCAGAAGATTACGAAAATAAGGAGTTAATAATGAAAATCTACTTTGCAAATGCTCTGTTTTCTCAGGCAGAAATCAATTATAATGCCCAATTAGCAGCTAAAATTCGTCAACTAGATCCTGCAATTGATCTATATTTACCGCAGGAAAATGCTGCAATTAATGATAAAGAAGCGTATGCCGATTCAGAAATGATTGCTCAGGCCGATACTGATAAGCTCCTTCAAAGTGATTTAATGGTTGCCGTTCTTGATGGTCTCAGTATTGATAATGGGGTAGCAAGCGAAATCGGTATTGCCTACGCTAAAGAAATTCCAATTATTGGTCTGTACACGGATACACGACAAAAGGGCAGTAATAATAAGCAAAAATTAGCTGCACTAAGTGAAATCGCTGAAAATCAATTTCACTACATAAACCTTTATACAACGGGACTAATTAAGCTAAATGGGACAATTGTTAATAATGAACCTGATTTATTACAGGCAGTTGCAAAGTATTTAAAATAGCAAAATAAAGCCACGGAAGTAAAATTTCCGTGGCTTTTTCTGTCATAAATTAGTTGCTTAGTCGAAAGAGCTTGAAATGATAAGAAAGAATTTCCGCAATATCAACCCGGTATTCATGTCCATTAACTAAGGGAGTAGCTCCCGGAGAATAAGTAATAATGGTTGTAAAATTGCCATAGCCGGAATTATGATAATTGTGAACTTCTTGAGCTTGATAAGTTGTTTGCGTATCCTCATCGGTAATAGTAATTTGCGGAATTTCTTTAATTACCTGATCGGAGCTATAAAAAGACCAAGCAATGTTTTGTCCTTGGACTAATTCGAGCGGAAAAACGCCTGAACCAGGATAGATAACTTGCTGTTGACTTGGCTTGCGAAAGACGTCAGCTGAATTAAGAACTTTTTGAACAGAATAGCGGTAACCGTTTTTTCCGTAGGCGGCTCCGATTCCGGTTGTAGTCAGTCTAGTTGAGAGTAACCAGGCACGGTGTCCTGTGTCTGGCCCGGATAAATTATAGCGATCAGTAATTAAATCGGTGATTACATCGCCTGCAGTTTGGTCATGAGTATTAAAGTTAAGATTAGCAGAATTGGAAGTGGAGCGGGCGATTTGCCAAATCGCTTTGCTAACGTTGTGCGGCCTTTTTTCATAAGGAAGGTTGTGCTGGTTAATTAACGGATTGGCATTTAAGGTTGCCAAAACGGCGGCCGTTTTTTGTGCATCAAGACTATCTTGTTTGTCCTCAGTTATTGGTGTTAAGCCGAAAAGTCCGCGATAATAATTAATGTAAGCTAATTGATCACTAAGATAAGTCGGGGTTAGCACACCTTCTTTAAATTTGCGATTGAGCTGCGGCTTATTTATATAGAGGTTATCCTCGTTAAAAGGAGTTTTATCTAAAGCAGCATATTCTTGCTGCAATTGCTTTATTTGGTTTGCTTCACTTGGCGTGAAATTAGCCGCGTGACTAGTTGCAGCGCTAAATGGAAAAATGAAAAGTAAGCTGGTAAGTATAATAGATAATTTGCGTAACATCTTTTAAGACGCCTCCTGACTATGAAATATTATAAGGCAAAAATGCCCTTTAGATAGCTACAAAACAAAAATTTAAGAAAAGCTGGTAGAAAAGAGCGTTTATTAAATATGATTAACCCAAACATACCACGAGCAAGAAATGTTAAGCTGAAATTAGTTAGTAATCTTAATGATTGGGACGGCGTTACTGGACCGGTTAACCGTGATTTGCGTCAAGTCGTTGTTCAAAAAGCGACGATCGGCAAGAATTATACTTATGCCTTGCAACATGTTGCTGGTGATACTTTTGTTTATCGCGGCCACAATGGTCAAAATGTTAACTTTAATAAAAATAAGCCGGTGTTGTTCATGACGGGAACTGCTGCAGGGCATACTCAAACATTTGAATGTGCGAATAAATTTGGTCAATATTTTGTGGGAACTAAGCCAAATGACCTTAATATGAGCAGTACGTGGTCGAGTTGGTCAAAGCAGATTGCCCGGGTTTCCCTGTGGCACGCACAAAAATATCGTTCTAATACAAGCGTGCAACCTCGGCTAGCTAACTTGAATCATGCAGGTAGCGACTTTGGTGTTGGTTGTGCGGGTGACCAATTTGCCCGCGTCGAGGCGGCCGTTTCACCTGATGGTCAATATTTTCTGATTGCATACGGAGATAACGATCATAATGGTTACTTTGCACTATACCGCCTGAGTGCAATTAATGATGCCTTGGATCATGCCACAACTGCCAGCAAATATGTTGATATAACAACTGTACAATGCCTTGCCGCTTTTAAAATTCCAACTTTATCTGGTAATCAAGGACAGGTAGGGTCTTTGCAAGGATTTGCCCTTGATCATTATGTTGTTAATCATAACGACCAGTTTAATCTTTATCTTTCTAGCCAGCCGTCTACTGATACAGCTGGCTTTGATCGTAAAATTGTTAAAATTCCGTGGGGCGAAATTAACGCTGCCGGTTGGGAATTAGTTGATTTGACAACTGCAACAGAATTGGCAATTCCAGGCTATTATACGGAAGTTGAAGGCATTCAGGGTGTAAGTAATAACAATGTTTTGGTGACGGTTGCCTACCACCAACTGCACGATTTTGCTAATCCAACTAAGCATCCCACTAAAATTAATAAAATTTACCAAGTAACTTGGGGACTTTTATAGCCAACAATAATGTTCGGAAAAAATATTGGACTAAAAGCCAAAATGATTAAGAGCAAAACGAATTTTCACAATAAAAAAAAGCGGACTATTAACTAATTGAAAAATTACTCATGTTTTTTAAGATTTAGGTTCGGATTAAAAAAATATTTCTAAAATTCGGCTAATTTGTGCTTTTTTAGGCTTACATTGCCGTATAATTAAAAAGTTAGAACATTAATTAAGAGGTAAAAATAAAATGACTAGGAAAACACAGGTTGGCCTAATTTTTGGTGGCAATTCATCCGAATATGAAGTCTCAATTATGTCAGGCCACAATATTTATAATGCAATTGATCAAGATAAGTTTGATGTTCACCCGATTTGGATTACCAATGACGGGTACTTAGCTAGTGAAGCAGACTCTTTTAAGGTACTTAAAGATCCACACTATACGGTGCAAAATCCGCACAAAGTCGCTAATATTTCTAATCTAATTGAGTTAGCTAATTTACCTGAAATCGATGTTTTCTTCCCAATTGTCCACGGTAACTTAGGCGAGGATGGCAGCCTGCAAGGCTTATTTAGAATTTTGGATAAACCATTTGTAGGTGACGATGTTCTATCCGCTGCAGTAACAATGGATAAGGAATTTACCAAGATTTTGGCGCAACGAGCTGGTGTTCCAGTTGCCGACTGGATTGCAATTAAACGCTTTGAATATGACGAAGAAAATAATGCTAAATGTGATTACACAAAAGTAAGCGAAAAATTGGGTGGCGACTTGTTTGTTAAGCCATCCAATCAAGGCTCATCTGTTGGGGTTCACCATGTTACAAGCGAGAAAGAATATCGTGAAGCTTTAGCCGATGCCTTTAGGTATGATGATAAAGTTTTAGTAGAAGAAACGATTCATGGTACTGAAGTTGAAGTTGCTGTTTTAGGCAATGACAAGCCGCTTGTTTCTGGGGTAGGTCAAATTATTAACGCTGCGGGAACCTTCTATAGTTATGAAAATAAATATGATGATGATTCCACCACAACGCTGCAGATTCCAGCCGAATTACCAGCAGAAATTGTTGAAAAAATTCGGGTTAATGCTTTAAAAGTTTACCAAGCAACTGAATGTAGTGGTTTGGCTCGGGTTGACTCTACTTTACGTGAAAGTGACCAGAAGATTGTTTTGACTGAAGTCAATGCATTACCAGGTTTTACTAACATTAGTATGTATCCAAAACTGTTCGAAGAAGCGGGTATTCCTTATTCCGAATTAATCACACGGTTAATTGAAATCGGCCAAGAACGTTATGAGCATAAAAAGACGTTGCTACATAAAATCGGTTAATTAGATTGTGCTGGGAGTAATATTTTATGACTAAAGATAAGCATGATTTTGAAGAATTGACCGCCCCTGCAGCAACAGCTAAGGAATTGCAGATTAGTGTTGCCACTTTGCGCAAATATTCCTTAATAGTTGAAAAAGTTGCCGGTAAGCCTGATTATTACGCTAGAACCAAACAAAATGCCCGGTTATATAGTAAAAAGGATGTTCAAGACTTAAAGGATTTTCATAAGTTAGCACAGGAAAATGGCCTTACTTTGCAAGAAGCGGCACAGCAGATTTTTGCTGTGAGTGATAAAAGCGCAAAAGAATCAAATGCCGTGGACGAACCTAACAATGAAGTGATGAGCACACCGCAGGTAATGAAACTTCTTAATGCCTTGCAACAGACTATTGGACAACAAAATTCAGCGCTTGCGAAATTACAAAAGCAGTTAAATCGAATTGAAAAGCAGAATAAAGATCTACTAACAAGACAGAAGGAGTTAGAAAATTCATCTGCCAAAGAAGCCGATTTTGCTAGCTTACCTGATATTTCAGGAATTGTAACCGATGATCTGGCAACTGCACCAATTTTTGCTGAAGAAAATAAACCACTGACACCTGCTGAAAAGCGGGCGCAGGTTGCTAATGATGAACAAAAATCAAGCAAAGAAGTGCATGATGAAATTTTGTCAAAAGCACAGGAAAACGCTCAAAAAAGTACGGTTAATGCGCACCGGACATTGTCAGATATGCAAGTAAAACCGGAAAAAAAGCACTGGTGGCAAAAATTTATTGATATGTAGATTAAGTAAAAACGACTTTTAAAAAAAGCCGTTTTTATTAATGCCAAATTTAGCAAACTTAAGTTAAACTTTTAATTATGATATCCGCTTTTGAGGTACAGTAGACAAGTATAGATTAAGGATGATTACATTGAAAAAAACTAAGCAGCGCTATGTGTTGGCGCTAGTTGTAGCTATTATTGGACTGGCCTTGACGGCGTGTACTTATTTTGCCACTGACATCTACACTAAGCATGATGTAGCAGTAATTACGGACCGCACGATTAAGGACACTTTAGTTGAAAAAAGTACGGATGTGTATAACAACAAGGACGAAACTAGAAAACAGGTGCTTCACCTCAAAGTTTTATCTGGCAAGCATAAGAACCAAACTTACCGAACGGTCAATTATTATTACCCATCGCAATTGATTACGCAAAAATACCGGGCTGGTCAGCGGATTTTTGTCAATATTAAACATAATGATCCGGCTATTCAAACGCCCAAACGCGATTGGGTGTTGGTTTTAGCACTGACAGTTATGGCGACACTAATGGTGGCCGTTTCTGGTAAAAACACGCTGGGACTGATTGCGTCCATGGCTTTGAGCTGGCTCTTGTTTTACCTCGTAATTATGACCGATATTAAACTGAACGGCTCGTATATTGTGCTGCTCTTTGGCTTTGCTGACATCGTCTTTTCCTTTTTCAGCTTATTGCTTGTTCAAGGACCTAATAAAAAAATGCTGGCGACCTGGGCCGCGACGCTGTTAGGAGTCTTTGTTTCGTTTGCTTTGTGCTACTTAATTATGCGCCTTACGGGAGAGTCCGAAATCAAATATGAAACTGGCGATTACGCTACCCAAGATCCCCGCGGCATTTTTCTAGCGCAGACCTTGCTCGGCATTTTAGGAGCGGTGATGGATGAAGCAACGGATATTATCTCAAGCTTATATGAGTTAATTCAGACTAAAAAAGATCTGACTGCCAAACAGCTGATTGAAAGTGGCCGAACAATGGGCCAAGAGATTATGGGACCACTGATTAATGTGTTAGTGCTGATTTTCATGTCTGAAGCGTTGCCGCTAACAATTATTTATTTACGTGACAACAACACTTTAAGTTCCACCTTTGGCTTCACCTTATCTTTAGGAGTAACGCAAAGCGTTATCTCCGCAATCGGAATTGTTTTAACGGTCGTTTTCGCGACTGGCTGCAGTTTGTTCTTCTTAGAAGGTCAAAAATGGAAGGAGTGGAATAAAAAGTGAACACATTAATGGCATTGATAATCGTTTTGGCAATATTAATGACGGTTATTGGCGGTGAAACTGGCATTCGTAGTTTTTTCAGTGTGCTAATTAACACCTTATTGTTAATTTTGCTGGCAATTCTGATTTCATGGGGCATCAGCATTCCCGTGTTAATTTTGATTTTTATTCCACTCAAATTAGTGACAATAATCTTTTTGGGAACGCATGACTATCAAGTAGCGAAAAACTCATTTTATTCTGCTCTAATTGTGTGTTTAGTTGTCAGTTGTTTGATTTTAGGATTCGAATGGCTGGCACAAGCTGCTGGTCTAGGCCCAGAAGCAGGAGAGATTCTCGTTGGTTTATCACAAATGCCGGGGCTAAGTTATCCGCTAATTGCCGTAGCTGTTGCGATTTTTTCAACGCTTGGAGCGGTTGCGGAAGCGGCGGTTGCAATGAGTTCTGGATTATTAGAAATTAAAAAGCACAATCCCGAGATTACCCATGAAGAACTACTGAATAGTGGGGCAAAAATCGGCAACGATGTTTTAGGAACAGCGATGAATACCATTTTATTTGGCATGTTTGGTAGCTTTCTTTCCCTATTTTTGTGGTATATTAGGCTCAATTACACATTAGGTGAAATTTTAAATGAAAAATTATTTGTCAATGAAACGCTTATTATTATGTATTCATTGATTGGTGTATTACTAACTGTGCCATTATCGACTGCTTTTTTAGCAAAAAAGATGGCTAAACGTGAGGTGAAAAAATGAAAGTAAATGATTTAACGTTAACTAACTTTAACAAGCGGGAGTTTAAAGTTCATACTTATACTCTAGATTCAATTGGTGACTTAGTGACTCCTAAGCATCCGCTTGCCATTATTATTCCAGGTGGCAGTTTTGACCACTTGTCTTTACGAGAAGGCGAGCCGGTAGCACTTGCCTTTAATAACTGCGGCTTCAACAGCGTTGTAATGGAATATAACTTGGTTCAAGATGAAGGTGATATCTATCCGGATGCGGGGCTAGATGTATTGACTACGGTTAAGTACTTTCGTGATCACGCGCGTGAATACAATATTGATCCAGCGAAAATTGTTACTGTTGGTTTTTCAGCTGGCGGTCACGTGGCCAGCTTTGCCAATAGCATGGCTAACTCTCCTAAATATCAAAAAGAATTTTCTTTTACCAGCAGTATCGTTTTGCCATCTAAGACTATTTTAGGGTATCCGTTAATTAACTTAGCTAAAATTGGCTTTGATGTCCCCGCTGAAGAGGAGGGCAAGGTACCGACAGATGAGTTTGTTAAAAATAGTGCATTGGGTGTAACTGCAAAAACGCCTGCAACCTTTATTTTTCATGCGTGGGATGATCCCGTTGTATTAGTGACAAATACCATGGAATATATTGCTGCTTTACATACCAAAAATGTGCCATGTGAGATTCATATTTTCAATCGTGGTGGTCACGGCTTTTCATTAGCCCGTAAGGATATGGTGATAAAAGGACGCGAGTGGCAGGAAAATCCGCATGCGGCCCACTGGTTTAAGTTAGCTCAAGAATGGTTGGCCAGTGAATGGTCATAAACAAGCAGTGTGACTGTTTCTTTGTGGGTTATTTGACGTATTTAGACTTACTAGAAAGGGTATTAATATAAAAATTAATAAATGCGAATTTTTTAAACAAAAGTATTGCATTTATTTCTAAAAGGTATATAATTTCACATATTTAAATCAAAAGAAAGGACATGATTTTTTGAAGTTAACGAAAATAAAAATTTTAACAGCAATTAATGGCGTACTAACTTTGAGCAGTCTAATCATGTTATTCTTTGGATTGTGTAATCAAGTTAATGAGTCAAGTCGCCTTTTAGATGATGAGCAAACAATTGCCCTTAATAGTGGGAATGGTTTATTCATCTTTACAGCAATAATTGCCGTAATTATTTTTGGATTTGCCTTCCTTGCCAGTTGGCTAAAAAGTGAACCAGCAAAAGCTCATTTGTTATGACTCAGAACTTTATATTTAAAAAACAGCACTTTATTATTAAAGTGCTGTTTTTTTAATAGTACACTTAAATTAGTTAATAATTTAAATAAAAATAAATCTTGATTGCTTAAGTACATATCTAAATATAATTCTTTATAATAAGCATTAAAAATAGAAAAAGCGCTTTAAGTAGTGTTTATAATTTAAGTTAATGTCTAAAAAGGAAAAATATGAAAGCAATTGAGCACTTATATCGTTTACTTCAGAAAGAAAATAAATTATTGACAACTAAAGAAATTGCCCAAATAGCCGGTCTTAGTCGAAGTGCAGTAAGCGGCTATTTAGCTAAACTGTTTAAACAAAATCTGGTAGAAAAGCATGGTACGCGTCCAGTATATTGGATTGTTAAAGCTGAATCATCAGTATTTGATCAGATTATTGGGTCTGATGGAAGTCTTAAATACCACGTTCGAGCTTTAACTCAGGCGATTTTGTATCCACCACATGGTCTACCCGTAATAATTACAGGTGCAAGCGGCACTGGTAAAAGTCTTTTGGCCAAACTCATGTATCAAAGGGCGCTAGAATTAGATGAAATTCAAAAAAATGGCAGATTTGTTACTCTAAATACTGCAGATTATGCTAACAATCCTGAGTTGCTATCATCAGTTCTATTTGGCTATAAAAAAGGAGCATTTACTGGTGCTGATGAAGATACTATAGGATTGCTTGATAAAGCAATAATGGTTACCTTTTTTTAGATGAGGTACATCGTTTGTCAAAATCCGATCAGGAAAAGCTATTTTCTCTTTTGGATAATTGTACTTTTTATCCATTAGGGGAGGTCAGTCATCCGCATAAAGTAAATGTTCGATTAATATTTGCAACTACGGAAAATTTAGATAATTGCTTATTAAAGACTTTTTTACGGCGAATACCTCTTCACATAAATCTGCCTAAGTTTATTGATCGTCCGTTGACCGAACGAGTTGCTATAGTGGCACAGTGTTTTAAACATGAAGCAACCGAAACAAAGAAAAAGTTTTCAGTTTCAAAAACTTTGCTTATGGATTTAGCCAATCGAAATTATCTTGGAAATATAGGTACTTTAGGTAATAAAGTAAAAATATTATGTTCAAAGGGATACACCATGTATCCAAATGCTCAAATTATTCAAATTGGTTCAGCAGCTGACAGCGGGTTTGCTATAATTGATTCAGATTTTAATTGGAGTGAAGTAACTGAATTAACTGATTACGTCTTTGAGCGTTTTCAAAACATTCAAAATGAATTGATTGCTTCTTTTTCTAAAGGTTCATCAATAAGCGATTGCAAGTTAATCATCTTGCGTTCACTACGCTCGCTTTCACGTATAGCTAATTCAATCCCAACTCAATTATTTGGTAGAAATATTAAACAGGCAATTAAAAGTGTTTTAGGTGATAAATATGGATTGAGACTTAATCTACATCAAAATGAATTCGAGTTGTTTGTGCTTGCATTTAATTTAAGTTTTATTCAGGAAAAGCCATTGGCACATTCTAAGGAACTGGTTAAATTATTCGAGCAGAACTATCCGCGTTCTTTTTATATTTATCGGCAATTTTTAAATTATTTTAAACCTAAAAATTATGCTAATTTTTATTTGTGGTTTATTTTATTATTTTCAGATTTAATCAATCCAATAGAAGAAATTCGTTATACTTGCATTTTACTTGCTCATGGAGAATCAACAGCTACCAGTATTCAGAAAATAGTTAATAATTTGGCAAAAAGTTACGTTTTTGAAGCATTTGATATGCCAATAGATGCGACAGTTGACGACATAAACGTGTGTGTCCAGAATTATTTACAAACCCAAAAAGCACATGATCATGGAATTATTTTGTTGTTTGATATGGGCTCATTAAATCAAATGTTTACGAAAATCAAGCACGCTTCAAATAAGAAATTACTTGTAATCAATAATTTAACAACCGCTTCCGCTCTGGACATAGCTATTCGCGTACAACGGGATGAATCTTTTAGTGACATTACTGAAAAGGCTAAAAATTACGGTAAGTATATAGGTGTACAATATTTTGAAGGGCTTTCAGATCAAGATAATATTATTATTTCCTGTTTATCAGGTGCGGGCCTATCTCAGGCAATTAAGGATATCATTGAAGGCACACTTTCAACCAAGAAACAGATAATTACAATGGATTACCGTAAGCTTCGTGAACTTTTAGACAATAATGACAGTAGTTTCTTTAAAAACACTCAGTTAATTATTACAACTACTGACTTTAAAATTAAATTAGATATACCTATTATCAATATTTACAATATTTTGGATCAGAAGTGGTTTAATGAACTAAAAACTTATCTCCTGGATTCAGGAGAAGAGAGTAAAAATGTGGATAATCTGCTTGAAAAATTTTTAAAATTTTTGACTATTCAGGGAATAAAAGAAAGGTTGCAATTTCTTAATCCAAATACGGTCATTGATGAAGTGCAAGCTGTAGCTGCTAAATACCAAAAATATTATGGTGTAACTTTTAGTGGAAAAATAAAGCTGAATCTATATATGCATCTTTCTTTAATGATTGAACGTATCCTTTTGAGTGAAAACAAGGATAAAAATAACCAAATTTTTTTTAAAAATGACATTGAAAAAGAATTTGCCTTAATTTCAAATACCATTTTTAAACCAATTGAGATGAAATATAATATTAAAATAAATAATTTCGAAATATCATTAATTTTTGAACTACTAGAAGATTATTTATAGTAAAGAAGTGCTTAAAAAATTTTTAAGCACTATTTTTTTGTTGCCGATTTTTGTTGAATGGTATAACTTGGCACAATATTTGCTAATTATAAATTGAATAAGTAAGACTTAAAAGGAGGTAATAAAGCGTGCTAAATAAGTTCTTATTAAAAATTCTTACAGATGTTGTAATTTAATGTTTTGAATAAGGAGAAATGTAAGTGAAGATTTATTTATTAAGTCACGGAAAACTAGCAAGTGGAATGAAAAGTACAATTGAATTGCTTGCTGGCAAGCAGTCTAACTTAATTGCATTTGATTCATATTTGGAGAATGGGCCAGATTTATTAGAATTCATACAGAAACTGGCGAATGAACATTCTCCCTTTATCGTAGTAACTGACTTGCTGGGGGGGAGTGTTAATCGATTAGCTCTTGAAAAGTTAGCATTTAAGGATGTTTATTTGATTAGCGGGATGAATGTGGCCCTAGTTTTAAGCCTAGTTTTGCTTGACAGTGAAGTTAGTATTGAGCAAATTAAGCAAACGGTAGAAGTTAGTAAAGATACGGTGAAAATGCTGTTGCCGAATACTGTGAATAGTAAGAATGCAGTTGAAGAAGACTTTTAGAAGGAGAGAAAAAATGATTTTGTTATTACGAGTAGATCATCGTTTATTACACGGTCAAGTGGTTTTTTCGTGGAGTTCACAGTTGCAGCCAAATTGTATTTTGATTGCTGATGATAACGTAGCTAAAGACGATTTGCGTAAGTCGACTTTACGTTTGGGCAAACCACAAGGTGTAAAACTTGTTTTTAAAAGTGTGAAGGACTCAATTGGAGCAATTAATTCGGGAAAAACTGATAAATACCGTTTGATGATTGTAGTACCAACTGTTGAAACAGCAGCGATTCTTGCCAAGAATGTTAGTCAAATTAAAGCAATCAATTTAGGAGGAACTAAGGCTACATCCCAAACACATGCGCTGTCTAAGATGGTAAACGTGACAGATAAAGATGAACAATTGCTCAAAGAAGTTGCGGCTTTGGGTAAAGAAGTTAACATTCAGGCCGTGCCAAGTGATCCTAAAAAAATTTTATATAAGTAGGAGGAAAAATAATGTTGCAAGCGTTTTTAATTTTTGTAGTAGCATTTATTGGCTTTTTAGAATGTGGATTAGGCAATTCTATGATTCAGCGACCAATAGTTATGGGACCGCTAGTAGGACTTGTTTTAGGGGATTTACATACCGGCCTAATTGTTGGAGCTACTTTGGAGCTTGCCTTTATGGGCAACATTACAATTGGTGCCGCATTGCCACCAGAAATTACTGCTGGTGGTATTTTGGGAACAGCATTTGCTATTAAGACAGGATCTGGGGCAGCAGCTGCACTGGCACTCGCTATTCCAATTGCGACAGTTGCTCTGTTATTGAAAAATTTTTATTACTTAACTGTGCGTGTTTTCTTTTTACATAAGTCAGATAACTATGCAGCAAAGGGTGATGTAGCTGGTGTAGACAGAATGCATTTGATTAGCTTTTTATCATACGACATACTAATGTCGTTAATTTTGGCAGTTTGTTTTTACTCGGGAAGCAGCGTAGTTAAGTCATTTTTAGCAATTATCCCTAAATTTATCATAGATGGTATGAATATTGCCGCTGGTATTTTACCCGCACTAGGCTTTGCACTATTGACTAGCATGCTTATAAATAAAAAAGTGGCACCATACTTATTACTAGGCTTTGTCTTAGCAGCATATTTAAAAGTTCCTGTATTAGGCGTTGCTTTAATTGGAATAGTAATTGTAGCTTTAAGTATAGTAAATAATGATAAACCTCAACTGGATTCAGTTGAAATGGAGGATAATGATGATGACTTCTGATATAAATAAAAAGAAATTAACTAAACATGATATAAATAAAATTTTCTGGCGTTCTTTCACAATAAATGCTTCATTTAACTATGAACGGCAAATGAGTCAGGGCGTACAATATGCTTTAGGCCCAGCACTTAAGAAACTTTATCCAGAAAAAGAACGCTTAGCTGATGCTTTAAAACGGCATGCTGAGTTTTTTAACACTACACCAATGCTTGGTCCCTTTGTTTTTGGTATTACGGCAGCTATGGAAGAAGAAAATGCCAACGATCCGAATTTTGATGAAGCTTCAATCAATTCGGTAAAAGCTTCGCTGATGGGACCACTTGCTGGTATCGGAGATTCGGTATTTTGGGGAACTTTGCGGCCACTTGCAGGAGGCATAGCTTGTTCGCTGGCATTAACGGGTAATCTGTTTGCACCGATTTTATTCTTGTTGATTTTTAATATTCCCAATATTTTAGTTAGATATTATGGAGTACACTGGGGTTACGACTCAGGTATGAAAGCCTTAAACAGATTCGAAAAATTAGGTATTACAGATAAAGTTTTCCAAGGTGCAGCAACTTTAGGTCTGTTAGTTATTGGTGCAATGATTGCAACAATGGTTACTGTCAAAACTGGTTTAACAATTGGCTCAGGTAAGTCAGCAATTAGTCTAATGTCAGTTTTAGATGGAATCATGCCCGATATGCTAGGTGTGATTGCCACAGGAATAGTTTATTGGGCAATTAAGAAGGGTTATAAAGTTAACACAATTTTGCTTTGGATTATTATCATTAGTATTATTGCAGCATTTTTGGGGATTTTACAAGCATAAAGAAGGTATGTTAAATGACAATTCTCAGTAATTTTGTGGATTACAGTTTAGAAAAACATTTTAATATTAATAATATACAGATTTATCAAAATGATAAACTTGTAGATGAAAAAAAGGAAGTTGATCCGATTACGCGGCTTAATGTTTATTCAGTTTCTAAAAGCATTACGTCGATTGGAGTTGGCCTTGCCTGTCAAGAAGGGCTTTTAAAACTATCTGATCCAATTTTTCATTTTTTCCCTCAAATTGACTTTACTACGCTTGATTCGAGGATCAAAAAAGTTACAGTTTTAAATTTGTTGACTATGACTACAGGTCTCGAAAATCCGCTATTTTTTGCTGACGATTTAGAGCGCTACCAAGTAAAAGATTGGATAAGATATTACTTTACTAATGGTAAATTTGTTTATGAGCCTGGCACTAACTTTCTGTATTCTACTTTTAACAGCTATATCCTTAGCTGTATTGTGGAAGCGGTCAGTGGTGCTACTCTTGTTAATTATATGACACCAAGATTTTTTGAACCTATCGGAATTGGAAATCCGGATTGGCTCTCCTGTCCGATGGGTCATACAATGGGCGCCCATTCTCTTATGCTGACTATTGATGAAATGTCCAAAATTGGATTACTTTTATTGCACAAAGGTAATTGGCATGGGAAACAAATCATTAATACTAAGTATTTAGAAGACGCGACAAAGAATCAAGTTTCTAACGCAAAAGGCAGAACAAAATTTGGTTATGGTTATCAATACTGGATTAATCCTGATTATCAGTCATATAGAGCTGATGGCAAATTAGGGCAATTTATTATAGTAGTACCCAAAAATAATTTGGTGGTGACTGTTCAGTCATTAGAGCAAAAGAAGCTATTTAAAGAAGTTTGGAATAATTTAGTTCAGCCTTTAATTGCAATGAAAAATATCTAAAAAAACTTCTAATACTAAGTTATTTACTAGTATTAGAAGTTTTTTCAGTTTAAGCGGTATAATTTTAAAAGATAAAAAAGAAAGCGTGATCAGAATGATTAAAATGTTGAGGATTGATGAGCGTTTAATTCACGGACAAGTCGCAATGGTTTGGTCAAAAGCACTGTGTATAAACAGCATTTTGGTGGCAAACGATTACACAGCTACAAATGAGTTTCAGAAAATGTCGATGAAACTTGCCGTTCCTTCTAATATCAAATTTGATTTATATAGCATTGATAAGTCAATAAAATTTCTCAATCACTTTAAACAGCAGTCCTTAGCAATCATGATTGTCGTTAAAAATTTTAAAGATGCATTAACTATTGCTCAAAATGTCGAGCAAATTGGTGTGATAAACGTTGGTAATTATGGACTATTGTCATTAAATAAGCATGATAAAAAAAAGATGCAGCTTGATACTTGTGTTAAAGTGGATAATAGTGACCTTAAATATATTAGAAAACTTGCCGCTTTACCCTTTAAATTTGTCTCTCAGCTAACGCCAAATTCTTCAAAAAAGGATTTAAAAAAACTAAATATTATTTATAAATAATAATATTTAATTATTAAAAGGTTAGTTAAGTATATTTTTGTTTTAGTATTTTTATAGATTATCCGATTTTATAAAGTTAGTAATTAATTGATAGTTACTTTAACTAAAGAATATTCGCACAGAAATTATTTTAATTTCTTTAAAAAGTGTTTTTGCTTGGAGTAAATTATTAATAAGAAAAAATAAAAAACAGTTTAACTAATCATTAAACTGTTTTTATTAGGAAAAATGAAATTTATTATTTTTTAATACCAGTGATGACTTAACCAAAATCTCTTGGCATTAACCCAAGAGCCATAACGACCGTAAACATAATTATTAGCAACTCTCTCTTGATTTTTAGGAGAATAGTTACCGTGAAGGTAATTAATATTTAATTGATACTTACCATAACACACACCATTTCTAGCATAGTAGTTACCACCAGATTCTCTCATTGCGATCCAATTCTTGGCAGCACGCTCACGTTTAGATAATTTTCTGGCAGCTTGAACAGTTTGTATAGTTGAATTAGTATTAGTTATTTGTGTAGTAGCTATAAAGCTAAAAGATAGCACTAAAGCTACAATTAACTTAGTTAACAAACTTTTATTTTTATTCAATTTCTTCATTCCCCATAAAAAAGATCACTTATTTACTATAAAGCAGTATACACAAGCAATATTTCATAGTTGTTACAGAATCAACACGCGACTCTTACAATCAAGTTTTAATGTTATTTCTGCATAGTTTTGGTAGAATTTAGAGGAAACTATTATAGGAGGTAGATTATGACTGTAAAGCATTTTTATGAAACTTTTCATCCTGATCATTATGACTTGTTTATTGATGTTAACCGTGAACAAAAAACAATTACCGGTACTTCAACAATTACTGGTGAGGCAATCGAAGATACAATTTTAATTAACCAAAAATATATGACTATTACGAAAGTCGTGTGCGATGGTACTGAGGTTCCTTTCACCGTTGATGATGAGGAAGAAGCAATAAAAATTGCGGTAGGCAAAACTGGCAAAGTTACAGTTGAGATTACTTATTCCGCACCACTAACTGATACTATGATGGGAATTTATCCTTCATATTACAAAGTGAATGGCGTTAAAAAACAGATTATTGGAACACAATTTGAAACTACCTCAGCTCGTCAGGCTTTCCCATGCGTTGATGAACCTGAAGCAAAGGCAACTTTTTTGTTAGCCCTTAAATATGACGAACACGAAGGCGAAACGACAATTGCTAATATGCCGGAAATCAAGGTTGAAAATGGTGTTCACTATTTTGAAAAAACAGTTAGAATGTCCAGTTACTTGATTGCGTTTGCGTTCGGTGAATTGCAATCTAAGATGACAGAAACCAAAGACGGCGTCAAAGTAGGCGTGTTTGCGACCAAAGCGCATCAAGCTAAGGAGCTAAACCTTGCGCTTGATATCGCCAAGCGGGCAATTGAATTTTATGAGGAATTCTATCAAACTAAGTACCCATTACCACATTCTTGGCAATTAGCGCTACCTGACTTTTCTGCCGGAGCAATGGAAAACTGGGGCTTGGTTACTTACCGTGAAGCCGCAATTTTATTGGATCCAGACAATGCTACTCCTGAGCAAAAAGCTTATGTGGCAACAGTTATTGCCCATGAACTTGCTCACCAATGGTTTGGTGATTTGGTAACGATGAAGTGGTGGGACGATTTATGGTTAAACGAAAGTTTTGCCAACATGATGGAATATGTCTCAATTGACGCTTTAGAGCCTGAATGGCATGTTTGGGATAATGTTTACCAAATATCAGAAGTTCCTGCTGCTTTAAATCGTGATGCTACTGACGGTGTCCAACCAGTCCACGTTGAAGTTGAACATCCTGCCGACATTGATGCAATTTTTGATAGTGCGATAGTTTACGCTAAGGGCTCAAGAATGTTAGTAATGGTTCGCGCTTTATTGGGCGACAAAGCATTGCGCAAAGGGTTGAAGTATTACTTTGATCAACATCAGTTTGGCAATGCAACCGGTGACGATCTGTGGAATGCATTGTCTACTGCAACTGACTTAGATATTGGTAAAATAATGCACACGTGGCTGGATCAACCTGGTTATCCAGCTGTCACGGCTAAAGTTAATGCAGAAAATCATTTGGTTTTGAGCCAAAAGCAATTCTTTATTGGTGAAGGCAAAGATGCTAACCGTAAATGGGCAATTCCACTTAACGCCAATTTTGCTGCGACACAAATTATGTCAGAGCGTGAACTTGATCTTGGTGATTATCAAGACCTGCGTGCAAAAGCCGGTCATGCATTACGCATTAATGTTGGTAATAGTTCGCACTTTATTGTTAACTATGACGAAACATTGATGAATGATATTATGACCGAAGTTGATCAATTACAGCCAGTTGACCAATTACAACTCCTGCAAGACTTGTCCTTGCTTGCTGCGGGTAACCAAATTTCTTATGCGCAGATCATTCCGCTATTACCGAAGTTTGCTGCATCTAAATCTAATATTGTCATTAATATTTTATTCAATATTGTTGATCAATTGCGGAAATTTGTTACTCCTGGATCGGCTGACGAAAAAGCGCTGAAGGCATTTTGCAATAAATTATCTGCCGAAAATGTAACCCGCTTAGGCTGGCAAGCCAAAGAGACTGATACTTCAGATGATAAACTGATTCGACCAATCGTTTTAATGGCTGCGTTATATGCAGAAAATTCTTCTATTTATGCAGCAGGTCACCAGATTTTTACAGCAAATAAAGACAACTTAGCAGCCATTGAGGCATCAGTACGACCTCATGTTTTGGTAAATGAAGTTAGAAATTATCATCAACCTGGTCTTGTTGCCGACTTAATTAAGCAGTACCAAGAAGCAGTGGACCCATACTTTAAGCAAGACTTGTTAGCAGCTATTACTATGACCACTGACAAGAATGAATTAGAGAAGATTGTGGATAATTTTGAAAATGCTGATATTATCAAACCCCAAGATCTTCGTGCTTGGTACCGCTCCATTTTACTTAACCAGAATGGTCAACAATTAGCATGGGATTGGTTACGTCAAGACTGGTTATGGCTTGAAAAGACAATCGGTGGCGATATGGAATTCACTAGTTATATCACTGTAACTGCGAAAGTTTTCGATACTGCACAAAGATTAACGGAATTCAAGGAATTCTTTGAGCCAAAAATCAATCAACCAGGACTTGATCGTGAAATTAAGATGGATACACGCGTAATTGCAACAAAAGCTGCTTTAGTTGCAAATGAAAAAGCTCAAGTTAATGAAGCAATCAAGGCAATTTTGTCGCAGGATAAGTAGGAATCTAACACTTATCAAATTCGTATCGTTAAGTTAATATTGATAGACTTAAAACACTAAGCTAAACATTTAGCTTGGTGTTTTTTCATTGGTGCAAAATAACACTTTAAGTAATTAATTGTAATTTATTAATGGTAATAGTAAATGACGTAGCAGAATAGGCACTTTTATTCTACCAGCTAAATTAAGATTTAACTCCTTAGTGAATTGCTATTTGATAGTTATTTAGTAAAATAATTAAGGGAATAAAAAGGGGGTTAGCAAATGAAAAAATGTCCAAATTGTGGCGCATTGATGAAATCAAATGTCAATTTTTGTACTAAATGTGGGGCCGATCTGCGGCAGATAGATAATAGTCCCCAAGAGGCTATTGCTAAGTCAGAGGATTCACACCAAATAAAAGGTCAATCAAATAGTGGAGAAAACTTTGAGCAAAATCAGGCAAAGCCAGATGCTGCTAATAATGAACAAGCGCAAGAAAAGCAAGCACCGACTTCAGCTAATACGCAAGAAGCTAATTCAGAAAGACCAAATAATGTCATTCAAAATTACTGGCAATGGTGCGTTGATTCATGGCAGCATCCATTTTCAGCGCTGATTGGAGAAAGCTGGTATGGCTGGGCTACGATTCTATTAGACGACTTGCTGGTTATTTTAGGCTTTTATTTTTGCTTGAAGTCTATGGCTAATGGCTATGGTGTAGGTCGAATAGTTTCTGGTTTTGCCTTTAGCGGCGTCATCAGTTTACTGCTGTTCACACTTTTGTTTGAAGCAATTATCATTGGTGGCTACTATGCAGGACATTATTTTATTTATGGTAAAACTGATGGCTTAATCGCTTTCGTTAATCGGGGCGTTCACGCCAGCAACCTTAATTTGATATTATCATTATTAGTCTTCGTTATTTTAGTAATGGGTCCAAATAATGGCTCATTTGTTTCTGTAGTATTATTTATCATCTTTTCGCTCTTTTACATGAGCTTCCAGGTAACTGCGCTTGGTGAAAATAGACAGCCTATTCGAGATAAAATGTATGGTTATATTATTTCTTATCTGATAATACTAGTAGCAATCGCTATTCTCTTTTCGATACTATACAATTCAATGTATCAATCAATCTTAAACCAAATCTTTTCAACTTTAAATTAATTACGAAATTTCAAATGGGGAAGCCGGTATTTTGCCTTTTTCCCTTATTAACAAATGCGCGAGTAAATTAAAAGGGCATGCTGCTGTAAATTGCAACATGCCTTTTTAATTATTATTAACTTAGAGTATTCACTAGTTAGTCATAGACGATGACTGCTTCATGTTTAACAACATTATGCCAAACATGCTTGATTTCACCTGGCTTAATATTGACGCAACCGTGAGAACCGCCCCGCAAGTATGCCTTTTTACTCCAATCGCCGCGCCAACTGGCATCATGCAATCCGCAACCGCTAAGAGTAAACGGCATCCAGTATTTTACCGGAGAGGCATACTTTGAACCGTCATTGTTGCGGCCGCGTAAAACAGCAGGCGACTCTTTATACTGAATATACCATACGCCAGTAGGGGTACGGTTTCCTTTGCCGCCATTTTCAGTTCCAGTAACAACATCGTTTAAGTGGACGGCTAATTTGCCTTTTCTGACAATCCATAATTCTTGTTTCTTGAGAGAAACAACAACATAATCATTTCCGATTCCATGATTGGACTTGTTATAGCCTAGACCATAAGTACTGTAGCCTAAACCATAGATGTAATCTTCGCCATTTAAGCTGGTTGTACCTTTTAAAAAAGCCTCTTCAACTGCTTTTTGCGCTTTTTTGACGTTAACGCCCCAGCCGTAGCTCTCATTTTTGACGGTAATTGCTTTACTATTAAGCTTATTTTTAACCGGTACTTTAAACTGGTAGCTTTTATGAATTGTCGAAACTTCTTGGTCGATCTTATTTAATTTCGCTGTTAGATTCTCCGAATTAATAAACGAGAATGTACCTTGTTTAAAAATGACTTTGTTAAGGAGTTCATTTGCCTTTAATTTATAGGACTTACCAGCAACTTTGTAGGTAACACTGGCACGACTAACTGATGTTAATTTGCTGTTGGCACTTTCTAAATCAGTATAGTAGTACTCGTAATTTTTCTTGTTGGGCATGGTTGTGTGTTGTTTAGCAAAATAATCACGCACAGTTTGCCGATCAATTGTGTTAATGCTGGGATCACGCTCGATTGCGACTTTACCTTTTTCAAGGGTCACAATATTGTTGGCCTGGCGGTTAATTTTGGCCGTTGCCTTGGCAACAGTTAAATTACCCACTTTAACACCATAAATACTTACATTAGGGTTAAAATGGTTGGTGGCAAATTCTCTTGCCTGTCTTTGTGACTCGACATGGTGGTTATATAAAACTACGCCGAAAACGACCGCTAAAATTAAAACAATTCCAATAATGATTAGGTAAAGATTGTTGCGATTATTGTATTTTTTTAAGTTTTTTCTCGATTCCATAATTTTTACCCACTGTAAATAATTTTTTAAAAATAATTGCGGTTCCAGTTTATCATCTATTGTGGCTCTAGTAAAATACAATAGTTAAAAAACTTGTTTAGGAGGTTCGCATGGAAAATGATCCGTTAATTTTTGATGTTAATATTGCCAAAGAAAAGCCCAATTCATACCGGAAAACCAAGAATAAGTCAGGCTGTCCCTTTTGCGCACCAGATGAATTGAGCAACATTTATGACCGTAACGGCGATATGATCTGGCTGCGCAACAAATATCCTACGTTGCGTGATACGGTTCAAACTGTTCTAATTGAGTCGAGCGATCATCAAGGCGATATTACCACCTATTCTACTAAACAAAACCGGGCGTTAATGCGTTTTTCTTTAGCATGCTTTAATAAAATGCGAAAGCAAGAAGAGTTTCGGTCAACCTTGTGGTATAAAAATTTTGGCCCGCAATCGGGTGGATCACTCATTCATCCTCATATGCAGATTGTTGGCCTGAAAAAGCAAGACGGCTACCATTATTTGTCAGAAAAGAATTTTAATGGGGTTACTTTGTTTAACCAGGAAAACGTGGAAGTCAATATTGCTCGTTTTCCGGTTCAAGGCTATATTGAAATTAATATCAATTTGCATAATAGCGCCGGTATAGACTTGTGGGCAGATTGGATTCAATGCGGGGCAAAATATATGTTGACGGTTCTTTCGAATGGCCGGTGTGATTCGTATAACCTCTTTTTTTATCCGCGAAAAAATAATGTGATTTGTGCTAAGCTGATTGCGCGTTTTGCTGCGCCACCATATTTTGTTGGCTACAAACTATCCCAAGTAGATAACGAAGAGAAATTACAGGACGAGGCCCAAAAATTACGGCAATTTTTTGCTATCACCGCTAATAAATAATTAAACTTGCTGCAGACAGCATTGATAGTTTTTCTTTATGCCATTATTATAATTTTTAATAATCTTAAGCACGATTATTTGCGGCTTATTTGGTTTAGCAATATAATGACAACGTGTTATTTAAGGAGAAATCAGATGCGTAGAGAACAAACTAGAAACTTGGCAATTACTGCCTTATTTATTGCAATTTTTTTACTGCAGACTTTCGTCCCTAATATTGGTTATATCCGTATTTTGCCTGGCTTGCCTGCAATTACTACAGCGCCGTTGACAGTTGCTGTTTATTCACTGTTAATGGGACCGGTTGCCGGAACTTGTTTTGGCATTTTCTGGGGACTGCTGCGGGTGATCCTAGCATATACCCAGCCTGGAGATATGGTCAGCTTAATCCTATTCCAGAATATTTTTATTTCATTTATCCCAAGTATTTGTGCGGGCCTTTTCCCAGGGCTAATTGGTAAGGCCAGTCAAAATAAGAGTAGAGGCGTTAAAGAGGGCAGCTATATCGTTGCTGGTGCAGTTACGTCATTAACGAATACTGTTTTAGTCATTCTTTTGACTAGTCTCATTTTTATGGGGAATTCCTCTAGGCTAATGGGGTATATGGGCAATTTTGCCACGGGAACACCTTTGATCCAAGCACTGATTATTGCGCTTGGCATGAATGGACTGATTGAAGCAATCTTTACTGCTATCGTTACGCCAATTATTGTTACCCCGTTAAAAACGGTGATGAGTAGAGCTAGATAGTCCGTTTTTAGATAAATAATTAAATTTAAAAGTCATTTGCTTTGCAAATGGCTTTTTTTTGTTTGACAAGTTCAAAATAATGGAATAGTGTATTAGTTAAATAATACAGAGAAATGACAGTGAGGTTGAATTATGACTGAAATTTTACGAGTAGATCAAGTTACTAAAACCTACGGTAAACGAGGAGAGAAGCAATATCAGGCACTTAAGGGGATTAATTTCGCCGTTAATTCAGGTGAATTCGTTGCCATCATGGGTGCTTCTGGCTCAGGTAAAACTACTTTGCTTAATATTCTTTCTACACTTGATAAACCGACAACGGGCCACGTTTTTATTAATCACCAAGACAACAGCACGCTTAATGCCAACCAGTTAGCAGACTTCAGGAGTAAGCAAATTGGTTTTATTTTTCAAGATTTTAATTTACTGGAAAACTTGACTAACCGCGAAAATATTGCCTTACCGTTGACACTTCAAGGGGTAAAGTCTAGTCGAATTGATCCGTTAGTTGACCGTATTGCTGCTAGGTTAAGTATTGGTCAGATTATTAATAAATATCCGGCTGAAGTTTCTGGCGGGCAGAAGCAAAGAGTTGCCGCAGCTAGGGCTTTAGTACATGAACCAGCAATTTTATTAGCTGATGAACCCACTGGAGCTCTTGATTCAAAGAGTGCGCGTGAACTGTTAGATACAATGAGCGACTTAAATACAAACGATGGTATTACAACCCTAATGGTTACGCATGATCCACTTGCCGCCAGTTTCGCTAGCCGTATTTTGTTTATTAAAGATGGAAAAATAGGTGAGCAACTACTCAAGCAAGATTTACCGAGACAAAAGTTTTATCACCAATTGCTTGAACACTTAGGTACTGAAGAATAGGGTGAAAATCATGATTTGGAAACTTTTTTTAACGGGCATCAAAAGCCGACTTAAAGACTATCTTGTTCTTTTTTCAGGCTTAATAGTTGCTAGCATGATCTTTTACATGTTCTTAACGATTGCTATTAATCCTTCTTTTATTAGTCATGATGTCAATGCCTCAACGGATTATCTAAATTTCACCTTTGCCTTTGGGATCGTTTTATTAGTCCTGATTACTTTTGTTTACTTAATTAATGCCAATTCGCTTTTGCTCAGTATGCGCAAGCATGATTACGGTATGTTTATGTCGCTAGGAGCCAAAAGCAGCCGCATCGGGCTATTGATTTTTATCGAAACCTTAATTACTGGGATATTGGCTACAATTGCAGGTATTGTCTTGGGCTTTGGCTTAACTGCTATTGTGTCACAATTACTCATTACAAAATTAAATTTACAGATTACTCACTTTGCTGTGATTTATCCGCCAGCAATTGGCTGGACACTCATTTTCTTCATTTTCATGTTCTTTTGGGGCGCTATTCATAATGTGCGAAAATTAACGCACACGCCAATTATTAGCTTACTCAAGGAGGATCAAAAACCTGCTAAACTAGGTAATCATCCGATTAAGCTTGCAGTTGAAGCTGTTTTGGGTCTGCTACTATTAGCGGCTGGTTACCATATCTTGGGTCTGCCTTTAAATATGTTTTTACTAATTATTCCAGGTGCACTCATAACAATTGTTGCAGGAACGTATTTTATTTTTGATGCCGCGTGTGTTGGCGTCATTAATTTCTTAATTAGAAAAAGATCTCTTTCTTATCGCAGATTGCGCGTTTTCATCTTGGGCCAATTGAAGTTTCGCCTGCATGACTTAACTAAAATCTTAACTATTATTTCACTGCTGTTTGCTTTGGCATTGGGTGCAATCACTGTGGGACTTAACTTCACTACTCTTAAAGATTTGGGCAAAGAAAGCATCTATTACGACAATATTGTTGTCAGCGCATCGCCCGCCGTTAAAACCGAAGTTGCCAAATTACATATTTCTACTGAGCAAACCTACCATTATAAAGAAAATCGCAAGAATTTATTTTTAATGCGGGATGAGTTAAAAAAGCAGCCGGTCAAAGACAAAGAAGCCTATTTAGCAGGTCATGAACCAAAATATAAAACTGTCAATTTAGCACTTAGTGACCTTGCTAAAAGTGATACACATGCAAACAATGCCTTTAGTTCACTACTAGGGACGACTAAGAAAATTAAACTGGTGTCCCATTCTGACTGGCAGAACTTACCCGGTAAGCCTCATTTCTTGTCGCTAATGTTAGTTAAAAATTTCGAACAGGATTACCCAACTTTATTAAAGATTCAGCAATTGCAATTAAAAGAAAATCCGCATTACCTTAACCAATTTAATGAGAGCAAACCGGTTTTCTATCAATTAATTAGCAATTTCAGTGGCGGTTTTGAATTTATGGGCTTTTTCCTAGGACTCGCTTTCCTGACCATGCTGGCTTCTACCTTGATGTTTAAGGTACTAAGCGGGGCAGCTAGGGACCGTATTCGTTACCAGATGCTTTATCAAATTGGTGCGGGAAGAAGAGTTTTAAGTTCAGCAGTTAAAAGTGAACTGGGTACATTATTCTTGCTGCCTGCGGTATTAGGAATACTAGATGTTTTATTTGGATTGAAACTATTTAGGATTCTTTTGCCTAATCCGTACCATCACTTATGGATCCCGTTTACAATTTTTATTGTTCTGTACTTTATCTACTATGCAATCACGGTCAAGCTCTACCAGAAAGTCGTCTTACCACAGGAAAAATAAGCAAATGAAAAAACTAATCTATCGCTTAGATTTTTTAATACTTTTGCGCTAGGAGAAAAATTATGATTTGGAAATTATCGTTAACCGGAATCAAAAACAGAATGAAAGATTATGTCGTGCTTTTTTCCGGCTTAATTGTTGCCAGCATGATCTTTTACATGTTCTTGACAATTGCCATTAACCCCGCTTTTCTTGCTAAGAATCTTCCGGTTAACCACCCGAATTACGTCAACTATATTTTTACTTTCGGCATCGTATTGTTGATGATTATTACATTCTTTTACCTGCTCTATGCCAATACCTTCTTGTTAAGCATGCGTAAACATGATTATGGGATGTATATGATGCTCGGGGCAAAAAGCATGCGGATTGGTCTTCTGATTTTCTGCGAAACCTTATTGACCGGGGTAATCGCGGTAATTGTGGGGATTATTTTAGGCTTAGGCTTAACCGCACTTGTTTCTCGGCTGCTAGTCAGCAAGCTGGGCCTAGCAATTAACCACTTTCAGGTAATTTTACCTCGAGCTATTTTAGGCACGATTCTTTTCTTTATTATTATCTTTTTCTTCGGTGCGCTTTTTAATGCGCGCAAGTTAACAAAAACCCAAGTAATCAGCCTGCTGCACGAAGATCAAACACCCGTTAAGTTGAAGCGGCATCCACTATTACTGCTAGTTGAAGGAATAGCCGGCATTGGCCTGCTTGCTTGCGGTTATTATGTGATGACCCTGAACCCCAATAATATCTTCAAGATTATTCCCACAGCTCTGATAACAATTGTTGTTGGTTCATACTTTGTTTTCAATGCGGTCTTCACGTCGATTATTAACCTGCTTTTAAAGAATAAAAAAATTTCCTACCGTGGTATTCGCATGTTTACCTTGGGGCAGCTGAAGTTTCGCTTGCATAGCTATACTCGCATTTTAACCATGATTTCACTTCTTTTTGCCTTGGCATTAGGTGCAATCACGGTTGGCCTTAATTTTAATTCTCTTAAAGAGACAGTTGCCCAAGGATATTACTATGATGCAAGTATTTGTAGCGATTCTAAGCCTGTTAAAAAGGAACTGGCAAAGCTGACATTAAAAAGCCAGCAGACATACCATTATAAAGAGGATCGCCAAAAAGCCTATTTTCAAAGTGCCGAACTGACCAATAAACCACTTAAAAATAAAGAATTAGTTGACTCAAGTACTTCAACCGGCATGATAAAAATGCGCGTTGTAACCGTGCCTAAGGATAGTCTTGCGCCAATTCTTAGCAATTTCTTTCCCAATACTGGTAAGGAAGTGCAACTGGTAACAAAAGAAAAGTACCGGCAATTGAAGCAGAAGCCGAAAGCAATTACCTTGATTAGGACGAAAGACTTCGTTCACGACTACCCGCGCATTTTAAAAATAGAGCACATGGAGGTAAAAGAAAACGCAGCTGCAGCTAATGTAACCAATACTAGTAAAGCTAATGCCTATCAAATGGTAGTCGGCTATGTCAGCGGCTTTGAATTCATGGGTTTCTTTCTCGGGCTAGCCTTCTTAACCATGCTTGCTTCAACCTTAATGTTTAAGGTACTCAGCGGCGCTTACAATGATCGCTTGCGCTACCAAATGCTGGCCAAAATGGGTGTGAGAATCAAATTGCTCAGACGCTCAATCATGATGGAAATTGGTGCATTGTTCGCACTGCCCGGCATTTTAGGCATAATTGATGTTCTCTTTGGGCTTAAGCTATTTAGGACACTGCTAGAAAATCCTTACAGTGGCCTAATATTACCATTCACCATTTTTATCATTCTTTACCTCTTTTATTATTTATTGACGGTTAAGTTATATGAAAAAATCGTCTTAAAGTTTAAGTAGTAGCTCGTATTTAGCTGTGAATTATTAGTTCACAGCTTTTTTTTACGGTAAAATTTGGTTGCAAGAAAAGCGCCTTGCAATAAATAGTAAACGAATTAATAAAAATTATTTGGATATTTATAAAATAATTTTAATATTTTTTATTGACATCTTAATTTACTGTGCCTATAATTCTAAGTATTAAATTAAATTTTGAGGAGGCTATTTTAATGAACAACGAACAAATTAACGCGCAATTGCACATTAAAATAGCTGCTGCTCAAGAAATTATTATTGCCTTGTTGTCGAGAAGGACTTAGCAAACGAGAATTACTAATGGTAATTCACCCAAGTTAAGCCCTTGTTTACGTCTTGATGAATGAGGCTTAACTAACAATTAGCCTGAAGCCTCATTCATTAACTTGAATGAGGCTTTTTGTAGGCATGAGATAAAAGGAGAAGATGATGAAAAGGTTTACTAAAAAGGTATTGGGTGTCCTGACAGCAGGCACAGCAGTATTGATGCTAGCGGGATGTTCAGTTGCCAAAAATGGTGGTAGCGGTGCCGGCACCAAGCAAGACAAGGATACAGTTAAAATTGGTGTCAACATGGAGCTTTCCGGAACCGTTGCAGGTTACGGTAACGCCGAAAAGCAAGGAATCCAGTTAGCCGTCAGTGAAATTAATAAAGCAGGTGGAATTAACGTCAATGGTCATAAGAAAAAGATCAAGTTAATCATGCGCGATAATAAATCGTCAATCGCTACATCGGCTTCTGTAGCAGCGCAATTGACGACTAAGGATAAAGTTGCCGCAGTGGTGGGACCTGCTACGACTAATGCGGGAACAGCACAAATTCCAAACATTACCAAGGCTGCCGTACCATTTGTCAGCCCGTCTGCAACTGATCCAAAATTCACTTTGCAAAAAGACGGTAAGGTACAGCAATACGTATTCCGGGCATGTTTCCAAAACAATATTCAAGGTGAGAGTGCAGCCAAATTTGTCATGGACAAGCTGAAGGCAAAGCGCGTAGCGATTTATGCTGACAATTCTAGTGACTACGGTACGGGCTTGGCTAAGGCGTTTAAGAAGACCTTTAAAGGCAAGATTGTTGATAATCAGACTTACTCGGCCGGAGATAAGGACTTCAATGCAGTTTTGACATCGTTTAAAGCTAAAAACGCTGACGTAATTTATGTTCCTGGTTACTATACGGAAATCGGCTTAATCATCAAGCAAGCTCGTCAAATGGGCATTAAGGTGCCAATCGTTGGTGGTGACGGGATGTGTGACTCAAAACTGGTTCAGATTGCTGGTGCCAAAAATGCCACTAAGATTTTCTACACCACACCATTTTCAACTCGCGTTGCTGCTCAAGATCCGGTTGCTTCCAAATTTTTAAAAGCTTTTAAAGACCGCTATCATGCAGATGCACCTGCATTCTCAGCTCTGGCGTATGACTCGGTTTACATGGTTAAACAAGCAATCGAAGACGAGAAATCTGATGATTCTACTAAGATTGCAGCTGGGTTAGCTAAGCTCAAGGACTTTAAGGGAGTTACGGGCAAAATGACAATCGACAAATATCATAACCCAGACGAGCCAATTGTTATTGAAGAAATTACCAATGGCAAAATTAATAATTCATTCAAGATTGAGTAGGGTAACTTTTTGTCAGCAGATTTACTAAATTAAAGGAGCGATTAAATTTGCAAATAGTTTTACAGCAAATCATTAATGCTTTGTCGCTAGGTTCAATTTACGCCTTACTGGCTTTAGGCTACAGCATGGTTTACGGCATTATTAAATTGATCAACTTTGCTCATGGCGATATTTACATGCTCGGTGCATTTTTTGCATACTATGCAATTAGCCTGTGGCATTTTAACTTTATTACTGCCTTGCTTTCAGCAATGATTGTTGGTGCGATTACGGGTGTTGTAATCGAATATTTCGCATATCGGCCACTACGTAAATCACCGCGGATAGCTGTTTTGATTACCGCAATTGGTGTGTCATTTTTACTCGAAAACGGCATGTCCTACCTAGTTGGTTCAAATGCTCGCAGCTTTCCCCAGGTCATGGAACAAGTTAATTACAATATCGGTGGCGTGATCATTTCCAATGTCCAGGTCTTAATCTTGGCAACGGCTTTAGTTTTAATGCTTTTATTACAAGTTATCATTAAAAAAACCAAGATGGGGCGCGCAATGCGTGCCGTTTCGGTTGACCCCGATGCAGCGGAATTAGTTGGCGTTAATGTTAACCACACTATTTCATTTACCTTTGCCTTGGGCTCAGCGCTTGCAGGTGCAGCCGGTGTCCTGATTGGGATGTACTATAACCAAATTGACCCATTAATGGGGATGACGCCAGGAATTAAAGCATTCGTAGCAGCTGTTTTAGGTGGAATTGGCTCAGTACCTGGAGCATCTCTTGGTGGTTTCCTAATTGGTATATTGGAAACATTTTTCCAATCAATTGGTCTTTCTGCGTACAAGGATGCCGTAGTTTACTTTGTGTTAATTGTTATTTTGCTCTTTTTACCAGCAGGTATTTTTGGCAAAAATACTAAGGAAAAGGTTTAGGTGGCAAAATGAAAGCAAATTGGAAATATATTTTGTCGTGGCTTGCAATCATGGTTGCCGGCTTTTATCTAATCAATACGCTGATTATGGTAGGTGTCATTGACGACTTCATCGAAAATATGTTAGTTACGATTGGAATTAACATTATTTTGGCATCGGGATTAAACTTAATTATCGGATTCAGTGGCCAATTTTCGCTAGGTCATGCTGGCTTTATGGCAATTGGTGCGTATACGACCGCGATCATTACGCAGCATATCAATAGTGAATTAGGCTTTATTGCTTCTGTACTGATCGGAATGGCGCTAGCGATTGTTATTGCTGCCGTCATTGGTACCGCAACCTTTATCAGACTAAAAGGTGACTATTTGGCAATTGCCACTTTAGGTGCTGCCGAAATTATCAGAAACATTATTAATAATTTGAAAATTACGGGCGGTTCCGCTGGGATGTTTAATATTCCGCAGTTTTGTTCGTGGCCAACTGTTTATATCTTGGTCTGCTTAACGACCATTGTTTTGATAAATTTCATTCGCTCACGTGATGGTAGAGCGATTAAGGCTGTTCGTGAAGATGAAATTGCTGCTGAAGCAATGGGTATCAATACGACTAAGTGGAAATTGGCTGCCTTCGTTTTAGGCGGAGCAACTGCCGCAATTGCCGGTAGTTTACAGGCTTCATACGTCCAGACGATTTCACCTTCTAATTATGGCATTATGGAATCTATCTCAATTCTGGTAATCGTTGTTTTAGGTGGTGTTGGCAGTATGACCGGAACCTTTGTGGCAGCTACCGTGTTAGGCATACTTGATACGGTTTTGCAGAACTTTGGCTCGTTGCGGATGGTGATATACGCAATTGCACTGATTCTGATTATGATTTTCAAACCATCAGGACTGCTGGGTAACTGGGAATTCTCCCTGAAGAACTTAACGCGTCGTTTTGGTAAAAAAGAGAGGGGCTAAAGAATGGAACATTTATTGCAAGTTGAGCATGTGGTGCGTAAATTTGGCGGACTGACAGCCGTTAATGACGTCTCCCTCCACTTAGACAAGCATGAATTAGTTGCTTTAATTGGTCCCAATGGCGCAGGCAAAACTACCTTGTTTAACCTGCTGACCGGTATGGTTCAGGTGACAAGCGGTAAGATTGATTTGCACGTTGACCAGCAAAACTATGACTTAACGCGGAAAAGCGCTGTTCAGATAGCTGATTTGGGGCTATCGCGAACTTTCCAAAATATTCGGTTATTTAAAAATCTGACGGTTATGGATAATGTATTAACGGCCATGACTAATGAGTACAAAGAGGGCTTTTTAACGACGGTTTTCCGTTTACCTAGTTTTTATCGCACAGAAAAAGAAATGCGAGTTGCGGCTGAAAAACTTTTAGACATTTTTGACTTGACCGCCAACAAGCAGACTTTGGCCAAAAATTTACCATATGGAACGCAGCGCCGACTCGAGATTGTTCGGGCACTTGCAACAGAGCCCCAAATTCTCTTTTTGGATGAGCCGGCTGCAGGGATGAACCCAGAGGAAACAGCAGATTTAACTAATTTGATTAAGCACATTCAACAAGAATTTCAAATTACCGTCTTGTTGATTGAGCATGATATGTCCTTAGTCATGAATTTAGCGGAGCGGATTTACGTCCTTGATCAAGGTCAAATGCTTGCCACTGGTACTCCAGAAGAAATTAGGTCAAATCCGAAGGTAATCGAAGCATACTTAGGAGAAGGTGAAGACTAGATGGCAATGCTAAAAGTAAGTGATCTTTCCGTTAATTACGGGGTCATTCAAGCGGTAAAAGGGGTCAGCTTTGAAATCAATGAAGGTGAAATCGTCACCCTTATCGGCGCTAATGGTGCTGGAAAATCAACTATCGTAAAGACGATTTCTGGTCTGCTCAAACCTAAAGAGGGACAAATTATCTACCAGGGTAAAGACATTGTGCATCAAAAAGCACCGCAAATTGTGCTAGATGGGATTTCGCAGGTTCCGGAAGGACGGCATATTTTTTCAGGCTTAACGGTAATGGAAAACCTGCAAATGGGGGCTTTTTTACAAAAAAATAGTAGTGAAGCCGCCAAGAGCTATCAAGAAGTGTTTGACCGGTTTCCAATTCTTGCTAAACGCAAGAATCAGGATGCGGCAACTTTATCTGGTGGGGAGCAACAAATGTTGGCTATTGGCCGTGCACTGATGGCTAAACCTAAATTATTGCTGCTTGATGAACCGTCAATGGGTCTGTCACCTCTGTTTATCCAGCAAATTTTCACGATTATTAAAGAGTTAAATGAAAAAGGAACCACGATTCTTTTGATTGAGCAAAATGCTAAGCAAGCGTTGTCAATTGCCAATCGGGGTTATGTTTTAGCAACAGGTCAGGTTCAGTTAACAGGTTCAGGCCATGAATTGCTAGCCAACCCTGAAGTTCAGAAAGTATATTTTGGTGGTTAGCTAGGTTAAAATAATTTTGTATTAATATGCATCATTTTATTTTAATTTAATTACCATTTTCGATTGACTTTCTTAAAGCCAATCGCTATAATTTTAAACATCAAGCTAAATTCTGAGGAGGAAATTTCAATGGAAACTAATGATCATAATTCGATTGCTATTAAAATGACTTATACTCAGAATTTAGCAGCCTTGTTGTTGTCGCGAAGGACTTAACGAAATGAATTGCTTTTAGTAATTTATTGATGGTTAAGCCCTTGTTTGCGTCTTAATGAATGGGGCTTAACTACTTAGTAACAATGAGCCTCGTTCATTAAATGAACGAGGCTTTTTTATTGCCACTAGTAGTTTAAAGGAGAAAGTAATGAATAAGTTTACTAAAAAAATGTTGGGAGTAATGACTGCCTCAGCTGCCGTGATAATGATGTCAGGATGTAGTGTCGCGAAGAATAGCAGTAATGCGGGAACAAAGCAAGATAATGCGGTAGTAAAAATTGGAGTCAACATGGAACTGTCAGGCGCAGCCTCCGGTTATGGCGAAGCCGAAAAACAGGGTATTCAACTAGCTGCCAGTGAAATAAACAAAGCGGGTGGAGTCGACGTTAATGGTCATAAAAAGAAAATTAAACTAATAATTCGTGATAATAAAACGGCTATTGCCACTTCGGCTTCAGTAGCGGCGCAATTGACAACAAAGGATAAGGTAGCGGCCATTGTTGGTCCAGCTACGACTAATGCCGGAACTGCTCAGATACCTAATATAACTAAGGCAGCCGTTCCTAGCGTTAGTCCATCAGCCACGGATCCCAAATTTACTTTACAAAAAGATGGTAAGGTTCAACCATACGTCTTTCGTGCCTGCTATCAAAATAACTTCCAGGGTGGCAGCGCAGCGAAATTTGTCTTTAATCAGTTAAAAGCAAAGAGAGTTGCAATTTTAGCTGATAATTCAAGTGATTATGGCACTGGTTTGGCTAAGGCCTTTAAAAAGGCATATCAAGGCAAAATCGTTGATAGTCAAACATTTTCAGCAGGTGACAAAGACTTCAATGCCATTTTAACTTCATTTAAATCCAAAAAAGTTGATGCAATATATGTTCCTGGATATTACACAGAAGCTGGTTTAATCATCAAGCAAGCGCGGCAAATGGGGATTAAAGTTCCAATCGTTGGTAGTGATGGCATGGCCGATCCTAAATTAGCCCAAATTGCTGGTAATAAAAATGCAACTAAGATCTACTACACGACACCATTTTCTGTTCGGGCAGCTGCCAAGGATCCAGTTGCTGCTAAGTTTATGAAGGCATATAAGGCGCGTTATCACGAACAAGCACCGACTTTTTCAGCCCTTGCTTATGATGCGGTTTATATGATTAAAGAAGCAATTGAAACGGGTAAATCGGATGATTCAGCTAAGATTGCAACCAATTTAGCCAAGATTAAAGACTTTACCGGAGTTGCTGGCAAAATAACGGTTGACCAAAAGCACAACCCGGAAAAGCCAATTGCGACAGAAGAACTGACTAATGGACAGGTAAGCAATTCATTTAAAATTGAATAATTGAGTTACTTAGTAAAAGTTAGCTGGTAAGTAAAAAAATGCTCTTAAGGACAAATTAGATATTCAATCTAAGTCCTTAAGAGCATTTTACGTTGGCTATAAATGTTTTACTGCCAGCTTATTTACGGTAGATTTTTTTAACTTTTTTAATATCAAGTGGCTGAATGGTATATTTACACTCAGGATCCATAACTGATGGCGCTTTTTTATAATGACTAAGGCCAATAGCGTGACCCAATTCATGTTCAACCACTTTGACAATATCTTCATGAGTCAAAATGATTTTTGAATGGTTTTGCAAGTAAAATTGATTTAACAAGATGGTGGCATCATGCATTCGTTTATTCTTAAGCTTGTAATGCCATGAAGTATACCCAGCAAAGTCGGTGGTGGTATTGTACCAAGGCATAATGACAATCTTAGCCTTATTAGGCTTCTTGGTCTTAACAAACGTAAACGACTTGGTTTTGTTCCATGCCTTAATTGCGTCGTTTGAAGCGGCAATTAAATCCTTGTTTTTACCTAGTTGTAAGTAAACAGTTGCCTTAGCTTTATCCCAACGCCGGTAAGTGGTTGCTTTAGCCGCAGCGTTTTGGGTCGGTATCACAGGATTGTTAACAGTAAAGCAGCTTCCGATAGCTGCTGAAACCAATATTGTACTAATAAATTTATTTATAAAATGATATGTACTATTCATTTTTTAACTTTCTATTTTTTTAAAATATCAATTGCAACAATGCTAGCTGTAAAGCAAATAATATACATTATAACCTCAAAATGCTAAAATAAGAACACATATATATCGGGTTTTTACCTGCTATATATGAGCTACTTTTTAAATAGGCTAGAAACCAATTTGGAATTAGGTTAGCTAGAAGAGAAGCTTTTTGGCACCAAGATAAATGCCTTGATAATTAACCAAAATAATTTTTAGCTAATTTTAAGGACAAAACAACCTCACTTACCGTTTTTGGCAAATGAGGTTGTAAGCAAAAAGTATTGATTGCTGCTGGTAAATGAACCTCAAAGTAATAAGAGCTTTTGACAACTTAGAGTTTCATTTTATTATATGAGACAATTTTTTTAGAATGTTCAGTCATATTCATAATTGTGATTGAAGAATTACGAGGCCCTTCACTGATATCAACGTCACCAAATTTAGCAGCGATGCTGCGAATGGTAAATCCGTGAGTTACAAGTAAGATGTTTTCTGCACCATCAAGCTGACTAATTAAGTTGAATCCTTTTCCAATCCTGTCCCAATATTCTTGGGCATTTTCAGCTTCGTGAAATGGATCAGCTTCCTTAATCCAGTCTTTGACTTTATCAATGGGCTCATTCTTAAATAAATCATAGTGATTTTTATAACCATGAGGCCCACCGATCATTTGCCAAGCCATGTCAGTATCCATGCCTTCAAAATAGCCATAGAAGTGTTCCCGGAAAAATGGGGTAGCAATGTGCTGTATTTCATCGCGATTAACGTTATGATTAATAATGATGTCGCACGTGTCACTAGCACGTTTCAAATCGCTAGATAAGGCAATATCAAAAGGTATGTCTTTTAGTGCTTCACCTGCTTCATCAGCACCCATAATTCCTGTTTCAGTTAAAGGAGTATCACACCAACCTTGCATCTTATTGTACCGATTGATGTATGTCTGACCATGACGAACAATATATATTCTCTTCATTTACCTACTCAAATTTCTTTTTATTAATTTGCATATAGCTTTTTGACGTTTTGAATGTCAATATCTTGAATTGGGTAAATTGAACCAGTTGGGTACATGACAGATTGACCATTATTATGTTTAAGGCCGATTGCATGTCCTAATTCATGTTCAACGGTATTGACTACCCGTTCATAACTATAGTTGTATGAGGAGAAATTATCAAGGTAGTAAGTATTTAATTTAGTGTCAGCTGAGAATAATAAACCACTTTTTATGTAGTAATGAAAAGTAGTGTAGCCAGCGTAATTATTGTTTGGACTATAGACTTGTTCAATTATAATATCGGCGTTTTTCTTATCATTAATTTTAACAAAAGTAAAAGCTCTGGTGTTATTCCAAGTCTCGATCGCATCTTCGGAAGCATAAAGTAAATTGTTGTTGCCGTCTAGGTCAAGATAAATAGTGGCAGTAGGTTTTTGCCATTTCCAGTTGACAAATGAATTAACCTTTTTAGATTTCTTGCCTTGCTTTTTTGCTCGCCTTGCTTTTTTGGCTTTTTTTGCATAAATGATTTGATTTGAATTATTGAATAAGATATTATTGCCAAGTGGTCTAAAACATTCGCAAATAGTGATAACAATAACTAAAGCACAAGCTAGTTTATTTAAAAAATTGTGAAAATTACTCATAATTTATCAGCTCCGTTACTTTATATTTTTAGAAAACAATTGTAATATTATTTAACTGTATTGTTGCTATTATTATAGACATGTTATCGTTTAATTTCATGGATTACCTTCTAATAACAAAAAATTTATAAATTAAGTCTATTCAAGAGCTCTAAAATCGATGCTATAGTTAAAATAGCTGGCAATTTTAAAAAATTAAAGATAACGTTATGTTAAAAAGCTGATAATTTTTTTAAAAGTATAGGTGACGTTATGTTAAACGCGACAGATGATAAAAAATTTGAACAGAAACATCTCGATCAAATCTTAAAAATGGTTCGAGCAAAGAAGGCGGAATTATCCTCGTCAATTAAGTCGGCAGAAGGCGAAGCCAAAGATATTAATTCGCATTTTTTTGACGATGTGAAATTGGATTATGATGGCTACTCGACTTCAATGGAAACCGCATTATCCATTCATCAACAGCAGCAACTGCTCGATGAACGTGAGAATGCATGGCAGCATGCCGCTAGACAACTGAGTACGATTCAAAAACTTGAAAAAAAGCCCTATTTTGCCCGGGTAGATTTTAAAGAAAATGGGCAAAAACCTGAGACTATTTATATTGGCTTAGGTTCATTTGCTGATAAAAATAATCACTTTTTGATTTATGATTGGCGGGCACCAATTTCCTCTATTTACTATGATGGAAAACTGGGAGATGTTTCATACCATTCACCAGAAGGTGAGATTACGGTTGAAATGACTAAAAAGCGGCAATTCATGATTGATGATGGTCAAATTGTTAATATGTTTGACACTAATGAATCAATTGGTGATCAAATGCTTTTAGAAGTGCTGGGTGAAAAATCCAGTACGCAGATGAAGTCAATCGTAACTACCATTCAGCGTGAGCAAAATAAGATTATTAGAAATACTGACGCTGACTTGTTATTTGTTCAAGGCGCAGCCGGATCAGGAAAGACTTCCGCCATCTTGCAGCGAATTGCCTTTCTGCTTTATCGCTATCGGGGCAACTTGACTAGTAGCAACGTCATTATGTTTAGTCCGAATCAATTATTTAATGACTATATCAAAAATGTTCTGCCAGAAATGGGTGAACAAAATATGGTCCAAATGACTTATTGGCAGTTTGTTGCCCGCCGTTTACCGGGAATGAGCGTTGAAAACCTCTTTGACCAATTCGAAGATGCGGCTGCTGATTCTGCGATTAGTCGTTTTAAAGATTCAACTAATTTCTTTGACCTCTTAACGCGCTATGCTAAACACCTCAATCGTCGGGGCATGGTTTTTAAAAACATTTACTTTCGGGATAAGAAGCGGCCATTTTTTACTAAAGAAAAAATTGGTGAAATCTATTATTCATTTAATTCCAATTACAACTTGAATAACCGGATTGATGCAACGCGTGAAGATTTAATTAAGATGTTGAACCGTAAAATAAGCTCTGAGAGCAAAAAGGCGTGGGTGTCAGATGCAATTCAAAGTTTGAGCCAAGAACAGCTTAACCAGTTGTATGACCGCCCGGATCAAGAGTTTGAATCTGAAGAAGAAGAAGAGAAATTCTTGAGCCGCAAAATTGTTGTGAAGGCTTTAGATAAGGTGTTCCAACAAATTCGACGCAACAACTTTATCAACATGCGGGCACAGTACCTGAGTTTCTTACGTGCAGTGCCGAAAATGACGGATTTGGCTAAATGGGAAATTACGGAAAACGACTGGCGTGATCACGTTAATAAGGTCAAGGAAAGCTTTAAAAAGCATTACATGCATATGAACGATGTTTCAGCCTACCTTTACCTTTATGACCTGATTACGGGACGGCACGTCGATTATGAAATGCGCTATGCCTTTATTGATGAAATTCAGGACTATACACCATTTCAGCTTTGTTACCTTAAATACAACTTCCCCCGGGCGAAATTTACAATGCTCGGTGATTTGAACCAAGCGATTTTTACTAAAGACGAAAGTAAGAGTCTGCTAAAACAAATCAGTGGTTTGTTTGATCCTGAAAAAACTGATGTTGTTCAGCTGACAAAGTCTTACCGTTCAACTAAGCAGCTTACTGATTTCACCAAGCAGATTTTACGTCAAGGTGAAAAAATTGAGTCTTTCAACCGGCAGGGGCCAAAACCAGTGCTCTGGGGCCGGGAGAATGATCAACAGGCAATTGCACTACTCCAAAAGATTTTGGCAGATAATGATCAGGAGCAATTGACCACCGCCGTTATTACCAAAGACCTCGAACAAGCAAAATTTGTTGCTGACAAGCTAAAACAAGCAGGCGTTAAGGCTACCCTGATTGCAACTGCCAACCAGCGCTTGGTCGAGGGAACACTGATCATTCCGTCATATCTTGCTAAGGGGCTTGAGTTTGATGCCGTTATCATGTGGGGAGCTTCCCGCGAAAATTATCATCGAACTGATGAAACCCAATTAGTCTATACGATTACTTCTCGGGCAATGTATAAACTAGATGTTGTCTATGTTGGTCAAAGAAGTCCGCTGCTTGATGTTGACCCGCAGACTTTTATTGAAAAATAGGTGGCACGCAAAATGGAAAATGAGAAGTTTACTTTTAAAAAGATTGCTGAAATGACAGGGCGAGAGGTCTATTGCGTTGCCCGGCTCAGAATTGATACTTTTGTGACGGAACAAAAGATAACTGACCCAGAGCTTGATGACCAAGATCTAACCGCAATTCAAGTCTTCTTGCTTAATGAAAATCAGACCAATGCCTTAGCTGTTTGCCGGTTATTTGTGAATGATGGTAAATGGATGCTTGGCCGGGTCGCGGTTGCAAAAGCTGCGCGTGGTCAAAATCTTGGAACTAAGATGATGGCGCAAGTTCATGAATATTTGCAAAAGCTTGGGGCGAAGCGGTTATATTGCCATGCACAGATGCAAGCCAAACCATTTTATGATTACCTTGGCTACCAGGTTCAGGGAGATGTTTTTACTGAAGCTGGCATCAAGCATGTAATGATGGCTTATGATTTATAAAAATTACAAACTCGCGTTAATGTACGCGAGTTTTTTAGTTAGAAAATGCCTGCTCTGGTAGTTTTTGGTGCAAGGCAGAGATTTATTTTATAATGAATAAAAAAGATTAAGGAACTATTACTGATGAAGAATTATTTGCGTTTTAATCGCGATGAATGGGCCTCATTTTCATCTGAGGCTGCGGTTAAAATTACTAAAGAAGAGTTGGCTAATATTAAGTCATTAGGGGATGTTATTAATCTTACTGATGTCCAAGAAATTTATGGCAGTTTAATCAATTACCTCTATTTGGTTTACCAGGAAAAGTGTCGTCTGCAGCAAAAACAAAGCGAGTTTTTACGACAAAAAGTGACGGCAGCCCCTTTTATCATTGGAATTTCCGGTTCAGTTGCGGTCGGCAAGTCGACGACAGCCCGCTTGTTGCAGGTTTTATTGAGTAGAACATTTGCTAATTTAAAGGTCCACTTGATGACCACTGATGGTTTTATTTATCCCAATGATGAGCTAAAAAGACGTGGCTTATTTGATCGCAAAGGCTTTCCTGAAAGCTACAACATGAATTTGCTCAGGAACTTTTTGCGTGATGTCCTTAGTGGTAAAGATAATATCGCGTACCCACTTTATTCCCAGGAATTAAGTGATATTGTTCCCGGCAAGTACGGTCATGTTCAACGGCCAGATATTTTGATTATTGAAGGAATTAACACCTTACAGTTGCCGACAAATGGGCAAATTGTCACGAGTGATTTCTTTGATTTTTCAATTTATATTGATGCGGACGAAGATTTAATTGAAAAGTGGTTTATGCAGCGGTTTGTACGTGTCTTGGAACTTAATAAGAATAATCCCACTAACTTTTATTACGAGATGGCTAACGGGCCACGAGAAGATGCTTTACAACTGGCTCAGGATACTTGGCAAATGGTTAACTTAGTTAACCTGCGGGAGTATATTGCACCAACGAGACAACGTGCTAGCCTAGTTTTGCATAAAACGACAGGTCACCGAATTGATGAGATTTATTTAAGGCAATTTTAGTAATCTGTTTAGTTAAAAAGATGGCGAAAGCCGTGCGGGAGAAAAACGATGTTAGTAGTAACAAAAAAGGACATTGAAAAGTGTTATTCACTTAAAGAGTGTATCGATGCAGTAGCAGAAGCATTCAAATACTTTTCAGCAGGCAAAGTTGACGTTCCCTTGCGAACGCAGATTGTGAAAAAGAATGGGCGCGATACTTTCTTATGTATGCCGGCTTTTTGTGAAGAAAAAGATGCTGCTTGTGTGAAGATTTTGAACATGTTTCCGAATAACATTGAGCATGGCTTACCCTCAATTAACGCGCAGGTGTTAAATATTGATGCAAATACCGGTGTCGTAAATGCCATTATTGATGGTAATTACCTGACGCAATTACGCACTGGGGCGGCTTCAGGTGTTGCACTTAAATATTTAGCAAGAAAAAATTGTACTAAGGGTGCACTAATTGGTACGGGTGCACAAGCGGCGACACAACTAGAGGCAATGCTACTTGTTCGCGATTTGGCTGAAGTTTTGGTGAGTGACCTTAACTTTGAGCGTGCACAGGAATTCGCTAGCAAAATGCAAACTAAGCTAGCCAAATATCAGACTAAGATTAAAGCCGTAAAAACAGGTAATGAGGCCGTTCGGGATGCAGATATCATCATTTCAGTTACCCCATCGCATAAACCCGTTTATGATTTTAGCAATGTTAAAAATGGGGCAACAATTTGCGGCGTTGGTTCGTATCAACCACAAATGGAGGAAACCCCAGCAGAGCTGGTGGCACATGCTGATAAAATTTATTTTGATGCGAAAAAAGCGGTTCTAGCAGAAGCCGGTGATATTATTATTCCACTACAGCAAGGATTGATTGACGAAAGTCATTTGCAAGGTGAAATCGGTAAGGTAATCAGTGGTGAACTAGTTGGGCGTGAAAATGACGAAGAGACCATCTTCTTTAAAACAGTTGGCATTGCGGCACAAGACCTGATGACCGCCAAAGCAATTTACGCTAAAGCTGCAGTAGCTAACAATTAGGTGAGTGGCGGTTGTTATAATCACTAAAAACGCTAATTTTTTGGTACCTAGATGTGCGCAACTTTGTTATACTAAACACTATGAATACGATTTATTTACTATTAATAAAAAAATTTGCCTTGCCTCCGGCGTCAACTTTCTTGATGAATAATAATTAAAGTGAGTTTTAAAGGAGACAAAAATGGTACAGGCAATTAACTTAAAAAAAGGTATGGTTTTCAGTCAAGACGGCAAAATGATTAAGGTCCTCAAGGCCAATCACCACAAGCCCGGAAAGGGTAATACCGTTATGCAAATGGACTTGCGCAATATTGAAAGTGGCGCAGTGGTTCATAAGACAATGCGTCCGACTGAAAAAGTCGAATTAGTTGATATTACAAAGAAAAATGCGCAGTTTCTTTACAATGAAGGTGATGTTTACACCTTCATGGATACTGAAACTTATGAGCAATATGAAGTCTCAGGCGAACAACTTGGTGACGATAAGCTGTACTTAATGCCTAATATTGAAGTTCAACTTGAATTTGCGGATGGCACTAAGCTGCTTGGTGTTGAGCTGCCTTCAACCGTTACAATGAAAGTCGCTCATACTGAGCCTGGAATTAAGGGTGCAACTGTCACTGGTTCCGGTAAGCCTGCCACAATGGAAACAGGTTTAGTGGTTCAAGTTCCCGACTTCATTAAAGAAGGCGAAGAGCTGGTAATTAATACAGCTGAAGGTGCTTATAAGTCAAGAGCAGAAAGCGGAAAATAAGCTAAAACAATAAGCCATGGTCATAATTTTGACCATGGCTTTTTTGTATGCAACTTAGCGATCATCAACTGCAATTCTTGTTGTAGTCATTGAGTTTTTAAAACAATCTTCTTCCTGCAAACAAGAAGTTAAGATATCGATTAGATACATGTTGGAAAACTGCGAGTTAATGAATTTTTGGTTATTGGCCAAATGAGGTTCGGTTGCGTGGCTGTAATTAGATAAGCTGGTGCCGAAAGTGTTAGCTATAAAGATTGCTATGAATATTAGTATCCAAAATGACCACTTCTTATAAAATGATTTTTAGATTGCATAATTTGTTTTCCTTTTACATAGCTAAAAACAGTTTTAAATAATTAAACCAGATATTGGCAATAGTATTATTAAAATTTTATTAATTAGGCTAATTATCCGAAATAAACGGACAGTTGGTCTCTTTGTGCAGGAAATTGTAAAAAGCTGCAATTATTATCTGATTGAAAAGGAAAAACTTGTTATATTATGAATAATGGCTAATGAGATTTAAAAAATGAATCTATTCTACTGAGTATTTGTATATTTAAAACACTAGATATTTAAAAATTCACTTAGTACATATGACTAGGTGAATTTTTTAATTATTTATACATTATATTTTATCAATATAAGTAATAAATTATAAATAATATGTTACTATATTGATAATTTATGCATAATATATAAAAGCAATTGTGCTATTTTAAGCAAATACTTAGATTGCAAATAGTTTAGTAGTATTTTTTTCTAAATTTACCAGGTGATAATCCGGTAGCTTCCTTAATTTTTTTGTATAAATGTGATGCGTCTGTAAAACCACATAAACTAGCTATTTTTTCCAACGGAATAGCATTATCTTTTACTAATAAACTTTTAGCTACTTTAACGCGAACTTTTAATAAATAATGATGCAAACTCATACCTGTATATTTTTTAAAGTCTCGAGAAAGTTGGGAAGGACTAATTGAGCAATTATAAGCAATATCACTTATTCTAATTTTTTGTTTGTAGTTTCGATTCATAAATTCTAGCGCAGACTTAATGTAATCAGGCATAGAATGAAAGTCACTTGATAAATTTGTTAATTTGTTTTCCTGTGTTACTGATAAGTCACAAATCAAATTGTAAGTTAAGTTTGATAAAAATGGGTCATTTTGACCGTCGGAATTGGTAGAAATAAGTCTGAAAATTCTTATGAATAAATTCTCAATATTTTTGCGAGGATTAAAAACTGGAAGAGTATACTTAGTAATTTGATTGAAAATCTTTTGCATAAATGGGCTATTGAAGTGAAGAAAGTAAAATTCACTATTGGTAATAGCCTTATAGCTGTTTATTTCTTTACAGTCAAGTAAAACAATCTTATTCTTAGCGTGAAATTCCTGATTACGAAAACAAAACTTCAATTCTCCTTTTTTGATATACATAAGTAAAAATGAGTCCATAAAATCTCTCTTTACCTGATAAGGATAAGTTACCCGATATTCAGCTCCAAACATCGGGTAAAAGTATATTTCGTGAGCTAAATCACTGGGATTGTTATAATATATGCCTTTTTTAACAGTTACGCCACATTCATTTTCGGGAATAAAATCTTTGTACTTATTCATTTTATTCCTTCTTCATTTCTTTATCATCAGCTGTTTCGCTTGACTGAAAACAGGATTGTAACTCTTCAAGAGACTTTCCACGTGTTTCAGGGATGAATTTAATTGCATAAAACAAAGAAAGAACATTTAATATGGTAAAAATAATAAATGTATTGTTTAATCCAAAATTTGTTAATAAAATCGGAAAAATATAGCCGACTAAAAAATTTGCAAACCAAAGAAAGAAAGTCGCTATGCCCATTGCCATTCCACGAATGCTCTGGGGAAAAATTTCCGATAACAGTACCCATACAATTGGCGAAACTCCACCCTGAAAAAAGATTAAGAAAATTGCCATTAATATCAACATAATATATGGAAAAAGAGAATTATCCTTGAGCAAAAAAGACAAGATACTGATTATTAGCATAGTGGTAGTAGTACCACAAATTGCGGTAATGACCATTTTTCGTCTGTCAATTTTACCCATTAAATGAATGCTGACAATGGTTGCAATGGTTGAAATGATACCGTTGCTGATATTTGCGACTAAGGCTGCAGAATGGCTAAAACCCGCATTGCTTAGAACCGTTGTTCCATAAAACATAATAATGTTAATGCCAATGCCTTGCTGCATAATGCCTAGTCCAATGCCAATTAAAATTAGACGCCGAATCCATGGAACTTTTAAGTCTTTTAGTGTTACCTTTTTTTGTTTATTACTTTTTGCTAAGGAATCTTCTATTTCGGATATTTCAGTTGATACGTCTTCCCTATTGCTACGAATATCCTTTAATATATTCGCGGCTTTTTTATTTTGATGTTTGGTAATCAGCCATCTTGGTGATTCTGGAACTTTGCTTATTCCGACTAAAAGTAAAACTTCTGGAATTAAGCCAAAAGCCAGCATATAGCGCCATACTCCATTGTAGTTACCTAGCATTACGCCAAAAAGAGCATTGATAATGTAAGCCAGTAATTGTCCGCTGACAATCATCAATTCATGATGATTAACAAAATTTCCCCTAATATCTGGGGTAGATAGTTCAGCAAGGAAAACAGGGCTAATGACAGATTCAGCCCCTACAGCTAATCCTAAAATGAATCTAAATAGGATCATTACAATGGCATTGGGAGCAAAAGTGCAACCTAAGGTACCCAAAACAAAAATCCAGGCTGCGTACATTAAAACATGTTTTCTGCCAAATCGATCTGACAATTTGCCACCAATAACTGCGCCAAAAGCTGCACCTAAAGTTATTCCACTAGTAACTAGTCCTTCGTCTGAAGCATTTAAATTAAGCTGATCTGGTCTGCTCATAAAGGCCAGAGAGCCATTAGTTGCTCCTGTATCAATTCCAAAAAGCAGACCACCCAAAGTGATTATCCAACCGTATAATTGTAACTTTTCTTTTTTCTTCTTATTTACGATCTCATCTTCTTTGCCAGAAGACGTAGCTTGATTATTATTCATCGTATCACCATTTTCTAATTCAAAAATAAATCAGTTATAGTGATGCAATCAGTCAAAAATATGCTCGTGAGTAATTTATTCATATTTTTAAAATCATTACAAGTAAATCCGGGTTCAAAAGAAAAAAATGACACTTGCGATTCATTGATATATAAGCATTAGTGATAGTCAGTTTAATTTCTTGAAAACTTTCTAAATTAAAGGACAATCTGGGTAAAGTTGTTATTTTAGGGGCCATCTGAGATAAAAATTTACATTTTTGTGGTTAAAATTTACGCTTTTATTCTTAATAAAGCTCATATTTTCTAGTTTAAATTACTTTTATGCTTGAAATTGTTCTTTATTATTTTTTGCCAAAATATTGGAAAAATCCTTATCTGACGGAACATAAATAAAAGATAAATTTGTGACGAATCTTCCAAAAAAATATAAGCGCTTGCAAAAAGGTTGACTCTAAATAAAATGATTTTTAGTGATTGCAATCACGAAAAAATAGATTTAAAGATCTATGTTACATAGGTATTTATTTTTTTGCTCGTTAAAAAAATAGGTGTGGTTAAGTTTAATCCTATGCTTTTATAAATAATAGCATTAGGTTAGAAAAATTTGGAGATTGCAAAATGCAAGAAGATAGTTATGAAAATAACCATCATGGTTATTTAGTTTTGGTTGCATGGATTGCATGTATGGGAGCTCTTTGCTTCGGTTTTGATACTGGGGTAGTAAATGGGTCCTTAGATTTCATGGCAAAACCAAGTCAGTTAAACTTGTCAGCTTTTGAGCAAGGCGTTGTTTCAAGTGGGCTGACTTTTGGTGCCGCTTTTGGTGCCGTCTTTGGCAGTCCGTTAAGCGATCGAATTGGTCGTAAAAGGCTGATGATTTGGTTAGGAGTGTTATTCACAATTACCGCTTTGGGGTGTGGTTTTGCACCTAATACAATGATTCTGATTATTTTTAGAGTAATTATGGGTCTAGCAGTTGGTGCAACTTCTGCAATGGTACCCGTTTATTTAGCAGAAATTTCACCAGCTGAAGAACGCGGTAAGTTTGTAAGCATGAACCAGTTGCTGATTGTCGGTGGACAAGGACTAGCTTTTCTCATTAATGCCGTTTTGGGCAATACGATTGGTCTTCATGATGCTGCTGTGTGGAGAATAATGCTGGGTATTACGGCTATTCCAGGTGTTTTATTGTGGTTTGGCATGTACCTGGTTCCAGAAAGTCCTCAATGGTATGCAAACAAAGGAATGTTTGGCCAAGCTCTGGAAGCTCTTTGTCGGGTTAGGAGTAAGGCACAAGCAGAAGCTGAGATTAACGACTTAAAAGAAAACGCGGCAAAATTAAAACAAGAAAATGCAGAAAAAGCTTCGTTTAAAGATTTTAAAAAACCCTGGATTTTGCAAATTGTTATTACAGGTTCTTTATTAGGCGTTTTCCAACAATTTGCTGGAATTAACAGTGTCATGTATTACGGTACCAAAATTTTAACTTCTGCTGGTTTTGGTAGCAATACATCATTATATATGAATATTGCAAATGGAGTATTTTCAGTAATTGGCGCCATTGTTGGAATGTATACGGTTGATAGACTTGGCAGAAAGCCATTGCTGCTAATCGGATATGTTTTTTGTGCAGTTGCTTTAGTTGCAATTGCGCTAATTGGCAGTTTTGCCCTTCATACTTCATGGGCTCCATTTGCAGTTTTGATTATTTTACTCATTTATATTGTGATTGATCAGGGGACCCTGGGGCCCGTTACGTGGTTGCTCAATTCGGAGATCTTCCCAGTCCGCTACCGTGGATTAGGAACTGGTATCACGATTTTTGTTTTATGGATGGCTAATTTTATAGTTGGATTAGTTTTTCCAGTTATTCTCTCTATTTTAGGGATATCATCATTCTATATTTTTGCGATATTCTGTCTTATCGGCGCTTGGTTTGTCAAAGTTAGGATTCCAGAGACAAAGGGTGCTTCATTAGACAGTATTGAAAAATTCTTCCGTGAAAGATATGAAAAACAAAAATAAGCAACTAAATAATTTATTTAGTAAGGAGAAATATTATGGCCGAATATAAAATTGATAAAAATATTAAATTAGGTATTTGTCCTATTGGTTGGCGCAATGATGATATTCCATCAATTGGTGCTGAAAACACTTTTCCTCAACTCTTAAGCGATGCCGCATTAGCTGGCTTTAAGGGTGTAGAAATGGGTGGCTTTTTCCCAAGCACAGATGAAATAAATTACGAACGAAAATTGCGTCACATTGAAATTGCTGGTCAATGGTTCAGCAGTTTCATTATTAGAGACGGTATTGAAAAAGCAACGGCTGACTTTGAAGAGCACTGCAAGAAACTACAGGCTCTAGGAGCTCACATTACTACAGTTTCAGAGCAAACTTATTCAATTCAGCAAACAAGTAAAAATATTTTTACGGATAAACCTTACTTTACGGATAAGGAATGGGATGAAGTCTGTGAAGGCCTGAATAAATATGGTGAAATTGGTAAGAAATATGGCGTAAAAATAGCATATCATCACCACATGGGTACCGGCATTCAAACTTTTGAAGAAACTGAAAGACTTATGGACAATACTGATCCGGACAAGGTTGGTCTGGTATTTGATACAGGTCATGCTTTTGTTTCAGAAGGTGAAGTAATGCCGATGCTTAACGCATTTATTGACCGTGTTGTCCATGTACACTTCAAGGATGTTCGTAAAGCTAAAGAAGATGATTCAAAGGCAAGAGGATTGTCGTTCCAAGATGCATTTATGAATGACATGTTCACTGTACCAGGTGACGGTGATATTGACTTTAGGCCAATATTTAAGGCACTAGCTGATCATCACTATACAGGTTGGATTATGGTTGAGGCAGAACAGGATCCTAAGAAGCATAATCCATTTGAAATGGCATTAAAGGCACATAAGTATATGGAAGATGAACTGTTTGCACCATATAGAAAGTAAAAATAAGCAATCATAAGTTAACAAGTATTTTTATCACTTATAACGTTTACTAGTTAATATCAAGAATGCAAATTTACCCGAACTGTAAACATCTAATTATTTGAGTAGTTCTTTTAAAAATTCATAATAATGATAAATTCACTAGTTTTTAGATTAATATAACATGCTTGTTTAATTAAATTTTTTAAATTAATTTACGCCTAATTTGCCTTAAAAAAAGAGAGGTTTTTAATAAATATGATAATTGATAAGTCCATAAATTGGGATAAAGTCTACGATGTAGTAGTGTTAGGCTTTGGTGGTGCTGGTGCTAGTGCAGCCAGATTTGCTGCAGATAACGGTGCAAAAGTTTTGGTAGCAGAAAAAGCTCCGGAAGGCCATGAGGGTGGTAATACCAGATACTCGGGCCAAAATGTTGGTTATACCCCAGATCCAGAAAAGTTCAGAACATATTATAAGCAGCTTGCGCAAGGCTTCCACATTGATAAAGACGTGGAAGATACTGTAATCAAGGGCTTGTCAAAAATGAAAGATTACTTCTCTAAATACTTAGAGGTAGAGCCGTTTGTATTTGGTGAACATCCGAATGATAACCCGTTAAGTCATACTGCTGATAATCAAACGACCGCAACTCACCCAGAATTCACTAATTCTTCAGCTTCCGAATTAATGACTGTTCATAATGGAATGTTTGACTCTGCACTATGGACTGTGCTTAGAGAGAGGGTTATTGACAGGATGGATAATATTGACGTTTGGTTTGAATCGCCAGCCGTTCATATTATTCAAACCCCTGATAAAACCGTCGTTGGTGTTCAAATCAAGAGAAAGGGCAAAGTGAGAAATATTGGAGCACGAAATGGTGTTGTTCTTTCAACTGGTGGCTTCTCGAATAGTAAAATTAAAATTCAAGATTTTATCGGTGAGCACCATTTAGCTCCAGTGGGAACTCTTTACAACACTGGTGATGGTATTGACCTTGCAATTGAAGCTGGTGCTAGATTATGGCATATGACTACTTATAACTCAGCTGGCATCGTTGGTGATTTAACATTACCAGTGCATGAAGGTGAGCGCAGTATTTTCCAGCCAGCCGATATTGATGCTAAAGAAATGTACACAGGTAGCATTTTCTTAGTTGGTGATGATGGTACTAGATATTGTCGTGAAGATATATTTAGTATAGAGGGCTGGTTCTACAATCATGGTCAATGGCGGACGCCGCAGGCTCCAATTAAGCCGTACGTTGTTTTTGATCAAAAGCAATACGAAAGACTGGCTAAAATAGATCACGTACCATATCAACGAGCACTAAAGAATTTCTTGATAAGTACTGACAGCGTTGAGAAACTGGCAGCCAAAATCGGTGTTGAAACAGAAACGCTAATTTCAACAATTGATATGTTTAATTCTTACGCTGAATCCGGTAACGATCTAGATTACCACCGTGCAGCTGATACCATGGAGAGATTTGACGCAACGCATACTGTATATGCTTTGCCTATGGTTCAATCAATTGCGCAAACGCATGGTGGTCCAAAGAGAAACGGCAAGGCTGAGATCATGGATCCATTTAACAATGCGATTCCTCATTTTTATGGTGCAGGTGAACTTGGAAGCAACATTGTTAGGATTTATCAAGGTGGTGAAAACCTTGCTGACTGTCTGATATTTGGTAAGGTTGCAGGTGAAAATGCTGCCAAGGTAAAGCCCGACAGAAATAATGTGTTTGACGACAACAGTGATGTCACCTCAGGTGCATCTGTAAAAGAAGACACTGACTTATCTACCGATTTGAAGAAAAAATATACCGTTAAGCTGGACAAAAACCAATTTCTTGGCGTAAGTTCTGCTGGTATGGGCAATGATATCGTTGTCCGAATCACTGTAGATGATGACTTAAACCTGAAAAATGTTGAAGTTTTACAGGAAAGCGAAAGTGAAGACTATGGTAAGCGTGCGATTAAGACCTTGCCAAAAATCATGGTAGAGAAAAACACTTATGATGTTGATGTTGTTTCAGGAGCTTCTTCTTCGAGTCGAGCTATGAGGGAGGCTGTTAAAAACGCTTTAGATTCGGCAAAGGAATTCCATAGTAAATAAAATTTTATTGACAACAAATATGCGATGTGTAAAACACATTCGATGACATACTAAAATATTTGCTAAAACTCGTAGTTAACTTTTTCAGAATGATTAATGCAAACATTCAGCTGATTAGTTCTACGAGTTTTTTGGTAAAAAGCAAAAATAAGGAGATTGCTATGTTGAAAGGAATAATCCCTGTATCTGTTTCTGCAAGGTTAACAAGAAACTGTAAGAAAAGCACACCAGTTTTTGTCAGTGGCAGGCTCTTATCCTTAATGACTTTAGGTAAGGATAATGAAGGTCTGATTACTAGGCGTGAATATTTACAATACTTTACTACTTTGAGTATTGAAACAGATGCGGTATTAATTGCTGATGGTCAGACTGGTTTTGGCAATGAATTAAGTGCGCGAATGACAGTAGAGGAGCTGGGCAATGCTGGCGCGAAGTACTTGGTAATAAACGACCAAATTTGGCCTTCAACATCGGTAAAGATTTCAGGCTCAATTGCTAAAAAAATTTTCATTAATACTGTCAAAGCAGCCATATATGGTGCTGAAGATTATAATCTGCAAGTTGTTCCTAAACTGGAGGGAATTAATGAGTATGGCTATAGCGAATTATTAAATCGTATTCAGGCATTGTTGCAATTAGGAATTACACAGATTATTGTTTCACGCTCTAATAAAAGTGACTTGCTTAAACTTAAGCAAACAGCATTTTTTAATCACTTAGGAATAGCGCTGGACGATCGAGCAATATCTTTTACTGAGGCCCGTGAATTAAAACCTTCATTTATTCTGCCGGTCAGGCAGACAATTGATCAGATTGAAAAAGCGGATAATGAAATATTGAGTTTTTAATTTAGGGGGGAATAACAATGAAAAACAAAGCACAAATAATGTGTGCGGCTTTTAACGATTTAGTTCACGAAGGTGATAAAATCCTTAAATTACCAATTGCCGGCAATGGACTATCAGCCAAAGTATGTGAAAAAGCGGGTGCAAGGGCCATTAATTTGACTGGCTTTGCAGTTAATTCTGCTTATGGTCAGCCCAACATGGGGTTTGCTGATTTTTATGCATTATTTAATCAGGCAAAAGAGATAATTGATAGCGTTGATATTCCTGTTTTATGTGATGTAGGTACCGGTCATGGTTTTAGGGAAAATATTGCGAGAACTACGCGTAGCTACGAAGCCATTGGTGCAGCAGGAATTTACATTGATGACGGAGTCTGGCCTAAAGCATGCGGCATGATGGCGAAAACTATGATTGTGCCAATACCCGAAATGGTAAACAGAATTTACGCTGCAGTTGCAGCCAGAAAAAATAATGATTTTACAATTATGGCTCATACATCTTCTCGTGAGATTTGTAATATTAATGAGACAATTAATAAATGCAGCAATTACGTTAAGGCAGGCGCTGATATGCTGTCCATTGATAATATTGCAAGTATTATGGAAGTTAGCAAAATTATCAGAGAAATTCCAGATACACCATTGCTAATAAATGCCTGCTCACTGAAAGAACCTATCAGCATGAATGGGTTGCTTAAATTAGGCGTTTCCATAGTAACATTCGATGATAGCACGTTATATGCAAGTGTAGAAAAAGAGCAGGAGACGCTTAGACAAGAGCTTAAGTGTACAACTGTTTCAAAAAAGCAGAAAACTTGTAATGATGCAGCACGTTTTTCGCGTCTTGTTGGGACTGAAAGTATTGCTAATCTCGAAAAAAAATTCAAGATATAATTGGGATATGTTCATGAAAAAACAAAGACTAACAATTAAATTTATCACTATTATCGTTTTATTTTGGTTTGCGCAATATGTTTATATTCCCTACCAAACTCCCTTTTTGACAGCTATCAATGTAGCTTCAAACCTTATTGGTCTTGTTGTAGGAGCCTACGGTTTATCACAGTTGTTGCTTAGAATACCAATAGGCATGCTAGCAGATTGGTATTTGAATCACAAATTACTTATCATTTTTGGAACATCTCTTTCCGGATTTGCTTCTTTGATAAGGTTAGTTTTTCCAAATGGAATAGGATTTTTAATTGGTAATATTATTTCAGGAATTGCTAGCTCAACTTGGCTGTCCTTTATGCTCTTTTTTTTAAAAATTAACACTAAAAATAGTAAAGTAGAAAATATGGCAATTCTAGTAATGTTTAATAATATAGGAATGCTTTTAGGATTTATAATTTCCGGTATTTTTTATGGGCAATTTTCGATTTCAGGTTTATGTTTATTTAGCATTATAGCTGGAATACTAGCTTTTGCATTATCCATAACGCTACCAGATGTTGCCTTTTCAACTAACTCTGGTCAAAATCTGTGGTCTAATTTTTTTCGAGTTGTAAAAAACAAGACTTTACTGATATGCGGGCTTCTTGCATTTATTCAGCAGGGTGTCCAGATGTCAACCACAATGTCTTTTACCACTCAAGTTATTAAAGAAATTCATGCACCAGAATATTCTGAGGGTCTTTCTTCAATTATCTTCATGATGGCAGCAGTTATATTTGCCCAAATAACCTCTTCAAGGCTTCTTTCCCGATTTTCCAAAAAAGGCATCTTGATGGTTAGCTATATTCTGTTAGCAATTTACTGCTTTTTGGTACCAATCACAAAGAATATTTATTTAATCTACTTTTTACAGCTCATACCAGGAATTGGTACAGGGACGCTGTTCGCAATTCTAAATGCTGTGGCGATTTCTGAAGTACCACAAGCCGCATTGTCAACTGCAACTGGTTTTTTTCAATCTATTTATGCGTTAGGGATGACATTATTTCCAATTCTAGCAGGCCAATTGCGTGCTAAATATTCAATGATTACAGCATTTTATGTATTAGGGATTGCTTCATTAATAGGTGGATTCATAGTACTGCTTTTTGGGGATAAAAAGCCGAAAATATTTAGTTAGTTTTTACATTTTATAAATATTTATTTACATTGTGAGAAGTTTATAAAGCTCTATAATGAATTTTGTATCAAGTAAGCGAAAGCGCTTACCCAAAAATAACTTAAGTCTTAGGAGGCAAATTATGACACTTAGAATAGGTATTATTGGTTGTGGTTACAAGGGAACCGACCATGTCGAACGTGTTGCAAATAGTATTAACGGCGCAACACTAGCAGGTGTAGCTGACATCAAACAGGAACGTGCAGCAAAACTGGCAAAAAAGTTTAACTGCAGGCAATTCAAAACGGGCGATGAATTGATTGAATCACCTGATATTGATGCAGTCATGGTTGTTACTCGTCCACACGATACTCATGTACCATTTGTTCTTAAATCTCTTGAAGTAGGTAAATACGTCTTTAGTGAAAAGCCACTTTCAACTTCCGCTGAGGACTGTAAGCGTGTTGTTGAAGCTGAAACCAAAATCGGTAAGCGAATGGTGCAAGTAGGCTTTATGCGTCGCTATGATAATGGCTACCGTCAAATCAAGAAGGCAATCGATGAAGGAACGTATGGCAAACCATTGGTTCTTCACATGACTCATAGAAACGAAACTACAGTTTCAGACTATTATGACAATGATGCAATTGTTGAAACAGCTATTCACGAATGCGACATCATGCACTGGTTGGTAGGAAGTGACTATGACAAAGTTTCTTGCTTTATTCCAGGCGCACAGACCAAGTATACCCACAAAGGTTTGAAAGACCCACAAATTATGACTTTCGACACTAAGAGCGGCGTACATGCTGACCTCGAAGTTTTTGTTAATAACCATAACAGCTATGACATAAACTGTGAAGTCGTTTGTGAAGAAGGTAATATTGCTTTGACTAGTCCAACATTCACATCAGTCAAGACACAAGAAAGATTCCAGACTTCAATTCCACAAAATGACAGCTTTCGCTTCCGTCAGGCCTTTGACTCTGAAATTCAGGATTGGGTAAATGGAGTTTTAGCCGATCATCTTAACCCAACTGCACCTACAACTTGGGATGGTTTAATGGCTTGCGTCGCAGCTGATGCTTTAGAGAAGTCACGCGATAACGGCTTTGTTAAAGAGCCAGTTATTTTACCAGAGAGACCAGCTCTTTATGAAAACAAGTAATAAGATAAGAAGAAAAAAGAGGTCTTTTAATGAAATTAGCATATGATGCTTCGATGTTTCGTGATAACACACCTCTTCATGAGACAATTGACAAAGTAGCTCAGTTGGGTTACAAGTACCTGGAATTAGCTCCAAGACAAGACTTTTTCTGGTTTTACCAATATCCGAAGGCAAATTCGGCCATGATTGCCGATGTTCGCAAATGGTGTATGGATGCAGGAGTACAAATTTCATCGTTGGTACCTGTCCAGCAATGGTCATCGCCAAACGAACAGGAACGCCAGGCAGCAGTTCGCAATATGAAGAGAACTATTTGGCTAGCATCAGAATTAGGAGTCGATATAATTAATACTGAGTTTTCTGGCGATAAATATAATTCTGTAACCTCTGAAGGTCAATGGTATAAATCGATGGAAGAATTGCTTCCAATTTTTGAAAAAGAAGGAATTCGTCTTGAGATTCAGGCTCATCCAAATGACTTTGTCGAATCAAGCTATGCTGCAGCTCAACTTATTCGTTCATTAAATTCAGATAATGTAGGACAAGTATTGTGTTCAGCACACGCTTTCTATTCAGATGCTGGTAAGGGTGATGTGCGTCAAGAAATTTTGGATTCAAAAGATATTTTGAGCCACATATTAATCGCAGATACATTTAATTTTGCTGGATCATATGGATTACGATACACAATTAATCCTCCTGGTGCCCCCGTTACAATTCACCAACACCTCAATCCAGGTGAAGGTGAAGTAGATATGGATACATTCTATGCTACTCTTCGTGAAATTAACTTTGATGGTATTGTTACGAACAACGTATTTATGTGGCCTGACCGTATTGAATGGTCAAATGAAAAAACATTAAAGTCTATTAAAGAAGGACTTCATATAAACTAAAAAGGAGACAGTTATGCTTTCTTACGATGACTTTTGTATTAATAGAAAAGCAGCACCAGGATTAGATTTAAAAGATTTTATTCGCATGGTTGCTGATTTGGGGATCAAGTATATTGAATTACGTAATGATATTACAGGTAAAGTTGATAACTCCACAATTTTAGATGATTACCAGCCAGAGGAGATCAAGGACCTGCTTGATGAAAAGGGCATTCAGGTCGTTGATATCAATGCTCAAGGCAACATGGATTTAGTAACAAAATTAGATGAAAATATCACTAGTTTGGAAGAAATGATTCGTATTGGTCGCGTTTTAAAAGTTAAGAACATTTTATTTTGTCCTGTTAGGGATGAAAATGATTCAAGAACTAGTGAAGAAAAATATCAAGGCGCAGTTAACAACATGAAAGCATACTCAAACTTGCTAAAGGAAAATGACATGAGCGGCTTGCTTGAGCCCTTGGGTTTTATGGATTCTTCCCTTAGAACCCCTTGGCAAGCTCAGGATGTTATCAAAGACGCTGGTGTAGATAACTTTACACTAGTAGCCGACAACTTCCATTACTATTTAGCTAATGTTACTCAAAAAGATTTCGACACAAAAATTGATCCACAAATGGTTGGTTTGGTTCACCTAAGTTCGGTCATCAACCATAAGAAACGTGAAAACTTAGATGATGCTGACAGAATCATGCTAGATGAAAATGACATAATGCGTGCTGATGTTCATGCAAAAATGTTCGAAAATAGTTCTTATGACGGACTATATTCATTTGAGCCTTTTTCACCTGAACTATACAAATGGGATGCCAAAAAGGCTAAAAAAGAAATTATTCACAGTATTAATTTAATTAATGCTAACTAATTTGAATCAAATACTTACTTCGTAATCCAATTCGTTTATCAAAAATAAAGTTTAATAAAAAAAACAGTAGACTTATCAAAATCAAACCCTTTCAAAGTTTTTGCTTAACTTTCTAATCGCAAAACGTATCAGACTGGTTATTAGCCTGATACGCTTTTTTATTGAATTCTTTAAATATTGTAGCTAGGTTTAAAAACTTCTTAATATAAAAACCTGTTAACAACTTATCCTTCTAATAAGTCATTAACAGATTATTTTTTATTCTTTATCCCGCAATAATCTTTTCTATGCTACTTGAGATTTCTTTCTTGCATTTATCATAACTCCAGTCATTAATTTCAGGAGCACATGGTTCAAAAGAATAAAGACCAAAATAGTTGCTTTCTTTAAACCAATTTGCTTGCTCTACTGATTTCATTACATCATCTTTATTATCAGAAATAAAGTAGCGGTCAGCGTCGTCTGCCTCTTCAGGGTTCTTGTTAGTCGTGATTGAACTGAGGTGGATTAAACCAACCCGGCTGACATCAACTTTTTTTGTAAAGTCATCTTTAGTAACACCTGCCTTATAGTAATGGAAAGTATCGGCAATTAACTTGAAGTTTTTAGCATCGGCTTCTTGAAGAATTCTTTGTGCAACCCACGGAAAGCGGAGTGATGAGTCACCAAAGCCAAGTGGCTCAACAAGTCCGTTTACACCCACTGCACCGAGAATATCAGAATAAATACGAATATTGTGAACTAAATCGGCAAATTTTTGCTCGTCAGTTCGAATATCATCGGTGTTTCGAATAGGAGTAAAAAGGATGTTCTGCGCACCAATTTTCTGCGCAATTTCCGTTAATTTAGTGACTTCTTGCAGTTTTTGGTTCCAATTACTTTGATCATCTAAGTTAAATTCGGCAGAAATATTGGCGACATGTACATCATAGTTGCGCTGCAAGTTGTTAAATTCATCAGTAGTTAAATCATCTAAAAAATTACTGCCTTGATGAATATCAGTGCGAAGTTCAATATTGTGAACACCCACATCATTTGCTAATTTAACAAATTCGGGTAATGAGAGACCGCCGGCACAACAACGATTAACACAAAAATCATTTAATTCTAGCATAGTTGTTTCCTCCTATATTTTTTTCAGCAGTTCAATACTGGTTGTAAGATTTGCTTTAGCTTTTTCGTAATTCCATTTACGTAATTCATTGGAAAATGGTTCAAAGGAAAATAAACCGTCAAACTGGCTGTTTGCAAACCACTTAATAGTATCGTAAGCACTAATATTATCGTGATTTGGATCACCTAAAAGTACCCGATCTTGATCTGTCAGTTTTGATTTTGGTCTTTTAACTTCAACCGTACTCATGTGGATTAGTCCTACTTGACTAACATCCAATTTTTCGTCTAAGTCCTTTCGTGTAACGCCACCCATAAACCAATGAAATAAATCTGCAACTACTTTAAAGTTATCGGCTCCTGCTTCTTTAATAATGTCAATGGCTCTAAAAGGTGTTCTTACAGAGCTTTCTGGGAAGCCTAAGGTTTCAAAAAGTCCAGACATTCCTTCTTCTTCAAGTTGCTTTGCAAAAACCTTGACTGTCTTGACGCCTTCGGTAAATTTTTCATTATTGCTGCGATAATCATGCTTATCCATAACTGGACAAAAAAGTATTTTTTTTGCACCAATGCCCTTAGCAATTGTAATCATTTCATTTAAGTCTTTAAGATTATCCTCTTTTTGCGACAATAGATCAGTACTGCCTAGTGAGTTGATATCTTCAACCTGAACGTCATACTGTTTTAACAAGTCGTTGAACTCAGAAATGCTCATTCCGTCCAAAATGTTCTTATTATCTGGCTCACTACCCAGGTCATTGCGCAATTCTACGTGCTTAATTCCTAAATCATGTGCTAGTTTAATAAAATCCGTAATTGGAAGACCGGGAGCAGACTTCCGATTAAGACATAAATTTGAGTTATTGATCATTGAAAACCTCCATTTTTAAAGTTCTATTTTTCCACTATAAAAGCGTTTTCCATAATCAATAGTAGATGATAAAAGAAGGTTGGTAAATGTAAAAACCGCGCACATAATTGTACTTTTATATAGTGTAAAATGCTGTTAACAAAAGTTAGCATTATGAAAAAGTATGTACCATAATTAAATGTTTACGATAGTTTAGCTTAAACAAAGTGAACTGAGAGGATAAACTATTCAATTAGAGTTACAAAAAAGCAAGTTTACCAATTAGGCTGACTTGCTTTTATTTTAGTTTTAAGTTTATAGCAGTATTAAAATACTAAGCTTTGCTTTGATGTTTATTTCTCATTGAATTTTTGCGTTTCTTGAGCTTTTTTAAGCTTTGAAAGTGCAATCGGTTCTCCAAATGGCAAAGTAGGTAATTTAAGTACAAGCCAAATCAAGAGTGGTAATAGACCTATTTCAAGGTACCCGATAACTGATACAGCCACTCCAAACCACAGAAAGCAAGAGCGGATAATTTTTATATAATAAAGTATCCGGTTAATTTTCCAGTCTTTTTGTTTTTTGACCTTAAAATATCTGATTTTTGACGCTTTTTTTTGATGATCATTATTACTGTTAATGCGGCTTTCTTGAACGGTATTTTTTTCGTTAAAAAACTTAGCAGAGTTTGCTTGCCTATTTGTCGCACTTTTTGTTTTTATTTTTTGACTGTTGGCTTCAGTAAATAATTTTCGTGAATCAATGGTAGTTCGGCTGTAAAGGGCATTGTACACTTTTTGCTTCGGATGTGCCCAACCCATACCGCGTTTCCCGTAATTAGGAATGATTGCTTTTTTTAGAGCTCTCGTAGCTCTACCCTTGGTTCTTGCAGCAATAGATTTTTTGAGACTTGGCTTTCTTAGACCTACTTTTATCATTGTCATTAACCTCTTTTTTTAATATTCCCATTTGCATAGTGTATAGCCTTGACGAATAGCCTGCCTTAACTTCATACTAGTAATATTTCCGTTTGCAGGTCTTAAGCCTCTGCAGTCTGGATCAAAGTGATACCTTCTGCCGGAATTTGGTGCTACATAGACAGTTTGATTGTTACGCTTGTTTTCAGCAGATTGCTTTTGTTGTTGCTGTTTTAGTTGTTTCTGCTGTCTTTTTCTTTGCAGCTTTAACTGCCTATTATGTCTTATTTTAGCTTCTTTTTGAGCCCTTTTTCGTCTTTTTGCAGCTGAGCTTTTTTGTCTTGCTTTTCTTTGAGCAGTTTCCTCGACAGCTGCTTTTTTCTTAGCTGCAAGTTTTTTTACACTGCTGCTTTTCTTTTCCTTTGAATTTTTAGAGGCAGTATTCGTTTCAACTTTTGCTGATTTTGGTTCACTGTTATTATTAGTTTCAGCTTCAGAACCATTTCTAATACCATTTGTAATGAAGATTACCACAATAGTAATTAGCCAAAACCACCATCTCTTATAAAACCGTTTTTTATTATTCATTTTTATCTCCTTTATTTTGATTCTAAATAAACAGTTCATATATAGAGATAATTGTGGCGATAATTCACATTTTTTCTAGACAGATTATTAGTTATAGAAAAATGGTGAAATAGTAATTATAGTCTTATAATTATCAAAAACGTCTTGTTGCCCAGGCGTTTTGTTTCATGTAACTAGGTTAAATTTGTGGGGTGCTATTATGAATATTGGACCATTGTCAGAGTGGGTTACTGCATTTGCAGAGATCGCAGCAGTATGTGTTGCTTTGTTTTTACCGGTTTATGATAAAAAGCAGGAAAAACGCAAAAGAACACGTAACCTGAAAGCAATATTTAGGTATTTAATTAAAAAATCGCTTGATGAAGAGAACACATCAAACTTAGAATCGTATTTTAAAATCAGTTATCTTATCCTTGACAGCAATGATGATAAGCAAGTATATTCCATGGTTCAGCATGCGATTGAAATATTAAAAAATAACGAAATATCGCAAAGTAAAAAAGAACAAGATATTGACCAAGTAATTAAATATTTAACGTAAAAATGATGTCAAAATGTGCTTAGCAATTAACCTGTTGGGCACACTTTTTTATAATAAGGAGCTTGTAACGGTGCTTTTTGAAGTCGACTGTACAAAATCACAAGTCCATAAGAAAGTGACATTTATCATCTACTATACCTACTGAGTAACATATATAATGAAGTTGTCATGACTTAGAAAGCGCTTTTAAAAAATACTAATAGAATTTTTGGAGGCACAATAATGATAATTAATAAGCTCCGGTTAGCTACTTCGATTGCGGTAACAGCCATTTTGAGTGTTGGTCTCGTAAATATGAAAGCAGTTAAAGTTTTTGCAAGTACCACAAATATCCCAAGTACTTTATTGGAACAGGTGAAAAACACTCAAGCAACTTCTACGGCTGATGAAAACGACCCTTTGCTTGATGGCAAGTATGTTTCAAATGGATATAGTGATAATGGGTATACATTTTTGAAGCCAAGTGATACTTCCTCCGAACGGACAAGTTCTTTTCATCTGGATACGCAAGAGGGCTGGTCAAATGATTTACAGACTATTGTTTTTGATAGCGAAAATAAAGAATGGAATATCTATTATCTTCATACAGAAAAAGTAGTCAATGGTGATACGGGTGCCAAGCAGAATTGGGAGCGCGTAACCACTAGGGACTTTATCCATTTTAGCAAGCCTAATATTGCAATTGCTGATTTAAAAGGTGACATTGGTGATGCTTGGAGCAGTGCTTGGACTGGAAGTATCATTACTAATCAAGGTAATATTTCTGGTGTACCTAAGGGGGCTAAAGTCGCATATTTTTCTGGCTTGAGCAATAAAGACAATCAACAAAATATATGGGCTGCTTGGTCGGATGATAATGGGAAAACTTTTAGCCACCCGTTAAATGACAAGAAAATTATTCTGGACCATTATTGGCCATGGACATCGATTAATCGTTCAGATGAACGTGATCCTTCTGTCTTTTACTGGAAGGGTAAGTTGATTATGTACGCTGCTGAAGGCGATAAGATCGGGGTATATAAGTCTGAAGATGGACTTGTCTGGTCCAACGCTAATACTAATCAGGCTAACAGCAAATTATCTAGTGATCTCTTTTTTAAAGGGCTATCGTTTAAAGCACCCGTTGAATGTCCAGCTGTCAGAAGTATGAAGATGACCAATGGCAGCACTAAACAGGTTTTATTCTTTGGTGCTAAGGCACCACAGGCTGGGCAGACTACCGGCACCTATTATATTGTCGGTCACTTAAATGATCAGGGTCTGTTTGTACCAGAAACTAATGCTAAAAGAATGGACCAAGGGACGGATTATTACGGTGCAAACTTCACTGGCAGCGATGACTTGACTCAAGCCGATGATTCACTCATTACAATGGGTTGGGTAGGAAACTGGAACTATACAAATTCTGGCATTAAGGCAAATCAAAGTGGTTTTTCACCAAATTCCACCCGGCTTGGAACTTATACGTTAGCTAGAAAAATCACTTTAAACAATGATTTAACTATCTCCAGCTCGCCAGTTACTGAGAATCTTGAAAAAGATCCGGACAAAAAGGTAACTGGCACTGTTGGAAATCAGCCTGCTTCTAAAAACAATTATTATGAACTGCTTAATTTAACCCAACAGCCTGTTAACAGCAAATTTAATCTGCATTTTTCTACTAAAAATAGTGAAAATTATCAGGGTGCGGTTAAAATATCTTTCACTCAAGGTAAAGACAGCAACTTTATTATTTTTGATCCGGCAACCGGAAAATATCGTATTGCGGGACAAAGCAGCGAGCTATCCGGTGATGCGGCTGATTACTATAAGAATGGTCTGGCCAGCGGCTTGGGTTATATTAATGATTCTGGCCTGAAAGGCATTAACGACTTTTCAATAACTGCCTTCACGGATAAAAATGTCATTGAATTGTTCTTTTCCAACGGTCAAACTGCGACATTAGCCCGTTTTTGCGTCAATAATGTGCAAGACGTCAAGGTGGAAGCCCAAGATGAAAACAAAGTCAACCAGTTTGACATTGCTTATGGTCAAGTAGGCACGAAACTAGTGGGTTTCGAGCAACAGTCGGGAAATACCGATAACACAGGTGGCAGTTTAACAGGTAATAATACGCAAAATACGGGCAGCACAAGTAATGACGATACTACTTCAAATGTTGATTCTGGAAAAGTGGAAAATGAGCCGGGTAAACCAAAACAACCTGCAGATCATACTAATGGCAAAAAAGTTAAGAAAAGGACTGTAATGCACGATGCTTTTATATATACTACTAAAGAAAAAAGGACATCGTATAAACTTAAAGCTGGCTCAATCGTCAGAACTTATGGCATAAAGAAGATTAATGGTAAAAGGTATTATGTTCTAACCAATAAGCGCTGCATTTTGGCTGCCAATATTTCTGGGACAAAAAGAAAACTGAAGCATAATGCGTTTGTCTACGATAACAAAGCTAAACGAATTAAAAAGCTGTTACTGCAGAAAAAATCTGCAGTAAGAACATATGGCGCTGCCATTAAGATTAATGGTAAAAAGTATTACATAGTTGGTAAGAATGCGTTTGTGAAGAAAGCAAATTTTTAAAGTTTGCTAATTAAAAAATCCATTTTCTTAACCTCAAGGTTATAGAAAATGGATTTTGTTTTGCTTTTTATTCTTCGTCAGTTTGGTTGACCTGGAGCTGAATATTAAACAATTGAGTTTCTAAGTCGCCGGATTTTAAAGCGTTTTGAATCTTATAATCTAGTCTTTCTAGCTTATTATTATAAGACTTAAATTTTGGGCTGATTGCTCCGTCTTTCATAATCAAATCCAGTTTTTTGGTAGTTAAATTATGATAACTGATTACTTTTTCATCGAGTATCTTTTGTGCAGCAGGACTGTTAACGACACTGGATAAAACTGAAGTGCCCATATTGGTTTTCATTACTTCGCGTTGAATGTTCTTATTCGTACATAAAAGTTTCATAAATTCCCACGCACTTTGGGCGTTTTTCGCCTTGCTGGAAATGGCAAACATTGTAGTCTCCATTGGTGTGGCCAGTGCGTGACTAATTCCGGGCATTTTTGTGCACTCCCATACAAAGTTGTTGTTACGTGTGATGTGAAATGGATAAGAAGTATAAGTCCGATATTGGGCTAGACCTAAAGGCATAAACGCTACGCTGCCTTTATCAAAAAGACGGGAGGTGACATTGTATGAGGGCTGGTCATTAGTGATATTTTCAATTAAGGAAAAGGCCTTCCTGGCGGTATCAGTAGTTAGCTGCACGTTATTGTCATCTTTACTAAAAAGTTGATTCCCATATGCTAGCTGGGCATCTTGCCAATTATAATTCATGGTAACGCTATAGTATTTTCGCTTTTTTGTGGAATAAACAACGCGTCGGCAAAGCCTGTAAAATTGGCTTGGCGTCCAATTTTCACTCGGCGTAGCAATCTTTAATTTTTTTAGCAAAGATTTGTTCATTACCATCAAAGTCGGGTTAGCTTCATAGGGCAGAGCAAGTTGCTGGCCATTATATTGTCCGGCTTTTAGGGTGCTCTGGTAAAAGACAGCAGGCTGAATCCGATCCTTTTGCATCAATTGACGTAGGTCTTTAAATGCGCCTTCACTGGCCAGGGCATTAAAATCTCGGTTGGGGACAATGATTAGGTCAGGAGTCTTATTTTCAATGATCTTTTCACTAAGCCAGTTGCGATAATCGTCCTGCTGGATTCCACCCTCATACTTGATTTTAATTTCTGGATGTTCTTTTTTAAACTTCTTAATTGCAAAATCGATTACGTGGTATTGGTGACCATTGGGCACGTCCCAGCTGCTGCTAGTATAGAGGCCGATGGTTAAAGTTTTTTGCTGTTCAGTGATATGACGCTCCCAAACGACGACACTCATAATAAACACAATAATTAACGCGATGATGATAAATAATCTTTTCTTAACTTTCATCATCATCACCAATTGATTCGCTAGTGATTCCAGTTTGTACAGCCCAAATAGCTAGCTGTGTGCGATCCCGCAGCTGCAACTTATCCAAAATTTTAGAAATGTAGTTACGAACTGTTCCCTCTGATAAAAACAGCTTGGCAGCAATTTCTTTGTTGGAAAGTCCAAACCCAACTTGTTGAATCACGCGCCACTCATGCTTAGAAAAGTTTTTAGTGTCTTTGTCATTAACCTGAATTGCGTAATTTGCCTGAGCCATCTTAGAAAATAGCTTGAAAACTTTTTCTGCAATATCGGGATTAATCATTGCCCCACCGTTATAAACAGTTTTGACAGCTCTATATAAATCTTGAGTTGATGCACCTTTTAAAAGGTAGCCAGAAGCTCCATATTTTAAAGCACTAAAAATAAAGTCGTCGTCATCAAATGTGGTTAAAATAATTACCTTTATGTTAGGATATTTTTCCTTGACATACTTGGTGCAGACAGTACCGTCCATCTTAGGCATTCTAACGTCCATCAAGATGATATCAGGCATCTTCTTTTTAATACTATCTAAAACCTCCTGACCGTTTGCAACCGTATCCGTTACGTAAAAGTCTGGATTAGCGTTTAAAATAATTTTTAACGAATCGCGAATCAGTTGCTGATCATCTGCAATCATAATTTTAATCATCTGTGTCACCTTCTATTGGAATTTCAACCTTAGTAGTAAAACCATTTTTGCCATCAAAGCTGATCTTACCATTAATAATCGCTACACGTTCCTTCATTTGTGTAATTCCGTAACCTGGCCTGAAGTTTGTTGCTCCCAGTCCGTTGTCTTTAATTATCATCTGGTAAATATTGCTTTCGCTTTTAGTGCAGCTGATGCTTACCTCACTGGCATGGCCGTGGCGTAGTGAATTGGTAATTGACTCTTCAATGATGCGGAAGACTACGTCTTCTGTCGTTTTTTCAAAATCGGTTGATCCCCAGTGGTAGGAAAAGTTAATCTCGATTCGGGAAATATCAGCATATTCCTTTAACATCTTTTTTAATGATTCTTCAAGCGTATAGTTGGTAAGTGCTCCTGGCCTAATACGATTTACGGCTTTGCGTACATCTTTAATACCTTGCTTTACTGCCACTTGAATCTTGGTTAGCTGCTTTTTAGTTGCTTCAGGATCAATATCGATTAAAACCAAAGTAGCATCAATTCCTGCTGCAATTCCTGTCAAAGCATGTCCAACTGAATCGTGAATGTCACGAGCAATTCGTTTTCTTTCTCTATCTTTGGCGATGTATTCGGAAAAAGCAGCGTAGTTTTTTAATTCATAGTTTGCCTTAGAGGCTAAGGCAAGTTTGTTTTGAATGTCGTTTTCCTGATTTAGCTGATAAATTGCGAAATAAATTAAAATTAGGATAAATAAAGTTAAATTTAAAGTAGTGATAAAGTTTTTCCAGAAAACAAGCGAAGGTCCAATTTTTCCGGGCAAAAAACTTAAATAAGTAGTTATATCCGGCAATGTCATGAAGTGACTCAAAATTGAATAATCTGTTACTAGCAATATGATAAGCAAAAAGCCAACAACTAAAACCCAGATCAGATAATCGCGAAAATTGTACTGGTTACGGTTGCTGATAATAAAGTCAACAAAAATAAGTAAAAAAATACCATTATAAGTCATTCGTAGTGCAACAAAAACAATAATAGCCAAGATAAATTCGATCAGTATGATTAAGTTGTTCAACTGCGAATTATGGCTAAATTTTTGGGTATGATGATGAAATAGCATTACAAAAGCTAAAACTACAAAACTAATAATACTCTGCCAAAAAATAGTTTGAGGAGAATCAGGAATGTGGTGTAAAGAGGAAAGCAACTGGTAAGACTGTTCAGTTTTAATAACATAATCTGTGGCATAAATAAACAAGGTTGCGTTGAACAAAATTGCAAAAAAGTTTAGCCATAACATCATTCTGCGCAAGACAATCAAATACTTAAACTTTGGCATCACTGCCACCCCAAAACATTGTAGTGATTAATGTTTTTATTAGTAATCAAATAAACGGGCAGGATAATTTTTGGGGGGACTCTTTTGCCGGCAATTAATTTATAAGCGACTCTAACGGCTGTTTTTCCCATATTAATTGGTGTTTGGGCGGAACTAGCAATCGCGTTGTGGTTAACTCCAAGCAGCTTTTTCATGTTTTCTGAACCGTCTACGCTGTATACATCAATCTGTCGCTTTACTCCTACCTCATCGATTGCAGCTAGGGCTCCAACTGCAGCCTGATCATTTAAAGCCATAATGGTGTTAAATTTAGCTCCATTCTTTAAGGCCTTTTCTACTAGCGGTAAAGTAATCTCGGACTGGCCATAAGTATTAATTTTACCTACGACGTGGAAATTTCTGTGATTAGGCGATTTTTTGAGAGTATCAGTGAAGCCTTGAATACGGTTATTAGCCGAATAAGCTGAATAATGCTCAAGAAGGAGAATAGTTGCACTTTTTCTGCTTCTTAATAAATGTTCAGCACAAAGCTGTCCTGCCCGGTAGTTATCAGACAATATAGTACAGTCAACATAACGGTCAGATTTCATTTGCGAGTCGACGACAATAACTTTAATACCCTTAGTTTTAGCTTTATGCAGGGCTTCTTGGATTTTAATACTATTACCATCAACGGGATTAATAATGATTGCATTGACACCCTGATTGATGAATGAATTAAGTTCCTGGACCTGTTTGTCAACAATTAAAGCAGGATCGCGATTATATAATCGACCGTGATGGTTATCGATGTAATTAGCAATTTGTTCATTTAAAACAGGGTAAAAACTATTGTTCATTGTCATGTAGGTAGAGCCAATCTTGGTTTGCTTATTTTGACCTGGATTAACAATAAAGACTAAGTAAACTAATAAAATAAAAAATGCAGCGAAAAACAGTTCGATGCCCAGTAAAATTCGTGTATAAGGGTTTGAGATTTTTCTATGCTGCTTTTTTGGTTTCGGCAAATTCATTGTCAACATCTCGTTTATTTATTAATAGTAAAAAGCTGATGCTTTTCATATAAATTATTATTGCTGAAAAATCCTGTTCAATCAACAATATTCAGGAAAGCGCTTTAAATAGTGACAAATGTCACACTCGGATTGATGACATTTAGCACTGGTAGCGCATCCAAAATCTGTGATAATTTTTACTTGCAATAAGAAAAGAGGGGAATGACGAATTGAAATATTTAATATTGGTTTCTCATGGCAAGTTTGCGGAGGGCATTAAAACTTCGCTTGAAATGTTTGCTGGAGATTCCACTAAGCAGTGCTTTGCATTGTGTCTTCATAATGGTGAATCGGCTACAGATTTTGAAACAAAAGTTGACCGCTTTTTGCAGGAGCAGCAATTTAAAAAGAATGATGAATTCGTGATTTTAGCAGATATTATTGGCGGCAGTCCGCTGACTACATTTTTGGATTCATTTTCTAAAAAAGGAAACCTAGAAAAGGCAGTAGTTTTAGGTGGAATGAATTTTTCAATGGCCCTGACTGCCATTGTTTCTTTAGGCATCATGAGCAAAGAAGAACTAGCAAAAGCGGCTTTAAGTGAAGGAGAAAAAGCAATCAAACAATATAAAATTTCACAACTAACAGATGACGAAGATGATATTTAGAGTTTAGGAGAGAAAAATGACAGTTTCATTAATTAGGATTGATGACCGAATTATTCATGGCTTAATCACTACTCGCTGGGCTAAAGAGCGTCCGTGCGACGGAATTATTGCTGTAAATGATCAGGCTGCTTCTAATCCAATCTTGAAGTCAGCTTATAAATCTGCTGGCGAAGATCAAGGTAAGAAAACTTTTATTTGGACCATGAAACATTTTAATGATGTTAGAGAAAAAGTCTTAAGTTCCCAAACGCGCTATTTCTTGATTACCAAAACCCCGCAAGATATGAAACATATTTTGGTTGATCTTAACTTTGTCCCGAGTGAACAAAAAGAACTAATTGTGGGACCAGGTAATGATCGTCCAGGTGCTATTAAACTGGGAAGCAATCAGTCGTTTACGCAAGAAGAAGGAGATGCATTTGAAGCAATCAGTCAAAAAGGGTATAAAGTCCATTTTGCTTTACTTCCGGATAAACAGTTAGGTTATTGGGATAAATTTAAGGCTAAATTTGGCTATTAGAGTTGGTCCAATTAGGTTTCAGTTTAGTTAATTTAAAAAGTTAGTTTTTAATTTTTAGAAGAAGGAGAAAAAATGACTATAAGTTGGGTACAAGCCGCCATTCTTGGAATTTTTGCATGTCTTTGTTCAAATTCTTGTATGGCTGGTCAAGCAGTAGGTAATTATACTATCGGCCGCCCATTAGTTGGTGGACTAGTCTGCGGGATTGTTTTAGGCAATATTCCTCTGGGCATTGCTTGTGGCGTTGCCACGCAATTGGTTTATATTGCTCTTGTTACACCCGGTGGAACAGTTGCAGCTGACGTTAGAGCAATTTCATATATTGGTATTCCTTTAGCAATGGTGGCAATTTCTTCTCGTGGATTGAATCCACTAGGTGCGGATGCCGCCAATATGGCAAAATCACTTGCTACTTTGGTAGGAACAGTTGGGTCAGTATTGTTCTATGCCGTAGCCTTTATGAACTTAATATGGCAAGCGTTTGGCTGGAAAGATATTGAAAATGGTAAATTGAATCGCTTGTATAGTGTTGACTTTGGTTGGCCATGGGTTTCTCACTTGGTATTTTCTTTTTTGCCAACTTTACTGATGACGCACTTTGGTGCACAAGCAGTTACGGCATTAAGAACTGCGCTTCCAATGGACGGTATTCCGATGAAGACATTGTTTACCGTTGGTGCCATGCTTCCATGTGTGGGGATAGCAATTTTATTGCGTCAAATTATTAACCAAGCTACAGATTTTATTCCATTTTTAGTAGGCTTTACATTAGCGGCATCGTTACACCTTAATCTTGTTGCTGTGACGGTCATTTCATTATTATTTGCAGTAATAATGTATGAAATCGAAATGGCTAAAAATTCCGGAAAATCATCTGCAAATACAAAGTTTGCTTCTACCAATGAGACTGTTGATGATGAAGAAGAGGAGGATATTTAACGATGGATGCAGGAAAGAAAAGAATAAGTCATAAGACCTTAAGCAAATCTTTTAACTTGTGGTTTTGGGGAGCATTAACCTGTTTTTCACAAGAACATATGCAAACATTCGGTTATTTGTGCTCTATGCTGCCAATTATTAAGGAACTGTATCCCAATGATAATAAGACACAGACCGAAAATATTAAGGCATATACTGCATTCTTCAATACTAATCCAATGTTAGGATCAATTATTATTGGTACAACAGCTAGTTTGGAAGAAGCACGGGCAAATGGTGAAAATATTGATGGTGAGACAATCAATGATATGCGGGCAGGTTTGATGGGCCCAATTGCTGGCATTGGTGATTCGCTAATTGATGGTACGTTAATTCCAATTTTATTGGGTATTGCTTTAGGGATGTCTAGAAATGGATCCCCGATTGGAGCAATTTTCTATATTATTGCTTGGGATTTAATTGCTTATTTTGGTCAGCGCTTTTTATACTTCCGTGGATATAAGCTTGGTGATAAGGCTGTAGGATTTCTTGTAGGTAAGCAAGGAAAGGCGGTTCGCCGAGCAATTTCAATTGTTGGTGGTATGGTTGTTGGAGGCGTCTTGGCAACTTGGGTTAATGTAACAACTTCATTGCAATTAAAAGATAATACCGGTCATGTCTTTCTTGATTTGCAAAAGCAATTGGATGGTATTTTTCCCGGAATTTTAACGGTTATTATCACGTTATTTTGCTGGTGGTTAATGGCTAAAAAGCATGTCTCTGCCATCTGGACAATGATTATTTTAATCGGTGTTGCCTTTATTGGTGTTGTACTTGGCGTCTTCAATCCAGGCTTGAAGTACTAAAGCAGGAGCAAATGGGATGGACATCAAAGAAATAACCAAGGGATATCAATCCGAGGTAAACTACCAAAAGAAAATGCTGCAAAATCTTCAGTACTGGCTGCAGTCTTTCTTAGCAACTGGTGCAATTGGTTTTGTTCTGTGCTACTATTTCTACTTTAAGACAGTTGGGCTATTTACTTTAGGAGTTATTTTACTGATTATTGGCATGCTGGGATCAGTAATAATCGTTTATGGTCGTCACAGGGGAAAACAAAATCTTAACTTACTGATTGATGATTATCAGGCCAAGATAAATTATCTAAAAAAGCAATAAAAGCCTGATATGGGCCCAAAAAATTACGACAGTTTATATTAGCTGCTAACTGAGGACTAACTTCCGATATTCAAGCGGAGTTAGTCCTTTTAGTTTGGTTTTGATTCTTTTTTGATTGTTATACTCAATGTAGTCTCTGATCGCGTCTTCCAGTTCATTGAGATTCTTAAACCGATTTTCAAACCCATAAAGCATTTCTCGTTTAAGTATGCCGAAGAAACCTTCCATTAAGCCATCATCAAGCGAATTACCCTTGCGTTAGTCAATGTGACACTTCTAACTTATGAGTTTGATACTCAGATTTACTTATACACCTGTAATTTTTATTAAAAATAAATATTAATGTACCCTTTATAATTATTTCAAATACATAATGTGCAAAATTTGAACACATTAAAAATTGATTGCATGATACTATGAAATTAGTAATTAGACTATGCTGGAGTTATTTTTAAATAAATTCCTTAAATATATTACTGAATTTATTATACGTTTTTATGTAAAAGCTTATAACTTTGGTATGAGGTGATCACTATGAGAAAATCAATAAAATTTTATCTGAACCAACAACGGCTTTATGCTTAGTTGTTAATATTATTATATAAATTGGGCAGCACAAGATTCAGAGGGAGTTTGGCATGATTAAATTTAGCTAAAATGCTAATTTTTAAACCAAAGTGGGGTGAAAGCTAATGCAAGCCGGGCAACAACTATTCATAAACATTTTTCAAGCTGGCCAATTAGTTTTAATAATTGGCGTAGTAATTGCAGCTTTTTACGTTAAAACACATGAGCGAGAAATCTATAGTAGGCCAAGGCTCTATCCTAAAAAGGTTGAATTATTCTTATCTTGTATACCTTTTTTAGTTCCATGGGCTGCGTTAATTGGTTACTTTATTTTTCCACTAAAAGCTGATTTTTCTGTTTACGTCAAGCGTGTACTAGATGTTTGGCTATTAATCATACTCTGCATAGTTTGGACACTAATTATGGTTTTAGCAATCCATCATGATTTGAAACTACGGAAAAAATATGGCGGTGACCCATAACCAGTAGGAGATAAATAAAAAAGAATCTGAGACTTACTACCAAAATATCTTTTAACTAAAAGCAGAAATCCTATTAAATCAAGGTTTAGCAATACCGAAATTTAATAGGATTTTTTGTTTAGAAGACTTTTTGCTCAGATTCTTTTTTGTTTATAACTGAACTTGGACTACCTGAACACCAGCTTTGATGAATTCCGTAATTGTTTGACTCGGTGTAAAAGAGTCGGTAATTAGTAAATCAATGTCTTCAGCGTGACCAATGGTGAAGTTCGAAAACTGACCAAATTTGCTGTAGTCTGCAACCACAATTAGCTTGCGTGAATGCTTAATAATTGCCTGGTTAACTTTGGCTTCTTCGATGAAGGGAGTTGAGATCCCATGCTCGAGACTTAATCCGGCGCAACCAATAATTGCCCAGTCGGCGTAAATTTTTAGGAACGGATCAACTGCTAGATCACCGCTCATAATCATTTTGCGACTGATGTTGCCGCCACTAAGGATAATTTTGCTGTTGCTGTTACGCATATCGAGATTACCAGCATAGCCATTGTTGGTCAGAATATTGACGTCTTTTTGCAATAAATAAGGAATTGCTTCGAAAGCAGTTGTACTTGAATTAATGAAAACCCAGTTATGTTTTTCGATGTGACCCGCTGCTTCTTCACCGAGTCGTTTTTTGATGTAACTGACAGAATCGGTAAAAGGCACTTCTTCAGGTTTGACCAGCGAAACCGTCCCTTTATCCTGAATGATTTTGCCTTGATTAGCTAAATTACTACAATCTCGCCGCACAGTCATGATTGATACGCCCAGTTTTTGACAAAGTTCATCTAAGGAGATGTTTTTTTGATGATTGAGCAAGTCAATTATTTTTTTGCGCCGATTTTTGATTACTTGATATGAATTTTTCATTTTGAGCTACCTATAACTTCTTGAATAACACTTGTTGATTATGAAAAATATCATAAAACCAATTAATTATCAATAAATATTGATGTTTTTTGCTAAAACACCATATAAAACATTATTTATCATTTAATATGGTTGAAAGCGTTATCAGATTAAAATATAATTACCATGAAAACAAGCTTAAAGGAAAAATTTTAGGAGGAAAACATGACAAATCCAACGAATATCAATCAAGTTACACCAGAAGTCTTTGCGGAAAATAATTTTCCAGAATGGGGCACTTTTTTAAATGAACAAATAGCAGCTAAAAAGGTCCCTGCAAAATCATTTGCAATCTGGTGGCTAGGCTGTATGGGTACTTGGCTTAGGACACACGAAGGAACAAATATTGCGATTGACATGTGGAACGGTACCGGTAAACACACTCATGGTGACGGTAAAATGCGCAAGGGTCACCAAATGATGCGGATGACTGGTGGCGAGGCAATGCAACCAAATCTTCGTAATAAACCTTATGTCATTGATCCATTTGCAATTAGAGATTTAGACGCACTTTGCGTGACGCATACACACCATGACCATTTGGATATTTATACTGCAGCTTGCGTTAACAAGTTTTGCCCGAACGCTAAATTTATTGGCCCGCAAGGCGTTGCCGATGAGTGGGAAGAATGGGGTGTTCCCGCTGAAAAAATTACGGTCGTCAAGCCCGGTGATGAAGTTAAGGTTGGTTCCGTAACAATTAAGGCTTTAGAAGCATTTGACCGGACTGAACTGGTAACAGAAGATGACCCTAACGTAAAGCTTGCCGGTACTAAACCAATCGAAATGGCTAAAGTTGCCGTTAACTATTTAGTTGAAACTTCAGGCGGCAATGTCTACCACTCAGGTGACTCACACTATTCCAACACATTTGTTAAGCATGGTAATGAAAATAAAATTGACGTTGCTTTATGTGCATATGGTGAGAACCCACGCGGTATTACCGATAAATTGGATGATTCCCAAGTTTTAAGAATGGCTGAAGCACTTAATACAAAGGTTATCATTCCAATGCACTATGACATTTGGAGTAATTTTTACAGTGACCCAAAGGATATTTTAGCTCTTTGGGATCGTAAGAGATACCGCTTACAATATCAATTTAAGCCATATATTTGGCAAGTCGGTGGTGAATTTAACTTCCCACAAGATAAGGACAAGTTTGAATACATGTATGATAGAGGATTCCATGATGCCTTTAAGAATGATCCTGATTTGCCATTCCCAGAGTTATTATAATTCACTTTTTGGTTAATTATCTGGTAGGAGGAATCATGTTACGTTATTTTTTTGAAAATCATCTGATTAATATCAGTCAAAAGCATCCCCAAAATTGGCAAGAAGCCATCAGAGTCTCCGGGGAAGTAATGAAGGCAAATAACCTTGTTACCGATAAATATATTGATCAGGTCATAGAAGATGTCAAGCAATATGGGCCATATATTGTAATTGTACCCGGAGTTGCAATGCCCCATTCACAAGCTGATAGTTCTGGGGTTTTAGGGACTGGTATTGGTCTAACGATTTTTGAGCAACCGGTTTCCTTCGACCAAAATGATCCAGAAAAAGACGCTCAGTTGTTCTTTATGCTAGCTGCCAAAGATAATGCTACCCATATGAAAAATATTGCTAATTTATCTAACTTACTAATGGAAGATGGCATGATTGAAGACCTGTGTCACGTCAAAAATCTTACCGATTACCAACAAGTCATGGCTAAGCATGACGAAAGTAAAGAAAAGAGCAGGTAAAGAAAATGCAAAATATTTTGAATGTCTTACTAGCTATTTGGAGTTACTTCGCCACGAACGTATTAAATCAACCAGCCTTTATGATTGGCTTTATCGTTTTGATTGGTTACATCTTAGAGCACAAAAAGTGGTACGAAGTATTATCAGGCTTTTTAAAGGCAACTGTTGGGTATTTCATCTTAGCTGCGGGATCAGGCGGGTTAGTTAATACTTTCCGTCCCATCTTAGTCGGCTTAAAAGACCGTTTCCATCTCAGTGCCATGATTATTGACCCTTATTTTGGTCAAAATGCGGTTAACGCGGGAATTATGCAACGTTTTGGCCGGTCATTTGCGGATACAATGCTGCTATTATTATTTGCTTACATTATCAATATTTTATTGGTGCGATTTTCTAAATACACTAAATTACGGGCGGTTTTTACGACCGGTAATGTCCAAGTTCAACAGGCAGCAACAGCGTTTTGGTTAATTTTATTCTGTTTTCCAAAACTGAACCGCTTTTCAATTTTAGCAATTATGAGTTTAATTCTTGGCCTTTACTGGGCTGTTGGTTCCAATTTAACCGTTGGTATTACGCAGGAATTAACTGACGGTGCGGGTTTTGCCGTTGCGCATCAGCAAATGTTTGGAATATATTTCTTCGCTAAATTATCAGAGATTATTGAAAAGCACGCGCTAAAGAAAAACCAAAATAAGAATAAGCGGCTTGAAGATATTAAATTGCCAAGTTTCATGTCAATCTTTAATGACAACATGGTTTCAACTTCTATCTTAATGTTGATTTTTATTGGTGCAATTCTGGTAGTCTTAGGACCTGATTATTTGATCAAAGCGCACTTTATGCAAAAAGGGCAAAGTTTCATTTTCTACATCTTACAGACTGCTCTACAATTTTCCGTTTATCTTGCAATCTTACAGCTCGGCGTTAGAACTTTCGTTAATGAACTAACGGAATCCTTTACCGGTATTTCTGACAGATGGCTACCTGGGGCAGTTCCTGGTATCGATGTTGCTGCAACACTAGGTTTTGGTTCCCAAAATGCACAAACCATTGGTTTTATGTTTGGTGCATTAGGTCAGTTTACGATGATTATTTTGTTGTTAATTTTCCATTCACCAACCTTAGTCATTGCTGGCTTCATTCCGTTGTTCTTTGACAACGCTGCTATCGGCTTGTATTCCAATAATCGCGGCGGCTATAAATGTGCAATGATCATGCCGTTTATTTCCGGCCTGATTCAAGTTGCCGGCTCGGCATTAATTGCTACCTGGGTTGGCATGGCTAAATATGGTGGTTACCTTGGCATGTTCGACTGGGCAACAGTTTGGCCATTCTTCACTGTCGTCATGAAATACTTAGGCTACTTCGGTGTCGCACTCATTATTATCATGCTTTTGGCAATACCACAGCTGCAATACCGGGCAGATCCAGAAGGGTACTTCTTGATTACCGAAGATTATCCAGAATGGCAAAAATTAAATGATAAAGAAAATAATTAGAAAGGAAAGATTTAGTTATGAAGATTTTAACTGCATGTGCAAATGGTTCTGGAACAAGTTTGATGTTACTCAGAACAGTAAAAAAGACGATGGAAAAATTGGGTTACCAAATTACACAGGCTGATCACACTTCAATTTCAGAGGCAAAGGGAATTGCCCGCAACTATGATGTTGTTTTTACCTCCGTCCCATTCATTAAGATGTTTGATGAGGTAAAAAAGCGCGGTGGAGAAGTAATTGGTATTAAAAATGTTATTTCCGCTAAAGAGGTAGAAGACAAAATTAATGCTTCAGACATTCCAGCTAAGTTTAAAAAAGATTAGGAGCAAAAAATGAATTTACCAATGATGCAAGTAGCATTGGATTGTAACGATACGGCCCAGGCAATCAATGTTTTACGCCAAGTAGAAGATCAAATCGATGTCGTTGAGGCGGGAACAATTTTAATTTACCGCGACGGAATGAGTGCCGTTAAGAACTTACGGGCAATGGCTCCCGATAAGATTGTTTTAGCCGATGTTAAATGTGCCGATGCCGGGACAAAATGTGGTGTATCTTGTCGTGAAGCAGGGGCAGACTGGATGACCTGCATTAATGCCGCAACAGTCCCTACAATGAGTAATGCCCAAAAGGAAATTGAGGTTCAGGTTGAGCTTTATGAGGGCTGGGATAATAAGGACAGAATGCAAGAATGGCTTGATCACGGCATCCACCAAGTGGTTTACCACCAAAGTCGCGACGCCAAATTTGCTGGTCAAAAGTGGTCTGAGCAAGACGTTGAGAACGTCAAGAATTTAATTGCAATGGGCTTCAAGGTCTCCGTCACTGGCGGTGTTCATCCTGAGATTCTGCAACTATTTAAAGGTGTTCCCGTTTATACTTTTATTGCTGGCCGGGCAATTACTGGTGCTGATGATCCTCATGCTGTCAGCAAGCAGTTTAAGGACGAAATTAAGCGAATCTGGGGCTAACTGATAAAGGGGAGCAATGAATAATCATTGGCGCCTCTTTTTTGTTAGGTCACTAAAAATTATTTAGGAGTAGAAAATGACCGTTAATTCACTAGGTATTTATGAAAAAGCCCTGCCACAAAACCTATCTTGGCGCGAGACCTTTGAACTCACGCATGAACTGGGCTTTAATTTTTACGAATTTTCCGTTGATGAAAGTGATGAGCGCTTGGCCCGGCTTGACTGGAGCTACGAAGAACGCAGCCGCATGCGCAACTTAATGTGGCAAACAGGGATGCGGATCAACAATCTGATGCTGTCCGGACACCGCCGTTTTCCACTGGGGTCAAAGGATCCTGCTGTCCGGCAAAAGTCTGTGCAGATGTTGGCCAAAGCCGTCGACTTATGCGTTGATTTAGGCATTCACAATATTCAGATGGCCGGCTATGACGTCTATTATGAGGACAAAAGCGCCTTATCGCGCGAATTATACGTTGAAAATCTAACGAAGTGTGTGCACTTGGCGGCTAAAAAGAACGTGATGCTATCGATTGAAACCATGGATGACCCGTTTATTAATAACCTAGCCAAGATTAGTCACTACCATGACTTGGTTAAAAGCCCGTGGCTGCAGGCTTACCCTGACTTGGGCAATCTAAGCGCTTGGCCTGAAAACGATGTCCCGGTAGAATTAGAAAACTACATTGACACCATTTGCGCGATCCATTTAAAGGACAGTAAACCAGTAACGACCACTTCCAAGGGGCAGTTCAAGAACGTGCCCTTTGGCCAGGGTTGCGTTGATTTTGCTGGCCTGCTGCGTCTGCTTGTCCGGTTAAACTACAGTGGCAGTTTTACCATTGAGATGTGGTCTGGTGATAACGGCGATGAACAGGCAGTGGAAGAAGTCAAGGCTGCCAAAGCCTTTTTTGACCGCCTCTTTGCACAGGTGGGCATTAAGCAGGAAGCAATTTAAGTAAGAGAGGAGCCAAAGATGCTCGAACAATTAAAACAAGAAGTCTATGAGGCCAACATGCAGCTGCCTAAGCTGGATCTAGTCACATTTACCTGGGGCAATGTTTCTGGTATTGACCGCAAGCAGGGGTTATTCGTTATTAAACCTTCTGGCGTGCCATACGAAGAACTGACGCCCGAGGATCTGGTCGTGGTTAATTTAAAGGGCGAAGTGGTAGAAGGCAGCCGCAACCCGTCAAGCGATACACCGACGCATACATATCTGTATAATCATTTTCCTAAGATTGGCGGAATCGTCCACACGCATTCACCATGGGCGGTAGCCTTTGCGGCGGCACAAATGGACATTCCGGCACTAAACACGACGCATGCCGATACCTTCTATACTGATGTCCCGGCCGCTGATGCTCTGACTAAAGCCGAAATCGAAGAAGACTATGAAGGCAACACTGGTAAGACGATTGTGCGCACCTTCAAAGAGCGCCACCTCGATTATGAAGCAACGCCGGGCTGTTTGGTCAGTCAACACGGCCCGTTTACTTGGGGTGAAACAGCTGCTAAGGCGGTTTATAATGCGAAGGTCTTAGAAGTAGTGGCTGAGGAGGATTACCACACCTTGCAATTAACGCGGGCAAACAGCCACTTGCCGCAATATCTGCTGGATAAGCATTACTACCGCAAGCACGGTAAAAATGCGTATTACGGGCAGGACAATGCACAATCAAAGACGCATGCTAAACGAAAATAAGGTAAAATAAAACGGCTTTAAATAAAGCCGTTTTTCATTTAGAATTTAGTTTCTTTGATATCGTCTTCTGGGCGATGTTCTTGAATACGAATAATTTGCCAAGGCAAGTTGCTACTAGTAATTTCTGTTAAGTCAATGGTCAACGCGTTATCTTGGAACGTGAATGCAGGTTCACACCGATTTTCAATCATTTCAACGCGATTAGGCGCCACTGTTAGACCAGACACAATCACTTGTTTTGGCAAAGGCTTGTTGACAAAAACGTATTTTTGATAATGTAAATGACGATTTTGGAGAACAAAGCCCGAATCTGCGGTAAGATTGCATGGCTGGCTATCATTAAACGCGTGGCCAAAAATATGCATCCAGTTATTAACCGTGGTGAGTACCTCTTTTGTTGCAGAACTAATTGCATTTTTTTCAGCAACCTCGACATTAATAAAAGAGCTTTGCCCAATTTTGCGGTTAGCAACAAGTTTGTCGATGACATCGTCACTTGTCGCGTCAATGCCGTCACGACCATCAACGAGTGCAACCGTGTACTTAGCACAAGCAAGTTTAAATTCATCCTGCAGCTGATTAGTGGCAACTGCCCGTGCACCGATATCGCGCGCTGTTTTAACTAAAAAATCGGCGTCTACATCTTTCGTGCTTTTTAGTTTAAAATTTAAGATGATTGCAAAATCAGGATTCATTAATTCTCTCTCCTCAAAACATATTACTAAATAAGTTTAACCCAAAAGGTGGTAAATACGAAAGATGAAAATTATTATCTCACCAGCAATGAAGATGAAAGTCGACCGTGATTCATTTCCAGCTCGCTCACACCCTCAGTTTCTTAAACAGGCAAAAGAATTGGCGGCTTTTTTGCAGCAATGCAGTTTTACGCAGTTACAAGCAATCTGGCAGTCAAGCGAGCGGACGACTAAAGAAGGACAAGAGCAAATCAAGCAGCTTAACCTAGCTAAAACGGACAACTTAACACCAGCAATTATTTCTTATTCTGGGATTCAGTATCAGTATATGGCACCTGACTTATTTTCAGCCCAAGCGCTTGATTATGTCCAAGAAAATGTGCGCATCTTATCTGGCTTATACGGTGTTTTGCGACCATTTGACGGTGTCTGGCCTTACCGCTTAGAAATGAAGAACAAGGCGACAGGTTTCACCGAACCAAATTTGTACCACTATTGGGGTGAAAAACTAGCAGATAATCTTTTTGGTGAGGATCATATTTTGATTAATTTGGCCTCTAAGGAATATTCTAAAAATATCGCGCCTTATGTAACAAAAACGCGGCGAATGATTACTATCGACTTTCAAGAATTCGTCAAGGGTAAGTGGAAAACCGTTGGGGTTCATGCCAAGATGGCCCGAGGAGAAATGGTTCGTTTTGCTGCAGAACACCAATTAACTAAGCCAGAGGAATTGCAGAAATTTAATGATTTTGGTTTTCAATATATTGCCCAAGAAAGCACCACAGATAATTATGTCTTTCGAACTGAGTTTGATTTCAAACGGCGATAGTAATTTACTTATTGGGATAGCATAGACAACGTAAGAAATGAGGTTAATCATGGAAATAGTTTTTGTACGTCACGGCCAGACCGACTTAAACAAAACGAGAAAAATTCAGGGAGCACTTTTTGATCATGATCTTGATCATGAAGGACGCGTATACGCCGAAAAGGCGGCCGCTAATTTTGATCCTTCAAGCTTTGATCTTGTTTTTTCTAGTCCGATGAAAAGGGCAGTCACAACGGCAAAAATTTTTACTAAAGGCCAAAAAGAAATCAGATTAGATAAAAGATTAATGGAGTTTAATTTTGGTGAATGGGATGGCCAATATTTAACTGAATTGGGTAAAAAATATCCCGATGCTATTGACCCATGGGGTAAAGCAGCTGCTAATTATGTTAAATATGCACCAAGTGGCGAAACTTTTGCTGAATTAAACGAGCGCTGTGGTGATTTTTTAGCTGATTTACACCAAAATTACCCGGATAAAAAGATTCTAGTTGTGTGCCATGGTACTTTAATCAGAATGATGTTCGCTCATTGCTTTACTGATGGTGATATTAATGCCTTTGAAACAATGGCTAACTGCGCTCTAGCCAAGATTTCAGTACGTGAGAATATTTTCCGGACTAATTATTATAATCGCGTATTAGTTCTATAATTCAGCTAAAAGCCGCAAAGTCGCGGCTTTTTTATTTACTTATGGCAATAATTAGGCTGCATATTTTTGCAAAAGTTCATTTACTTGACAATTAGGTTTAGTAATTGTATTCTGTTATCAAAGTGACACGGTGTCACTTTGGCGAAAAAGAGGTGTGCTCATGGTTAAGACTACTTTTATTAATTTACCGCAAGAGAAGAAGGAGCGGATTGAGCAGGCACTCCTTCATGAATTCAGCAATCATTCGCTTCTCAAGGCACAGGTTGCGCGAATTGTGAAGGAAGCGGACATTGCTCGTGGTGCTTTTTACAAATATTTTGCTGATTTAACTGATGCTTATCAATACATCTACCAGCGTGCGTTAAAGCAGATTCATGCTGAGATCAAGCTTTCAGAGCAGTACGATCCGCAAATGTTTTATCAAAGCGTTGTTACTTTTCTTGAGCAAACTTTGTGCAGTAAGTATGCCAAAATGGTTAAAATGCATGTGTTGTATAACGAAAGCTTAGTTAAGCAGCCATTCGCAAGCGAGAAATTAGTAAAACTCAGCGCGCAAAACTGGAGTGCAATGATGCTTAGCCATGCGGCAATTAGGGAAATTTTGGCAAACCCTACTTTAAAAAGTGCCATCCTTGCCCAGCTGCAAGCGGGCTTGTTACTGTTAAAAAAGGAGACTAAATAGTGTTTTTAGCAATTAAAGAAATCAAAAGGGAAAAATTGCGTTATGGCCTAATCATTTTGATGATTTTTCTAATCAGCTACTTGATTTTTGTTCTATCGTCCCTTGCTCTCGGCTTAGCAAGCGAGAACACACAGGCAATTGAATCATGGAATGCTAAGCAAGTAGTGCTAAATAAAAATGCTAATGTAAGCATGAGCCAATCTGTTTTAAATAAAGATGACTTAAAAAAGGCTAAGATTGGAAAAGACGAGGCGTTACTTGGGCAAACGCCCGTGGTGGTAAAAAGCAAACAGCGAAGCCAAGTTTCCGCTCAGTTCATTGGCGTTAAGAAAAGCCAGTTCATTTACCATGATCAGGAATTAATTGCTGGAAGAAAAGCGCGCAAAGCTCATGAAGTAGTTGTTGATCAGGCTTTTAAAGTTAAGGGCTACAAAATTGGTGATCAATTAGAACTCAACGGAATGAAGCAAAAGTATCAGATTGTGGGCTTTGTTCAAAACGCCAAGATTAACATTGCTCCGATTATCTACGGAACACTCGCCAGTTGGAAAACCTTACGGCAGGGGATGCCAAATATGCGTGCTTCCGCAATTATTTCCCGCAATGCCAACTACCGCTATAACGATGGCAATAGCAAGACATATCCGATCAAACAATTTATTAATAAATTGCCAGGCTATACAGCACAAAATATGACTTTTCAATTAATGATTGGATTTTTGTTTATTATTTCACTAATTATTATTGCGGTCTTTTTATACATCTTAACTATGCAAAAAATGCATAATTTTGCTGTTATGCGCGCACAAGGAATTCCTAGTGGAACCTTGGTTTGGTCAACGGTTAGTCAGGCTATTATTCTCGTGGGAATCGGAGTAATTATCGGCTTGCTAGCAATGCTGTTAACGGCTAAAGTTTTACCAGCGGCAGTTCCAATGAGTTTTACGCCAACTATTATGCTCAGCGGCACTTTAGGCATGCTTTTAACAGGCATTATTGGCAGTTTAATTCCAATCAGATCAATCTTAAAAGTAGATCCAGCAAAAGCAATAGGTGAATAAGATGACAGTCATTGAATTACAAAATGTCCAAAAGATTTACGGCAAGGGCGCTGCACAAGTTCAGGCCCTAAAAGATATTAATTTCAAGGCCAATGAAGGTGAAGTTGTTTTGATCATGGGACCTTCTGGGGCTGGGAAAAGTACTTTTTTAACTATTGCAGGTTCACTGCAAAAGCCAACAACTGGCAAGGTTTTTATTAGTGGCAAGGATATTGCTAATATTTCGACTAAGCAGAGTAACTCTTTGCGCTTAAACCAGATTGGCTTTGTTCTGCAAGCTTATAACTTGGTTCCTTTTTTGACCATTCAAGAACAGTTCGAACTGGTCGATCACGTTAAAAAGCAGGGTAATATTACAAAAGAAACGCTGCAGCAATTGCTTGATAAACTGGGGATTACCAGCTTAGTAAGTAAATATCCGGGTGAATTATCGGGTGGTCAGCAGCAGCGGGCAGCAATTGCCCGCGCACTGTATGCTAACCCGCAAATCTTACTAGCAGATGAACCAACGGCATCACTTGATAGCGCGAAAGTTGATGAAGTTGGGCAATTATTTAAGGATTTGGCTAAAAGTTATCATAAGGCAGTAATCATAGTTACCCATGATCCACGTCTAGAAAAATATGCAGACCATATTTATGAGATGATGGATGGCGAAATGACAAAAAAACAATAGTTCTTAAATTAATATATTACTTAAAATAATCTGAAAAATAATTATTGGATACGCAATTTTAATTAAAAATAAAATTGTGTATTTTTTATTGAAAATAATTAAATATTCAGAGTAGCAATGTTTTTAATAACGAAAATTATTTTTAATTGTAGAAGCAAGTTAATATTTTGAACGTAAAAGCAGCACATTGTTCTTGACAAAACAGTTTTAAATTTACTATTCTAGTTAATAGATAGTTAGTTGTTATTTTATAAAACCACATATTCATAAATTTTAATCAGGTTTAGAAATCAAATTCACTTTTAAAAAATTATTGGTAATATCTAACTAAATAGTTTTTATTTAAAATAACAAGTTTTTTATAACTATAAATATGTTTATTGTATTGTCATATTACAGTTTCTTTTCTAATTCATGTTAATTGTATTTAAAGAATACTTAATAAGTTTATGCATTGAGGTATCATGATGAAAAAAATACCAGAAGATAAAGTGATAGAAATATCAACGGATTATAAAAACCAAAGTATTAATATGCGCTTTTCTGAGAATTTGACAGAAGATCGTGAACGAGGCTATATATTGTCGGCTGCTTTCTTTTCTTTTTGTGCATCTCAGGGGTTGAGTAAAAATGAAATCAAAGATATGGTTTCATCATATTATGATGAATTTTTGGATAATTAAAGTTGGTAATTGTTAGTATTGCTGTTTCTAAAATAATATAGATACGTAAATAAAAATACTGAAATTAATTAAGGAAGACCAATAATGGCGAGAAAAAAAGAAATTGGAAGAAATAAAATTTTAAATATTGCCTATCGAATGGTTGTAAAAGATGGTATTGAGAGTCTTACTGCTCGAAATATTGCTAAGGCGGGACACTTTTCAACGCAGCCTTTGTATCTTGAATTTAGTAGTATGGATGAACTGCGAACAGAAGTTTTGCGTAAAATTGCTGAGAACTTAAAGAGTAATATCTTGCAAAAAAAATATACGGGTAAACCCATAATTGATATGGATTTATCTTATATCGACTTTGCTAAGGAGCATGAAAATCTGTTTCGAGCAATGTTTGTTGATGGTAAGTTTGGTAGCAAAATAATCTCCGATACCTTAATTAAGCTTGGTATTGCCAAGTTTAAAGAACAATATAAGAAAACAAAACATCCCGACGAAAAGATTATAAATATCGTTATTGCCAATTGGATTACTACAATTGGTATCGCTTCGCTACTTGTTAACGGGATCGCAAGTTTCTCGCAAAGACAGATAGTTAATGTCTTATCAGCTCAAATCAATGATGCAATTTTAAATGATTGGTTGAGTGAATCTAGTACAGTTTCTTTATTTGAAACTGATAATCAGGAAAATAAAAAGAAGGGTAAAAAGTAAATCCCTGATTAGGAAAAGCGGTTTAACTGCCGCTTTTTTGCTACTTAAAATTTAAAAAAGCAAAAATCATGGTTTAAGCCAGAAAAATATAGATATGATATAATTGTCAAAGAAATTAGTTTCTGAAAGGTGGTTTTTATGAAAATCCTTGCATTATCTGGCTCAAATGCCAATAATTCGTTTAATGAGGCATTGCTTAAGTTTATTGCTAAGCAATTTGCTGACAAATATGACTTTAAACTAGCAACTGTGAAGGGATTGCCAATGTTTAAAGAAGGCGAAGACGCTCCTGAGTCCGTCCAAGCCTTGAGTAAAGAAATTGAGGATGCTGATTTAGTATTAATTGGTTCTCCTGAACAACAACACTCGGTAACTAGCGCTTTGAGTAGCGCCTTAGAATGGCTTTCATGCACTTCTCACCCATTTAAGGGCAAGCCAGTTGCTATTGTTTCAACTTCACCAATGCCTCAGGGTGGTTCTCGTTCACAAAGCCGTTTAAAGAGTCTTATGACTGCACCAGGCTTTAGTGCAAAGATCTTTAATGGTGATGAATTTATGATGGGTACTGCACCGAAGCAATTTGATGAAAATGGTGACTTAACTGATAAGTCTTCTGTTGAATTCTTAGGTCACTTCTTCGATGAAGTTGATGATTGGTATGCACAAGTTACTAAGTAGGAGGACCAAGAATGAAGATTTTAGCAATTGTTGGTACAAATGCCGCTTTCTCATACAATCGCTTTTTAGCACAATTTATTGCAAAGCGTTACGGTGATAAGGCAGATATTGAAGTAAAAGAAATCGATAAATTGACACCTTTCTGCAGAACAGAAATGGCTGATGATTCAATTAAAGCTTGGATCGAAGACATTAAGAGTGCTGATGGTATCGTTATTACTACACCAGAATATGATCACACAATTCCAGCTGCATTAAAGAGTAGTCTTGAATGGTTGGGTTCACATGCTGGTCCTAACGTAATGAAGATGAAGCCTGTTGCAGTAGCAGGTACTTCATACGGTAGCCAAGGTACTGGTCGTGCTCAAGAAGATATCCGTGAAATTTTACTTTCACCTGATATGAGTGCTAATGTTTTGCCAGGTAACGAAGTTTTAATTGGTCAAGCCCCAAGCAAGTTTGACAAGGAAACTGGTGAATTAACTGACGACGCAACCATCAAGCAATTAGATGGCATGATGGACAACTTCTTCAAGTTCATTGAACAAGCTAATAAATAATCTTTTGCTAGTTTGACTAGCAGAGAGTAAAATAACCGGATAGGATTAACTATCCGGTTATTTTTGGTTAGAAGGGAAATTCTTATGTCTGATCCAGTAGTTTTACCAATCAAATCTGTGCGCAATCCACGTGATATCGGTGGATATACGGGTCTTTTGGGACGTAAAGTAAAAAAGCATCGCTTACTGAGAACTGGTAATATGAGTAAGATTGTACCCAGTGACGAACAGTTTTTAGTGGACTACGGTTTAAAGCAGATTATTGATTTACGTTCACCGGCTGAATGCAAGCAAAACCCTGACCAAGCAATTGCTGGAGTAAAACATTATAGTTGCCCACTTTCAGTTGAAGACAATACTGGTGGAAACGGTCTTGATATGCAAAAGGAGTTCGCAGAATATCGACGTGATCAGTATGCGGGGTTTCGGATGATGTGTCGGCGTTATCATAATCATATTTTGACTGAAACTGCACAGCATAGTTTTCACCATATTATTGAACTAATTGCACAAGAAGATGATGGTGCAACGCTTTATCATTGTTCCGAAGGCAAGGATCGCACCGGCTTAGTTACCGTGATCTTGTTATACATTTTGGGCGTTGATCTGGAAGTAATCAGGCAGGACTACCTGTATTCAAATTATCTGCTAAATGATTACCGGGCAAGCCGTGATCGGCAATTTAAAAAGGCGGGTGAAAATGACCGCTTTCGCGCTAATATGCGTGTATTAGGTTCAGTTGCCAATGCCTTTTTTGACACTAGCTTAATTACTGTTAATGAAAATTATGGCAGTCTTGATTCTTATATTGTTAATGAACTTGCAATTGATCAGGATCTGCAAGAAACGATTAGAGAAAAGTATTTGGAGAAATAGGAAAAACACAAATGATTGAAAATTTAGCTTTAGAACAAGCAGTTGGACAGCATCACGCTTTAGGAACAGCGATTACTCTACAAATTTTTGGTACAACAGATGATACATTAATTAACGAGTCATTTGATTTAATTGATCACTACGAAGACTTATTAACGGTAAACCGTGAGTATTCTGAAGTAATGGATATTAATCATGCTGCTGGTAAAAAGCCGGTTCAGGTCTCTAGTGCGGTTTATGATTTAGTTAAGCTAGCCGTAGAACAAAGTCGGGAAAACTTTGGCTTTAACGCCCTAATTGGTCCATTAGTCAAACTTTGGGCAATTGGCTTTAAAGGCGCGCATGTACCAACTGACGAACAGATTAAAGCCAAAATGAAGTTAACGGATCCTTTCAGTGTTGACTTAGATGATGAAAATCAGACTGTTTTTCTACAAAAAGAAGGAATGGAACTTGACCTAGGCGGAATTGCCAAAGGCTGGATTGCCGATCGGATTCGTGATTTTTGGCGTGCTTATGGTGTACGCGCAGGAATTATCAATCTTGGTGGCAATATTTTATTAGTAGGCGATTCGCCTAAGCGAGCTAGTGGTCAATGGACTGTTGGTATTCAAGATCCTAAAAAGCCACGAGGTAAAAATATTTCTTCAGTCATGGTTTCCGCATGTTCTGCTGTTACTAGTGGGACTTATGAACGTTATTTAATTGTTGATGGTCATAAATACCATCACTTGATTGATCCACGAACTGGCTATCCAGTCGAAACGGATCTGGCCGGAGTGACAACATTTACTAAAAATTCGGTGCAAGCTGAAATTGAATGCAAGCGACTCTTTTTTGCAGGTCATCCAATTGCAAATTGGCATGATGATCCTGACCGCATTGGTGCGATTTTCGTTTATAACGATGAGCACGTTGAGTATGATAATTTTGAGCAATAAAAAGCACTCATCCATTTGTGACAAGTAGTAATTAAAAAAGCCGTAGCTAACTAGTAAAGTTTAGCTACGACTTTTTTTGTTGTTCAATTTATTTAATTGTAATTGCTTTATGACAAAACTCTTGTTGAATTGTCGCTTTCTTTAGCCAAGCTTTTGCGCCATGGTCATAGTTCATGTTCTTACCGCCAGTGTCAGCACCGTCATTGGCAGAATAATACAGAGGATCGTAGACAAGAAACTTCCCTTTGCGGTAGCCGACAATTACCTTGCAGTGATTACGGTGATTATCCCCGGGTTTTTGGTAAGAAGAAAAGCCGTAATACAAGACAGGGCTGCCACCTTGAACGTACATTTTGATATCGTTTAGGCTCAACTTTTTGCTTGAGATGTTGACTACCTTTTTTCCAGTCTTAAAAGTTCGTGCATATTTTGCTAGCGCGCCCGGGCTGATTACATACCCAAAGCCAACACCAGTATAAACATTACCTTTTTGGCCACCTTTAGTGGGTTGCATTGGCAGATGGTTTTGAACTTTAGTTAAAAAGCTGGCAGTGATTTTTTGTCCTTGCGAGCCTAAAAGCATTGCCATTGAAGCGCCCGCACACCCCCAAGGCGTTTTTACCGGAACATATTGGCTAACATATGGAACCTTAACAACTTTGGCTTGATTGGGTTTAGCGACAGCATTTTTGTTAATATAACCAAATGCTTTTTTTCCTTTTTGATTGAGCCAATAATAGTGGTGTCCGTTATGGGTGAATGTTTTGTTAACATTAAAGGTTTGATGAAAATACTTTGAGCTAGACTTTTTATTAGTGAAGTTACCCTGGTAAATGCCGTAATTCTTTTTGACAATTGCGACTTTAAAAGTTTTAACCTTTTTAGTTTGTGAAACTGCAGGATTAGCATCATTAACTGTGTTACTTGTACCAGGCTGCTTGGCCGTACCAATAGCAGGTTTAGCATCTTGATTTGCTGGCGTATTTATTACGGCACGAACATTTGTCGTTAAATTATTGCAATAAATTGGTGCCGTCAGTATAGCGGCGGCAGAAATCGTCATGACTTTTTTAAAAATATTTTTTGCTCCCACTTTATCCTCCGTATAAACAATTACTTAATTTTTTGTACCAAAATAGTTTACTACAACAACTAATAAAATAGCTAATCAAATTTTTAAAGTATATATGATTTGCTAACAACATGCTTTGGTAAACTTGATGAGGTAAAAAAGCCTGAATCTGGTCAGATTCAGGCTTTGCAAATAGCATCTTAAAGTTTGTTTATGCGGCTGTTCGACTAATACTAAAGATATAGTTAAACATTCCGTTAGATAGACCTGGTGTACTGTAAATGATGAACCGTAAAAACGGTGAATTTAGGGTCTGCTGGATAAACCATTGATTTTGCAGAGCATTAAGCATTGATAGGATAATGTAAACAAAGAAATAACTGGCAAAAAAGGAAACAATTGCGCCTAATACACCGTCTAGCAGTGAGCCAAAACTAGTTGAGTGGGGATTTTTACTTGGAAACCAACTTTTGAAAACTTTAGTAACCATTTTGCCGATAAAAAGAATGACGAAAAAGGCTAAAAAGCGAAAAATCATTAAATTAGCGCTCGGAGTCAGTGTGGTTTGAATGTTTTGGCCGGTAATTTGACCATAAAGCCAATTGCCGACAGGATTTTGAAATAAAATTGCCGCAATAAAGACGATTGCCGCAAATATTAAATTAATAATTAATTTGGTAAAACCAGTATGATAGCCTTTATATGTTTTCCAGGCTAAATAGGCTAAAACAATTAAAGTAATAATCATGTTTATCTCCTTTGACGATATTATAGCTTATTTTGTTCATTTAGACTTTGACGGCTGTCGAAAAATATTTCATAATTATAGAGATGTAATGGCTTTACAATAAGCCATTTTTAGCGTTAAATTTATAGGGTGTGAAACAAGGTTTCACGGGTGAAAAATGAATCCTGAACAATTTGTCCAAGAATTATCAAAGCGTAATTTTAAATTAAATGAAAAACAAATCAACCAATTTAACCAATATTTTACCAGCTTAATTGCGGCTAATCAGAAGGTCAATCTTACTCGGATAACCGAAGAAGATGATGTTTACCTAAAACATTTTTTTGATAGTCTTACGCCGTTATTTACTTTTTCTGAAGTCTTTAAGCCAGGTGATACGGTCTGTGATGTCGGTGCGGGCGCGGGTTTTCCGTCGATTCCGCTCAAAATTTTGCAACCAGAATTAAAGGTAACAATCGTTGATTCACTGGGGAAAAGGTTAACTTTTTTACAGGACTTAATTGAAAAATTGCAATTGCAAGATGTGAAACTTGTTCATGGGCGTGCTGAGGATGTTGGTCAAAACAAACTTTATCGCGAACAATTCGATATTGTGACGGCTAGGGCAGTGGCTAATATGGCAGTTTTAAGCGAATATTGCCTGCCGCTAGTTAAAAAAAGTGGGTACTTTGTTGCACTTAAGGGGCCAAAAGCGGAAAAAGAACTGCAAGATGGCCAAAAGGCAATTAGTCTCTTAGGGGGCAAAGTAATCCAGACCGAGGAACTCCAACTGCCAACTAGCAGTGAGGAACGGACACTGATTCTGGTCCAAAAGGTGAAAGCAACACCTAAAAAGTATCCACGGCAAGCGGGCACACCGCATCGTAAACCAATTCAATAAATAGGGGGACTCTTATATGTCATTATTTTCTTCTTTACGACATCGTGATGAAATTCCTAAAGATAAACAAATTCAAGATATTGAATTAACTAAAATCATTCCGAATTCTTATCAACCAAGGCGCGAGTTTTCCGATGAATCGATTCGTGAACTAGCTTCAACGTTAGACAAAGAAGGCTTGCTTCAGCCAATTGTTGTTCGTGAACAAGGCGATAAATACGAAATTATTGCCGGTGAACGACGCTACCGGGCGGCGAAGCACTTAGGCTGGGATAAAATTCCAGCAATTGTTAACAATATGGATGAAGCACAAGCAGCTTCACTTGCGTTAATTGAAAACTTGCAGCGCGAGGATTTAAATCCAATCGACGAAGCGCAAGCATATAACAACTTAATGAAACTAAATAACTTAACCCAGACTGCACTAGCACAAAATATTGGTAAGTCGCAGTCATATGTTGCCAATAAAATGCGGTTATTAAAATTATCGCCAAAAGTGCAAAGTTACCTTGCTAGCGGAGAAATTTCTCCTCGTCATGGCCGTTGTTTAGTTGGTTTAACGCAAAAAGATCAAGGTCGTGTGCTTGATGAAATTTTAGCAAATAACCTCAATGTCAGCGATACAGAAAAAATCGTTAAAGACGTTGACGGCTACTTTGAAGATAAGAAAACGCATGAACAGGATAAAGCGGAAAAGACCAAGCGGGCCGTTAACCGGATTCCTAAGGATTTAAAGGTACAGATCAACACGATTAAGCAGGCCGTTAAATTGGCCAAAGAATCAGGCATTAAGGTTAAAGTTAAAGAAAATAATAATCCTGATGATTATATGATCACGATTGAATTGAAGAGAAAGTAGGTTGAGCATGGAAAATATGGTAAGTGTAATTTCGGTTGCTAACCAAAAAGGTGGCGTTGGTAAGACAACGACAACGATTAATTTGGCAGCTTCGATTGCTGAACGTGGCTATCACGTTTTAATTGTTGATATTGATCCCCAAGGTAATGCTACTTCAGGCTTAGGAATTGAAAAGTCGGAAATCGATCAAGATATCTATAGTGTTTTGATTAATGATGTTCCTTTAAAAGACACGATTTTCCACACATCAACTGAAAGACTGGACTTAGTGCCTGCAACAATAAATTTATCTGGTGCAGAAACGGAATTAATCAGCATGATGGCGCGTGAAACTCGGCTTAAGTCAGCTCTTGACACGGTTAGTGAAAACTATGACTTTATCTTTATCGATTGTCCACCATCTTTAGGACAACTTTCAATTAACGCTTTTACAGCTTCTAACTCAATCTTGATTCCAGTGCAAAGTGAATATTATGCTATGGAAGGTTTGAGTCAGCTGCTGAATACTATTCGCTTAGTTCAAAAGCATTTTAATAAAGATCTTGGCGTTGAAGGCGTATTGATGACTATGCTTGACGTACGGACAAATTTGGGCGCGGAAGTTGTTAAAGAAGTGAAATCTTACTTTACCAACAAAGTATATAAAACAATTATTCCACGAATTACTAAGTTAGCTGAAGCTCCGAGCTATGGCGAAGCAATTACAGAATATGATCCTAACTCACGGGGTGCTAAAGTATACGATGATTTAGCTAAGGAGGTGTTAAAGAATCATGGTAAGAGACTCAAGAAATAAAGGGACTAAAAGAAAAGGCGGCCTTGGACGTGGAATTGAAGCTTTATTTGAAGATGAACCGCAGATTGAGGACACTGAGGAAGAAATTCAGGATATTGACTTAAGTGCCATTCGCCCGAATCCGTACCAGCCACGGAAAAACTTTGATGATAAGACACTAAAGGAATTATCGGATTCGATTAAAGAAAATGGTGTTTTTCAGCCAATTATCGTACGCAAATCGGTTAATGGCTACGAAATTATTGCTGGTGAGCGGCGTTTCCGCGCTTCAAAGATAGCCAAGAAGAAGACCGTGCCCGCAATTGTTCGTGACTTTACTGAAAGTCAGATGATGGAAGTTGCTGTCTTAGAAAACTTGCAACGTGAAGATTTAACACCGCTGGAAGAAGCTCAGGCATACGAAATGCTGCAAAAGAACTTGGGCTTAACCCAAGAAGAAGTTTCTAAAAGAATGGGTAAATCACGGCCGTACATCGCTAATTATCTTCGGTTACTAACTTTACCTAATAAAACTAAGCACCTCTTGCAACACGGCGAACTGTCAATGGGACAGGCGCGGACATTATTGGGACTTAAGAACAAGGATAAAATTGACGAAGTAGCTAAGCAGGTCGTTAAAGAAGGGATGCCTGTTCGCAAGGTTGAAGCCCTAGTCGCCAACCTAAACGCGAAAAAGCCCCGCAAGAAGACGGTCCAAAAGTCAGCTTTTATTCGTGAAAGTGAACATCAGTTGGCAGACAAGCTAGGTTCAAACGTTAATATTTCTGAAAGTAAGAAGGGAAGCGGTCGCTTATCGATTGGCTTCTCATCGGTCGATGAATTAAACCGAATTTTAGATATTTTAGGTGTGGATCTTGATGAATAAGGAAATCACTTATAATTTAGCGGATACGGTTTTAATGAAAAAACCCCATGCATGCAAGACCAATGATTGGGAAATCTTGCGCTTAGGCGCTGATATTCGGCTAAAATGTATGGGGTGCGGACATATCGTCATGATGCCGCGAGCAAAATTTACGCATAACCTAAAGAAGGTTTTGCATAAGGCGAATGATCCGGTAAATACGAAAAAAGAACTTTATGTGCCTAAAGAAGATATTGCTTTACCAGGTTTAAATCAAGATAATAACTAGTTTTAAAAAAGAAGAGGATAAGAATGTCATTAACTGCAGGTATTGTTGGCTTGCCAAATGTAGGTAAGTCTACTTTGTTTAACGCGATTACTAAAGCTGGTGCTGAAATGGCCAATTACCCGTTTGCTACGATTGAACCAAACGTGGGAATGGTTGAAGTACCAGATAAGCGTCTTGCCCGGATTCAGGAATTAATTCCGGCCAAGAAAATCGTCCATACCACTTTTGAATTTACCGATATTGCCGGCTTAGTTAAGGGGGCCTCTAAGGGTGAAGGCCTTGGTAACAAGTTCTTGGAAAATATTCGGCAAACTGACGCGATCATTCACGTGGTACGTGCTTTTGAAGACGATAATATTACCTCAGTAACCGGTAAAGTTGATCCTGAAGAAGATATCAATACCATTAATTTGGAATTGGCAATCGCTGACCTTGATGCTGTTAATCGCCGCATTGATAAGGTAAAGAAAATTGCCCAGCAAAATGATAAAGAAGCAAAAGCTGAATACAATGTTTTAGAAAAAATCAAGCCGGTCCTAGAAGAAGGCAAGGCCGTTCGGTCAATTGATTTTACTGAAGATGAACAAAAGATTGTTAAGGGGCTGTTTTTATTAACGGCTAAGCCGGTCATTTATGTTGCTAATATTGCGGAAGAATCAATGGCTGATCCCGAAAGTGATCAGTACTTCCAGATTGTCAAAAAGCATGCTGAAAGTGAAAAGGCTGAATGCCTTGGCATTTCTGCAGCAACCGAAGAAGAGATTGCTGGTCTCGATGACGATGAAAAAGCCGAATTTTTAGAAGCTGAAGGCGTTACTGAGTCAGGTCTTGACCGCTTAATTAGGGCAGCTTATCATATTTTAGGTCTCAGAACATTCTTTACGGCTGGCGGTCCGGAAACACGTGCTTGGACATTCCATGAAGGGATGAAAGCCCCACAAGTAGCTGGTGTTATTCACTCAGACTTTGAACGTGGATTCATTCGGGCTGAAGTTGTTTCCTATGATGACTTAGATAAATATGAAACAATGCAAAAAGTTAAAGAAGCTGGTAGATTACGTCTTGAAGGTAAAGACTACGAAGTTCAAGATGGTGATATTATTGAATTTAGATTTAATGTTTAGGAAGAAATAATGGCAGAAAAAAATAACGAAGAACAGTCAAAGATTGATAATTCTAAGCAAGAAAAGCTAAAGGAAAAAGTTGCAAGCCAAAACATGGAGGACGAAGTTAAGCAAACAAAGCCCGCACAATTGCGTGAGCAGCTTAGCAATAAAAACTCTGATTATGTTTACCGTTTGCAAAAAGAACTAGAAGCTCAAGGATCAATGAGTGAAGAAGATGCAGCTAAACATGTTGACGGTCTTATGTCTGACTTGGTAATAGCTCAACGTCATGGACAACCGGCCAGTACGTTTTATGGCATGTCACCTAAGTTAAAGGCAGCCGACATGCTAAAGCCTAAGGTAAAAACTGCGGCTGATATTCCGTTTTGGCAATATGCAACCGATAGTGCCTTGTTATATGTAGCCTTATTTGTTGGTCTTTTTGGTGTGATTGCTTTATTTACACCTAACTCAAAGAACAACTCTCAAATGGGAATCTTAACTTTGGTCATTATTGGTGCCGGCATGGGCATTTTCATGACGAAATATAATGACTGGGTTTTACCTGCAGGTGGTAAAAATAAGAAGATACCATGGTCAAAATTGATTTTAGGTATGTGTGCAATCGTACTTATTCTGGTTGTTCTTATTTACCTATTGTCGATTCCAGTCTTGCACGTAATTAATCCAGTATTACCTGGTTTTGCTGATATCATTATTGCTGCCGTTACTTATGGCGCTCGCTGGTTATTCCGGCGTCACTACCAAATTATTGGTTCCGTTTTCAACCCGGCTTCAAGAAATAAATAGAGTGCTATTTAATTTAAAAAGCGCTATACTAAGTTAACTATATATTTTTAGGGATAAATAGATTTTAAAATCTATTTATCCTTTTAAAATTTAAGCACATATGAAAGTCATTTCACATAGATAGAAAGAGGTATTTAATGATTAACACACTGCGTAAATCAATTAGGCAGTATAAGAAACAATCCTTATTATCGCCGCTCTTTGTTACTGGTGAAGTTATCATTGAAATGTTAATTCCATATCTGGTTGGAATTTTAATTGATAACGGCATCATGAAAGGTAATATGCCTTATATTACTAGAGCTGGACTATTACTACTGATAATCACAATCGTTTCGCTTATTTTAGGTGCCGGAGCCAGCTATTTTTCCGCACATGCGGCAGCTGGTTTTGCAGCTAATTTGCGTAAAGACATGTTTTACCATGTTCAAGACTTTTCTTTTGAAAATATTGATAAGTTCTCAAGTTCAAGTCTTGTTACTAGAATGACGACTGACGTTAACAATGTTCAAATGTCATACCAAATGCTAATCAGAATTGCGGTTAGAGCCCCAATGATGCTGATAGTTTCGATAATTATGTCCTTGATCATTAGTCCACGTTTGTCACTAATCTTTGTTATTATTGCACCAATCTTTGTCATTTTAATGGCCCTGATTATTAAGAGTGCTAACCCATATTTCCCTAAAATCTTTCGGGGATATGACCGAATGAACCAAGTCGTGCGCGAAAATATTCGGGGAATTCGCGAAGTTAAGACTTACGTTCAAGAAGAGCCGCAAACCGTAGAGTTTAAAAAATCTTCTGGTTTTATTTACAAGCTTTTCTCAACGGCCCAAAAGATTATGTCACTCAACGCGATGGTGGTCATGGCCGTATTGAATATTTCCAACTTGGCTATCTGCTGGTTCGGTGCTAAAGAAATTGTTGGCGGCAGTTTACAAGCCGGTCAATTAATTTCAATGTTTTCTTATTCAAACTCAGTTTTGAACAGTTTAAACATTTTGGCCATGATTTTTACTCAGCTGGTTGTTTCTGCGGCAAGTGGTCGGAGAATTGCTGATGTAATTAATGAAAAGCCATCAATTGAGAATCCGCGTAAACCATTAAAACATGTTACTAATGGTGAAGTTATCTTTGACCACGTTAATTTTAAGTACAATCCGGATGATAAAAACCTTGCTTTAAACAATATCAATTTGAATATTAAGCCGGGTGAAACACTTGGAATTATTGGTAAAACGGGTTCATCTAAGTCGACGTTAGTAGCAATGATTCCGCGACTATACGACACTGATTCTGGTGCTGTCCGCGTTTCAGGTCATAACGTTAAGTCATATGATTTAAAGACTTTGCGTGATAATGTTGCCGTTGTTTTGCAAAACAATGTTTTATTTTCCGGTACGATCAAGGATAACTTGAAGTGGGGAAATGAACATGCAACAGATGAACAAATTCTAACTGCTGCCAAGATTGCACACGCCGATGACTTTATTCGTGAAATGCCTGATAAATACGACACAATGGTTGAGCAAGGCGGAAACAATGTTTCTGGTGGTCAGAAACAAAGAATTACGATTGCTCGTGCCTTACTAAAGAACCCAAAGATTTTGATTCTGGACGATTCAACTTCTGCGGTTGATACGCATACTGAACGGGAAATTCGTGAGTCTTTGGCAAAAGATATGCCGGAAACGACCAAAATTATCATTTCACAGAGAATTGTTTCAATTAAGGATGCTGATCGAATCGTTGTCATGGATGATGGTAAGATTCAGGATATTGGCACGCATGACGAGTTAATGGAGCGTAATGATCTCTACAGCTCAATTGCCAAGTTCCAAGAAGAGCAAAAGAAGTAGGTGATAAATTTGGATAAAGCAGCAGAAAATAAAAAAACAAGTATGAAGGGTCAGCGGACCACAACCTTGTACCGCTTGCTCAAATTAATTGCGAATACTAGCCCTTGGATGTTAATTACGTCAATCATTGCTATTGTATTGACGGCCGGTGCCAATGTTATTGGTTCGCTTTTTATCGAGCGTTTAATTAACGTTTATATCATTCCGTTGACTAAGCAAGCTCATCCTAATTTTGGCCCACTTTGGCAGGCAATTACAGTAATGTTTGGCTTTTATGCTATCGGCTTTATTTCAAACTACCTGTTTGCAATGCTGATGGCCGTTTTGGCACAAAAAGTACAATATCGCGTTCGTAACGAAATGTTCGAACATATGGAAAAATTGCCGATTTCTTATTTTGATGAGAATGATTATGGGGATATTATGAGTCGTTATACCAACGATATCGATACCCTGATGCAGATGATTTCGCAATCAATTCCGCAATTTATGAACTCGATGCTTAACATTGTGTTTGTTTTAGCAGCGATGTTTAGTTTGAGCTGGCAACTGACTATTTTTACTTTGATTATCTTTGCATTGTCAATTGGAATCGTGCGCTTTTTAACTACGCGTTCATCACACTACTTCCAAATGCAGCAAAAAGAATTGGGTCAAGTCAACGGTTACAACGAAGAAATGCTTAATGGGCTAAAGGTAATTAAGGTCTTTAGTCATGAGCCTGAAGTTGAAAAGGATTTTAACGTTTATAACAAGGCCTTAGAAGATGCAGCAGGTAAAGCTAATACTTACGCTACTGTCTTATTCCCAATTATGGGAAATGTTGGTAACTTGCTTTACGTCTTAATCGCCGTTTTGGGTGGTGCTGTTGCGCTTAACCATATTGCTCCCTTGTCTTTGGGAGTAATTGGTGCCTTCTTGCAGTTATCTAAGCAGTTTGCTATGCCAATTGCGCAAATCTCGCAGCAATTAAACTCAATTGTTATGGCGTTAGCTGGTGCAAAAAGAATTTTCGACTTGGAAGATGAACCGGTTGAAATTGATGATGGCGATGTCACGACTTCGAAAAATAAGGATGTCAAGGGCTCATGGTACTGGAATGTTCCGCAAAAAGATGGTTCAGTCAAGAAAGTTACCGTTAAAGGTCACATTGTTTTTGACAAAGTAAACTTTGGTTACTCACCTAATAAGCAAATCTTGTACAACATTTCGCTTGATGCTAAGCCAGGCATGAAAGTTGCTCTAGTTGGTGAAACTGGTGCAGGTAAGACCACTATCTCCAACATGCTTAACCGTTTTTATGAAATTGGTTCAGGAACAATTACCTATGATGGCATTCCAATTAAACGGATCAAAAAAGATGACTTGCGACGGTCGCTATCGATTGTTCTGCAGGAAACGCACATGTTTACCGGCACTATTATGGACAATATCCGCTTCGGTAACATGGAAGCCAGCGATGATGACGTCTACCAAGCAGCACACCTTTCACACGCAGATGAGTTCATTCATAATTTAGATGAGGGCTATAAGACTGTGATTGATGGTAATGGCGGCGATTTATCCCAAGGACAAATGCAGCTATTAAGTATCGCACGGGCAATGATTGCTGATGAACCGGTTATGATTTTGGATGAGGCAACTTCAAGCATTGATACTCAAACTGAGAAGTTGGTTCAAGCCGGAATGGATAACCTGTTAGCAGGGCGGACAAGTTTTGTCATTGCGCACCGTTTATCGACAATTGTTAACTCGGACTTGATTTTAGTTCTTGACCACGGTCATATTATTGAGGCTGGTAACCACGAAGAGCTTCTCAAGGAGAAGGGTTACTACTACGAACTCTACACTGGCAAGAAAGAAATTGAATAAAATAAATTAATAAGAATCCTAATATCTATAATAAGTTGTCAAAGATATTAGGATTTTTTGTTTGCTGATTTTTAAAAATAATTGTTGATAATTGCTGATATCAGTGCACTTAAAGCTTACGCGAGCAAGGTTAAAGAGGCTTAAGGTTAACAAAGTAAAATTAACTTTCTACTAAAAAAGTATCTAATCAGAGCACATTTTTAGATGAAAACATCAGTTTGTGTTATTGTAATAAAAGAATAAATTCACGTGAACGTGTTATTGCGGTTAAAGTGCTACCTAGCAATGATTTAGCCGTTAACTAGTGCAGTGCTGAGTAAAAAGGAAATTATCAATGAACCAAATTATACAAATCCTCAATGATCGCCGGGGAGATTTATGGGTTGCCCTGTTGCAGCACTTACAAATATCGTTAGTATCATTGTTATTAGCAATGCTGATAGCAATGCCACTTGCCTTTTGGGCAACAAAGCATAAAAAGGCAGCTGAATTTTTATTACAGCTAACCAGTATCTTGCAAACAATTCCGTCCTTAGCCCTTTTAGGTCTTTTGATTCCGTTAGTAGGGATTGGCACGGTTCCGGCAGTGATTGCCTTAGTTGTTTATGCCCTGTTGCCAATTTTTCAAAATACTTATGTTGGACTAACCGGCATTGATCCCGCGCTTGAAGAAGCTGCCAATGCTTTTGGGATGTCTAGACTGCAAAAACTGACCAAGGTTGAATTGCCGCTTGCGATGCCAACAATTATTTCGGGAATTCGGACTGCGCTAGTTTTAATCATCGGTACAGCAACGATGGCTGCGTTAATTGGTGCAGGTGGATTAGGAAGTTTTATCCTACTGGGAATTGATCGCAATAACACTGCCTTAATCATTATCGGTGCTGTTTGTTCCGGCCTATTGGCAATCACTTTAAGTGCGCTAATCAAGTGGCTTGAGCATGCCTCAATTAGAACCACCCTTGGTGTTTTCGGCGTCTGCCTGCTTTTTTTGGTCGGTTCAGGTGTTTATCAAACAATCAATAGCCAAACGGAAACAATGACGATTGCCGGTAAATTAGGTGCAGAACCAGAAATCTTAATTAATATGTACAAAGAATTGATTGAAGACGGTGATAAGCACGTCAAAGTAACCCTTAAGCCCAATTTTGGGAAGACAACTTTTTTGTTTAGTGCGCTTAAAAATGACAAAATTGATATTTATCCGGAATTTACCGGAACAGTACTGGAAACTTTAGCCAAAAAGCCGGTCACGACGACTAATTTAACCGAAAAGCAAACTTATGAGCAAGCGCGTGCAGTTCTTGCTAAGCAAGATAACCTTACCTTGCTTAAGCCAATGGCCTACGATAATACTTATGCGCTCGCGGTTAAAGCCAGTTTTATGAAAAAACATCAGCTAAAGACAATCAGTGATTTAGCAAACATTCAGAGCCAGTTAAAGGGTGGAATGACCATGGAATTTATTGATCGTGGTGATGGCTTTAAGGGTATTAAAAAGCGTTACCAGATTAATTTCCCGGTTAAATCGATGGAACCAGCACTGCGCTACCAGGCAATTGAGCAGGGAAAAGTTAATATTGTTGACGCATATTCCACTGATAGTGAACTGCGGCAATATCACTTAAATATTTTAAAAGATGATAAGCATAACTTCCCAATCTATCAGGGGGCACCACTCATGCGGTCTGATTTTGCTAAACGGCACCCACAGATTGTAGCTAGTTTGAACAAACTGGCAGGCAGAATTACGGAAAAAGAAATGCAGGAAATGAATTATGAAGTAAACGTCAAAAATGCGGATCCAAGCCAAGTAGCCCATAAATATCTAGTGCGACATCATTTAATTAAGGAGAACTAGCCATGACAACAGCAATTAAATTTGAACACGTAAAAAAAGCCTTTGCTGATCAAGTGGTAGTTAATGATTTCAATTTAAACATTCAGCAAGGCGAGCTATTTGTTTTGGTAGGTAATTCTGGTAGTGGCAAAACGACTTCAATTAAAATGATTAACCGGTTGGAGGACCCCAGTTCCGGTAGGGTACTAGTTAATGATCAGCCCACCACTGATTATAATGTCCAAAAACTGCGGTGGAACATTGGTTACGTGCTGCAGCAAATTGCCCTTTTTCCTAATATGACTGTTGCTAAGAATATTGCTTTAATCCCTGAAATCAAGGGCGAAGTGAAGGGTAAAGAACAAGAGCAACGCGAAAAGGTACGCAATTTTTTAAAGCAAGTCAACCTCGATCCAGATAACTACTATGATCGCTATCCGCGAGAACTATCTGGTGGTGAGCAGCAACGGATTGGAATCTTACGGGCAATTGCTTTTAAGCCGCCAATTGTGTTAATGGATGAGCCCTTTAGTGCCCTTGATCCATTGTCGCGGACTAATCTCCAAGATCTTGTTATTAAGCTTCACCGGGAGCTGCATAATACCATTGTTTTTGTTACACATGATATGAGTGAAGCACTTAAACTGGCTGACCGAATTGGTGTTATGAAAGATGGCAATTTATTACAAGTGGCTGAGCCGCAAGAGATTCTGCGTCATCCTGCTAACCAGTTTGTTCGCGAATTCTTTCAGGGAAGTCTTGGCAATGATTTATACGAAACGCCTGTGCGTCAAGCAATCCTGTTTAATGAACTTAAAGAGGAGCAAGGAGATAGTACTAAAGCGGCGCCTGTAATTAGTGTTGATGATAAATTAGCTAACTTGTTAGCTCTTTTAAGCGAGCATCCAGCAATTGCTGTTCAAAATTCGAATCAAGAAATATTGGGCTATGTTGACCGGCAATGGATTATCAGGTATTTAAGTGGAATAAATGATTTTAACTAGTTAAGTTGGACCAAGTTGTCCAGCTTTTTTAATAAAAAGATAAGTTATGCTTGAATATTAGGTGATTATCAGATAATTGGCTAAAATAGATGGCAAAGAGTCTGCTACACTATAGTTAGCAAAAATAAAACGAAAAAATAATTTAGATAAATCTAACAAAAAGAAAATTAAAGAAGGGAATATGCCCGATGAAAATTTTAGTAGTTGATGACGATAAAGAAATCGTTGAATTATTAAGTATTTACCTTAAAAATGAAGGTTATACCCCTGTTGTAGCTTATAGCGGCAAAGAAGCCATTACTAAGCTCACTACTACTCCTGACATTGCTCTAATGATTTTGGACGTAATGATGCCTAGCATGAGTGGAATTGATGTAATTAAGGAAGTTCGGAAAGACTCGGATATTCCGATTATTATTGTTTCCGCTAAGACAGGCGACATGGATAAAATCCAGGGACTAATTACTGGTGCCGATGATTATGTTTCCAAGCCGTTTAATCCGTTAGAGGTGATGGCCCGTGTCCGTTCACTGTTACGTCGTAGTCAAAAGCAGGTTAAAGATGATGAACCTGATGTTCTTGAAATTGGGCCGCTCATTATTAACCGTGATTCACATGAGGTGAAAACGATTGACGGTAAGGATATTCAGTTGACGGCACTGGAATTTGGAATTTTATATTTACTTGCCAGTCACCCTAACCGGGTATTTTCAGCCGATGAAATATTTGAACGTGTTTGGCAGCAAGAATCCATTGTTTCTGCCAAAACCGTCATGGTTCACGTTTCGCACTTGCGTGACAAGATTCAAAAAGCAACTGGTGGCGAAGATGTCATCCAAACTGTTTGGGGCGTAGGCTATAAGGTTGAGGCTTAGCTAAATGAAAAAAGAACGTGTCAAGTTAACAGCCGCGGAAAAAAGTGAACTTTTCGCTGAAGGCGTAATTACGGTTGTATTATTATTGCTGCTCAATTTATCAATCGTTATTTTAATCAATCTGACCATTCTGCAAAATAAAAACTTGGTAAACGGTATTTATTTTTTAAAGAAAACAATAACTTTTGCTGGCGGACGGCATCTCTGGTCTTGGCAAAACACCTTTTTGGTGATTATGGGCATCGGGGATTTAATTGTCCTTTATTGGCGACTCATCAGGCGCTATCACCAGATGCAGCTGCGTCACGTTATTTCAGAACTGCATTATATTGCTCAGGGTCATTTTGATCACACCATTTCTTTTAAAGTAAAAACAGACCTGCAAAAAGTTATCGACTCGATTAATTCACTAGTTGATAGCACGGTAACTGCTATTAATGAAGAAAGAACGATTGAAAAGTCCAAAGATGAATTAATTAGTAATGTTTCTCATGATATTAGAACACCGCTAACCTCAATTATTGGCTATTTGGGCTTATTGAAATCGGGGGTCTCGGATCCCGAAGACCAGCAAAGATACCTCAATATTGCGTACATGAAAGCCGAACAAATGAAGTCACTTGCTCATGACCTGCTTGAATATACGACACTTAAGTCAACTAGTACTAAGCTTAGTTTGTCTTCTTTGCACATCTTTTCGATGCTAGAACAAGTGGCTGCTGGCTTTGAATTTGAAGCAGATGAAAAGGGAATAATTTTTAATATTGAAACAAGACCTAAGGACTTAACGATTCAAGCCGACCCAGAAAAGCTTGTTAGAGTCTATAATAACTTGATTTCAAATGCTTTAAAATATGGTACTGGGGCAACGCAAATTAATCTTGTAGCTAATTTAGTAAATAATAATGAAGTTGAACTGCGGGTAGAAAATAACGGAGCGCGTATTCCCGAAGAATCATTAAAAAAGATTTTTGAACGTTTTTACCGGATGGAGACCTCCAGAAATACCAAGACTGGCGGAACTGGCCTGGGATTGTCGATTACTAAGAGTATTGTCGACTTGCATCATGGCAAAATTCACTGCGAATCAGATGATAATTGGACACGTTTTATCATTTGTTTGCCATTAGATCTAAAGAATGCAAAAACTCACGCCTAGCTGTGATATAATTTTGACTAGATAAACTAATAGAGAGGTATAGCATGAGTATTTCCTTAAATACCTGTATTTTAATTTTAAAAGAACATCACCTGCTTAAGTCTAGTGCAGTTCAAGATACGGTGATTACGCAGATGGAATATGTTTCCTATGATTCACGTGATATCCAAACTAATACCCTGTTTTTCTGTAAAGGAGCAGGTTTTCGACCAACTTATTTATCAATGGCAAAGGATAACGGTGCTAATTGTTATGTTGCTGAACAACCTTATCCGGAAGGAAAAGGAATGCACGCCTTGATTGTACGTGATGTGGCCAAAGCAATGGCCTTGTTGTCGGCAGCATTCTTCCAGTTTCCTCAGGATGACCTATATGTAATTGCCATTACTGGAACCAAGGGTAAGACAACAACGGCATACTTTTTAAAAGGGATACTTGACCAGGTTAATGGTGGCAGGACAGCATTAATTTCTTCTGTTAATAATGTCGTAGGTCAAAATCCTGAAGATACGTTCAAGTCGAGCCTCACTACACCGGAATCACTTGATTTGTTCCGTGATATGCGTAATGCAGTCGATAATGGTATGACTCATTTGGTGATGGAAGTTTCTAGTCAAGCTTATAAACGTAACCGGGTGTTTGGCCTAACTTATGACCTCGGCTTCTTCTTGAATATTTCCCCAGATCATATTGGTCCAAACGAGCATCCTAATTTTGCGGATTATTTACACTGTAAGCTGCAATTATTGGTTAATGCACGTAAGTGTATAATCAATGCGCAAACTGCACATTTTAACGAAGTTTATGCGGCAGCTACTACTACGACTGATCCTGATAGCATTTATTTATTTGCTGACGAAAAGTTTGAAAATCCTGCTTTACCGCAAATAATTGATTTCCGGTATTCTTCTGAAGAACTCGATATGGCACGTACTAAATTCAAAGTTTCGTGTATCAGTGACCAAGCTAAAAAGTTAAAAATTGCTGGTGATTACCAGTTAAAGATGTTAGGTGATTTTAATGAATCCAACGGAACAGCTGCTGTAATTGGTGCAGGTCTAGCTGGAATGGAGCATGATGCTATTGCTAGGGGTATTCGCGATGTTAATGTTCCCGGAAGAATGCAGACAGAAATAACTAAGGACCACGGTGTGGTAGTAGTTGATTATGCGCATAATGAAGCCTCAATGATGGCACTGATGGGCTTCATGCAACGTGAATTTGATAATCCAAAAATCATTGTGGTTGTCGGTGCACCTGGTGATAAAGGCGTTTCTCGCCGTCCCGGTTTTAGTAAGAGCTTGAATGCATACGCTGACAAGGCTTTCTTGACTACTGATGATCCCGGTTTTGAGGATCCACTAGAAATTTGCCAGGAAATCGATGCTGGTATCGATCATTCAAAAGTGGACGTAACAATTGAACTTGACCGGCAAAAGGCCATTCACGATGCAATCAGCATGGCGAAAAAAGGTGATGTTGTTTTAGTCTGTGGCAAGGGCGAAGATGGCTTCCAGAAAGTACGTGGTATTAATACCCCTTATCCTTCAGATATTACTGTTGCTCAGCAAATAATCAACGAGTTAGAAGGACAAGACGAGCACTTTAATTAGTGAGAAAAGCAGAACATATGAAAAACTTTTTTACCATTCTTGGCGGAATGGGAACGATTGCGACGGAGAGCCTAGCTCGCCAATTAAATCATCGAATTAAGATTACTAAGGATCAGGACTACTTAAATTACGTTTTGGTCAATGATGCTCAAATTCCTGATAGAACAGCATATATAAAAGATCATTCGCAACCTAATTTCTTTCTTAATTTGCGTGAAGATGTTTTACAGCAAGCGCAACTTAAGCCAGATTTCTTTATTATGCCGTGTAACACTGCACACTATTTTTATGATGACTTGGCAGCGCTGACCGATGTTCCTTTCTTGCATATGATGCGAATTGCTGTTCACCGGTTTGTGCAAGATTACCCGGACGAAACAAAAATTGGTTTAATTGCGACTGAAGGATCAATTTATGATCATCTTTATGTTGATGAATTAGCCAAGGTAGGGCGAAAAGCTGAATTAGGCGGCCCAGAAATTCAGCCGTTAGTAACTGAATTAATCTACGACAACATCAAGCAAAAAGGTGTTGTTGATGCTGAGTTGTATCACCGCATATTGCGTAAAATGCATGATGAGTATGGCTGCGAGGTTATTTTGCTAGGTTGTACCGAGTTATCTTTAGCACAAGAAAAAGCGCCAGACCACCCGTATAATATAATTGATCCCCAATTAATTATTGCGGATGTGGCAATTGAATTGGAATTAAAAATTCGTGCGGGAATGGCTCCTGCAGAAGCTGTAAAAAAATATTTATATTAACCCGACTTTTTTCATTATTGCTGCTAACTAAGAATTAGTTTTTGAAATTATTTCAGAGCTAACTTTTTTATTTTAAAATCTTAAAAGCAAAACTTACTCAATAATATGGTATATACTTGATGTATATTGAGAATAAAAAAGTATAATTTAAGAAGAATCAATATTTGCTTAAATGGTTTTTGCAGGAAGTGGTTAGATGAGAAAAAATAAAAACTTGAATAACGGTGAAGACACAATTGATGTATTAGAAACCGTAGGCTTGATCCTGACGGTTGGACAAGTGATTGTCACGGTACTTAATTTCCTTCGTCGATTCAAAAAACAATAAATATTAACCGGTAGAACTAAAGACTAAATTAGACTATTAATTGTTGCTTGACAGTTAATAGTCTTTTTTTAGCGAAACCAAAGTGTCAAATAATCATAAAAGTTTAATTTTGCCTTAGAAAAGCGTTGACATTTATTCATTATGATAGTACTGTATTAGATAAGTAATACAGCTAAACTTTTAGGAGGGAATATCATGCTTTACCTGTTATACGTCTTAATCGGATTATTAATAATTATTTTGACTGATTTACTTGTGACGGCTTGTATGTCACTAAATGACATTTACCGTAATCGTCATGAAGATAGGTTAGAATTTATCACTGCTTTTAAAAAATATTTTAGTAAAAACAATAATCTCCCTCTTAAAGCTTCGGATTGGAAACTTAAGCGGGAATAATTGCAGCTAGCTTTTCAATTCTTTTTGCTGGGTCTATTGACGCAATCAAATTAGTATATTATTCTGTAACTAATTGAATACGATTTCTTCGGGGCAGGGCGAAATTCCCTACCGACGGTGACAACCAGTGAGGTTGAAGTCCGTGACCCGCGTACGCGCGGTGGAACTAGTGCAAGTCTAGTACCGACAGTTAAAGTCTGGATGGGAGAAGAACAAATTAAGCTAATTTAATCTTAGCGTTGTTTTTAAACTTCGCTGAAATCTTATTTAATTAGAAAATATTAGTGCCTCGTTGATTCTGAAATCAACGAGGTTTTTTGTGCTTAGGAAGTGAATTTTTTGCAGGATACAGACTATATGGAAATAGCAAGCAAAGAGGCCGTTAAAGCACTGGGAATGACATGGACTAATCCTTTAGTTGGTGCGGTTATTGTTAAAAACGGCCAGGTCTTAGCTTCCGGCTATCATCATCAGTTTGGACAAGAGCATGCGGAAGTTAATGCACTTAATCGGCTAGACGATATCAAACAAGCTCAAGGTGCAACACTTTACGTGACGCTGGAGCCGTGCAGTCATTACGGTAAGCAGCCGCCTTGCTGCCAAAAAGTAGCTGAGGCCGGAATTAAAGAAGTGATTATCGGACAAATTGATCCCCACGGAATTGTGGCTGGTAAAGGAATTAAGTATTTAAATGAGCACGGCGTTAAAACCAAGGTGCTAGGGGGAACAGAGAAACTAAACGAGGCATATAACTTCTTTTATCAGCATCACCGACCACTCGTAACCTTGAAATATGCGATGTCACTTGACGGGAAGCTTAATGGTGCTGAAAAAGCGCGTACGCTTTTGACTGGCCCTAAAGCCCAGTACGATGTGCAAAAGCTGCGCTTGCACCAGCAGGCGATTTTAATTGGAGCGAACACATTGCGAATTGATAATCCGCAATTAACGGTACGAATACAGGCTTTACCACAGCCGCCCATTCGAATCATTTTAACGCATGATGCAAATCAACTTGATTTAACGCAGAATCTGTTTAAATTACCTGGTCCCATTTGGCTACTTAGTCAGACCGAGTTACAGGACAAGGCCCCGGCCAATGTGCATTGCTTTGTCGCTCACAAGTGGACACCCCAAAAAATTGGTGAGCTTTTAGCTGAACGTGAGATTCAGTCGCTATTAGTTGAGGGTGGCAGCAATCTGTTAGCTGAGTTTTTGGCAGCCGGATTAGCCGATCAAATAGTTGCTTATGTTGCTCCAAAAGTATTGGGCGGAACCGCTCTGCCTGTAGCCGTGGGTGCAGCACTTGCACAAAAATTGGAGTACCAATTAATAGCTGTCCAAGAGCTAGGACAAGATATTCGGATTACGGCAAGGAGAAAATAAATGTTTACAGGAATAATTCAGGCAACTGGTAAAATCACTCGGTTAGAAATTACCGAAAAACACGCTAAGTTAGGCATTTCGGCCGCTGAAATTGCGAAACAAAACTTGCCACTTGGTGCTAGTGTTGCGGTTAATGGAATTTGTTTAACCGTGACTTCTTGGCAAAATAATGAATTTACGGTTGATGTAATGCCGGAAACGATGAAACGGACTAATTTAGGTAAGCTGACTAACGGCAGTTTAGTTAACTTGGAGCCATCGCTTTCCTTGAACGGCAAGCTTGATGGTCACCTTGTGGCCGGTCATGTTGATACTACGGCAGAAATTATTAGTAGAAGTGAAAATGAAAATGCAATTGAATTACGTTTTAAGGTACCGCATAAATATGATCCTTATTTAGTTGAAAAAGGTTCAGTGGCAATTGATGGTATCAGCTTAACGGTGACGATGGCACAAAATGACGAATTTGGCGTAAGTCTGATTCCTTATACCATTGCTAATACCACCTTGGCGCATTATCACGTTCATGACCAGGTTAATCTTGAAATGGATATGATTGGACGTTATGCGGTAAAGCAAATTCAGGCATGGAAAAAAGAATTTTAATGGAGCAAAAAATGGACGAACAATTAGAACAAAAAATGAAGAAAATTTTACGGCACATGCTAAATGGTGGATTAGTAATTGTAGCCGATTCCCCTCAGCGTGAATCGGAGGGAGATATGATTGGCTTAGCCGAAAAAGTAACTCCCGAAGCAGTCAATATGATGATTAGCAAAGCTCGGGGACTTTTATGCGTGCCGATGAGCAAAGCATTTGCGGATAGACTTCAACTTGAACCGATTGAAACGGGGTCAAATGATACTTTTGGCACGGCATTTACCTTGAGCGTTGACTCAACGGAAACTACTACTGGAATTTCTGCTTTTGACCGGGCAAAAACAATCAAGAAGTTGGCTAATCCTGATAGTCAATGGGATGATTTCTACCATCCCGGTCATGTATTTCCGCTTGTAGCTAAAGAAGGTGGAATTCTAGAACGAACTGGTCATACAGAGGCTGCTTTAGACTTAGCTCGCTTAGCTGGTGTGGCCCCAGTTGGTTTTATCTGTGAATGTATTAAAAAAGATGGTCATATGGCGCGGCGAAAGGATTTAAAGGCCTTAGCAGAAGGCTTGGGAATACCATATTTAACCATTGAAGAATTGATTGAGTACCGTAAACACCATGAAGCAAAAGAGCCAGATATCGAATCTTTTACTACAGTTGACTTCCCGACGAAATATGGTCACTTTCAGCTTGAGGGTTTTAAAGACAGCGAGCACCCAGACAAGGAGCCAACTTTACTTATTAGCAAGGGTGATATTAAGCAAGGAAGCCCATTGTTGCTGCGGCTTCACAGTGAATGCTTGACTGGTGACGTATTTGGCTCAAAAAGGTGTGATTGTGGCGCTCAATTAGCTGAGGCCTTAACTAAAATAGAGCAAAACGGTTCAGGTGCGGTATTGTACTTGCGGCAAGAAGGCCGGGGGATTGGGCTTACGAACAAATTGCGCGCTTATCAATTGCAGGACCAAGGAATGGATACGGTCCAGGCAAATCAGCATTTGGGCTTGCCCGTAGATGCTCGCCGATACGACATTGCTGCCGAAATTTTGCGCCAAAAAGGAGTAAATGAAGTTGAATTAATGACAAATAATCCTGATAAGGTCGAGCAATTGGAAAATTATGGGATAAAAGTTACTAAGCGCATTCCCGTCGAAGTTGGAATGACCGCAGAAAACAGGGATTACTTGAAAACTAAGAAACATGCGATGAACCATTTATTAAGTGAGGTTGATTAAAATGAAGGAAATTACGGGAAATATTGCGGCTGGTCAGAATAAAAAAATTGGTATTGTTGTTGCGCAATTTAATGGCGTTGTGACTGATCGTTTACTTCAAGGGGCTATCGGTCAATTACATAAGTCAGGTGTTAAGGACGACAATATCGTAGTTGTTCATGTTCCAGGTGCCTTTGAAATTGCCCGGACAGTTAACTGTTTAGCAAAAAGTGGCAAAGTTGACGGCATCATTGCTTTGGGTGCAGTTATTCGTGGAGCAACCGCTCACTTTACCTATGTTTGTGAGGGAACAACTGCGCAGCTTGCTGCAGCCACTGCTAATGGTAAAGTTCCTGTCATGTTTGGTGTTTTGATGACTGATACGGTTGAACAAGCCACCGATCGTGCTGGTGGAAAAGCCGGCAATAAGGGGGCGGAATGTGCAACTGATGTTTTAGAAGTACTGAACTTAGAAGAACAGATTAACCAGATTTAACCAAAATACATTACTACTTAATTTGCGCCATTTAAATAGGCCATTTCTCCTGAACGAGAAATGACCTATTTTTACTTGCTTTTTAATTTGGCAATCTGTCCAGCCAAATTATTTTTAAAAATAAAAAATCCGACAACTGCAATATCTAAGCCAGCTTTTGTCAGTTTGACAATATTGTGATCATCAATACTGCCATCTGCTTTGATTTGGTAATGATAATTATTTTGCCGTCATAATTCGTCTAACAACTTTACTTTTTCGTAACTCTTAAGTCTATGCCAAAATTGATTTTCATGTTTATGGAAAGCTTAACGCCAATTTATTCAGTAAAACAAGAATTCACGAAAAAGCACCTGTGAGGATAGAATATCATCATTGAGATGGACGCTACTTTAACCATAGGTTATTCGGCCATAATCGCAATTAATGTTTTAATAATTCCTATTTCGTTGTTTCTGGCTAGCATATTGGAGTATGGTTAATAACGGATTATTTTAACCAGTGACGGTTTAGATGCTAGTCCTGATAATACTGCGATAGCTTTACCCCATGCTTGTAACAAAACTGCCTAAAAAATTAGTGCTTGCAAAATTAAGTTTTAGAGTCAGAGTTATTATTACTGCTAGCGATAGCAGGGCCGATAAAAAGAGCGAATCAAGTGGCTGATGAATTATATGGCTTTAATGGAATAAAAATAAATATGATATACGGCTGAAACCTTAAACAGTTAGATAAACACTATCTTAATAGCGTACTCAATAAAAAATAATGCTAAGCTCAAAGTATAAATACAGAAAATAATGATTCTGAATTTGATTATTTTTTGCTAAGCAGTAAATATTTTGTCAAATTATTTAAAAATAAAGTTTGTATCAAAAAAATGATACAAAACAGATTAGATCTTGGTTTCTTTGACCACATAGGTTATTTAAAACAGACTGAAGAAGTATATTTTTATATTGCTGACATTATTGAAAGTAATTAACTTAAGATTTATACATAGAGCACTAAGAAAAATACAAAAAATAATTAATCCGATAATTACTATCGTGAAGTTAATATGTTTTTTGGCTATTAACCAGTAGCAACCTAAGGTAATTAATAATGGTACTAGTCCTTTGAGTAAAGAGTCAAGAATATTTTGAATATTAATAACTTGGCCGCCACCAACATGAAATATCAACTTAGTTTTGAATTGAACTAAGCTACTAGTCATACCTCCTAACATGATTAATCCCAGCGTTCGTGCAGCTTTAGTAAAGACGTTCAATAAGCCTGAAGAATACATTTCAGTGATATGCTCAGAACCAACTGAAAAGCCTAGTTTGGTCATTTCCCAACTACACCATTGTGCAGGAATATTATAGATTAATAAAAATACGATTGGAGCAAGAACATTTCCTTGCATTCCAAATGTCATTGCGATTCCAGCAGCAATGACTCTTAAAATTCCCCAAAATAATGTATCACCAATTCCGGACATTGGACCCATTAGACTAGCTTTGACAGCACTAATTGAAGAAACATCATAATCTTCATGTTCAGCAGCTTGTTTTTCCATCGATGCCACTAAACCTTGACAAAAAGTTCCAATATATTGAGTAATATTATAAAAAATGTATCGCTCAAATGCTTGTCTTTTTTCTTCAAAACCGTTTTTATAATAGTGATCAATGAAAGGCAAAATTGAGTATTTAAAACCCGAACTATATTCGTTGACATATTGCAATGGAGCGTCGATAGTTAGAGATCTAAGGTAAAGCTTAAGTAATAATTTTTTATCTGTGGATGAAGTTTTATTATTCGTATTTGAAGTTACCTTGCGGTGCTTTAAATCAAAAATTTCCTTGTCATAAAAGGCAAAGACAACAGCAAAGACTAAGCCACCAATACCGACAACTAATAGTGGTAATCTAACATATTCAACTAAATAAAGCCTAAAAAAATACCATACAGCAAGTTTCTTGCCTAAGAAGCACTGCAAAACCTGCAGCTGGAAGAAGTCCACCAGTTAGTCCTAAACCATTTTCAACAAATGCTGGAAGTGATTTAATAAAAGCAGCAACAGGTTTTACACCAATTAAAATTGTAATAAAGATTGCAATAAAAAAGATCAGAGATCTTAAAAATCAAATGCTATAATGAAGCCAAATTAATTTTCTTTCATTAGACTTGTCTGCAGCATCTGTCCACGAATTTTGTACTAAAGAAAACAAAACATATGTTCCAACTTCTAACAAGTCTCCAAGCAATAGATGCCTTAGTATCACCGCCACCGATCATGGCATAAGCTACAGCTAAAACTGTAGCAACTGAAGGATTAAGTGAAACAGCCCCCAACATTAACTGCACCAATAAAGGTTGCTTCGAGCATTGCACCTAAAATAATTCCAGTTTGTAAATCGCTTAAGAATAATCCCACCAAAGTTCCAACTACAATAGGTTGATCTGCCATATTTTGTCCTAGTAACCAATTTCCACCATAACAGATAAATTCAGCTAGACCGCAAAGAAAAGCGGCTATAATTATAGTATTAGTCATTTTTATTGCTCCTTTAATAATTTTTCAAAGTCTTCTGCTTTATCAGTTGGAACAACTTGGTGCACTAAGTTAGCATTTATTTTGAAAAGTACTTGTACAGCTTGTTGGTCTATTTTAGTAAGTAAAATAGAGTCAGATAGTTCTTTCTTTTTTTTTCAATTCCATCAAAGCGACCAACATTAGCGATATTTATTCGTTCTATTCTCTTTCCTTGTAAACCTTGATAAATACGATTAGCATCTTTAACTTGGTTAACAACTACATTATCACTTCTCTAATTATGCTTTGTGTTTAATATCATGTTTAACTAATCCAATAATCTTTGTGTCAACATCGTATAAAAATATCTGTTGAGTTTTTTACTATCTAGATGTTTTCTTAAACCTTTAGTAATGTTAAATGACATTACGGAATAATAATTAATTTTACTGATACCATTTTTAATTGAATTACGATATTCCTTATCACTTAATCCTGAACCACCATGGACAACTAGTGGTACAGGTACTGCATGTGAGATTTCATTTAGACGATTAAAGTTAAGATGGGCTTATCACGATAAATGCCGTGAACAGTTCCATATGAAATGGCCATGGCATCTATACCAGTTTGATCATAAAATTTTTTTGCTTCACTAACAGTAGTATAATTATCTATCAAGTTACTATAATCAGGTTTGCCATCTCCTCCATCATGTGTCATTACGTCAACTTCTCCTTCAACACTGGCACCAAGGTCATGAGCAAACTCGACGATCTTTTTTGTTCCAACAATATTTTCATGTATATTTTTCAATGAAAAGTCTAGCATTACGGAACTAAAACCCATTTTTAACGCTTCAATACAAGTTTTAATATCAGTATCATGATCAAGATGAACGACTACTGGTACACTGGCATGCTTTGCCAAATCTAGTGCAAATTTCCCACCAATTCTTAAAGGCGGGTAAGGAAAATGTGATTCGGCGATTTGTAATACTACGGATGAATTTGTTTCTTTAGCTGCGTTCACAATACCGCGTGCAGTGTTAAGATCTGCATAATTAAATGCGCCTAACGCATAGCCTTCCTTTTTAGCCTTAGGTAAGATATCGTTTAAAGTTACTAATGTCATTTGAAATCTCCATTTAAAATATAAATTATTTGTATTTGCTTACATTATTATCGTAATTTATTTAGTTAGTATTTCAATCATTTTTAATTATGGAGATCTAATATGAATGAACGACAAGAATATTTATTAATGCTTTTAAAAGAGAAAAATTACTTAACGATTGATGAACTTTCGAAAGTTCTTCATTATAGTCCCAGTACAGTTAGACGAGATTTAAAGAAGCTTTCAAGTAAAGGCTTGGTTAAGCGCATTCATGGTGGAGTAATTAAACGCTAATGAGATAGAGACACCTACGACAATTAAACAACACCTTAATTTAAGAGAGAGAAAATATATTGCTCAGTTGGCTTCTGTTTATGCTTAAAGTCGTAAAAATATTTTTATAGATAACAGCAGCACTGCAAATATTCTTGCTCGTTGTTTAGGAACTTTTAAGGATTTAAATATAGTAACAACCAATTTAGAAACAGCAATCTATTTGAATTTACACACGCAAAATAAAATTAGTATTATTGGTGGAAACATGATTGATACTTATACGAGTAGTATGAGTACAGTTGAGTATTTAATGGACTTTGTTTTTGATATTTCTTTTATGTCTTGCCGTGGTGTGAGTTTAAAATATGGTGTTACTGACAAAGTTGAGTCTGAATCAAATGTAAGGCGTGCTCTAATAAAAAGAACAAAGAAGTCTATTTTGTTAGTTGATAGTGCAAAGTTTGGACAAGCCTTGCCATATAAAGACTGTGAATTATGCCAAATTTCAGCAGTTGTGACAAATGAGAAGCCAGATAAACAATACAATGAATTTTTCGAACGAAATGGTGTTGAGATTGTTTATTAATGTAATAAGCTCTTGTTATAATTTTAAAAAGGTATGTTTCGAAGTAAAAATTATTTGAACAAATTAATAAGAGCAATATATATACTTAAATTTTAGAGCAATAATCAGTATATGAAAGCATTAGAAAAAGGCTTGAAATTATTCCTATTTAGTCTTTTTAAAACATTTACATACAGGTTTTATATTAAATGAATAAATTCTCTAAGAAACATGGAATGATATATTAGCTTTGTCATAAAAATACTATAATGTACAAATATAACGAAATTAGAATATTTAATTGTAGGAAAGTTATTAAAAATATAAATGACAAAATAAGCTTAAATAACTTGTTGACTTTAAATATCATTTTATATATATAAAATAATAAGCAAAATGTTAAGTGTCTTATCTTGATTTGAGTATAATGCCAACAAGAATAGATAAAGCAACATTGGCGGAATAAAATTTGTGCTGGTAAAAAGTATAATCTTTTTTGATAGCAATTGAACGTAGCTAGTTAAACAATAGTTATAAAGCAAATTGGTTTTGAATGTTAGCTAAGTTTAGATGCGATTAAATTGAAGCTAAGCACGCAAAGATTTTAATTATCAATAATTGTTAACGGATGGATGTTTGAGACTTTTTTCTAGCAGAAAAGTAAGTTTAAAATTTAGCAGGGATAATAAGAGGTTTAAAATTAGTCTTTTTAGTTTTTCCGTTTAAGAGTTTAAGTAAGGTCTCCGCAGCACTTGCTCCCATTAAATAGGGGTTTTGCGAAATTAACTTTGATGCAGGAAGAAATAAATGTGCTAACTTAGTATCAGAGAACCCCGTAACATAGACGGAATTAGTATTTAAAAAGCCATCAGCAATTAACATTGGAATAAATTCTAAAAGCCATCTTTCTTTAAAAGAAAAAATTAATGTTTTTTTCTTATATTTTTCTTGTTCATGTAAAAAAATTTCAATTTTCTTTTTGATGGCAATATGATTATATGTTTCTTCATCTATTTGAATTAAATGTATTTGTCTAGGGTTTGCCACTGAACAAATACCACTGTAACGATCTCGACGAGTAGATGCAATTTTTAATTCAGATGACAAAATTAGAATATCATCACAACCTTTATTTAAGAAATATTTTGTAGCATTCTTTGATACTTCAATATTGTTTGAAATTACTTGAGGCCATCGTGTACATGACAGTCTTCTGTCTAGAATTACTGTTGGAATATCATGAATAAATTCAGATAAAATAGTCTTAATGTTGCTGCTTAAAGGTTGAAAAAGAAGACCATCAAAAAAACTACTACTAACTGTTTTAATTAATTCCTTTTCCTGACTTTGGTCAGAGTTGGTGTCTAATAAGAAAGCTTCGTATCCCTTCACATGTAAAATATTAGAAGCACCTTTAAATAGTTCAGTTGAAAAATAATCATCAATATTGGAAACTACAACAGCAATCGTTTTACTGCGATTTGTAGCCATTTGTCTTGCAGCTAAATTTGGGATATATTTTAGCTTCTTAATTGCTTGTTCAATTGAATACGCTTTTTCCTTAGATAAATGACCTTCTGATTTATTATTTAAATATCTTGATACAGATGCAATAGATACATCAGCTAGTTCGGCTACATTACGAATTGTTGCTTTTTTCATATTAGTTTTTCTTCTTTTTTAGATTTCTTTAAATAATAGTATATCATTTTACTCAATTTTAAAATGTTTTACATAAAATATAATTAATACTATATGTAATTATTAAAAAGCGCTTGCAAATATCATATTTAAGATCTATATTAAAAAGGTAACCGGTTACCCTGAGTTTCGAATATGGGAAATATGAATCTAAAAGTTAAGTAATAGTAGAAAGAGAAAAGTAATGAACTCTTCAATAATAGCCATTTTGTTATTAGTAACTTTTGCTTTGTTTATCTGGTATATCTTAAAGGGCGGAAATCTAATGATTGGGTTCTTTGTGATGGCAATTTTGTGGTGCATAATTGGCTTAATACCTTTTAATGAAGCAATAAATAAAGTATTTGCACAACCCGCATTAAACTATGGACCAACAATAATTTATATTGTATTCGGTTCATGGTTTGGACGCGTACTGGTTGATAGTGGTATAGCACCTGCAATATCAGAAGCGACAAAGTCTATTGGTAAGAAAAAGCCTATATTAGCAACAATTTTAGTTATATTGGTAACAGCGTTTATTTTTATTAGTGCCTATGGAGTTGGATCTGTAATTGCCATCGGTGTAATTCTTTTACCAATTCTTTTGTCATTAGGACTGCCACGTGATTTAGCTTTAACCATTTTCTCAATGGCAATAGGTGCTCCAATGTATATTAACGTGGTTCTTTACAATCAAATGAAAGCTTTTGCCCCAAAAGCTACTTATGACAGTAAATATATCATGTTTGGCATATGTGCTGCAGTTGTTCAATTAATAGCGATTATTATATTTTTATTTTTTAATCGAAAAAAAATTGATGGAGCCAATGCTGATAAAAATTTAGAAATAATAGGTGCTGAAGGAACTGATAATAAAGTAATTAAAGTATCAAAATTAACCTATATAATTCCTATACTTCCAGTTGCAATGAATATGTTATTTAAGTGGGATGCAGTTCCTGCACTCACGCTGGCAAGTATAGTAGCAATTTTTTCAACTGGTCAATTTAAAAACTATAAAAAGGGTCTTAAATTTTTAAATGATTCTATTGCGCATGCAATTAGTGATATTGCTGGCCTTATTATGTTTTTGATGTCATTAGAATGTTTTACCGGTGCTGCTACGCTAAATGCAGCAAAATTTAAGCCCGTTTTAGCAGCAGTTTTACCTCACCAACATTTAATTTTATGCTTAGCGTTAGGAGTGTTAGCACCCCTCGCTTTATTCAGAGGTCCTTTACATGTCTGGGGAGCGGGAGCTGCAACTGCAGCAGTATTATATGGTACAGGTTTATTTAGTGACAATTTTTTATTACCCCTTCTCTATGTTCCAACTTTAATGGCTGTTTCAGTAGATATAACACAGTCTTGGAATGTTTGGGGTCTTGATTATATGAAAGTAAAGTCAAGAGATTTTCTTAAATATGGTGTCCCAGTAATGTGGGCTGTCTCAATTATTAATGAAATTCTTGTTTATTACTTTTTTGGATAAGAGGAAAAGAGGAAAATTATGTCAGAAGTAATCACTATTGGTGAGCCATTAGTTACGTTTTGCTCAAAAGAACCTGATGTTTCATTAACTGATGCATTAGAGTTTCATAAAATTATGGGTGGAGCTGAATTGAATGTAGCAATTGGTGTTAAAAGATTAGGACATTCAGTTGAATATGTAACTCGGGTTGGTCAAGATCCAATGGGAAAATTCGTACAGAAAACAATTGATGCATGTCATGTTGGAACGAAGTATGTTAGCTATGATGACTATTACTATACAGGTCATCAAATGAAGCAATTAGTAACACACGGGGATCCAGTGGTAGTTAACTATCGGCATGATTCCGCGGCATGTCATCTTAAGGAAGATCAATTGGATAAAATTGATCTAAGTAATGTCAAAATAGCCCATATGTCTGGTATCTTCCCAGCAATATCAGATATAGCAGAAAATACATTTAGGGTATTTTATCAAAAATTAATTAACGCAAATAAGTTTATTACATTTGATCCCAATCTAAGACCATCTTTATGGAAAAGTAAAGAATATATGATTGAAACTGTTAATGAACTTGCAGGGATGGCTGATATTGTTTTACCAGGAATTGAAGAAGGCAAAATTTTAGTCGGCACCGATAGTCCAGAAGAAATTGCTAACTTTTATTTGAGAGGAAAACGCACACAAGCAGTAATGGTTAAGCTAGGAGAGCAAGGTGTTTTTGTCAAAACTAGCAAAAATAAAAAATACACTGTTCCTGGTTTTAAGGCTACTAAAGTTATTGATACGGTCGGTGCAGGAGATGGTTTTGCATTAGGACTTATTACAGCCCTGCTTGAAGGTAAAAGTTTGAAATCAGCTGCTGTTCGTGGAAATGCGGTTGGTTGTTTACAAGTTCAAACCTTAGGAGATAATGATGGTTATCCTACTGTAAAGGAATTAAAACGTTTCTACGAAAAACAAGGATTCTCTGAAGATGAAGCTACAAGTTGCAATTGATCGTGTAAAACTAGATGAGGCGATCGATTTAGTAAAACGTTTGGATGGTATAGCTGATATCATAGAATTAGGTACATCGCTAATAAAAGACTATGGTCTATACGCATTAAAAAGTAAAAGAATTAGCTTAAGAAAAAGTCTATTATTGATGGATATTAAAACAAATGATGAAGGTGAATATGAATTTACTCAAGGATTTAATGCCGGTGCTGACATACTTTCAATAATGGGATCAGCAAATAAAGTAACACTTGATTTAGCATATCAAATTGCACAACAAAAAAATAAAAAAATGCTAATTGATTTGATGGGACTTAATTACAGTGAAGTTCGAAAAATAGCTAATTATCCTAATGCAATTTATAATTTGCATAATTCACATGACGAACATAAAACAGTTGCAATTACTACAGAAATTATGCAATTTAAAAAAGAATACCCAAATATTCAAAGTATAGCAGTTGCTGGAGGAATAAATTTGAAACAAGCCAGGCTACTTGTCAAGCAAGGCCAAACAGAGATAGTAATTGTAGGGAGTCAAATTATAAAAGCTGACAACCCAATAAAAAAAGCTCTTGAATTTAAGGAGGCTATTAGTCATGAAAGCTGAATCAACAAGCATAATTAATCAGGTTTTGAAAGAAATTAATTATGTTTTACACAAAGTTGATGAAAGACAAATTGACCAGGTAGTTAATACAATTAAGAAAGATAAAAGGATATTTGTTTTAGGTTTTGGTAGATCAGGTTTTATGGCAAAAAGTTTTGCTATGAGATTAATGCATATTGGTTATCAAGTTTATGTAATAGGTGAAACCATTACTCCCTCTATTCAAAAGGAAGATATTTTAATATCCGTTTCAGGTTCTGGTAACACAAAAAGTGTCTTAGACCTAACACAAAAAGCATATGAAATGGGGGTGAACATAATTGTTGTAACTAGCAATAGGAATTCACAGTTAGCAAAACTAGCAAGTAATTTACTAATAATTCCTGGCGCTACAAAAAATGGTGACGGCGTTAGATCAATCCAACTTCTAAGTAGCTTATTTGATCAGACTACACATATTGTTTTGGATATTTTATGTCTAAAATTAAGCTTACGTGATCATATTTCTAATGAAGAAGCGAAAAAAGAGCATAGCAATTTGGAATAATAAGAGGGAAAATTATGTTATTAAAATTCGAATTGATTAATAAAGTTCGACAATCAGGAGTAGTGGCTGTAATCAGAGGATATAACGAAAATAATTCTTATAAAACTGCTGAAGCTTGTATTGAAGGTAATATTAATGCGATTGAGCTTGCATTTACTTCACCAGATGCCGATATAACAATAAGGAAATTAAATGAAAAATATAAGGCAAACTCTAAAGTTATTATTGGTGCAGGAACCGTTTTAGATCCTGATACAGCCAGACTTGCTATTGTAGCTGGAGCTAAATTTATTGTAAGTCCTTCTTTTAATAAAGAAACTGCTAAGCTTTGTAACCTATATGAGATTCCTTATATACCTGGATGTCTTACACCCACTGAAGTACAACTTGCTTTAACCTATGGTGCTGATGTAATTAAGGCTTTTCCTGGTTCAGTTGTAGGGATGTCGATAATTAATGAGATCCATGGGCCATTTCCAGATGTAAATATTATGCCAACGGGCGGAATTTCGTTATCTAACATGATCGAATGGTTCAAAAAAGGAGCCTTTGTTGTTGGAGTTGGAGGAAGCTTGGTCACTCCAGCTAAAAAAGACGATTATCAAAAAGTTACTGAAAACGCTAATAAATTTCATAAAAAATATATTGAATACATTAAAAATAGAGGAGACAATTATGACACTAATAATTAATACTTTAGTTTATGAAAAAGAAATTCAAAGTGGAATAAGTCAGCTTGATTTAGTTGACCGAATTGCAGATTTAAATGCTGATGGAATTGAGATTCGTAGAGAGTATTTTAAAAATACAGATCGAGAAATTAAAGAGCTTGCACCTGCAATTAAACAAAAAGGGCTACTAGTAAATTATAGTGTACCTGATAATATTTTTGATGAAGCAGGAGAGTTTAATCAAAAGTTACCTAAATATTACGAAGAGGCCAGAAGGCTGGGTGCACAAAAAATAAAGTTTAGTACAGGTAATTTTTATCAATATCATAATGATTTAAAGGAAGATTTATCAATATTGCCACTAGCAGAAATTCAAACTACAATTGAAAATGATCAAACTCCTATTGGTGGTAATCCTGATACTGTATACGATTTTTTAATGGCTGCACGCAAAGCAGGTTTTAATTCAATTAACTGTACTTTTGATGTGGGCAACTTAGCTTTTACAGGTTTTGATCCTAACCTTTCAGCTCAAAAGCTTGCACCATTTGTTACATATATTCATTTAAAGAATCCTATGCTTACTAAAGAAGGACAAATGCAAAATACTGATTCTCTAGATAAAGGGATGTTTAATTGGCGAGCTATTATTCGTTATTTGCCTAAAGATGCACAATGTGCATTTGAATTTGCCATGCCCGATGATGAGGTAATAGGACAAGAAATGAAAAAATTTCATGAATACTTTAGCAATAAAAGGTAGATTAATATTATTAATTAGCTATAGAGATAATTACTTAAATAATATAGTAAGAACTAAATTTTTCTTTTTAAGAAGACTTAGTTCTTTTTTCTTTAAAATTATTAATCACTTTTTAGAAGTTATTTGGAGTAATTATAGACATAAAATAGGTATTTAATACTAAAAATTACTAAATGTGAGGTGTTTGTTTAATTATCAGTGAAATTTGTCAACCTGTTTTTAGTTCGACTATTATTTTTCTCTGTGCTTTTTCAATTTGTCATGTAAAATACATTGGATCGGAGATCACAAAATAAACAAATAAGCCTGATGCGGCAACCGTGATTGTTTTAAAAAACATACCAATATTAGTTATTAATGTCCATATTAAAAAGCAAATGAAAGCTGCAGCAAGCGGTAATCTTATTTGATTGAAATAGCGTTATTGTGCTTTTGCACGCAAGGCCTTATCTTGATCTAAATTTTTAAGTTCCCGTTCTGCCATTTTATTTCCTTTATTATGGAATTAAAATAAAATTTCCCTTAATTATAGCACCGAATTTAAACAAATTGACAATAAATATGCAAAACAAAAAGAAATGCAAAGAAGACAATGTTTGCTAATTCTCTGCGATCAGTTCCTCTGACTAAAACTGCTGTTAACCGACAAATAAAGAAAAATTGTTGGTTGTTTGCAATTTTACCGTCGCTATAATTAAAACCAATTAAATTTGAAAGAGGAACAAATATGTCTACAAAGAAAGCCAATTTAGTTTTTGGAACACTTTTAACTGGTGCTGTAGTGACATCGCTATTACAGACATCCTTGACGACAGCATTACCACAAATAATGCGTGAATTAACACTATCGGCAGCGACCGCCCAATGGCTGACAAGTGCATTTAGCTTAACAATGGCGATTATGGTACCGATGACAGCCTATCTAATTAAACGCTTTACAACCAGGCAGGTCTTTTTAGCAGCAATGATTCTGTTTACACTGGGGACATTAATCAGTTGGTGGGGACAAAGCTTTAATATTTTGCTGCTGGGACGAATTTTTCAAGCTTTAGGAAGCGGAATTATTTTGCCATTAACGCAAGTCGTCATTATGACGCTATATCCGCTAGAAAAGCAGGGTACTGTGATGGGTATCTTGGGACTCGCCTCTGGTGCCGCTCCGGTAATTGCGCCAACTTTAACTGGAGTTGTGATTGATTTTTGGGGCTGGCGCAGTATTTTCCTAATGGCAGGAGTAATTTCTGTTATCATCATTATTTTAGCATTTTGCTGTGTTAAAGATGTTACCCCTACTGAGAAAATCCCATTAGACTACATTTCTTTATTGCTTTGTGCGGGCGGGGTAACTGGCGTTCTACTTGGTCTGAGCAGTCTGGCAACAAACTTCATGGTTAGCCTGTTTGAACTAATTATCGGGGCTATTTTATTAGCTATTTTTAGTAAAAAACAATTGAATAGCAGTGAGCCCTTTCTTAACTTACGGATTTTGCAAAAGCCTAAATTTCGCCTAGCTGTCATCATTAGTATGCTGCTTTATGCAGTAATGATGGGCAGCTCAACCATTTATCCGATTTTAATTCAAACGGTAATGAAAAAATCAGCAGTGATTTCAGCCCTAATAATGTTGCCAGGCTCGTTGGCAATGGCGTTAATTAACCCGCTAACAGGAAAATTTTATGATCGTTTTGGCATCAATAAATTAGCAATTGGTGGCAGCTTAATGTTACTGATTAGCTGCTGGGGTGTAACTTTAATTAATTCTTCAAGTCAGCTGCTTTTATTAGGCGGACTGTATCTGCTTCGGTTATTGGGAGTTGGCTGTCTGATGATGCCAATTGTCACGTGGGGGATGCAGAATCTACCACAAGAAGAAGTAGCCCATGGGACCGCGCTTTTAACGGCTTTAAGAACGCTAAGCGGTGCATTAGGAACAGCTATCTTAATGGAGATAATGACAAGTGCAACCCACTTTAATAACCCACATGTGACGGCAAATTATGCCGGAATTCAGTTCACGTTTGCAGTAATGACAGGATTAGCTCTTATTCAAGTAATAATTAGTTTATGCAAGTTTAAAAAGAATTAACCGAAACACATTTTTTGTGGCATAATTATTTTTATGAATAATAAGCGAAGCCGCGCTGTCTCTCGGCAAAAAATTCAGGCAGCAGTCATCGATCTGCTAAAAGATCATGAATTACAGGATTTACGAGTAACAACGATTTGCCAAAAGGCTCAAATTAACCGATCATCTTTTTATGATAATTACATTGATATTTATGATTTGACAGACAAGCTTCGTGAATATTTGGTTGATGAATATCAACGATTACAGGATGATATCAGCGACCCGTCCTTTACCATATTGCTGCAGCATATTAAGGATCACCAGGATCTTTACCGGATGTTTTTTAAACTTAATTTACAAATGGGTTTAGCTGAAAGATTTACTGATCAAAAACAGCAGAAGATCTATTTTGATCAAACTTTTTTCCGCAATGGGATTGTTGCTGTGATTGGTGAATGGCTAAAAACTGATTGTGCTGCTCCGGTTGCCGAAATTGTTGAAGTAATTGACGCTCACCATCATTGCCTAGAAAAATGACATCTCAAACGGACCAAAAGCTTTTATTTATGTCCTTTGTCTGGTTAAAAAGAAAGCAAGCATACTGCTTAATTGGCTCTTAAAGGCTGCTAAGCATATCTATAAATTAATAGGTTACCTACATTTTATAAAAAATTTGCGGTAATTATGAGTACGAATTTTGGCTTGATTCAGCGATTAGTTCAATAGTTAATTTTGTCGAGGATTTGATAATTTAAGTATTCATTTTTCAAAGTAACAAAAAGAAGCCTCTGAAAAGACAAAGGAACAAGAGGATAAAATATGTTAACTATCAAAGGACTACACAATGTACCACAAATTTCGGCGCCATGTGACTTACCCAAAACTTTAGCCGAGATAATAAAAAAAGAGAGTTTTAAAATTGTTAATGGCGACATTATTTGCGTTGCCTCTAAAATCTGTTCACTTGCAGAAGATAATATTATTGATTTGAAAACCATAAGGCCTTCTTCTTTAGCCGAAAAAATTCATAAACAAATTCCACGCAAGGATGCAAGGTTAATTCAGGTAATTATTAATCAGACAGGTGATCCAACAGGTAAACATTTAGAAGTATCTGGTTCCCATATTGGCGCTTGGTTGCCAAACGGTCTCTTTTTGACCAGCGCTGGTGTTGACAAGGGCAAAGATAATTTTGCAATCACTCTGCCTAAGGATTGTGACAAGACAGCTAAAACAATCAGCGATACATTTTTTGCTATTCTAGGAGTTAGAACAAGCGTAATCATTACTGATAGTGATGGCAGGGTTGATAAAAAAGGTGCGAACCAAGTTGCGGTTGGTTTGTATGGCTTGAATGGACTAAGATTAAATAAGGAAAATGGTACTGCCGAAACGCTTTGTGACATGCTAGCTTCTGCAGCCGGGTTAGTAATGGGTCAGCGTGGCATGAATATACCACTTGCTTGTATTCATGGACTTGAATACGAAAAGTCTGATAGCTGTAAGACTAAAGATATAGTAAATTAGAAGATAAAAATAAAAAAGCTAAATTAAACAAAAAACAATCTGAATATAGTTCAGATTGTTTTTTAGTTAGTATTTAGGCTAATAGCATCGCATCATCGCCAACTTCACTACCAACTTGTTTTTGGAACAGTTCCATTAATTTTGGTACGGTTAAGTTTTGCTTTTCTTCACCAGCCAAGTTGATAGCGACTCGTCCTTGGTGAAGCATGATGAGACGATTACCATAGTGAATCGCATCTTCCATGTTGTGGGTTACCATGAATGCCGTTAAGTGCTGCTCACTAATTAATTTTTGCGTGAGTTCCATCACCGTAATTGAAGTTTTAGGGTCAAGAGCCGCGGTATGCTCATCTAATAAAATTAAGTCAGGCCGCTGCAAGGTTGCCATAAGCAGGGTAATTGCTTGCCTTTGACCACCGGAAAGAAGACCAATTTCAGTTTCCAACCGGTTTTCCAAGTTTAAATTCAGCTGGGCTAATTGTTCTTTAAAAAACTTGCGGTCCTGTTTTTTAACTCCTGGTAAGAAACCGCGATGTTGGCCCCGTTTCATTGCTAAGGCCAAGTTTTCTTCAACCGTCAGTCTGACCGCCGTTCCCATCTTAGGATCCTGAAAGACCCGGCTAATATTTTTGGCCCGCTTGGTTACAGGTAATTTGGTAATGTCATTACCGTTCAGGATAATTTGTCCTTCTTGGATCGGAATCGTGCCAGCAATACTATTTAATAATGTGGATTTTCCGGCACCGTTACTTCCAATAATCGTTACAAAATCACCAGCATCTAAGCTGAGATCGATCCCTTGTAGTACGCGGTTTTCGTTAACAGTCCCACGTTCAAAAGTTTGGTGTAAGTTTTTAATCTTTAGTACTTCTGGCATTCTTGTTTCCTCCTTTTAGATTACGTGGTAGGTGAAAGTTAGGCAGGGTTAGGCAAACAACTAAGACCAAAGCCGAAGCTAATTTAGCATCTGATGGTTCGACATTCATCTGGAAAACTAGTGCTAAAATCAACCGGTAAATAATTGCACCGAGAACTAAAGTCAGCAAACGACCCCAGATTGGTAAATTACGTACAATGACTTCAGCAATAATAATTGAGGCTAAACCGATAACTAGGGTTCCGACCCCGGAGTTTAAATCTGCGAAGCCGTTATTCTGGGCGAGCAGTGCTCCTGAAAGGGCAATACAAGCATTAGAAATCATGTAGCCTAGAATTTTCATTCCTTGAGTTTTAATTCCATTAGCAGCACTCATTTCCGGATTATCGCCAGTCGCACGCATCGCTAAGCCGATTTCTGTGCGGAAGAATACTACCAGTAAGCCGATAACGACTAAAGCAATAATTAGCCCCATCACGATAACAGCATTATTCCTCGTTAAGCCCCAGTTTTGGGCAATAGTAAAAATGGTCTCTTTACCTAATAGTGAAACATTAGCTGCATTTTGCATTACCCGAGAAGTAATGGAGTATAGGCCAGTCATTGTGATAATTCCAGCCAGTAATGATGGAATGCGTAATTTAGTATTTAAAAATCCTGTTACCAGGCCAGCAATCATGCCGCCTCCAAAAGCTGCCAGTGTTGCTAAAATCGGATTAACTCCTTTAACAAGGCACATTGTGGCAATTGCACCACCTAAGGGGAAGCTTCCTTCAGCAGTCATATCAGCTAAATCTAAAATACGAAAAGTTAAGTAAACCCCAATGGCCATTAGTGACCAGAGTAATCCTTGTGAAGTTGCAGAAAGAAATAATTCCCAAAAAGTATTTAACATTGTTTTGCGTTCACGCTGCCTTTCTAAACTTATTTTGGTGCCTTAATGGTTTTAGGATCAATTCCTAAAGCCTTGGCCATCTTGTGGTTAACAACTAGTTTTAATTCATTTGCTTTTTCAACTGGTATGCTTGCTGGCTTAGCTTTACCTGCTAAAATTTTAGCGGCCATTTTACCAGTTTGCTCACCAAGTTTTTCGTAGTCAATTCCGATTGAGGCTAAACCACCGGTTTTTACTTGATCAGTTGAACCTGCTACTAGCGGAATCTTCTTTTCCTTAACGACTTTACCAATAATCGAGGAAGCTGAGGCAAATGTATTATCAGTTGGAACGTAAATTCCCTGAACCTTACCCGCCAAAGTTTCTGTTACCTGCTGAACATCATTTGTAGTGTTGGCCGTTTTAACTAACACTTTCACGCCGGCTTTTTTGAGTGCTTTAATTGCTAAATCTACCTGGATTTTAGAATTGGCCTCGCCGGCATTATACATGACGCCGATTGTTTTAGCCTTGGGCACAATTGATAATAACAGCTTAGTTTGTTTATCAATTGATACCATATCAGTGGTTCCAGTAACATTTCTGCCGGGTTTTGCGTCTGAATTAACGAGCTTAGCTGCTTTTAAGTCGGTTACTGCAGTTACGACGGTTGGAATATCCTGTGTGGCATTAGCAACGCTTTGGGCAGCCGGTGTAGCAATTCCTAGAATCAAATCTGATTTTTCGTTAACCAGTTTTTCGCTCATACTCTTTAAATTATCTTGACTGTTTTGCGCGTTTTGGTAATCAATTTTAAGGTTTTTACCCTCAACATAACCTTCTTCTTTTAAACCTTTTTTAAAACCTTCGTAGGCTTTATCAAGGGAGGGATGCTGCACAACTTGCAGCACACCAACATGTTTGACAGATTGGCCACTATCACTCTTTTTGTTATTACTACAGCCGCCAAGTAATAATAATCCTGCTAAGCCAAGTCCCGTAATTAATTTTCTAATATGCATCTATTAAAAATCCTCCATAAAAAATACCCACTTACTTCTAAGTGGGTATACAAACATTGTTTTGTAAATTAATCGTTGCGATTAGCCACTTAGAGTTATGTGGCTAACCGTAATCAAATCGCTCTAGCCATCATAGATAAATTCAAACTTGCGTTTCATTTGAACTCATCTTGATGAATTCAAATGCTATCTAAAGTAGCTAAAGTAATAACGGTTATTCAGTTGTGATTTTTGATTTATATTCATGATCAAAAGTACCTCCAATCTTGATGAAAAAATTATAAATTATTAAGATTTTAAAGTCAAGAAAAACCTGGCTGATAAAAAAGCTATGTGTGAGTAAGCTCAATAATAATCCTGTTAGAAGGGGCATTTGAGCTTGGCTAATTATTTAATCTTAATTTTTGGGAGCCTTGATTGATTTTGGATCAATTCCCAGGGCCTTGGCCATTTTTTTATTAACCACTAAACGCATATAGTGGGCTTTTTCAACCGGCATATCAGCGGGTTTTGCTTTGCCAGCCAAAATCTTAGCAGCCATTTTACCGGTTTGTTCGCCAAGGGCTTCATAATCAATGCCAATTGATGCTAGGCCACCCGTCTTAACCTGATCAGTTGAACCCGCAACTAGTGGTACTTTTTTCTCTTTGACCACCTTGCCGACAACTGAGGCTGCCGAGTCAAAAGTGTTATCGGTAGGAACGAAAATTCCTTGCACTTTAGAGGCTAAGGTTTCAGTTACCTGTTGAACATCATTAGTTGTATTAGCTGTTTTAATCAGCACCTTTACTCCGGCCTTTTTCAGAACTGCAGTTGCCATGTCCGCCTGAATTTTAGAATTGGCTTCACCGGCATTGTACATAATCCCGATTGTTTTTGCTTTAGGCACAATTGATAACAGTAGGTCAATTTGGCGTTTGATTGAAACCATGTCGGTAGTACCGGTAACGTTTCTACCAGGCTTAGCATTGGAATTTACCAATTTGGCTGCCTTTAGGTCGGTTACGGCAGTGACAACTACCGGAATATCTTGCGTAGCGTTAGCCACACTTTGTGCGGCGGGAGTAGCAATTCCTAAAATCAAATCAGATTTTTCCTTAACTAACTTATCGCTCATGCTCTTTAAATTATCCTGACTGTTTTGAGCATTTTGGTAATCAATTTTGAGGTTCTTACCCTCAACATAACCTTCCTCTTTCAGCCCCTTTTTAAAACCTTTGTAGGCTTTATCAAGCGAAGGGTGCTGAACTACTTGTAATACGCCAACATGTTTAACAGCTTTGTTATCGTCAGCTTTTTTACTGCTGCATCCTCCTAATAAAAGTAATCCTGCCAGACTGATTCCTGTCATTAATTTACCTAAATGCATTTTTTTCCTCCAATAAAAAATACCCACTCATTTCTAAGTGGGTAACACAAGATTGCCTTGGGATTAATCATTCATTGTTAATGCAAGATTAGCCACTTAGAAAGTCGTGTGGCTAATCATACTTAAAAAGCTATAGCCATCACTGATAAATTCAAACCTTGATGTTTGAACTCACCGTGATGAATCCAAACCTTTACCTGTAATAGCTATAGTAATAACGGTTATTCTGCTGTAATTGATGATTTCTAGTCTTAATCATTGAAATTACCTCCAACCTTTGATGAAAAAATTATAAAATATTAAAAAATACAAGTCAAGACTAAATTTTTAGTTTCTACTCGGTATTAATTGGGGGTAAAAACTACCTAATTGTTAACAGTAGTTATTTTTTAAATTAATACGTACCAAAAAAATAAAAAGGGGTAACTTTCCTTACGTAATAGGACGACTAGCCGATTTACAATGATTGCTAAAAATTTAATTTTTGCAAAACTTAGAACTTAAACTATTTTTATATAGAAAGCGTTGTTATAATTCGGTATAATTAAGAAAAAATTAGTCTAGGGAGAATTGTGATGAGTAGCGCTAAACAACGAGTTTTAAATCAAATTGAAAAATTATCCGGTAACGAAACAATTAATACTAGCGATTTAGCGCAGCATTTGCAGTTGTCAAGATCAGTTGTTAGCCATTATCTTAATCAGCTTGTGAAAGAGAAGAAAGTAAAGAAAATAGCCGATAGGCCTGTTAAGTGGCAAAAAATTGCTGCTAGGGAAACTAATTCTGATTTTTTTGGTGGAATTATTGGTGGTCACGGCTCACTTGAGAAAACAATCCAGCAATTATCAGCCGCTGCCGCCTATCCTCCTGATGGGTTGAACGTTTTAATCACTGGGAATTCTGGTGTTGGTAAAAGCTATTTAGCCAGCAAATTGTATACTTACGCCCAAAAAAGTGGCGTAATTGCACAAAAAGCTCCTTATATTGTCTTAAATTGTGCCAACTATGCCAATAATCCAGAACTAATTTCTAGTATGCTATTTGGCTATGTTCGCGGCGCTTTTACCGGTGCGGATACCGAAAAAGATGGTCTGCTAAAGCAGGCCGATGGTGGTTACCTATTTTTGGATGAAGTCCATCGATTAAGCAATGAAAATCAGGAAAAATTGTTTAGTTTTATTGATTCGCACCAATTTTATAAAATGGGTGACAACGTTCACCCGATAAAAGCAAAAGTGCGCATCATAATGGCGACTACGGAAAATCCTGAGCAAGTCTTATTGCCCACTTTTTTACGGCGAATTCCGGTTAGGGTCAATCTGCCAGATTATATTGAGCGGCCAGTGGATGAGCGGTTGGAATTGATTAACTCATTATTTCATGCCGAAGCTCAAAAAATTGCTAAAAAAATAATTGTTGATAAGCAAGTTACCTCTGCTCTGGTACAGCTCAAGCATCCGGGTAATATTGGCTATTTGAAAAATGTTATTGAAGTTTCTTGTGCCGCTGCTTACCAAGACAGTAGCAGCGAAGAGGAAATCGTCCTGCACTTAAAGGATTTGCAGATTGACCAGTTGCCCCGTTTTAAGGATTACGGCGCAATTAGTGTCGAGCCGCGTGGCCAGCACTTTTTACCTTCCAACTACAGTATGACGCGCAAATTAACCAACATCATTTCTTCGTTAAAGGAATTGTTGACGGACTATTCGACAGCTAATTTAAATAAGTGTCGACTGCAGATTCAAGCAATTAACCAATTTATCAATAAGCAGTCGCTAAATTCAGGCTTACATGTTCAACATGAATATTTATTTCAAAAAATAATTGAAAAGCAATACGGTTTAGCAAAAACAGCGTACTTAGAGCCGATTATTTATGCGCTATATGAGCATCATTTCCGCTTAAGTTATGATCTACCCCGTTTAGGTGAAGTGATTGCAGAGCATTTACCTCGCTCGCTCCATGTAGCTGAAAAATTTTATGAAGAGCTGCCAGTTTTAAATCCCAAAAGTAAAATCAGCCTAACTTATTTGTTTGCAATTTTACTTAGTGATCATGTTGATGAAAAAATCCAGTTGCGTGGACTGATGGTTGCTCACGGAGAAAATACGGCAACTAGTATTCAGGCAGTAATTAATTCGCTTTGCGGTAATTATGTGTTTGATGCAATTGATATGCCGATTGATGCTAATATTGCAACGATTGCCGGTGAGGCTAATAAGTTAATTGCTAGCTTTAACACTACTAACGGCTTCATTTTAATGGTCGATATGGGGTCATTGAGCCAGCTCTATTCTCAGATTAGTTCTCAACTAGATGGTGATTTATTGGTAGTCAATAATCTGACGACTTTAACGGCACTAGATTTAGGCTTAAAAATGAAACAGAATTTGCCGTTTAAACAAATAGCCGAAAAGGCCGAGCAAGACTATGAGATAGGGGTTAAATACTATGAAGGGTTCTCGCAGTCGGTTAATATTTTGGTTTCCTGTATTTCGGGGTTAGGAATAGCTGAAAAAATCAGTGACCTTTTGCGAAAATATTTACCGGTCAATCTCAAAGTAATTCCGCTGGGCTACAATGATTTAAAAGAAAAAATTGAAAATCAAAAGTGGGCGTACTTTAAGCAGACCCTATTTGTTTTAACAACGATTGACATTACTGAAAAAGTGGAATTTAACCATATGAACCTTTATGATATTTTGGATTCAAGTGGTGAAAACAAGTTGAAGCATTGGCTATCGCCATATTTAAATCAACAGGAACTTGACCAATTCAATAATGAGTTGTTGCGTTTCTTTTCTAAAGAAGGAATTTCTGAGCGGCTGAGCTTTTTAAATCCAGACGTGGTTTTGGGTGAAGTTGAGACGATTAATAAAAAGTACGAGGATTTTTATAATCTTAAGTTAGATGGCAAGGTCAAATTAAATCTTTATATGCATATTGCATTGATGATTGAGCGGTTGATGGTTCACAATACTGGTAAGATCGAAGTTGAACCGGAATCTGCAAAAGAGAAGGCCTTTTTTGAAATAACTAAAAGTATTTTTCAACCAATCGAATTAAAATATAATATTAAAATTTCTACCTATGAAATATCGCTATTGTATGAATTGTTTAAACAGTTCATCTAGAAGTGTTTAATATTGCCTAAAAGAAGTGTTTAAAACTAAAACACTTCTTTTTTATTGCCCGAAATAGCAGCTTTTCTAAGTCTTGGCACGGTTGTTGCTAATAAAAAAGTAAAGGAGGTGACAAAATGACCGATATACTAGTTGCTAGTCACGGGCATTTTGCAAGCGGACTTAAAAGTTCAATTGATATTTTGACTGGTATGGGTGACAAAATTAAAACAATTGATGCATATGTTGATGATACTGATTATACCGATCAAATTACAGCTTTTATAAGAACTGCTAAACGGCCTGCGGTAATTTTTACCGATTTAAAAGGTGGAAGTGTAAACCAGAAGGTAGTTTTAAAAGCCGCCAGCGAAAAAGACATTTATGTTATTACCCAAACCAATTTGGCGATTGTGATGGCGGTCTTACTTGATAGTGAGAAATTATCTAAAAAGCACTTACAAGAACTAATTAACCAAAGTCAAGTAGAACTTTTTGAATTTGAGGACAATGAAAATAATCAAGAACAAGAAACAGATTTTTTTGAATAAGGAGGAAAAGTAATGATTGCACAGCTAAGAGTGGATGATCGATTAATTCACGGTCAAGTTGCACTAGTTTGGACAAAAGAATTAAATACACCAGGTATTGTTGTTGCTAATGACAATGCTGCTAATAATCAAATGGTACAAATGACTTTAAAAATGGCAACTCCAACCGGTAAAAAACTATTAATCAGATCGGTTGATGATGCGATTAAAGTTTTTAATAATCCCAAGGGTGCAAATATGAGAATCTTTGCTCTAACAAATAATGTTAAAGACGCACTGAAAATTGCTCAAAACGTTAATAACATTGAGGGTATTAATGTGGCTAATGTTGGTCGATTTGCTGATGATGCAAAGGATTCAGTTCAAATATCTTCAACTTTGATGCTTTCTAAGGATGAATTAGAAGCGCTAAAAGAGTTAGCAAAGATAGACATTCCTGTATTTAATCAAGTTGTTCCAAGCAATGCAAAAACACCAATTAAAACTTTATTGAAAGATAAATAATAATACTTTGAAGGAGGATAATTATGTTACAAACTGCCTTTTTGGCTTCACTTTGCGTGTTTGTCTGCCTTGGCGGTAATTGGCTCTGGGGCCAAACTATGATTGAGCGACCTTTGGTCGTTGGTACAATTGCCGGAATAATAATGGGTGATATGAGGACAGGCATTTTAATCGGGGCATCATTAGAAGCTATTTTCATGGGAGCAGTTGATATTGGCGGTGCCTTGTCTGCAGAGCCTGTTACAGCTACAGTATTAGCTACTACATTTGCGATTACCTTAGGCGTAAATACTAAAGCAGCTCTAGCATTAGCTGTCCCAATCGGTGTCTTTGCTGCATTTATTTTAATGTTTATGAAAAATGTAGTTATGAACATTTTTGCGCCAATGGTTGATAAAGTTGCTAGTGATGATAATGCTAAAGGATTAACCCATCTTCATTTTGGTATGTGGTTTTTAAATTATTTTGTATTTTCATTGGTAACATTCTTTGCCGTTTTGGCTGGAGCACGTCCAGTACAACACTTAGTAGCCCAAATTCCTGCGAATTTAATGGCTGGTCTGGCTGCAACTGGTGGACTTTTACCAGCAGTAGGATTTGCAATTTTGATGAGAATGCTTTGGAGTAAGCAATTGTCTCCATATTATTTCTTGGGATTTATTTTGGCTGCTTATATGAACTTGCCTTCTGTAGCTGTAGCTGCAATTGGAATTATTATCGTAGCTTTACAATGGATGAGAGATAAGCAAGTTATGGAGCTTGAGAATAAGCAAAAGACGATGGCTGCTAATAATCAAAACACTCAAGTAGAAAGTAACGTTTCAGCCTCGACAGAAGAGCAAGAAGAGGAGGACTTTTTCTCATGAAATTAACTAAAAATGTTTCACCTACAGATAAAAAAATAATTAACCGTGTTTTTTGGCGGTCTTTTACGGTGTTTGCGAGTCGCGTAGGAGCAACTAAAGCTCATGCACCTGGTTTTATGTATTCTATTATGCCAGCTCTTGATGAATATTATAAAAATGATAAAGAGGGCCATCGTAAGGCTATGATGCGTCATACCACTTGGTACAACATTACACAAAATGTCGGTACATTTGTTATGGGACTTGTAGCTTCAATGGAAAAGAAAACTGCCCAAGATCCTAATTTTGATCCCGAAACAACGGTTGCTATTAAGACTTCATTGATGGGACCTTTGTCTGGAATTGGAGATTCAATCTTTTGGGGTGTTTTAAGAGTAATTGCTGCCGGAGTTGGTATTAGTTTAGCTAGTCAAGGATCAATCTTAGGGCCACTATTATTTCTAATTATTTATAATGTACCATCGATTTTAGCTAGGTACTATTTAACTTATATGGGATTTACCTTGGGTGATACTTTTATTCAAGATATGTACGAAAGTGGAAGTATGAAGCTTCTCAATAAAGCCGCTTCTACTTTAGGCTTAATGATGATCGGGTGCATGACAGCTACGATGGTCCAATTTAAATCAAAATTAAGTATTCCAATCACTGGTGGTAAGCCAATCTTAATTCAAACTTATCTTGATCAATTATGGAAAGGATTAGTTCCTTTATTAGTTACTTTAGGATGCTATTGGTTACTATCTAAAAAAGTTAATGTTAACTGGATATTACTTGGTGTTTTAATTTTAGCAATTGTTTTAGGTTTAGTAGGAGTGGTTTAACTTGAATATAGCCGTAACACTACCAGAAATTATTGTCAGATTGGTCCTGTCAGTCATAGTTGCTAGTGTTATTGGCTTTGATCGAGAGCATAAAAACAGACCGGCAGGAATTAAAACACATGTTTTAGTTTGTGTTGGTGCTTGTATTATTGCTTTGATTCAAAAGAAAATCGGCTATGATGCATTACAAATCGCTTTAACAGAGCCCAAGTTTGCAGGGGTTGTACGTGCTGATGAAGCTAGGTTAATTGCACAAGTAGTTTCTGGGATTGGCTTTTTAGGTGCAGGAACAATTTTAGTTCAACATCGAACAATTATGGGTTTAACAACGGCTGCTAGTTTATGGGCAGTTGCAGGTTTAGGATTAGCTTTAGGTATGGGAGATTATGCGATAGGTGTTGCAGGTGCTGTAACAGTCATTTTGGTATTAGTTTTCTCAAAACGGTTAATTAATATCCATCCAATGAAAAAACTAGAAATTAAATACAAGCATAAGGTTGAAACCAAAGAATTTATCAATGACTATTTTAGAAAACATGATATTACTGTAATCAATGTGAACTTTAAAGTAACACAAACTTTGAATAATACCACATATGTTAATATATATGATATAGAAACACCACGTTCTCTCGATTATGCCAATGTAATTGAAGACCTTTCAATGAATAAAAATGTAATGGAAATTCAGTTAGTAAGTATTTGACTTAAAAAAGGAGAAAAAGCCGATGACACGATTGCAAAAAATGGTCTTAAAACCGAAAGAGCAGTTAGTTACGCGGCTTTTTTTGTCGCCCAAGCTCAAGCAAAACCTAACTGTTTTATCCTATAGCACTTATGACTTAGTCGCTGCAATGAAAGACTTAAGCGAAAGTGATCCCTTTGTTTCCTTAGGTAAATCACAAGAAGAAAGTCATAATTTAGAATGGCTTAAGGATAGTGAAAGTGAGAGCTTACTCGATCATTTGCTAGCACAGGTACGTTTAAGCGACTGGAATAATAAAGTTAAAAAGGCAGTTAAGCTATTAATCTATCATCTGGCTGATGACGGCTATTTACGGACCGACTTGGCTGAAATTGCACAGGGAGCTGAATTTTCAATTGATGAATTGCAAAAGGCTAAGGAATTTTTGCAGACACTTGACCCGTGCGGAATTGGAGCTAAAGACTTAAATGAATGTTTGTTAATCCAGGCAAAACAAAAAAGGGACTTTGACCAAGTTGCGTTACAGATCTTATTAGCTGATGACTTAGAAATGCTGGCAGATCCGCAAAAGTGGGGACTTACGCAATTCTCTGAAAAGCAATTAGAAAATGCCTTAGCTTGTATTCAAACATTGGATCCTGCTCCAGCAAGTGAGTATACAACTGGTACTAGCACACAATACTTACTACCGGATTTAATTTTTAAGGTAGAAGATCAGCGACTGACTATTGAAACTTTTCAAGCGCAAATTCCAGAGCTATTGTTTGATGAGCAGACCTTTCAGAAATTAAAAGGCCAAGCAAAAGAGCGGCAATATTTTACGGAACAAAAACAGAGGTATCTTGAGTTAAAAAACGCAATTGAGCAACGACAACAGACCATTTTGCGGCTTGGCAAATACGTGGGGGAGTATCAACATGATTTTTTAATCACGTTGCAAAGAGAAAAGTTGAAACCATTGGGTCTTAAGGAAACCGCAAAGGCGTTGGATCTTGCTCCAAGTACGATTAGTAGGGCAATTAAAGACAAATATATCCAGTGTCAAAATAAGATTTTTAGTTTGAAAATGTTATTTCCGCGCCAAGTGGCACAGGATTTATCCCAAGAACGAATTGAATATGATTTACAAGAATTGGTAAAAGCAGAAAACAGTCTTGAACCCTTAAGTGACCAGCAGCTCGTTGCCATTTTTGCAAAACATGGGGTAGAGCTGAGTCGGCGGGTAATTGCAAAATACCGGAAAAAATTGGGCATACCTAATAGTTATCACCGTAAAAGGAGCTAATAATTTTACCCAAATAAAAAGCTTAGTGCTGTAGCACTAAGCTTTTTTGTTAATAATTTTTAAGGTAAGTCATTACCAGCTGCTAAGTAGATATCGTACCATTCTTGTGCGGTTAGTCGAATATCTGCACCTTTGGCACTGTCAACGATATGTGCTGGCGTCATTGTCCCAATAATTACTTGGTCGATTGCAGGATGACGCAAAATCCATGCCGCCGCGATGGCATTCTTGGAAACACCTTTTTGATCCGCAATTTTTTGTAAAGCATCATTAACTTCAGGGAATTTAGGATTACCAATGAAGTTGCCCTCAATTTGACCATATTGGAATGGTGACCAGGCCTGCACTGTCATGTGGCGCAAACGTGAGTAATCAAGGATGCCGCGATCATGATCAATGCTGCGTGCATCTGTCATATTGGTGTGAATATTAAAATCAATTGGACCAGTATGCATGACACTTACTTGCAGTTGATTAATTAATAGTTTTTGACTTAAACCAGCTTGCAATAACTCAACTTGCATTGGGTTAAAGTTGGAGACACCAAAGTGCCGTACTTTGCCTTCCTGCTGCAGTTGGTCGAAGGCAGCAGCGATTTCTGCTGGATCCATTAAAGCATCAGGTCTGTGGAGCAGTAAGCTATCCAAGTAATCAATTTTCATTCTCGAAAGAATACCGTCAACGGCAGCAATGATGTGCTTTTTAGAAAAATCGTACCGCGTAGTTTTATAATCAAGGGCTTCGTTTTCATAAATACCCGTCTTAGATTGAATATAAAAGTCGTCGCGCTTGAGTGAAGACTGTGCCAAAGCTTCACCAAAAATTTCCTCAGACTTGCCGTGTCCGTAAATATCAGAAGAGTCGATATAGTTGATACCGCAGTCATGTGCCGTTTCAAGGGCTGTTACTGCATTAGCTACTTTTAATTGATTCATCCGCATAATGCCAAAAGCAATTGCAGAAGCTGTGAAGTTGGTATTGCCAATTTTAATTTGTCTCATATTATACCTCCTGCTTTTTAGTATAAGACAAACTGGCGGGAAAGTGCGCGTTACAGTGAAATTTAATTTTTACTGAAAACATCTCTTAAAAATACTAATATTTTTTTAAAGTTAAATTTATTTTAGGACAAAAACGTAATATAATAAAAGATACAATTTTTATTTATGAGAAGGACTTAAAGTCTAATTAGGAGGGAAAAGTTATGAGTAATAAGATTGGGATCATCGGTGACGGCCATGTTGGGAGTACTGTGGCACAACAGTTAATTATTTCGGGATTAGTTGATGATTTGGTTTTAATCGATGAAAATAAGGCAAAAGTAATCGCTGATGAACTAGATTTTCAAGATGCCATGGCTAACTTAAAGCACCACGTTAATATTGTCATCAATGATTACTCCGCCTTAAAAGATGCGGATATTATAATTAGTGCTTTTGGTAATATTGCGTTAGAAGCTGGCGGCGAACGGTTTGCGGAATTGAAATTTAATAAAGAAAGAATTGGTGCGATTGCTTCTGCAATTAAGAAAAGCGGCTTTAACGGTATTCTAGTTGCAATTACTAATCCAGTTGATGCGATTACTAGCATGTACCAAGAATTGACGGGCTTACCGAAAAAGCACGTCATTGGTACTGGTACCTTGCTCGACACTGCACGGATGAAACGAGCAGTGGGCTCTCGCTTGCACGTTGATCCCCGCTCAGTTGAAGGCTTTAACCTAGGGGAACACGGTAATTCACAATTTACGGCTTGGTCGACAGTTAAGGTCTTGGAAAAACCAATTACGGAGCTGGCTAAAGAGCAATCGTGGAAATTGGAAGACTTAAATGATGAAATTAAATTTGGTGGTCAAACTGTCTACAAGGGCAAGCAATATACTAACTATGGTATTTCAGCGGCTGTAACTCGTTTGGTTGAAACAATTGAAAGTAACGCCCACACTGAGATGCCAGTTTCTAATTACCAGGAAAAGTACGGCACTTATTTATCATACCCAGCAATCGTTGGTCGCGATGGAATAATTCAGCAAATTGAATTATCATTAACCGAAAAAGAAGAAAAGCTGCTAGAGGCTTCTGCCGCAACAATTAAGGAAAAATCACAAGATTAAGTAGTATTCTGGGGAAATGGTGACTATATAGTTGCCATTTTTTGTTTTGTGATAAATTTTAATGAATAGTTATGCTAGTTGCGGTATTCTTATTAATAATGGAAAGTTTTAACAGGAGAATATTATGACTGAAATCAAAAGTGATTATATTTTAGGACTCGATATCGGGACCAATTCCTGTGGCTGGGCAGTCACGGATAAGAAAAATACCCTTTTAAAGTTGCGCGGCAAGACGGCAATGGGCTCACATTTATTTGAAGAAGGGCACTCTGCAGCTGACCGGCGCGGCTTTCGGACCACACGTCGTCGCCTTAAAAGACGCAAATGGCGACTAGGTCTGTTAGAAGAAATTTTTGCGGAGCCAATGGCTGAAGTTGATCCGGGCTTTTTTGTCCGTTTGCATCAATCTTGGGTATCGCCATTAGATAAAAAACATCAAAAGTACGAGGCCATTGTTTTTCCAACTGCCAAAGAAGATGCTGCCTTTTACAAGGATTACCCGACGATTTATCATCTGCGGCAGGCCTTAATGACAGAGGACAAAAAGTTCGATTTGCGTGAAATCTTTTTGGCGATGCATCATATTGTTAAGTATCGGGGCAACTTTTTACAAGATACGTCAGTTAACGATTTTAATGCTTCTAAAATTGAAGTAGAGCCTGTAATTAAGGAACTCAATAATTGTTTTAGTGATTTGGTAACTGAAAAAGATGATCAAATAGAACTACAAGTAGCCAATGCTGCAGAGGTTGAAGCAGTTATTAAGGGGGAAGATGCTGCTAGAACTATCTATAAAGCTGATAAAGTTAAGAAAATTGCCGCTTTGTTAACTAACGCTACCGACAAAGTTACTAAAAATGTGGCCAAGCAGATTGCTAATGCCATCATGGGTTATAAGACGCAATTTGAAACGATTTTAGATAAAGAAATTGATAAAAGCGATAAAGCTGCTTGGGAACTTAAACTAACCGATGCAGATGCGGATGATAAACTTGAGGCTTTACTCCCAGAACTAGAAGAGCCAGAACAAACAATTATTGCTGAGATTAGAAAATTATTCAGTGCAATTACCCTTAGCAATATTGTTGATGAAGGCAAGACTTTGTCTGAGTCAATGGTAAATAAATATAATAAACATGCGCAAGATTATCAATTGCTCAAGAAAGCAATTGATAGTCAAGCGGATAAGAAAAAAGCCAAGACATTGGGCTTAGCTTACGATTTATACGTTAATAACCGGCATGGTAAATTGCTTGAAGCTAAAAAAGAATTAAAGGTTAAGGGCGTTTTAGCTAAAGATGATTTTTATAAAATAATTCAAAAAAATGTCGATGACTCAGATGCAGCTAAACAAATTCTACATGAAATTGAGCTTGATAATTTCATGCCAAAGCAGCGCACAAATAGTAACGGTGTCATTCCATTTCAATTGCACCAAATTGAAATTGACCGAATTATTGCTAAACAAAGCAAATATTATCCATTCTTGGCAGAAAAAAATCCGGTGAAGCAGCACCTAAAACAGGCCCCATATAAGCTTGATGAGTTAGTTAGATTTAGAGTACCGTATTATGTCGGTCCAATGATTACGGCTGATAAGCAGGAGCAAACTTCAGGTAAGAGCTTTGCCTGGATGGTGCGTAAAGAAGCAGGTAAGATTACGCCTTGGAATTTTGAAGAAAAGGTTGATCGAGAAAAATCTGCCAATAAATTTATTAAACGCATGACACTTAAAGATACTTACCTTCTTGGTGAAGATGTTATACCGGCGAATAGTTTACTCTATCAGAAGTTTACTGTTTTGAATGAGCTGAATAATATCAAAATTAATGGTAAGCGTCTCAGTCCAACCAAGAAGCAGAAAGCTTACGAGGAACTTTTTGAAAAGAATAAAACAGTTACAGCTAAGAAATTCGCTACCTGGGTGCAAACTAACTATGGCTCGAATGATATTAAAGGATTAGCCGATCCGACTAAGTTTAATTCTAGCTTGTCTAGTTATTACCATCTCAAAAACTTAAAGGTCTTTGATAAAGAACTTGATGATGCTAATTATGAAAAGGACTTTGAAAAAATAATCGAGTGGTCCACTATTTTTGAAGATAAGAAAATTTATCAAGAAAAATTGCGTGAAATTAATTGGTTAACAAATGACCAATTTAAGGCGCTTGCTAACTGGCGTTTGCAAGGCTGGGGCAGATTATCTCGCAAATTGCTAGTAGACTTGCATGATCAAAACGGCCAGAATATCATGGCTCAATTATGGGATAGTCAAAAAAACTTTATGCAGATTGTTACGGAGCCGGACTTTAAGGATGCGATTGAGCAAGAAAATCAGGTTATCGTTAAGAAAACAGGTGTTGAAGATATTTTGGCTGATGCGTATACTTCGCCAGCTAATAAGAAAGCCATTAGGCAGGTAGTTAAGGTTGTCAACGATGTTGTTAAGGCTGCCGGTGGCAAAGCGCCCGCGCAGTTTGCTATTGAATTTACTCGTAGCCCTGAAAGTAATCCAAAATTGTCTCAGGTAAGAGGAAGTAAATTGCTAAAAGCATACCAAGATACTGCCAAAGAGTTGGTCGATAAGGATTTAACCAATAGTCTTAAGAATGCGATTACTAGTAGAAAACTTGCACAAGATAAATATTTCCTTTATTTCATTCAGGGTGGTCGGGATGCTTATACTGGTGAAAGGATCAATATTGATGACATTGAGTCCAGGTATGATATTGACCATATTTTGCCACAGAGCTTTATTAAAGATGATTCTTTTGACAATCGTGTTTTGACTTCTAAAAAATTCAACGCACAAAAATCAGACGATGTACCACTTAAGCGGTTCGGCAATAACTGGGTACCAGAGTTAAAAATGACTATTAAAGATATGTGGTCTATGTGGCAAAAAACGGGACTCATCAATAATCGAAAAAAGAACAGCTTGTTGCTTGATCCAGCTAATTTGAATAAGTACCAAAAATCAGGTTTTATTAATCGGCAATTGGTTGAAACCAGTCAAATTGTCAAACTAGTGTCGGTCATCTTGCAAAATATTTATCCTAAATCTGAAATTATTACGGTTCGCGCGGGTGATAACTCGGCTCTGCGTAAGAGACTTAATCTTTATAAGAGTCGTGAAGTAAATGACTATCATCATGCACTTGATGCGTATCTCTCCATTATTTGCGGAAATTTTCTTTATCAGGTCTATCCGAAACTTCGACCATACTTTGTTTACGGTCAATTTAAAAAATTTAGCAAAGATAAAAAGTTGCAGGAAGATACTGTCAATAATACTAAAGAATTTACGTTCTTGTGGCCGCTACTGCAAAAAGATAATAATCAAAGAAAAGCACCCGAAGAAATCAAAGAAGATAAGGGCGACCGCGTAGTTTTCCTCAAGCACCCTGATATCTTTGATAAATTACGCCGGGCATATAACTTCAAGTATCTTTTGGTCTCGCGTGAAACGACTTCGCAGGATCAGGAGATGTTTAAAATGTCTGTGTTTCCACGTACCGAACGTGATACTGCTAAGTCGCGTAGCCTAATTCCTAAAGGAAAAGACCTGGATCCTGAAATCTATGGGGGCTATACAGGAAACGCTAATGCATATATGGCAATAGTAAGAATCCGTAAGGCTAAAGATTCAACGTATAAAGTTGTCGGCGTGCCGATGCGTGCTTTGGCTAAATTAAAAAAGGCGCAAAAGCAAGGCAAATATGACAAAACCTTGAAGCAAGTTTTAACCCCACTAGTTATGTTTGACAAGAAGGGAAAGACGAAGCAGGGGATAAAAGACTTTGACATCGCTGCTGGCCACATTTTGTATAAGCAGGTAGTCCTTGATGGTAGTAAAAAATTCATGTTAAGTTCACCCTATTACATGTCTAATGCCAAGCAGTTAACTTTATCTTGGGAAACAATGAGGATTGTGACCGACAACTTCGCCAAAGGTGAAGATCAAGACCAGCTACTGATTAAGGCTTATGATGAGATACTTGCTAATGTTGATCGCTTCCTTCCTTTGTTTGACACAAACAAGTTTAGACAAGGTTTACATGATGGCAGAGAGAAGTTTATTAGCTTTAAGCCAGCAAAGAAAAAGGAAATAATCAACCGAATTCTTAATGGTTTGCATGACAATATGGTGTTTAGTGATCTTAAAGAGTTGGGAATTAAAACTTTGTTTGGTTTACTAACATCAACTTCTGGCATAACCCTTACGCCAGATGCAGTGCTGGTTTTCCAATCACCAACGGGTTTATTTGAAAAAAGAATCAAAATTTCTAAATTATAAAAGCCAAAAAGGGAGCTGATGGTTGTCAGTTCCCTTTTTCAGCGCATAAAAAAACCTCTGCTATAGAGCTGAGGCAGGACGATAAAAATATCGCGTTGAAACTTTGCATAAAAATGCATTGCTTGATTTTAAGTCTGGTTGTTAGATCAGTGATGATTAGTATCATCAATCGGGAGCTACCCGATAGCATTATTTTATCATTTTTTGAGGAATATACAAGGAGGAATTATGGGATGGAGATCAGTTATCATTACGCAACATGCAAAGATGACGTATTCGATGAATATGATGGTTGTTCAAACGCGTGATGGAATTAGTCAAATACCAATTGCAGATATTAACTTGCTGTTAGTTTCGACTACTCAGGCCGTGATCACCAGTGCGCTAATTAGTAAATTGGCAGAAAACCAGACAAAAGTGATTTTTGTCGATGAAAAAGATGAGCCGGTTGTAGAAACCGTTGGTTATTATCCTGGTGCTAGAAACTTATCTAAGTTGAACAATCAGTTTAACTGGGATTTACAGTTAAAAGAAAAGTTGTGGACTAAAATAGTTGACCGCAAAATTACTAATCAGATTGCGGTTTTAAAAAATTACCAGTTGGAATGGCAAAATGTCCAAGATGAGCTTGATCAGTTGGAACTAAATGATGCCACTAATCGGGAAGCAATTGCTGCACGGAAATACTTCGTGACTTTATTTGATAAGACTTTTATCCGTCGTGATAATAATGCGGTCAACGGGGCGCTTGATTATGGTTATGCGATTTTATTGGCAAGTTTCAACCGTGAGATTGCCGTCAATGGGTATCTTTCATATCTAGGAATTCACCATCATTCTGAAGAAAATTGCTTTAACTTGGCATCGGATTTAATGGAGCCCTTTCGTCCATTCGTTGATTATTGGGTAAAAGCCCATGAAAAGATTAAGCAGCTGACGCCTGATATTAAATATGGTTTAGTCGAGTTGTTGAGTTTAAAAATAGAATATAACAACAAAAAAACAATCTTGTCGAATGCAATTTCTGAATATGTGCATGACTGCTTGTGCTTTTTAAACGAAAAAACGAAAGAGTTACCTGAAATGGAGATGGCATTAACTAATGAGGTACCGAATGATGCGCTTAATGATAATGTTTGATTTGCCAACAGAAACTGCTCAGCAACGAAGAGAATACCGTCAGTTTCGGCAAAAATTACTTAATGAAGGCTTTTTAATGATTCAATTTTCGGTTTATGCCCGGGTTTGTGTCACCAGGCAAACGGCAACTTTTCTGGAAAATAGGGTTAAGAAGTTTTTACCCCATGGCGGAGTAGTACAATCATTGATGGTTACGGAAAAGCAGTATAATGATATGCACTTTTTAGTCGGTAAGCCAGTGGATGATGTTCGTAATAGTTCTGATCGGACGGTGATCCTGTGATCTTAGCGTATTTAACACATAAGAAATGGGTTTTCTCAGATTCTGGAATCAAAATATTGGCCACTCGAAGTTCAATTGTGTATCGCGACTTAGTTCAAGGTATTCAAGGAAAAAATAAAATGTTAATCTGTTCGAGCGACAATTATGATCCGGTTGAAGTTACTAAAACTTTTGACATGGTAGGAGACCCTTTGTTAAGTGGTGATATTACTAAAAAATATTTAACCCAAATTGTTAGTACTTATATCACTAACTTAGATGAAGCCACGCGTAATAAGATATTCTGTGCTTTTAGCAATTTAGAATTAGCATTATCTGATTCACTGCTTCTTGAAGATTTACCACTAGCAATTAACTTTGATGAAGATTTAAAAAAGGTACTTAAAATGGCCGATTTGCATCTAGACGAGAATATATTGAGTGATCCATATGCTATAATTGAAACGGTTCTAAAGATTCATCAAAATTGTAATTTAAAAACAGTTCCCGTGTTTTGCAATGCAACAAATTATTTAGATAATCGGGAATTAGCTGAATTAGCACAAATTGCAAAACAAATGAGGTTAATGGTTGTTCTAATTGAATTCACATCTACAGATTTTTTGGTTGTTCCCGAGGATGCGCAATTTTATTACATTGACGAGGATTTAGTCGACTGGTACTAACTACTACATTAAAATTTGATGATAAAATATCGGTTTTAGATGGTTGTTAGATCAGTGATGACTAGAACACATTCCACGGTTGATATAACAGCACTTATGTTTTAGATGGTTGTTAGATCAGTGATGACTAGAACTTTACCACTGATATTGTTAACTACTTGAATGTTTTAGATGGTTGTTAGATCAGTGATGACTAGAACAATCACTATATGTTGTATCAATTGCTTAATGTTTTAGATGATTGTTAAATCAGTGATGATTAGAACTAAAAAAGTTTCTACAAACCTAACTAGTGAGTTTTAGATGGTTGTTAGATCAGTGACGGCGAGAATAAAAGCATCTATTAATAAAGTTGGCTTTAGCTTGCCTTTATTGTCGAGCCAGAGCTGTTGGCTTTTTATGGCAATTTTAGACGCACAATTTTAAAAAGTAGCGAGTCCACGCCCCTTTATTGGTAGTAATTTCAGAGATTGTTTGCCCCAGAGTTTTACGCCACCTGCTGCTTATGTGAATTAACTAATTTTGCTCAACAAAAAAAGCACATCGTTTGTGATGTGCTTTTTAGTGCATTTACATATAACTAGCTGTGAGCTGTTTTTAACCATGAATCATTCCCTTTTAATTGGCGGATTATGGCGCGATAGGGGATAAAGGCTAGCACCCAGCGATAAAAGGCAAAGCTAAAGATTATTCTAAAAATCTTTAAGTGATTTTTAGGTGGCTCTAAATTCGATTCGTGCCACTGCTTTTCAATCATTAACGTATTGACCAGGTTTTCTGTGAATAATAATGTGAAAATAATTGCTAAACCAATTAATGGTCGATAGAAAGCATAAAAAATCAAAACCGAAACCGAAATAATTGATGATGGAACAACTATGATGGATAGATATGGCACCATTAAGAAAAAAATGATGAAAGTTTTAACAATTGTCTGAAGATGTTTGGCTTTCATTATTGCTCCGCCATAAATCCTAAGGCATTGCAGGCCACCTTGGCACCAGCGAGTCCGTTGCCGGATAAGTTTGTTTAAGTTGGAAACACCTTCTTGCTTAACACTGACGGTATTTAAGAAAGTGCCATAATAGCCTTTCAGCAATCCCTTGAGTGAGAACTCACAGTCTTCAAGCAGGGAGGAAGACCAGCCAACATTTTTGGCCATTTTTAACGTAACGAACTGACCGTTGCCAGAAGCCAAAGCCGATCCCCAATTTGTTCGTGCCATTTGCAATAGTGCATTATAAATGGAAAATTCAAAATTTTGCATTATTGTCAGGTTATCAACAGTGTTATAAACGTCAACACGTGTTTGAACAAGGTCGTAAAAGGAATTTTGAAAGGTAGCAACGACCTCTCTTAAGTAATCAGAATCAAAGTGACTATCCGCATCAATAATGCCAATAAGTGTCTTGCCAAGGGAATAATTCATTTGAATAATTTGATTGACGGTATCTTCTAAAGCTGGTCTAAAATAGCTAGACTATGACGGTCAATCAAAGCCAACAAGTAACTAATATTAGATTGTCCACGCTGACTGAGTTCTATGCTACCCGCTCCATAACTATGCCAAAGCTGATAGATATCAATTTTATCTTGCTTAGATAATTTAGCTACAAAAATAACCCCCAAATTTGTCCTAAATTTAGGAGTTACTTCAAATTTTGCTTGCTTTTTCATTTACTATATATTTTTTTGCTTTGACAACTATTTATCAGCAAAGGAATTATCTTCGACTTGGCGGATAAAATCAGCTAAATGCTCGTAATAAACAGCAGGATTATCAACCATGTGATGATGGCCGCCGTCAGGCGTAGTAACCAAACGCGAATTAGGAATTTCCTTTTGCATAATTTTAGCAGTAGCAATCGGCATGGTTTCTTCCTCACCAAAGGTAATTAAAGTCGGCACCTTAATATTCTTTAATTGTTCTCTGAAATGCCAATCTTTCAACTTTCCCGTAATGACAAATTCATTATCCCCTTGGAAGGCATGGTAAACTTCGCTGCCACCGATATCATTTAGGTGGTAAAGCTTAGAAGGCTGCTTACGGTCGACAAAATTAATGTTGAGAATATTGACATCTTCTTGATAGCGTTTGTTGTCATAGTCATCGTTTTGTTCGCATTGATGCATAAAGTCGATTTCCGTTTGTGGTAAGACTTCTTGACGGCGCCGATTAACGGCCTTAACGTAATCGTCAATGTCATCGACCATTGACGAGATGATTGCCCCTTTTAGATGTTGGCCGTATTTAACGGCATATTCTTGAACTAACAGGCCACCCCAGCTTTGCCCAATTAAATAAAAGTTATCTAATCCGAGCTTTTCGCGCACTTCGTCTACTTCATCTAAAAAGTAGTCATAAGTTAAATATTTGCTTGCGATTTCTGGATCAGAATAATCTGGCTGATCCGAATAAAGGGAGCCCAGTTGGTCGTACATTGTTACTTGTACATCCAAGCCCTGCTTTTTTAATTGCTCGGCTGTGTCTTCCCAGTATTCATGATTGCCACCAGGACCACCATGTAGGCAGAGTAAGTGAATATCACCGTGTCCTTGAGTATTTGTCCATAAGTGGTAACCATTGTCTAAAGTGATGATTTTGGAACCAGTTTTCATTTTGTTCTCCTTCTTAATATGATTAATTTCTATTTTAGCTCATGAGCATTGAAAGAAAAACCATGCAGGTAAAATACGTGGTAAAAGTAATAGCAAGATTTTTATTAAGGTAAAAGCGGCGATATTATTGCTATTCTTACGTTTTGGTGAAGCGCATACATGATATAATTAAAGAATAATTATGGAAAATAAGGAGAGATATTATGGCAGAACCAAACTGGCTAAAAAAGATGGCTGAAAAAGAATATTTAGCAGAAAATTTTACCGCCACGGGTAAAAGTCGCTACACGGTGAGTGATGTTGCTCCTGATGATCCGGATTGGCTAGAACAAGCGGCGGCCAAGACGCACGCGGCAAGTGGTGATGATTACGTCAAGCTTGATAGTGGTTTATTGACGGTGAATCAAATTAACTGGATGCTGCGCAACACGATTGGAGAACTGACTTTTGTTGACGATAACAATCAGTTTTTGTGGTACAACCGTCCGGTAGATCCAGCTACAAAGATGAAGGCAAAAAGAACGCCTGATCAAGTAGGAAGTTCGATGGGACAAGTTCATCCAGATGTACGCGATGTCATTCCTGAAGCTAAAAAAGTTGTCCACGCATTGCGGACCAAACAGGATGGTTATGATGAAGTCTATATGCCTGTCCCGACTGGTAATTTGCATCAATTAGTTTTACATTACTACAAGCGCGTAGAAGATGATGAGGGTAATTATGCTGGGATCTACGAGTGGGTACAAGATCTTTATCCGTTAGTTAAGTATTTCTGCGAAACGACTGGACAAAAATTGGTTAATGACCCAGATGCAGTTACAGGCGCTACTTATCGGCGCAATTCTTCTCCGGATGCTGCAACGGGAGCATCGACTAAGGCAGCTGCTGAAAGAGAAGAACACCCTACAGCAAAAGAAAAGGTGGCAGATGATGCGACAACAGCGTCATCGTTAAAATAAATATTCACAAGTGGTGGTTAGACAGGTTCTAACCACTTTTTGATATACTGATATTAGGTAGACTTATAAACATAGTTTAGTGAGTTAACCATGATATTACATTAATGCATCGCTTTTAATACCCGGTGCGGAGTTTTTAACTAGAGGTGGTAGTGTTATGACTTTTTACACACTCAAGTACATTGAGCAAAATCAGAATACTAGTAAAACAATTTTGTATGTCTTAATCGCAATTGCGGCGTTAACGATGATTGCTTTTACAGTTCTTTACTTGCGGCACCGGTTCGATACTCGTTACCGTGACCTAGGAATTATTGCGTTGCTTTTCTTATTATTATTTGTTGGAACACAATATGAAAAGTATGTTCAAACCAATTTGGTAAAATCCCAGTCTGAACAGATCATTCCGTTCATTAAGTCGGTTGCTAAAGACCACGGTGTTTCTAATAGTGATGTCATGGTTAGTTCAACTAATTTACAAAATGGTCTAATTGTCAGACTTAATTCAAAAGATATTGATTACCAATTGGAACTGAATGATGATAATAATAGCTACACCTTAAAGAAAGCTCATGTTATTAATCATGAAGTTAATGTCAAGAATTAATAGGGGGAAATTGACATGGATTATACGCAACTTTTTATTAAATTTGTTTTAGGTGTGTTAACATTAATTTTCCAGATTAATGTTTTTGGTAAAAGCAATATTGCCCCAACCACGGCATTAGACCAATTGCAGAACTATGTTCTTGGTGGCATTATCGGTGGGGTTATTTATAATTCCAGCATCACGGTGCTGCAGTTTCTCCTAGTGTTAATTGTCTGGACTTTAGTGGTCTTTATTCTTAAATTTGCCCGTGAACACAGCAACATTATTCGCGTGTTGATTGATGGCAAACCAATTCAAATTATTAAGGATGGAAAAGTTCTGGTTAAGAACTGCTTATCTGCCGGGATTTCTGCTAATGAGTTGATGTTTAAGCTACGGAGTCAAGGTGTTTACTCGGTTAATGAAGTTAAAAACTGTATTTTTGAGAAGAATGGTCAACTAACTGTGATTCAAGAAGATGAAAAAAATCTTCGCTTTCCACTAATTAATGATGGTCAAATTAACCAAGAAGTGCTTGAATTTATTGATAAGGATGAAGATTGGTTAAAAAAGGAAGCAAAAGATGCAGGCTATGACAATATTGGTGATATTTTCTTAGCTGATATTGAAAATGGCAAGCTTTCATTTACTAGCTATGATCAAAAATAACAATTAGAAAGTAATAGGAATAGATGGAAAATTTAAGTAAGGCGAAGCATCTGGTTGCTGATGCCGATGTGATGATTATCGTTGCGGGTAATGGAATGGCAAAATTGGAGGGACTTGACCTATTGGGGCAAGCGAGTTTTGCACAGGACTTTCCCACAATTGCAGAAAAGTATCATGTGAATTCCGTGGGAGAAGCGTTAGACCAGCAATCTGCTTCTTGGTCTGACAAATGGCTTTGTTGGAGTCAACTGATTGCGCATTATTCGCTTGCTTATCAGCCAAGCCAAACAATGAAAAATTTACGCAAATTAATTGGCCGAAAAAAGTTTTTTATTGCAACATCCAGCTTTGGTCATTTCTTTGAAAGTGCTGGCTTTAATGAAAACCGGATTTTTAATGTTTTTGGCGATTGGACAAAAATGCAGTGCTCAAGTGGCATTAATCACGGACTTAAAGATAGTCGTGGTGCCGTCCAAAAAATCATAGCTGCTAAACAGCAAAAGCAGGATTTAGCGGCTTTTGTGCCTAAATGTAAAAAATGCGGTCAGCCAATGGAAATTCACATGCCGTTAAATGAGCATTTTTACCCGGATACAGATGCTAATACTCGTTTTCGGTGGTTTTTAACTGGTAATGAAGAGGAAAAAACTGTTTTCCTTGAATTGGGGGTAGACGAAACTAGCCCGCAACTGCTTCAGCCAATTATTCACCTTGTCCAGCAATATCCGCAGTGGTCTTATGTTGCTGCTGATTATCGTCAAGAGCAATTACCGCTCGATATCCAAGCCAGAAGCGCTGGCGTAAACGCCGATTCAGCTATTTTATTACAGAACTTGCTTTAAAAAGGGGGCTTGTGATGAGTATTTATATCAAAAACGGTGTTTTGCATGTTACTGGTGCGCAAGAAAAACTCCGTGCCAAGGGCCAAGAAAATCCGGCTTTTATTGCTGACTATACGTTGCTTGATATTGAGACGACGGGGCTTAACCCATACCGTGATCATGTAACTGAGCTTGGTGCCATTAAGGTGCGTAATAACGAAATTGTTGATCAGTTCAGTAAACTGGTAGTTTATCCGCGCTCGAATAAGGTTCCGGCTTTTATTACTAAATTAAACGGCATAACTGAGGAGCTGCTGTTAACAAAGGGTATTCCAGTTAAAGAAGCAATGACGGAGTTTCGGCAATTTATCGGTGATGACATTATTATCGGCTACAACGTCAACTTTGACTTGAATTTTTTATATGACTTAACGGAAAAGTTTAAGCTGCCTCAACTAAATAATGATTATGTTGATGTGCTGCGTTTAGCCCGTGCTTATTATCCGTTCCAACATAACCGCTTGCTTGACTGTATGCAGCGCGCAGGCATTGCAGAAACCGAACAGCATCACGGCTTAGACGATTCAATCGATACCAAAAAAGTTTACGATGATTTTCGTGCTAATTTTACAGATGAATTACTGGCTAAGGCTCAGGGTAAGATTAAAAACATGGATTTACTTGCAGCCGAACTGGAAGCCTGGGAACTTGGCTACCGCAATCCGGTTAACAATAAAAAGGTTGCGTTCGTTGACGGAATCAATATGGATAATGCGGAAGCTGCTTTGATGGTTAATAATATGAATGGTCAGGCTCAGACAATCGTTACGCCCGATACTAATTTTTTAATTATTGATGACGATAGCTTTTTTGATAAAAACAATGAGGCAATTCAGCAAGCACGTGAATATAATAAATCTGGCAGTAAAATTAAACGTCTTTCTGAGAGCTATTTCTTGAACATGCTTGATGAATGGGCTAGAAATTAACATCTTAAAGCAAAGTAAAAAGCTTTGCTTTTTTCTTACAGCTATTGCAAACAAAAGTTCGATTAGCTATACTTAGTTATTATCAAATAAGGAGCGGATGTAATGGCACGCAGGCGGAGAAGACAAAGCAGAAAGGTAATTAATGGTGACTTTTGGGCGATAGTCATTATTATTTTGTTCTTGCTATGGTTTGTTTCGACTAAAGGCGGTACGGATCCAAGCGGTCGACAGACAATTAATCAAATAACGCGCAATGAGCCAGCAAAGAAGAATAAGATTGAACAGGCTAAGCCAGCAGCTAAAGTCTACGGTGGTTTGTCACAGCAAGATTATGCTAAACTGGCACAGCTCAATTTTAAGAGTGGTTCTTCGGCTTATATTACGGTTAATAATGACAAGTCAACTTTGATTAAAAACGCATGGCGCGTCAACCGCGTTATTTATTCGAACCTAGATAATCTTAACCGAACGTCTCATTCCAATACTGCCTTTTTAGAAAAACGCAACGTTGCCAACGGTAGCTTGCGGGTTCAGCAATTTGTGCAGCCAACTGCTTGGCATTATAATCGCCGCAATGGAACGCAAATATACAACCGCGGCCACTTGATTGCCTATTCCGTTTCTGCGGGGATAGACCAGGAAGGTAATTTTAATCCGCGTAACCTTTCAGGAGATCAAAATAATCCCAAAAATTTATTTACGCAGTCCGCTTTTTCCAATCAGCGCATTCAGACGATCTTCGAAAGTCGCGTTCGGACCGCATTGCGGGAAAATAAGCGGGTAATTTACCAGGCGACTCCGATTTTTCGCGGAGAAGAATTGATGGCTCGGGGAATTAACCTGCAAGCCGTATCGACTGATGGCAGTTTAGATTTCAATGTTTATTTATTTAATGTTCAGCCCGGTTTTTCTTTTGATTATAATAATGGACGAGCAAAAATAGACCACGAGATGCTGGTAAAAGAACAATATTAAAACGTTGCATTTGTGTGCAACGCTTTTTAGTAATGTGAAATAACAGAACAATTTAATTATTGCTACTTATTACCCCTTAAAATTTAGGTAAAGGTAGGTGAGAACAAAAACTTAAGGGGATACGACATAGAACATGGAATAATATCCCCCAAAATATAAGTTTTTAATTAAAACTATAAAATATACCCTGCTAAAGGCTATTGCATCGCAATAGCCTTTAGTTTAGTTTTTCTAGTTTTCGTTAAACCGATCGGCGAATTCCTTTATTTCGGTCCGTAAACCGCCATAGACATCAAAAGCTTCCATTTCTTTCAAAGTTTTTAAACATTTGACAGTCTCTTTTTTATTTTTTTGACAAATGGCTAAACGACCTTTAGCCATAAATAATTTATCGTATCGAAATGTTGACTTAGCTAAAGTAATAGCTTTAATTAAAATTTCTGCCGCAGAATCAAATTTATTCATACTCATAAGAATAGCAGCTTTATTTAAAGCAAAATTTTCTTCCAGAGATTCTAGAAATGGATATTTATTTTCAATAGTTTCAATTGCTCGATTAGAAATACCCATCATGCTTTCTTCATCAAAGACAAAAAAAATCATATTTAATAGATAAAGATCTAAAATATTCCAATTATCAATTTTTGATCCTTGAGATTGCCAAAAGGGTAAAATTATTTTTCTAGCAGAGTTTAAGTTTCCTGATTTAAACGCTTTTAAGATGAGGCTAATCTTTTTGATCTCATTGTCGTCAGGAAATTGGGAACATTTTTTTAGTAAAATATCTATTTTGGTAGATTCTGTATTATAAGCAATATTGAAAAAATCAAAAATTATTTTTTCTTTTGGACTAAAGTTATAATCATTTCTGATGTAGTCAAATTCTACTTGAGTGATACCTAAACGTTTGATTAATTGAGAAGAATTTTGATAAGAAGGCTCTTCAAATGAGTTTTCAATTTTGGATAATGTTGTCCGATTTAGTAAGTTATTGGAAAGTTCGGCTTGAGTGATTCCACGTGATTTTCTAATTTTTTGTATAGTCTCACCAAAAGCTTTCATTGTATTCTCCTTCTTTATCAGTTTTACTATTGCATTATAAATGTGAAATAAGCCCACATTTTATTTCATTTAATTATTTTGAGTACTATTATTTAATTGCTTATAGGATATAATATCATCACTTTATGAAGTAATAGTGAACATATATCCTTTAAAAATGTTTTTAAGAAAGAAGGTGGATGAAATGATTTCCAATTTTTTGTTCTTATTCGGATGCTTAGCAGCATTATTCTAATTATTAGAATCTTTCTGTTTTAAGTAAATTGCTAAATTTAATTATTTTAAAATATGATATATATTAAATTTATTTTAATTTATATTTAGTTGATAAACTAAATATTTTCTACTATTATTTATTAATTAAGTAATGCAACAATTATAATATAATTATTTTATAAGTATATTTTTGCTAACACATCTTTGAAACATAATTTAAGGATGTGTTTTTGTATGCGAAAAATAATAATAATGCAAATTAAATATACAAAAATATATAAAATAACGAAATCAAGATTTTTGCATGATTAAACTAAAAAGATAAAAATAATAATGAATGTTCGGATTAAATCCTAAGAGGCAAATAAACTTGCAAGAGCAAGTATTGTAGTCTAGTAACACCTTTTTTGTAACTTGAAAAACAAGAACATTAATTATGATTTATAGCAAATAATTAGTGATTAAAGCTAAAAATACGAATAGTTAAGAAAAAAAGTGATCTTATGACCTTAAACTCCGAATTTTTATTAAGTAAATTAAGTTGTATTAAAGTGATTTTTATCTTAAAATTAGAAGGACAAAAATTATTCAATACAAGATATAGTGGTGCGAACTTATGGATAACAACAAATTGGTTGAAGTGAAAAATCTCAGAAAGGTTTACGATAATGGGCATGAAGCTATTAAGAATGTCAGCTTTTCTGTCAAAAAGGGAGATCTTGTTTGTCTTCTAGGTCCTTCTGGCTGTGGTAAGACAACAATTTTGAATATGCTGGCAGGTCTGCTCAACCCAACTTCAGGTGAAATTCTCTTTGATGGTAAGTCAGTGGTGAATGTCGAACCTAAAGATCGACATATTGGCTACGTTTTTCAAAACTATGCATTGTATCCTCATATGACTGTCTTGCAAAACGTAATGTTTCCATTAATTGTAGGGAAAAATAAAAAGCCTAAGGCGGAAGCCGAGAAGGTCGCACAAAAATATATGGAACTGACGCAAATTACGGAATTGGCTGATCAAAAGCCAGGCAACTTATCAGGTGGTCAACAGCAACGGGTTGCAATTGCCAGGGCGTTAGTTCAAGAACCCAAAATTTTATTAATGGATGAGCCTTTAAGTAATCTTGATGCAAGATTACGCTTGAAAATTCGAGAAGAGATTCGCGCTCTAGTTAAATCAGTGGGAATTACAACCTTGTTTGTTACTCACGATCAAGAAGAAGCGTTATCAATTGGTGATAAAATCATTTTATTTAATGACGGCATTATCCAACAAGATGATTTAGGCCAAAACTTTTACTTAGAGCCAAACAATTACTTCGTAGCTAACTTTGTTGGCAATCCGGTAATTGATAACTTTAAGGTAACTAAAACTAAAAATGAATTAAAAGCTAACGACTTTACTATTCAATTAGCTGATTTAAAACAAGCACGATTTAAACGAGAACTACCTGATGGGGAATATACCTTATCGGTTCGACCAGAAAATGTTGTTCTTGCACCAGATGGTTTCTTGCACGCAACAGTTGATGATATAGAACTAATTGGACGTGAACGGGTATTGAAATTTACTTATGACAACGTTCAAGCACGGTCATTGATTGACTTGGAAGTACCAATCAAGCATGGGGATCAAGTTAATCTCACGATGAAATTGGACCGGGTATTTCTATTTACACCTGATGGAGAGCGGGTTTACTAATGAAAACTAATCAGAAAAAAGCGTGGCTTTTTTTAGCGCCAACAATCATTTTTGTCACTTTGTTTAGTATCTATCCTATCCTGCGGGCTTTTGGCATGAGTTTCCAAAGCGGGTCACTCATTGATTTGACTTGGACGGGATTTAACAACTATAAGTATATTTTTAATGATCCAGAATTCTGGTTGGCAATTAAGAATACTTTGTTATATGCAATAATTTCTGTTCCGGTCGGGTTAGCAATTTCGATTATGCTTGCCTGGATTATTTTTGACAAAGTTAAGCATAAGTCGTTGTTTGAAACAACCTTCTTTATGCCATATGTTACTTCAACTATCGCGATTGGGATTGTCTTCCGTTACATTTTTAACGGTGATTATGGCATGATGAATTTCTTATTAAGAAGTCTCCATTTGCCAGCACCTGATTGGATTGATGACCCGGCAATGTCACTGACCACGATTATCATTTTTGGTATCTGGTCATCGCTGGCTTTCAATATTGTGATCTTGATGGGTGCACTCAGAAATATTGACCCTAATTTTTATACGATTGCAGATATGTATGGGGCTAGTGGTAAGGATAAGTTCTGGAAGATTACAATGCCAGAATTAGTGCCAACGATTGCCTTTTTACTAACGATGAATATTATTGGGGCATTTAAAATCTACACGTCAGTGTATGCGCTGTTTAACGGACAAGCTGGAGTCGGTAATTCCGGTACGACGGCGGTCTTTTATATTTACAATAAGTTCCAAACCGTTGGTACTCCGGGAGTGGCCATGGCCGCAACAGTGATCTTATTCCTGATTATTTTATTTGCTACTTTCTTGCAACGCAAAATGATGAAGAAGATAGGAGAAAATTAAATGAAACGAATTCGCTTAGGAGTCATATTCAGTTACATTATTTTGTTCATCTTTGCCTTCATTACGGTTTTTCCATTTATCTACATGATTTTGGGCGGACTAATGAATTTTCAGGAAACAACCTCAATTCCGCCAACGCTCATTCCGCATCATTTCGAATGGGGTAACTATGCGAAAGTCTTCGCTCGGGCGCCATTTGCCAGGTACTTTTTCAATACGGTCTTAACCGCCTCAATTACTACGCTGGTCAGCTTATTTAATTCGCTGCTTGGAGCGTTTGCGATGGTTAACTTACGCTTTAAGGGTAAGGGCGTTGTTCAGATGGTAATGCTCTCCTTATTGATGGTTCCCGGTGAAGCAATTATCTTTACCAATTACAATACGATTGCACATATGGGTCTACTTAATACCTATATTGGTCTGGTTTTACCATTCTTAACGTCCATCTTTTATATGTATTATTTACAAAGCTACTTTGGTTCCATTTCGGAAACAATTTATAAAGCTGCCATGATTGATGGTGCAAGTGATTGGGACTACATTTGGAAAATTTTGGTGCCAATGTCTAAAAGTGGTCTTTTCACTGTAGGACTTTTGAGCTTTATCTCAGGCTGGAATTCCTTCTTGTGGCCACTGCTTGTGACTAACGAAGATACAATGCGCCTTCTTAACAATGGTCTTTCAGCTTTTGCTTCTGATGCTGGTAGTGAAACCCAATTGCAATTAGCAGCGGCAACTTTAACGGTTGTTCCAATCCTAATTTTGTACTTTATATTTAGAAAGCAAATTATTAAGGGGGTAGTTCGTAATGACCTCAAAGGCTAAGACCACAATTACCTTTTATAACGGTCTGACAACAATTGGCGGACCAATGATTGAAGTGGCTTATCGCCGCTCGCATGTGTTGTTTGACCTCGGCGAAGTCTATCGTCCTGAACTTGCTTTACCCGATGAAAAATATGAAACATTGGTCAAGCATCAACTGATTGGGGATGTTCCTAATTTTTACGATCCTGCAATTACGGGTAAACCAATTGATCATGAGCGCTGGGAACATGCGGCAGCATACATGTCACATTTACATCTTGACCACAGTAAGGCAATGAATTTTTTGGCGCCAGAAATTCCACTTTATGCTGGGCCAATTACGGCACAAATGATGCCGGCACTAAATGAACATGGTGATTTTCTTTTGCCAGCTTCTGGTCATTCTTCAAGCTATGTAAGACCAATCATTGCTGCTAAATTTCAACAGCCAATCCAAGTCGGTGACATTACGCTGGAAATATGGCCTAGTGATCACGATGCGCATGGGGCAACAGGATTGATTATTACCACCCCGGATAAGCGAATAGCTTACACAGGAGATATCAGGTTACACGGGTATCATCCTGATTGGGTACACGCCTACTTAGCTGCTGCCAAGAACTGTGATGCACTGATTATTGAAGGTACGGGCGTTTCTTGGCCGGAAGAAAAAAGTGCTGCAAGTAGCGAAGAATTTACTGGTCCCAAAAATGAGCGGGAATTGACTGCTGAAATTGTTCAATTGCAACAGGATAACCCACATAAGCAGATTACTTTTAATACTTACCCAACTAATGTTGAACGGCTATTACGCATTATCGCTGATTCGCCGCGCCAGGTTGTTTTATATGCGCAACGGGCACATTTGCTTAAGGAAAGTATTGAGCAGGATTACCCCTACTACTACTTGCCAGGGGATAAAATATTCACAGATCTGAAACCGGAATTAGCAGTTTCGTATGATGAACTGTTAAATGATGATCATGAATACCTCTGGCAAGCAGTTGGGAATTATGCCAATTTGCAAAAAGGCGGAATCTATATTCACTCTAACGCTGAACCGTTAGGTGATTTTGATCCGGCATATAAGCCTTTCTTGCAAGATTTAGCCCATAATGAAATTGAGTTCAAAGACTTGCGTTGTTCCGGTCATGCAGACGAAATGGAACTCAAAGAAATTATTAAAGAGGTTCAACCAGCAAAATTGATTCCGGTGCACACATTGCATCCGGAGCTGGAAGAGAACCCATTTGGAGAACGGATTTTACCGAAGCGTAATGAAACAATCACGCTTTAGTTAATCAAAAAATTGTTGTTTAGTTTTTATTTTTGGGAGGTTTACCAAATGAAGTTTAGTAAGAAGCTTGCTGCAGCATTTGCTGTTGGTTTGACACTGGTAGGTACTGCTGCTTGTTCGAATAGTGGAAATAGTTCTTCATCATCATCGTCTAGTAGTTCAGCTAAGATTACCAAGGTGAAAAAGAATACGACTATTGTATTTTGGCATGGTATGCCAGGCGTTCAGCAAGAAACCTTAAAGGAATTGACCAAGGAATTCGAAAAGGATAATCCAAAGATTAAGGTCAAATTGGAAAATCAAGGTGCATACCCTGACTTGCAGGCAAAGATTAATTCAACTTTGCAATCGCCAAGCAACTTGCCAACCATTACGCAGGCATATCCTGACTGGCTTTACACAGCAGCCAAGAACAAAATGCTTGTCAACATGACACCATACATTAACAGCAAAGAAGTGGGCTGGGGAAGTAGTAAAGCTTCTGATATTAAAACTGCCCTTTTAGATGGTGCCAAGATTGAAGGTACACAATACGGTATTCCATTTAACAAGTCGATTGAAACTTTGACTTATAATGCTGATATATTCAAGAAGTACGGTATTAAGAAGGCTCCTACAACAATGGCTGAATTGAAGGAGGATGCTGAAACAATCTACAAGAAGAGTAATCACAAAGTTGTTGGTGCTGGCTTTGATTCATTATCAAACTACTACACTTTGGGAATGAAAAACGAAGGTGTCGACTTCTCAAGCAAGATTGACTTTGCTGGTGCTACTTCGAAGAAAGTAATTAATTACTATGCTAACGGTATTAAGGCCGGTTACTTTAGAGTAGCTGGTTCAGAACACTATCTTTCAGGACCATTTGCTAACCAAAAGGTGGCAATGTTTATTGGTACTTCAGCTGGTGAAGGTTTCGTTAAGCAAGGCGTTGGCAACAAGTTTACTTATGATGTTGCTCCTCGTCCTGGCAAATACACAATGTCACAAGGTACAGACATTTACATGTTTAACCATGCTTCTGCAGACCAAAAAGCAGCTGCATTTACTTACATTAAGTTTTTAGTTTCAAAATCTAGTCAACTTAAGTGGGCTAACGCAACTGGCTACATTCCAGTTAACAATGCTGCCGCTGATTCAGCTGAATACAAGGATACTAAGAAGATTAAGCTTCCAGCTAAGTTAGAAGATGCAATGAAGAACCTCTACAGTGTTCCAGTTGTTAAGGATGCTGGTGCTGCATATGGTCAACTTAATCCAATTATGCAAAATATTTTAGCTGCTGCCCAGAAGAAGCAAAATGTGAATAGTGCAATTAATTCAGGCAAAGCAAAATTTGATGCTGCTTGGAAACAATAAAAACTAAATAGCAAGATTACTTAAAAAGGATTTGTCGTAGGCGATAAATCCTTTTTTGTTTATCAAAGTAAGGAATTAGAACGAAATACGGCTAATTTTAGTCAAATTGATCTAAAGCCGAACTATTTTTGCTAAAATAATAAATAAACGAAATAAAACCGAATTTTTCAGTTAATTTTTATTGTAATCTTACTTTTCATGCTATACAATAAATAAGAATTAAATGATCAACTATTTATTGTTGGTTAAACCAGTATTTTGGAGGAAAAATAGAAAAAATGAAATTTGGTAAGAAGCTAGCTGCAATTGCTGTGGCCGGTTTGGCTTTAGTAGGAACTGCTGCTTGCTCAAACAATAATTCATCTTCAACATCAACATCAAATAAGATTCCTAAGGTAACAAAGAAAACCACGGTGGTCTTCTGGCACGGAATGCAGGGAGCTCAAGCCGATACATTAAAGAGTCTTGCAAAAGAGTTTGAAGCCAAGAATTCTAATATTAAAATCAAGTTGGAACAACAAGGAAATTACGATGATTTACAGGCAAAACTGAATTCGACGATGCAATCACCGAAGAACCTGCCAACAATTACCCAAGCTTATCCTGGTTGGCTTGAAAGTGCCGCTAAAAATAACATGTTGGTCAATTTAACTCCTTACATTAATAACCATGATGTTGGTTGGGGGAGTTCAGCTGCTTCAGGAATTAAAGCCGATATGCTTAATGGCGCTAAAATTAACGGCAAGCAATATGGTATTCCGTTTAATAAATCAACTGAAGTCTTGATTTATAATCCTGCAATGCTTAAAAAGTACGGTGTAACCAAAGTACCAACCACCATGGCAGAATTAAAACAGGCTGCGCAAACAATTTACCAGAAGAGTAATCATCAGGTAGCCGGTGCCGGCTTTGATGATCTTGATAACTACTATGTGTTGGGCATGAAGAACGAGGGCCAAGATTTTTCTAGTAAGATTGATTTTACCGGCAAGGCTTCCAAAAAAGTGCTTAATTATTATGTAGCTGGTGAAAAAGCAGGCTACTTCAGAATGGCTGGTTCTGATAAGTACTTATACATTCCATTCACAAATAACAAGTTAGCGATGTTTGTGACCTCGTCTTCAACAGAAACTTGGATTAAGCAGGCGGCAAGAAAGGGTTTTACCTATGAAGTTGCGGCACGTCCAAGCAAGTATACGATGCAGCAGGGAACCGATATTTACATGTTCAATCGGGCAAGTGCAATGCAAAAAGCAGCGGCCTTTAAGTTCATGAAGTTCCTGTCCTCAGAGCAAGGTCAGATTAAGTGGGCCAAAAAGACGGGCTATATTCCTGTTAATGAGGATGCAACTAAGTCTACAGAATACAAGTCAATTAAGCAGTTTAAATTGCCAGCAAAATTGGAGACAATCTGGTCAACTAATTCGCTTTACAGCGTTCCGGTTATTAAGGACTCAAGTGCCACTTTTAGCCAATTGACGCCAATTATGCAATCAATTCTTTCTGCGGCTCAGAAAAATAGAAATGTGAACAAGGCTATTAATACTGGAAAGACCAAGTTTGATGCAGCTTGGAAACAATAATCATTAATTGACAGAAATAAAAAGCAGGTTTTTACACCTGTTTTTTTATTTATCGTTTTTCACATGAATGGTAAAATAAAAGAACATTAATATGACTTTTTGCGTCTATTAATTCATCAACCTAGGGGTGAAGAAAATGATTAAAGAACAGAAATTTCCGGTGGCAACCAAGTATCGGTGGTTTGACATTAGTAATCTAAGTGAAGATGACAGTAATACATTACAGGACGAGTTTAATTTTACGCCCGATATGATTTCTTACATTTCTGACCGTCATGAGCGCCCACACTATGATTACGATACCCACACGCATATCCACTTGATGGTTTATGATGTACCAATTTGGCCTACTAAAACAATTAAGCACTTTACATCACATCCGGTTACTTTTTTGGTCTCGGGTGAGAATATCTTTACTTTTCACACTGAATCAACCAGTTACGTTTTTGATGAATTCAATGATTTAGCAATGAGACGTGAATTGTCGACGGCACAAGATGTAACGGAATTATTGATGAAATTTCTGTTATTTTTATCGCAATACTTTCAGCGAGCAGTTACACAGTTAGATGTACAGCGGAATACGCTTGATCAAAAATTATCAGATGACATTGATAATAAAGATTTAGTTGAATTATCAAGTATTGAAAAAAGTTTGGTCTACTTATCCAGTTCAATTCAAACCAATTTAATGATGCTGCACAGTTTAAAATTGTCGGAATTGGATTTCACTAAGCCGGCACGCGAGCGGCTGGACGATGTTTTAATTGAATCAAATCAGTCAGCAGAAATGGTTAAGATTTCGCAGCAAGTAACGCAAACTCTCTCGGCAACATCCAATAACATGATGAACAATAACCTAAACGACACGATGAAATTCCTCACGGTGTGGTCATTAGTTTTGACTATTCCGACCATTCTAACGGGTTTTTACGGGATGAATGTTAGCTTACCAGTAAGTCATAATTCGTCTGATTGGATTGCAATCATGTTGATCACGATTCTTTTAATGGTCTGGTTGATTGTATTAATGAAACGACATCATTTCTTCTAAATTGAGGCAAAAAAATGAAAAATAAAGTCCTCATCGGCTCTTTAATAACAACATTACTAGCATTTATGCTGTATTCGGTTAACATTAAGCGAGTAGAGAATTCGCAAGTTCAAATTGTAAATCAAAAAAATACCACCAATAAGTCTAAGGGTAAAACTGCCCATGAACCAAAAATGGCAGCAGTTGAATATCCCAATCACATTAAAGTTGCTTCTGGCAGTAATCAGAATTGGTCAAAGCAAATTGAAAAGGTGATGGGAAAAGATCAGAGTTATCAAGTTAGTGTTCAGGACCTGAATTCAGGTAAATTTGCGCGGGTATCAAATACTGCAAAAGCACATGAAGTTGGTGCTACGGGTAACCTCTTTTTGCTTGCGGCTATTTACTATCAGGAGCAACATGGTAAACTGAGTGACCATACTGCGATTAAGGTAAAAAAAGCGGATCGAGCTAAGGGCGAAAAAATGCTTAAACCCGGAATTGCATATGGCGTAACCTTTTTAAAGCAGACTTTAATGCGTAAAAATAAGACTGCTGGGAATGCTTTAACAAGAAAAGTTAAGCCCGCTAAAATCAATGAAGTAGCGCATAAAATGGGTGCGACCAACACCAAATTCGGTGAGCATTATTCGGCTGGCCCGGTGGCCACAACAACGGCTGCTGACTTAGCTGCAGTGATGAACAATTTGTACCAAAATAAAACTTTGAACCGGCAATATGCCAATATGGCGCTGGGTTCACTTAGTCTAACTGGTAAAAAGCCCAAGATTGTGGCACAAACTAACGGTGCAACTATTTATGCTATTGGTGATAGCAGAGCAAACGTTGCACTTGTGCAAAGTCACGGTCACGCATACTGTGTGAGCGTCTGGGCTAGTTCTGACCGCAGTTTTAGTAATTTAGGTAAAACAGTTAACGGCTTTTTTAAGTAAAATAAACTAATTAATCCAAGTTTTTGGATTTTTTTATGTCCAAAAAAGTCTTGTATCACAGGCCTTCACCTAACTCTTAGCAAAAAAATAATAATAATTTACACTTTGTAGATTGTAATCTTCAAACTGTAGTGCTATATTGTTCACTATGCTGTTATAAGGAGGGGTGAATTTGGTTAAAAAGAGAAGCCTCGATCTTGATAAGGTGATTGCGAAGGCGACGGAGCTGATTGGTCAAAAAGGACTTTCTGCGACTACTCTGCCGAACCTAGCTAAAGAGTTAGGCGTTCGTTCACAGTCACTCTATCACTATGTTTCAGGTCGTAAGCAATTATTATCACTTGTTGGTGCAAGCAGGATTAAGATATTAAGTAAAAAGCTGGTTGAAAATCTGATGGGCATTGCAGGAGAGGAAGCTTTACTGAGATTTGCGGATATTGTACGTAATTTTATTTTGAATGATCCCGCACTTTTTAGTATTCTTTATCACCTGAATGAGTATAAACCCGAGGATGCTATCACTAAGGAAATCATGAATGTAATCGCATTGGCCGATAAATTGAATTTAAGAAGTGACAGTACTGTTTCACTTCATTCTTTAATCGGTGCGGTATTAGGATATGTTTTTCTAGACGTATCAGCATCTTTTGAGAATGAAACTAGTAAAGAGGCCGATCAAGGTTACCATGATTTGATTCTCAAATTAGTTCAGCCAAAAAATATTTAATTAAGAATAGAGAGGAAAAGCAGAGTGCAAAAACTATTAAAGAACCATATTTTTTCATTCATAGCATGGATTTTAATTTTAATTATTTCTGTTGTGGCTTTGCCAGATGTTACCGGATTAACGCGTGAGCACTCAAACATTTCCTTGCCGCAAGATGTTCAAAGCGAGGTCGCTAAGTCAATTCAAAATGATTGGGGACCTAAGCAAAAGGACACTTATCAAATAGCAGTTGTCTTCAACAAGGAAAAAGGTAAATTAACCGCAGATGATAAAAACGCAATCAATGAAACGATTGACCAATTAAAAGAAAACAAGAGTAAGTACGGTATTAAGATGGTCATGGCACCGGATGATAATATCGCAACGAAAAAGCAATTGCAGTCCAAGGACGACAAAGCCTGGATTTTGCAGCTTAATGTTGCGAAAAAGCATGGTCCGGTCAATGATGTTGAACAAGAGCTGAATAAAGCTGTTAAAACAACGGGAATTCGGACTTATGTTACGGGAGCCGATGTTTTACAGAATTCCTTTTCAAATTCAATCCAAGAAGGGATAAAGAAAACAGAGGTTATTACTGTCATCTTCATCTTTATCGTATTAGTGATTGTATTTAAGTCACCAATTGTGCCACTGATTTCGTTATTAACAGTTGGGGTGTCTTTCATTACCGCCTTTTCAATTGTTACTAACTTAGTGAAGTTCCAAAACTTCCCATTTTCAAACTTTACGCAGGTCTTCATGATTATTGTTTTGTTCGGAATTGGTACGGACTACAATATTCTTTTGTATGATAAGTTTAAAGAAGATTTGGGTAAGGGAATGGATCGCTATGAAGCGATGAAAAGCTCCCTCAAAGTTGCTGGGAAAACTATTCTATATTCGGGCTCATCTATCCTGATTGGATTTTCTGCCCTAAGCTTAGCTAACTTCTCCATTTACCAATCAGCAGTTGGTGTGGCAGTTGGTGTAGCAATCTTATTAATTGTTTTATTAACCTTGAACCCATTCTTTATGGCTGTTTTAGGTGAAAAAATGTTCTGGCCAGTTAAGAAATTTACTGGTGAACAAGAAGATAAACTATGGCATGGTATTTCTAAGGGAACACTAGCACACCCAATTATTTACTTAATTGTCCTTGCAGTTGTGGTAACTCCATTTGCTTTGATGTACTCAGGTCATCTAAATTATGATGACACCGACGAAATTGATAACGCAGAGCCAGCAAAAGCAGGGATGCGTGTAGTTCAAAAGCACTTCTCAGCTGGTATGGCTGAGCCTTCTACTTTGTATATCAAGAGTAATCATCGTCTTGATAACGAAGCGGACTTGCGCTTAATCGATCAACTGACGAGACAATTAAAGTCCTCAGGGGATGTCTCACTAGTAACTTCTGTCACCCAACCTTACGGTGAAGAAATTGATCAGCTTTATGTTAAAAATCAGTTGAACACTGTTAATCAAGGGGTTGACCAGGCGCGTGCTGGTCTAGGTAAACTAAGCAAGGCAAGTAAGAAGTTAGCTAATGGTGCAAGCCAATTAGCCGACGGTACTAGTCAATTACAGGATGGAACAGGTAAGCTTCAGAGCGGAGCTAACCAGTTACAAAGTGGCACTAGCCAATTACAAAGTGGTGCTGGTCAATTGCAAAGCGGCTCCGGCCGTTTACAAAGCGGCACTGCTCAGATGACTAGCGGCTTAAACCAATTAAATTCGCAGCTATCTGCAGGTTCTCAAGGAATTGCAGCCGCACAATCAAATACTAAAGCTGCACTTGAAAAGAGCTATAAGGCTAATCTGGCACAAAGCATTAATAGTGTTCCTGGATTAACGCCACAACAAAAGATGGCCGCCATGCAAGCAGCTGGCGCAGCTCTTGAAAAATCATGGTCGCAAGTTTCGGCTTCTATGCCAAACGTCTCGGGCCAAATGGGTCAATTGCAGTCAGGTGTGGGCAGATTAGCCTCTGCATCTGGTCAATTGAATTCAGGTGCTACCACATTAAACGGTGGTGTCGGTCAACTAAATTCAAATCTTGGTAAATTAAATTCAAGTGTAGGCCAGTTTAGCTCCAGTATTGGTCAACTAAATTCAAGTGTCGGTCAGTTAAATACCGGTGCAGGGCAACTTGCTTCAGGAACGCCTAAATTAACTTCAGGTGTTGATGAAGTTAACAGCGGCTTAGGCCAAGGAGCAGCTTACTTAACGGGTCTTGCTAGCTCATCTGCAGCAGATAGTTTTTACATTCCGAAGGAATTTATCAAAAATGATACTTTCCAGACTTCAGTTGATAACTACCTTAGTCCAGATAAAAAGTCAGCAATGATTATGATTGTCTTTAATTCAAACCCGAGCGGAACTGAAGCAACTGAAAAAGCGCAGGAGCTTAGTTCAATGGCTAAGAAGTCATTGCAAGGAAGTCGCTTAGGTAAAGCAACGATTGCCATGGGTGGTGAAAGTTCCAACATTGCCGATATTAAGGATATTGCTAATAAAGACTTTATTAGAACAGCTGCAATTATGTTGATCGGAATTGGCATTGCGTTAATCTTTGTCACTCGTTCATTGCTGCAACCAGTTTATATTCTGGGCACGCTTCTCATTGCTTACTTCTGCTCATTATCAATTACTGAATGGGTTGTAAAAGCTACAATGGGCAAGGACTTATTAACTTGGAATACGCCATTCTTTGGTTTCATTATGTTAATTGCCCTCGGAGTTGACTACAGTATCTTCCTCATGACACGTTACCGTGCAATTGAAGGTAATAAGCCAAGTGAAAGAATGCTTAAAGCTTGTGGTATTATCGGAACAGTTGTTGTTTCAGCCGCAATTATTCTAGGCGGTACTTTTGCAGCCTTAATTCCATCAGGCATTCCAACTTTGATTGAGGTTGCATTAGCAGTAATTATTGGTTTGATTATTCTCGTCTTCATTATGCCAATTACCTTATCTGCAGCAGTTAAGCTGACTTATGAAGGTGTTCATTGGAAAAAGAAGAGTAGACGAGTAAAAGGCTAAATAACCTGAAACAGAAAGATTGATTTCTCAAATTGAGAGGTCAGTCTTTTTTTGTTTACCTTTAAAACCCAGGCCGCACTTGATAATATGGCAGTTTTGCAATCAGATAAATAATGAAATACAATTAAGTAATAAATGAAAAAATTAATCTAATGGAGGAAAGAGTCATGTCAAGAATAGTTTTTAATAGGTAACGCAAATTAGCATTGATGACCTTTTTTATCAAACGCTAATAGTGGCACCTACTAGTTTAACGATCGTTATTAATATCTAGGAGGGCAGTCCAATGAAAACTGAAACTGGCATCAATCAGATCAGTTAATCTATTACCGAGGTAAAAATTGGAATTAATAAAAATCAATCACTTAACAGTAAATGTGGCAGCGAAAAAATTATTTGAAATTGCTAGCCTTGGAATTAATTCAAAGCAAAAGATAGGCTTGATCGGGACTAATGGGGTTGGTAAAACCACTTTGATGAAGCTAATTGCTGATATAAATAACCCATCTGAGCTAATTAAAGCTACGGGATCAATAACAAGACTCTGTAATTGGGCTTATGTTCCGCAGCTCTTAAATGCGCAAGATAAAAGTGGTGGCCAGCGTGAAAAGTTGGCCATTAGTAGGGCAATTGCACAATTAAGAAACGCACCAAAAGCATTGTTCTTATTGGACGAGCCGACTTCAAACTTAGACTTTGAGCAGCAAAAATGGCTAATTAACTTAATGCGTGGTCTAAAAAGTTCGTGTCTAATTATCAGCCACGATCAGCATTTTCTAAATCAAGTTTGTGACACAATTTGGTGTATTAAGGACCAGCGTGTAATCACTTTTAAGGGAACTTACTCAGAATTTAAACGAGCGCAGGAAAAGCAGGCTGCACGTATGCAATTAGAATATAACGAGCAGGAAAAGCATCTTAACCAATTAAAAGCTAGTTTTAAACGGCATGCTAAACAAGCTGATTCCTTTAGCCATCCGAAAAAGCACATTAGCAGTTCTGACTGGCGTTCAAAGTCGCTAGGAAAAGTAAAAGCCGCTAATAATGTGGCTCGTGCAACCAAAAATTTATCAAGGCGAATTGAAAAAGAAGCAAAAACGCTAACTAGGCCAGTTGTTCGTAAACAAATCACCTTAAAAAACGGTGCTGCCCAGATGAAGAATGAAGCAATTGCACCTAAAAGCAAGGCTTTAAGACTCAATCCGCAAAAAGTAGTGGCATACCACAAATTACTTTTTACAATTGAACAGGAAGTCAATTTGACCTACCAAAATAAGCTTATCCTAACAGGTGCCAACGGTGTGGGTAAATCAGTTTTTCTAAAAGAGCTGTTTGAGCGTAAGCTAACCGGCTTTTACCATCCCCAGTTGCAGATAGGCTATTTTACGCAAAATATCATTAAGCTGCAATCAGACCAAACGGTGCTCGAAGCGATTATGAAAAGCAGCATTTTTGCTACCAGTGTTACTATGCAAGTTCTGGGTGATCTTCACTTATGGCAGATACGGCATCAAAAAGTTAAAAACTTATCTGGTGGTCAGTTAGTTTGTTTTAATTTGGCGCGAATATTGACGGGCAAATATAACTTGCTGCTATTGGATGAGCCTACTAATTTTCTTGACCTAGAAGCCCTTGCTGCTCTCGCGGACTTTATTGCCGCTTATCCTTACGCACTGATTATCGTTTCGCATGATCAATCATTTATTGAGCAGTTAGGGTTACCAAAATGGACGATTAATCATCAGCGGCTATCTACTAAAGTGGCGGCTAGCAAGCAATCATCAGCTAGTAATTACAATAATCTTGAATTATTAAAGTTTCAGCGCGACCAGTTAATGCTTGCTCCAGAAGCTTCAGTTACAAAAATCAAGCAATTAACAGCTGAAATTGAACAATTGCAAAACCATTAGACGAGCGCCGTTTAATAGTAAAGATAAAAAAGTACGATAAAGAAGTTTTCTTTATTGTGCTTTTTGTTTTATGATTAACATATTAAATAAATATCTGAGCAAAGGGAGTTTCTTATGACTACTTGTCCAAATTGTGGCCGGTCAATTACTGATAATGACAAAGTTTGTCCTAACTGTCAGTTTAATTTACAAAAATATCGTGATACGTTCTTTACGGATCAGCACCAGACCGCCAATTATGAAAATAAAAATACTGCAAAGAAAATTGCCAGTCGTGAGGCATATCGGAAAGAGTTTTATCCTAAAAAGCAAAACTTAACGATTAAGAAAATGCTGCAATGGATGCATCTTAATAGTATGATTGTCTTTTTGCTGGGAATTGCATTGTTGCTAATAATGAGTTTTTCGCGAAGTATTGGTTGGATCTGCTTTTTTGCCTTGCTAGTTTGGCTGTATGCTGTTTGCGTCCGAACTGCTGACATTGAGCGTTACACGGTAGATGAGCGACTGACAGAAAAAGTTAATCAAATCGGCTCTAACTTGTTTAATAATGTTGAAGATTCAAAACAAAAGGTCAAGTCCAGGAAGAGGTCAACCAAAGGCGAGCAACGTGTGGAAGAAGAGGTCGCAACGGTTAAAAAGCATTTTAATTATGTGCAGCTGCTTGTAATTTTGATGGCAGTTATTAACCTGGTTGTCTTATTCACGGGCTCAGGTGCATCAGTAACTGATATTTCGTATAGCGGCAAAATGTCGATTACTAGGGTGGCATTTGGCTTAGCCGGCCGGTTATTCTCATCTAGCGAAACCATGCTTTCTGGGGTAATTGTCTGTGTAATTTGGCTACTAATTTTGCTCTTTCCACTGATTATTACCTATAATACGTTGAAAGATACGGCTAAAGGGCGCCAGATTTCCTTTGTCTTATCGTTAATTGAGACAGTATTTCTCGTCTATTTAATCTATCGCATGTCAAACAGTGCATTATCAAATACGGGCATTTTAAAGAATATTACTAGCCAGCTGCTTTTATACGCAGTTTCAATCGGGGCATCGACATACTTCTTGATTTTATCTAGTGTGATGATGACGATTTTACTTGGCTACAACTTATTTAAAAATAAAAATTAGGGACAATAAAAAGGCTAGACGCATCTCGTCTAGCCTTTTTTATTACTAGTTAAATTATTCGGTTGGCATACTGATTACTAGGTGCTCATTGACAAAAGCCATCATGCCAAGATCACTTAGTTCACGACCATAGCCAGATTTTTTAATTCCGCCGAATGGCAATTCGCCTGAACTGATCCACGTGCCGTTAATAACGGTCATGCCTGTTTCAATCTGAGCTGCTACTTCTTGTGCATGCTTTACGTCGGCGCTGATAACTGATGAGCCTAAACCATAACTTGAGTCGTTTGCCAAAGCTATGGCTTCATCTTCATCTTCGACTTCATACACAATTGCAACTGGGCCGAAAAATTCTTGATCATAAGCTGGGTTTTGCTTGTCAACATTAGTTAAAATAATTGGCCGGAAAAAGGCACCAGCAGAATCAATTTCTGGATATTGGTAAAAGACCTTGGCACCTGCTTTAACTGCTTCATCAACTTGCTTAGTTAACTTGTCTTTAGCGTTAGCAGAATTCATTGGTGGCAAAGTAGTAGCTGGATCAAGCGGGTCACCTGGCTTCAGTGCAGCAAAAGAATTCTTTAATTCATGTAAGACTTCGTCGTAACGGGTTTTAACTGCAATGATTCTCTTAGAAGACGTGCAGACTTGTCCGTCGTTGTATGTTCGCGCGGTACTCAAAGCCTTCTTTAAGACTTGTGGGTCAGCATCGTCCAAAACAATAAACGCATCGTTTCCGCCTAATTCCATCGTTGATTTCTTTAGATTCTTACCAGCATTTTCGGCAACGGATGAACCGCCCCGTTCTGAGCCAGTTAAAGCAACTCCTTGAACTCGTGGATCAGCGATAATGTCATCAAGTTGGTCATAACTTGGGTAGAGGTTGATTAAGCTGCCCTCTGGTGCACCAGCTTGCTTAATAATCTTGGCAGTCATGGCTGCTGATCCGGGAACATTGTGGGCGTGTTTTAATAAAATCGGGTTTCCAACGATAAAGTTAGGAGCAAACACGCGAATTACTTGATAAAGTGGGAAATTCCATGGTTCACATGCCATGATTACGCCAGTAGCTTGCTTAAGGTAATAAGCCTTGCCCAGCTTAGACTCGATCGGTTGAGGCTTAAGCATTTCAGGACCATGATCGGCGTAGTAATCACAGATTGAAGCACAAAGTTCAACTTCACCCTTTGATTCACCAATCATTTTACCCATTTCACGGGTCATGATTTCTGCCATTTCTTGTTCATGTTCACGAAAGGCTGTCGCAATTTGATGTAATGTCTTACACCGGCTTTCTGGCTCTTCATGACGCCATTTTTGGTAAAGTGCATGTGCTAAGTTGATTGAGTCTTCAATTTGGCTAGCGGTCGGATTGTCGTAACTGGCAAAGGTTTCGTTAGTGTACGGATTAATTGATTGATATTTAGCCATCTTGTTATCTCCTTAGGTACTGCAACTAATTGCAGTAAAATTTATAACAACTATTATAAACCGTTTTCATCAAAAAGTGAGGTTTTTCTGGTTACCTTTACTAATTATTTATAAGTAACTTACTTAACAGGTTTTTTAGCAAGGTAAGAGATGGACTCGGCCAGATAGTCGCTAGCATAGGACATGGCATGACGCTTGCCGGCAATTAGTTTGAGGTCAACGCTATGATCGGCTTTAGCTAGTTGACTAATAAAATCAAGTAAGTAGTCGGTTGGCGATAATTCGTTAGTGGAGTTAAGCATTAATAAACGCCCTAGATTGTCGTAATCATAGGATTGTGCGTCTAATTTTTTCAAAGTCTCCTGCTTATCCGTGCCCGTGTAGGTAAGAGTAAAATACTTGTAAAAGGCATCATTAATTTGCTTTAAATCAGTTATGCCAAATTCAAAATTTGCTTGCTGAGATGGACGAACATCTTGGTGGTTTTTCATCCAAGAAGAAAAAGAAACAGGTGCAGACCAAGTTACAGTTGGAAAACCGTATTTACCCGCTAAAAATAGAGCCATTACGCCGCCACTGCTTGCACCTAATTGGGTAATTGCATTAGTTCTATTTTGCCCATACGAACTGTTAAGCAGCCAATTTACAAAAGTAACACTGTCATTATGAGCGGCTGGAAAAATATGTTTGGGCGCTAGCGAATAATTGGGCGCAAACACAATAAAATTCTGCTCCGTAATTTGGGTGCAGTAATCCTTCAGGTTACTTTTATCACCGCGAAACCAACCACCACCGTGCCAGAATAACAGGATTTTAGTTTCCGCATTTGTTTTCTCGGGTAAATAAATATCGGTTGCCAACTGCTTTTTTTCATCATAAAGAACATCATTAATAATAGTCGTCATTGCTAACCTCCAATTCGTTCTTGAATTTATTATACTTTAAAAGGCAAAAGTGTTTATGTTTTGAAAAACAGTTACCTTCTTGGTACCTTATTTTTAGTTACTTAACTTGGAATGATAAATTGCTATCTTTTAATTACCTTTTCTATAATTAATTTTAAAATATTTAAGTTATTATAATTATTGTGCTGAAGAGCTAAAAAAGTAATCATCTGAGTGAATTTTTTGGTAAAATTAGCCTAATATTGGAGGTAAGTTATGCATCTTTCAGCTAAAGCTAGTCGAAGATTAATCAATATCTTGACCGTTGTCAGCGGGATTATTATTATTCTATTGTGTATTTATTGGTACCGCTTAGGGATTTTTACTAGTCAAGCGAAGATGAAGGCATATTTGGCTGATAAGCGCATCATCGGGCCGGTGATTTTTGTCTTAATTCAAATTATCCAAGTAGTCATCCCAATTATTCCGGGTGGTGTCTCTTTGTTGGGCGGAGTAATTTTCTTCGGTCCATTAGCCGGGTTTATCTACAACTATGTCGGAGTTTGCATTGGCTCAATCATCAACTTTTTCCTTGCGCGTTTTTATGGACGACCATTTATCCTGCACATTGTTTCGGAAAAAACGCTCGATAAGTATATGAAGTGGACCAAAAACCAAAATAAATTTAACTGGTTTTTTGCAATCTGTATTGTTGCGCCAATGGCACCTGATGACGTTCTTTGCCTGCTAGCCGGGTTAACCGATATGAAATTCTGGACTTACTTTTGGATTATCATTTTGGGTAAGCCATGGACAATTGCCGCCTACAGCTTTGCCCTGATGTTTGGAATGGACTGGCTTCTTAAGGTAGTTGGCAAATAATGACTGCACGAATCTATTTGCGACCATTTAAGGCTGAAGATGCAACGACACTTTTAAAATGGGGCCAAGATAAGTACTATCACCAGTTAGCGGGTTTTGATCATTACCAAAATCTGACTCAGGCCGAAATTGCAGCTGGCCAATATGCGGCCAGAAAGTATAGTTATGGGGTCTGCTTGGAAAAAACGCATAAACTAATTGGCCTAGTTGAACTATATGACCGCGGCACTAATGAAGCCGAACTACTTACCTCTAAGGAAGTCGGCTTCTTATTAGATAAAGAGTTTTCAGGTCATGGCTACATGACGGAGGCCTTAACTTTGTTGTTTAATTTTGCTTTTGGCAAGTTAAAGCAAGAGCAGATCTGGGCCGGTACTTTTACCAATAATGAACGCTCGCAAAGATTATTGCGAAATTTAGGTTTCAAATTTATTTATGCCGTTGATTTGAGTAAAATCAGCAACTTATTTTCATATGAAGAAAAATATTATCTGCTTAAACGGGCGGATTGGACTAACTTAAACTAGAAGAGACTAGGAAAATTGATTTCTTAGTCTTTTTTTGTACTTAAAAATATTTTTTTCTTTTTTATCAAAATCAGTTAAGCAAAAATATGAATAAGTCAAGTGATTTTATTGGTAAGCTCAATTATTTGAACTATCACTATAATGGGAATAAGCTAAAAGTGTTAATAACCAAAGAAAAATTTCGTCTAGATTGGAGAGTGGAATTATGGAAAAGACAGGACAAGATCGGTTAAATGATCCTTTTTTGAATCATGGCACAGCTTTTACTGAAGAGCAACGTAAGCAATATCATTTAGAAGGGATGTTGCCGCCGCAAGAGCAATCGCTTGAAAGCCAGGTACGTGAAGTCTATTTGCAGTACCAAGAAAAGTCAACTAACTTAGAAAAACGCATTTTTTTAATGACTATTTTTAATACCAACCGGGTGCTATTTTTTAAAATCTTTAGTGAACATGTGACCGAATTCATGCCGATTGTTTATGATCCGACAATTGCGGAAACAATTGAAAATTACAGTCACCTGTTTGTTAATCCGCAAAATGCCGCTTTCCTTTCAATCGATAAACCTGATCAAATGGAAGCCAGTTTAAAAAATGCCGCAGATGGTCGCGATATTAAATTGATTGTAGTTACTGACGGTGAAGAGATTCTCGGAATTGGCGACTGGGGAACTCAGGGAGTTGATATCTCTGTTGGTAAATTGATGGTTTATACGGCCGCAGCTGGTGTGGATCCGGCTTGCGTTTTGCCAGTTGTACTCGATGTCGGTACTAATAACGAAAAATTACTCAAAGATGATCTTTACTTGGGTAATAAACACAGTCGGGTTAATGGCGAAAAATATTACCAGTTTGTAGATCAATTTGTTCAGTGTGTTGAAAAGCTTTTCCCAGGATTGTATTTGCACTTTGAAGATTTCGGCCGTGATAACGCAGACAATATTCTGAAAAAGTACCGTGATCATATTTTGACGTTTAATGATGATATTCAAGGTACTGGAATTATTGTATTAGCCGGAATTTTAGGAGCATTAAAGATTAGTGGGCAAAAGTTGACTGAGCAAAAGTATGTCTGCTTCGGAGCTGGTACCGCCGGTACTGGCATTGTTGAACAAGTATATTCTGAAATGTTGCAAGCGGGCTTAAAGCCTGAAGAGGCCCGGCAGCATTTCTACTTAGTTGATAAGCAGGGATTATTGTTTGACGATACACCTGATTTGACGCCAGCGCAAAAGCCTTTTGTCAGAAAGCGGTCAGAATTTGCCAATGCGGATCAGTTAAAGGATCTGAAGAGTATAGTTCAAGCGGTTCATCCCGACATCTTAGTTGGAACATCTACTCGTTCTGGTGCCTTCACTCAGGATATTGTGACCGAAATGGCGGAGCACACTGAACGGCCAATTATTTTTCCATTATCCAACCCAACGCAATTGGCGGAAGCAAAAGCCCAAGATTTAATCGAATGGACTAAGGGCAAGGCGTTAGTTGCTACGGGAATTCCAGCTGATCCGGTTGATTATCAAGGTGTTAAGTATGAAATTGGTCAAGCAAACAATGCCTTAGTTTATCCAGGACTTGGACTTGGTGCTTTAGCAGTTAATGCTAAAGTTTTGAGCGATGAAATGATTAGTGTGGCTGCTCACTCATTAGGTGGAATCGTTGATTCAACTAAGCCGGGAGCTGCTGTTTTACCACCAGTTGAAAAGCTCAATATCTTTTCGCAAACAGTTGCACATGCCGTGGCTAACCAAGCAATTAAGGATCACCTCAATCAAAATGAATATGACGACGGTAAGCAAGCTGTTGAAGCTTTGCGCTGGGCTCCGGAATATAAAAATGAATAGGAGTGAGGATCAATGCAAGCCTTTATTACTTCTTTAACTAGTGTTGTTGAACTGTTATTGGTCATTGCGTTAGGCTACTGGCTACGCAGCAGTGGAAAACTAGGAGATCAGTTTAAAGGCAATATTTCATATTTAATCATGAATATTGCTTTACCAGCTTCAATTTTTGTTTCCGTGTTGAAATATTTGACTCGCGATAAATTGTTTGGTTTAACTGGCGGCCTCGTTTATGCCATCATTTGTTTCGCCCTTAGCTATTTGTTTGCTTGGCTCTTGTGTAAAGTTCTTCGTATCCGCAAAGGAAGACGCGGGACTTTCATCAATGCTATTACTAATGCCAATACGATTTTTATTGGCTTACCATTAAACATTGCTTTATTTGGGCAAAAAAGTATGCCTTACTTCCTGATTTATTATGTGTTAAATACAGTTTCTACTTGGGCAATTGGGGTCTTCTTCATCTCAAGTGATGATCCAACTGTGCAAAAACAGAAACAGCAGAAATTTAATTGGAAGAAATTGTTGCCTGCTCCATTAGTAGGTTTCCTAATTGCTTTAATATGTTTATTAGTTGAAGTACCAATTCCGGGATGGATTACAACTGTGCTAAGCATGGTGGGCGGAATTGTTACACCAATGTCACTAATTTATATCGGAATTATTTTAGCCGATGCTGGTTTGAAATCAATTCACTTAGACCGTGATACAATTTGGGCGCTACTTGGAAGGTTCATTTTAGTACCAGCGCTGATGATTATCTTGATTGTCTTTGGTGCTAATTGGGGCCCAGCATTACCGAACCTTGCAAAGGAAACTTTAGTAGTTCAATCTGCTACGCCAGCATTAGCCGTTTTACCGATTTTAGTCGGTGAATCTCACGGAGACGTTCAATATGCAACTAATGTTGTTACTACTTCAACGGTCTTATTTGTAATTGTTGTTCCACTCGTTTTAGAGTTAACCGAATTTATTTTGTAATTGGTAATTTGACGATTTATCTTGAAATAAAAAAGCCTGAAAATTTTCCCAGACTTTTTTTATTAAAATCAAACTAGTTCACATTCATTATTCGATCGGCATTTTCTTCCATTACTTGTCTAGCTTTGCCGAACATCATCCAAATTGAAAACAGAAGTGGAACGCCAACGATCAAGATAGTGTAAATGTAATCTGTCGCATAACCATGCCAGTGCCATCCTGAAGAATTCCAACCAGTAAGCATATTAGCGACGAAGTCTGATATGAAGTGAGCAACAATTGCTGGCCAAAGCTTTCCCGTATAAAGATAAAGAACAGCCCATAAAAAGCCACAACCGGTCACACCAATTGCTTGCATAATAGTGGCCGAAAGGGTTGCACCGTGCCAGCCAACATTTCCAAGATGGGCAAGTCCAAAAAGGAGTGTGGAACCATAAATGGCAATTGGAACCCGCCATTTTGGCAAGTGGTTAAAACCTGCTAGTAGGATGATGATGTTTAGATAACGTACAGCTTCCTCTAGGATACCCGGTTCGATTGCACATGTTAAATTAGGTAAGGAAAATTTCAGATTATTAAAATCATATCTAAAAAAGACGGTCCAAATATCTTTGGAATAAGCGTTAAAGCAGTTGTAAAACAAGTCTAATAATGTAAAAAGAATGAGTAAAACAAAAGTAACTTGCTGGAAGTTTTGGCTTTTGTTAAATTTCAAGTTGGGATTAAACCTGAAACCCCAAGCTTTTCCTAGAAAACATGCCAAGATAAATAGGCTAATGGCCGCGATTACTCCTTGTCCCGTAAGTGAATGCATAATTTTGAGACTTCTGGAGACTTTTAACGTGTTGACCAGTCCATACTGGATATTTAATAAGAAAACAATCAGCAGCCTTAAGAACCAGTTCTTAATTTGGGCGGCATAAACCATGGCAATTGGTAGTAGCAAACCAAGCAACACTGCCCATAATAGTAGTACCCAAATAATTTCAATTTGGGGCAAATGCACTAAAAGTAAGTTGCCGATTTTAAGCCAAAAAGTGCAAAGGATGCCGGGGCCAAAAAGTAGGTTTAACCACCGCGTAAACTCGTAAGTAAATTTATCTTTAACTTTCATTTTTTGAACATAAACTGTCAGTGCTAAAAAAAGCACAAGTAAAATAATAGCAGTTACCTGATTTTTCGTCTTTGTTGCATTGTGCAAGCCGCTCACCATCAGCAATACTTCTGCAAGTAAGCAAAAAAGAATCTGAAAATCATATATTTTTTGCCAAGTCTTTTTAGGTAGATTAGTAATTTTCATTTTGGCCTCCTGATAATCAGTATTATAAGCTAAAAAAGGTAATAGATGATTTGCTTTTTCAAAATACTTCATATAAGTAGAAATAGTATTTGCTAAAAACAAGAGAATGACTTAAAATAATATCCAAACACGGAATCCTAAGACTGTTTTAGAGAGTGCACGTAGTGGTGAAAGTGGACAGAGGTCGTTTCCAGATTCCATTAATGTGGGTAATTAATAGTTACACGGTTTGCGGCACCGTTATCGCCAACTTAATGAAGTGCAGTCATGCTAATGACTGAAACTGGGTGGTACCGCGAAGCCATGTAGAGCCAATTCGTCCCAATTTGAGGGATGAATTGGCTTTTTTGATGGAGGTAAAAAGATGCTAGATATTAAAGTGATTCGTGAGAATCTTGATTGGGCTAAGGATAAATTAGGTAGACGTGGCATTAAGCCCGAAGAACTTGATGAATTAGTCAAAATTGATGCCGAGCGCAGAGACGGCTTAAGTCGTAGTGAACAATTGAAGGCTAAGCGGAACAAGGTTTCAAAAGATATTGCTGAAGCTAAAAGAAATAAGGAAGACGCATCAAATGCAATTGCTGAAATGCGGCAAGTTGGACAGGAAATTAAAGAATTAGACGAAAAAGTCGAGAAGCTAACTGAAAAACAAAATTACATTTTACTCAGATTGCCTAACTTCCCAGATGATTCAGATCCAATTGGACCAGATGAAAGCTATAATGAAGAAATCCGTAAATGGCATGAGCCAACCAAGTTAGACTTTAAGCCAAAGGCTCACTGGGATATCGGTACTGACTTAGATATTTTAGATTGGGATCGTGGTGCTAAAGTTTCTGGTGCACGTTTTGTTTACTATAAAGGTGCGGGAGCTTTGCTTGAAAGAGCAGTTTTTAACTTCTTTTTAGATGAAAATACTAAGGAAGGTTATACCGAAGTAATACCACCATACCTAGTTAATGACGAATCAATGCAAGGAACAGGTCAATTCCCTAAGTTCCGTGAGGATGTTTATACAATTGTCGATAATGATGATCCAGATAAGCCACTAGACTTAACTTTGATTCCAACAGCCGAAGTACCACTTGTTAACTACTTCCGTGACGAAATTATTCACGAAGACAGACTGCCAATTAATGTAACTGCATTGTCACCAGCATTTAGAAGTGAGGCTGGATCAGCAGGTCGTGATACCCGGGGTCTAATTAGAATGCATGAGTTTAGAAAAGTGGAAATGGTTAAGGTCTGCAAACCAGAAGACTCATGGGACGAATTAGAAAAACTGACTAAGAATGCAGAACACTTATTACAAAAACTCAACTTGCCATACCATGTAGTTGCTTTGTCAACTGGGGATGCCAGTTTTACAAGTGCAAAGACTTATGATTTGGAAGTATGGATGCCAGCTCAAGATAAGTACCGTGAAATTTCTAGTTGCTCAAATTGTACTGACTTCCAAGCTCGTCGTGCACAAATCCGTTACCGTGATGAAGACGGTAAATTACACTTGGCACACACGCTAAATGGTTCTGGTTTGGCTGTAGGACGGACAGTTGCCGCTATTTTGGAAAATTACCAAAATGAAGATGGAACTGTTACTGTTCCTGAAGCACTTGTTCCTTACATGAATGGAATGACCAAGATTACCAAAGAAGAAAGCTTAATCTAAGAAATAAAATCCCTTTTTACGGGATTTTTTTGTTTTCTTCAAAAAAATTTCCATCTTTTTACGCAAACTGTTGCGCTCAAAAAAGGCAAATTACGAATAATTAGCCCAATAAGTAGTCAAACATCAGAAAAAATAGGTAATAATGGCCATTAGACAAAACTAATTTTACTTTTATAATTAGTAAATAACGAACAAAATCTAAGATTTGACGTGTTATAGCAAAAAGAGTAAAGTATTATCTGTGCTTGAGAGAGCTAGCGTGAGTTAACTGCTCAAGTAAAAAAATTCGAAAAAACTAGTTGACAACTAAGAGCTAGTTTAGTAAGATAATAAACGCTGTTGTAAAAAAGGCAACAGCGAGGTCAGAAAAAAAGTTCTTGACAAGAGGACAAAGATCTGGCAAAATAAAACAGCGGCGTTTACGAGCGTCGCAGGTAGTACCTTG
>NZ_JAFNPA010000009.1:0-654 GCF_026535895.1 Lactobacillus sp. B4007
AGGATGGTACTCGAATGTACTTTTAGACAAACTTGTGTAGGGTAATATTTCTTTTAATTTAAAGCCAAATTCTTGCCTTAGTTCATTAACTATAGATCTTTCTTCGTCCGATGTCCGCGTTTCTGAACTAAGGCATCTAGTTTTTTTAGATATTCATTTTCTACATGTAATGCACGATTCTCTAAACGTAGACGTTCAAGTTCAGTTAACTCTTGAGAAGTATATTTATGCTTCTTTGCTTTAATTTTCTTTTTATGCATTAATGGTCGTCCTTGCTTAATAAATAAAGCATCAACACCGCCTTCATTTAATTTTCTTTGCCAATTCGCAATAGTGGAATGTTGTTTAATATTAAAATGATTGGCAGTAATTTGATAGCTGGCACTATGTTCTTTTCTCCAGTTTAAGACTTCTAATTTAAATTGACCACTATATCTTGTCTTAGAAAAGCTTTTTTCCAGGCCTCTGTTACCATACTGTTGATAATTATTGATCCAACCATCAATAGATCTACGTGATGTGATATGTAATTTCTCTTGAATTTCTTTTGTACTAAATCCTCTTTGATACAAATCTACTGCTTCTAATTTTGTTTTTAGTAAATATTTAGACATAAGAAAACCCCCGAATTGGAATCTTTGTCCAATTCCGGGG
>NZ_JAFNPA010000005.1:0-84092 GCF_026535895.1 Lactobacillus sp. B4007
CGCCGCCTTCCGCTTGGCTCTTGCCTTGCGCCCGACGACAGTTATTAATATTAGCAACTCTTTTTTACTTTTGCAAGTCTTTTTTACGATTTATTAAAGTGACTTAGAAATTTTTTCATGCTAAAGTTGTTATATCAACGTTTAGAGGGGAGTTTTAAAAATAAAAAAATTTGATATAGCAATCATCGGTGCAGGCCCAGTCGGTCTATTTTGTGCAAATTTTGCCCACCTACATGGTTTAACATCAATTACATTTGATTCTTTAAAGGAGGTTGGTGGACAACCACAATTTTTATATCCGAATAAAAAAATTTCTGATATTCCTGTTTTTGATCAAATTACTGGCTTTGATTTAATTAGTCGCTTAAAGAAATCTGCTACTGGCAAGACCACTTTTTCATTAAACCATCGCGTTACTTCTATTGAGCAAGAAGAAGACAAATTTCTTATTGATGGTGATTTTGAGGTAAAAAGCGTCATTATTGCTACCGGAACTGGTTCATTTAAACCAAAGAAATTACCTCTAAAAATGGATGAGGCAATTGAAAAACGCGTGCATTATTTTGTTCAAGATTTAGCTAAATACGCCGGTCAAACAGTTGCTGTTTTTGGTGGTGGTGATTCAGCTCTTGATTGGGCACTTGAACTTGCGGAGCAAGGCAACACGCAAGTCAAATTAATTCATCGCCGAAATGAATTTCGCGGTTTAGAATCTTCAATACAGCAACTGAAAAGTTTAAAAAATGTTGAAATTCTAACACCTTATCTTCCTAAAACAATTATATTAAGGAATAATCAACTTGAGGTTGGTCTCAAGCAAATGGGAGAAACTGACATTATTAAGCGCCACTTTGATCAAATCATTGTTGCCTATGGCTTTAGAGCAGATAATAGTATTGCCCGTAAGTGGGGCATTAATCTGACCAACGGCCAAATTGATGTCACGCGGGAAATGGCAACTAATATACCAGGTATTTATGCGATTGGTGATAGTGCCACTTACCCTGGTCGCGTTCCTGTAATCGGACTAGGCTTTGGCGAAGCTCAAATTGCAATTACCGCAATTATGCGCTCGCTTTTCCCAGAAAAAACCTTAACAATTCATTCAACCAGTATTTAGGAGCGATTTATGACAATAATCAATTTTATTCTTCACATTGATCACCATCTGATTGAAATAGTCAACCAGTTTGGCAACTGGACCTACTTGATTATTTTTGGCATTATTTTTATCGAAACCGGACTTGTAATTTTTCCCTTTTTACCAGGAGATTCGCTGATTTTTGCAGCAAGTTCGATGGCAGTAAACCCCAAATATCACATTAATATCTGGTTAGTTTATTTAGCAGTTTTATTAGCCGCCATTTTAGGTGATGCATGTAACTATGAAATTGGGGCACGCTCAGTTAATGCAGGAGAAAAACATTCTTGGTTTAATAAACTGATTAATCAGAAAAATCGAATGGCAGCCGAAAAATTCTTTGAGCGCCATGGTCCGATCACAATTGTTATTGGTCGTTTCATTCCATTCATTCGGACCTTTGTTCCTTTTATTTCTGGCGGAAGCAAAATGCATTATGGTAAATTTGCAATTTACAACGTAATTGGCGGAATTATCTGGAGTGGTCTTTTTACAATAATCGGTGCCTTATTTGGTAATATTCCATTCGTCAAAGAGCATTTTTCCATGTTAATTCTTGCAATTATTCTAATTTCAGTATTACCGATTTTAATTGTTGCCCTCAAAAAACGGCTAACACAAAAAAAGGAGCTCCACTAAGGAACTCCTTTTTTAGCGCTCTAAAAGCTGATTAGCAAAATATAATTCGTAAATAATTCCTGCGACTGCAAAACATGAGGCAAAAAAGCCTTCAGTCAGCACATTAATAATTGGATCAGTAGCCGGATTAAACAGCCAAGTACTGCTACCAGCAAATAGCAAATGATGAAATACAACAAAAAAGTTATCAAAATTTGTTAGTGCAAATGGTAAAACAGCAATTGGCAATAGTAAAAATAAAAGCGCCCAAACTTTATTTAGTTTCAGTGCTTTATTTTTTTGACTCCTGTTCCACAAAAAAATAAGCAGACAACATAAAAAGGCAAAAACAGCCAGAACAAGCAGTTTCTTTACATCCGAAAAATGCTGTGCAGCTAATGACGAAGTTGGTAAATTACTCATCTTCAGTTTGTGCTTAAACGGCCAGATTAAGTACCACATTAACTGATTGTAGTTGTGCATAACCTGCCCGATTGACAAATTAACAGTCTTATTAGTTTTTTGCACAATTACAAAAACTAGCAATAATGGCCAGCTGGCAATAATAGCGCCCACAACACTACTAGTAACGCCAAAAATAAAGTGATAAATGATTGTCAAAATGTTACTTTTTTTGCTCATAATTTTACCTTATCCAAGCTATCGACCAAAATCGTTGGCTGCTTTTTGCCAATTAGATCAGCAGCTTGGGTAATTCCTGTGGTTACCAATAATTGGTCAACCCCACTGTTAAAGCCAGCTTTTATGTCGGTTTCATAATTATCGCCCACTAAAAGAGCGTCTTTTTTAGAATAATGAAATTTAGCCAACACTTTTTCAATAATGATTGCAGATGGTTTACCAATATATAGCGGTTCTTGACCACTGGCAACAGCAACCATTGCACACAAAGAGCCGTTTCCTGGCATTAGCCCCTGATCACTAGGCAAGTTAACATCAGCATTAGTACCAATAAACTTAGCCCCATTTTGAATTGCAGTAGATGCAACCTGAACTTTATGATAAGTAAAATCAGTATCAAGCCCCACAACAACATAATCCGGATTGGACTCATTTAACTCGAATTCTGGATGCTTTAAAAATTCTTGTAATAAACCAATTTGCCCAATTAAATAAACGCCAATTTTCTTGGCTTGCCAATCTTCTTGCTCCAAAATATAACTAACTGTTGCCATATTCGGCGTATAAATATGAGAAACGTCCGTTTTAACGCCATGATGAGCCAATTTGTCAACAACCATTTGAGGTGTTCTGGTAGTGTTATTGGTTAAAAAAAGACACTCTTTACCTGCTTCTTTAATTCGGTGAATAAAACGCACTCCGGACGCAATAGTGTCTTTTCCACGATAAATAGTGCCATCGAGGTCCACTAAAAATAAATGGTAATCTTTCACTTACTTGCTGCCCTTTCTTTTTTTAATTACAAAAGTATGATTATTTTTCTGTTCTTTTTTAACCGCTACCGTTTCCGGCTTTTTATAATGTGCAGGTCGAACCTTGTAACGCTTGAAAGCAACACCATTCTTTTTATTAGGTTGCCCCTTCTTACGCTTACGATATGAACTACCCCATTTTTTCCGGTTATTATTACGATAATGGTGCACTGGGCTCAGCAATTGCAAGATAAAATAGGGACCACCAGGATTGCAATATTCCATTAAGTAGTCAGCAATCGTCTGTTCTTTTCGATCAATTGCTGTCTGTACGTTATCTTTATAAAAGCCTTTGAGACGTAAATGTTCGCTGGAAACATCCCCAACCAAAAAATCATATTGATCAAGATATGGGTCATATTTCTGGCTTAATACCTCAAGATCAAGGGCATCTTCCTTATTCACCATGACCTGGTATAACTGTTTATTAATCTTTAAACGGTCGTTTTCTAACGAAACAGCAGCCAATGGATGCCGAAGAGGCTGCTTTTTCTCAAACTTATTTTCCTTGTCAGTTTTTATCTTAACTACTTCAACGGCTTTTTCCGTCATTAGGTTCACTTCCTGTTAATAGGATATTTTTTGGCCAAATAATCCCCAATTACTTCACGTAAAAATTGTGGGAATAAAAACTTATTATCACCAACTATAGCTAAAGTAGGGAAAAACGGCACCAGAACATAGTGATCTAACACCGCAATTTCATATTCCTTAGCAGGATCAATTTCTTTGCCTTTAACGTAAACTATTCTGCTTATCGGGTCAAATTTGATTCCACGGTAATGCATTTGACCAAAAATTTTGCCGCGAAAACTCATCCCCTGCAAGTGAAAATGATCGAGGTAATGACGATTCTTCTCAATCTCCATGACCAAGCGCCACAAATCATTGCCCTTTAATTTTGATCTAACAACGTGCATGGAGTGCGGTAAAGCCACTTGTAAATCATATTTGGTTAAGATGCCGCGTTTAAAAGGTTGCAGAAAGAGCCCAGTACTCAGCATTGCCAAGTCGGTTTTAGCAAAATCAGCAATGGCATCCATTGAAACATTAATTGTTGCCTCATAATCGTCATCATATTTTTCCGGTAAATTCGCTACTTGTTCACGACTTAGAATTTCCTTACCGCATTCACAATAACCTAGAATTGTTTCAATATCGCCATTATGCTCTTTCATCAAGCTTGTTGGCTCGACATGCGGCGTTATTTTCTTTACATGGTGCTGATCATCAATCTCCACGTAAGTATTACCAACGTAATTACCCCACTTACCGGTTTGCGTAATCCAAACACCATTTACCCTTTTGCCATGCTTCAATAAATCGTGCGTATGACCGCCAACAATTAAATCAATCTGGGGATAATTATTTGCCAAAAACTCATCCATGTTTAGACCAACATGTGTTAATAAAATGAGCACATCATACTGTCCAGCAATTTTAGGTAACACATCATCCATTGTTTCTTTTAGCATTTTAACGTGCCAGTGGTTAGGCTCATAAGAAAGCGGATATGCGGCAGTTAGACCGATTAAGGCAATTCGGGTACCCTTTTTGGTAGTGATAATCTTATTTTGAACGGCCCAATGCGGCATTGACTCATCTTCCTCACGGAGGTTGGCCAAAATGACGGGAAATTTAGCATGATCAAATAAATGCTCAACCACCTCATGTGAGTTGGAAATTCCTTCATTATTACCAATCGTAATTGCATCATAATGAAAAGAATTCATTAATTTAATGTTAGCTTGCCCGTATGTTGCATCCGTTAAAGGGTGGGAACGGTCCATAAAATCACCGGCATCAAACGTGAAAACTTGATCAACTGATTGATCTTTTTGTGCCTCATGAAGATACCGGCCAATTTTGGGAAAGTGTTCAAAGTGTGAATGCAAATCATTAGTATGTAAAATGCGTAGTTTTTCCATTTCTCCCACTTTCTATCCAATCTGATTGGATTTTAAAATCATCTTATAAGCGTCCAAGATTTTACCCTTAGGCTTTTCCCATTCTACCCAGTCAGGATTTTTCCAATCTTCCTCATTAGTCAACGTTTCAAGCTGGTAAGTTTTATTGATGTACTTTTCATAAGTAACTAATGCCGTCGTTCGCGGGATGTTCAACTGCAAAATGCGCACATTCTTAATTTTGCCCCGGTCAACTGCTAGTTCAGCAATCCCATTTTGATCGATATTTGAAATTTCAAAATACTTGCTGTTATCATTACGAGTGATTTCTTCAATTAAATCTAATTCTTCATATTGTTGATTCATTAATTATACCTATGAAATTAAAACTGTTACATATAGCAAAAAATGTGCAACCATGCTATTGTAATAAACGATAGAGGTGTACACATGAAACGTAAAAGCCATCTAATTACGGCTCTCTTTTTTAGCTTAATCTTTTTGACAACAACTGGTTTCACTGTTGTCGGGCACCGCGGGGATCCCACTAAATACCCTGAAGAAACTATTCAGAGTGATGATTCTGCTTTCAACTCCGGCGCCGATTACGTTGAACTCGACCTTCATCTGTCATCAGACGGAGAACTGGTCGTTTCGCATGATGATGATTTGTTTCGAGTTACCCATACACATGCAATTGTATCACAAAATACTTGGCAAGCACTTAGTCAATTAACATATGATAATGGTGAACATGTGCTGAGTTTAGCGGAACTATTTGAACATTATCAAAAAATGCCAGATACAAAATTTATTTTAGAAACAAAAATAGATCACTCAATTGATTCTTCTTATGAACTTGAAGATAAAATTGCGGCAACAATTAAAAAATATCACATGGAAAAACGGGTCATGATTCACTCATTTTCTGCTGCCAGTTTATTTCATTTTCGAGAAATTATGCCTGATGCATATTTAATCTTAATTGTCGGCAGTTTAAAACGAATGAACTTCAGCAATCTTCCGCAAGTTAATGCAGTCAACGTATCATCTGATCTAATTTTAAATCACTCTTGGCTAATTCACTGGTTGCACCAGCTAAACAAACAGGTTTTTGTTTGGACAGAAATGGACGAATCGCCTGAATTGTGGCATTGGCTAATTAACAAAAACATTGATGGTGTCGTGACCAACTTTCCCAGTACCGGTTTCAAGTACAAATTGGCAAAAGAAGGAACGCATAAATACGATATCCACCGCAAGGGGTTATACTTCGGCAATAAAAAAGCTGCCACAATGATGAACCCATATGTTCGAATTAAACGCAAAAAGTTTGTTTATCCTGGACAAAAATTAGAGGTATCGTATGGTGTGCGGGCACATAACCAGCTTTATTATCAAATAGACAACCAAACCTTTATTTCCGCTGAATTTGTTACCCTGGATTTAAAGCCGCAAGATGTTGCCCCGTACCAAGATAAGCAAGTTATCGCACGGCCGCAAAAAGAAGTTGCGCTTTACCGTTATCCAGAAAATCAGGCAAAAACTAAGAAGAAAATGCCCCTTAACCAGCTTTATCGCATCTATAATTTCAACGGTAGTCCTAAGAGCATGTGGCTCAAAACATCTCTAGGCTGGGTTAAGGCCCGTGATATTCTCTTTTACGGCTTTTTCGACGAAACCAGTTGGAAAAACTATCATAATTTGCCACGAATGAGCCGTTATCCTAATATTGCCTTGACGCAATATCAGCCGCTACAAGCGCCAAGAGAACTTACTTTTACCCAAAAAATTAAATTAGCAGCGCAATTAAATTAGCGTAGCAAAAACCCGTTACACATTTGTGTAACGGGTTTTTAGTTAAATCATTTAGTTATTTGAAGTACTCTGCTTTTTCAGTAATTCATATGGCAATTCAATTTGCATATTGTCTACTTTTTCATTATTCATCAATTTGGTCAGCATTCTCATTGCTACAGCACCAATATCATAAAGGGGTTGACGAATAGCTGTTAGAGCCGGACGAACGACAGAAGCGATTTGAGTTGCGCTAGCCGTAATAATTTCCAAGTCATCTGGAACTTTCTTTCCAGCATCAATTGCTGAATTCAAAATACCGACAGCAGTAACATCGCTAGTTACGATTACACCATCAATACCATCTTGACTTAGTTGCGAGAAGAGGTTATATCCGTCGGAATGATCCTTAATGTGACTATAAAAATGACCTTCACCTAAATTATGTTCTTCTAAGAATTTCTTGTAGGCTGGAATGCGGTTCTCAGCGTTAACAACCGTATCAGGATTATCCAAAACAAGTGCTAAGTTCTTTTTACCATCGTTATAAAGCAAGTTCAAAGCCTCAGTATCGGCTTTCTTGTAGTCAATTGCAACGGAAGGAAATTCTTGGTGGTTATCCTTGGTTCCGGCCAAAACAACGGGTGTATCAGTCCGTTTAAAAGCCTCGACAGCTTCTTCTGGCAAACTATCAGACATGTAAATAACCCCATCAACCTGCTTATTCAACAAGCCCTGGATTGCTTGGTCTTCACGCATCAAACGATTCTCAATGCTCGTAATAATAATATTATACTTATACAAAAGGGCAATATCGTCGATTCCTTTTGAAAGTTCAGCAAAATAAAGGTTGGTTAAATCCGGCACAATCAACCCGACAGTTGTTGTTCTCTTAGAGGCTAGTCCCTGCGCTACAGCATTTGGTTGGTAGTGCAAACGATTAATCACTTTCATTACCCGATCACGTGTATCTTTACGCACGTTGGTGTTACCATTAACAACCCGTGAAACTGTGGCCATCGATACCTTGGCCTCGCGAGCAACATCATAAATTGTAATATCTTGTTTACGCATCTTATTTCCCCTATCTTATGTACTAGTATAAAATTTATCATTCTTTTGCAAAAAGTGCAAACGTTTACAGCTATTCTTTCATTTTTTCAACTCAAGAACATGATATACTTTTCTTAATTACCGCTTGATACGAAAGGAAAAGTTTATGAATTTAACCAAATTGCAAGAATGGCTACAGAGTTCTAATAACGACGTAGCTTATATTTCAAATCCAACCACAATAGCCTATTTTACAGGTTATGATATGGAGCCGCATGAACGAATTTTCGCTCTTCTAGCTTTCAAGGACCAAGACCCATTCGTCTTTGTTCCTGCCCTAAATGTAGAAGAAGCCAAAAATTCTGCTTGGAATGGCGATGTTTATGGCTACCTTGATTCAGAAGATCCTTGGGCTGTAATTGCTGACAAAGTTAAGCACAGAACTACAGCATACCAAAAATGGGCGCTTGAGAAAAATAATTTGTCTGTTTCTCACTACCAATTGCTCCATCAACAATTCCCTGATGCAAACTTTGATGCCGATGTGTCTAACTTTATCGCTAAAATTCGTTTGTATAAGACGCCTGAAGAAATTAAGCAATTACAAGCTGCCGGTAAAGAAGCTGACTTTGCTTTCCAAATCGGTTTTAACGCCATTAAGACTGGCGTAACCGAAAGATATATTGCTGGTCAAATTGATTACCAGTTAAAACTGCAAAAGGGTGTTATGCACGAAAGTTTTGAAACTATCGTGCAAGCCGGTGCAAATGCTGCTAATCCTCATTTAGGCCCAACAATGAACAAAATAGCACCTAATGAATTAGTGCTATTTGATCTTGGAACTATGCACAACGGCTATGCATCCGATTCTAGTCGAACAGTTGCTTATGGTGAACCAAGCGCAAAGGAAAAAGAAATCTACGAGATCGACCGTGAAGCACAACAAGCCGCAATTGATGCTGTTAAACCAGGGATGACAGCTTCTGAACTTGATAGTGTTGCCCGTGACGTGATTACTAAGGCCGGCTACGGCGAATATTTCATTCACCGCTTAGGTCACGGAATTGGCAAGGATGTGCACGAATATCCTTCAATTGTTCAAGGCAATGACTTAATTATTGAGGAAGGCATGTGCTTTTCGATTGAGCCTGGCATATACATCCCTGGTGTTGCAGGTGTAAGAATCGAAGACTGCGGCGTTGTCACTAAAGACGGTTACCAACCATTTACACATACTGACAAAGAGCTCAAGTACATTCCGCTCAACGACTAATTTCTCTATAATAAAAATGCACTGGCGGGAGATTGTTCCTGCTAGTGCATTTTTTTGTTAACTTAATTGTTAAGGTCTTGGTAAAGTGTCATCCTTTGGCAAAACGCCTGGATCCTCTGGGCCTTCAGCATTATGCAGATCATCAACTGATTTTTCTGCATTGTCCTTTTGAATTGGGTCATCATCTTTTGAATTATCAATGACAATATCATCAAAATCTTTTAATTCAGAATCATCCTCGACATTCTTAGGGAATGATGCCAATTGATTTTTAACTACTTCTGTACCGTTATCATATTTTTTCTTCAAATCTTGAACGGTATCATTATTCTTAACTTTTCTCTTTAATTCATCAATTTGATTATCGCTAACAAGCAATGAACCAGCTAAAAAACCTGCTGCTCCACCTACAATAGCACCTAATACAAAATCAGTAAATTTTCTCATCGTAGTAACTCCTTTTTACTAATCCTTACCTTTACGACGCCTACGACGTGCAAACATCGACGATAAAGCAGAAGACATTATTCCGTTATTGCCTTTCAGACGGAAGTTGCTGACGCGTTTTGCCATCTTACGGGAGGACGCGTTAACATCCGAAACGCTAACTCCTAAATCTGCGGCTGCTTGAACCACTGGATCTAGGGTTTCCATTTTAACGTTCACGTCCGCCAATAACACATTGGTTTTATCAAGTAAATCACCTGTTTGCTGAAGCAAGACATCAGCTTCTTTCGAAATCTGCTGTATTGATTCATTGGCACTCTTGATCATTTCTTCTGCTTGTTTTGTCGCCTTTGTGGCACGAATAAGCACAGGAATTGTGAAAAGTACTAAAATTAATAATGCAACCGCAGCAATTATACCTGCTAATGCACCATAAGACATTATCATCTTCAACCTCCAATTCTATACCTAAAAAAAGTCTAGCATGAAAATGCTTCAATCTCAATCTATATGTAATATTTTGCTATAGTTAATATGCATATAAGAAAGGCGGGAACCATGAAACAAGCGTTTCAAATCAACCAAAAAGTTTTAAAAATCAATTGGGATCAAATTGGCGAGCAATTAATCTCAGTTGTGTGGCAATTAGCAATATCATCTTTGATATTCTATTTAATTATTCAATTTGGCAAAAAAATTATTAATCATTATTTAAACCATAGTAAGCGCCCACAAACCAAGCGATCGAAAACAGTTGCGGCTTTAATTAATAGTATTTTTTCTTATACAGTTATCTTCTTTTATTTATTTGCTGTTTTATCAATATTGGGTATTCCAATTGGGACTTTGCTAGCTAGTGCTGGTATCTTTTCTCTTGCTTTAGGCATGGGAGCTCAGGGCTTTGTCAGTGATTTAGTCAACGGCTTTTTCATTTTGAGTGAAGATCAATTTGATGTTGGTGACATTGTCCAGATTAATAATCAAACTGGGGTGGTTGTTCAGCTAGGATTACGGACAACCAGACTAAAAGGAACAGATGGTTCGATTATCTACATCCCTAACCGTAATATCTCAATCGTCCAAAATCTCGCCCACGGCGGTATTGGTCTTGATATTGAATTGCAGTTAAAAGTTTCCAACGACTTTAACAAGGTTCATCAACTCATTGAGCAAGTAAATAATGACATAGACCTAGGTAAAAATGTCCTTGTCCAAGGTCCCAATATTATCGGGATTACCGCACAGACAGCTCAAACAGCTACATATGTCATTCATTTTCAAGTCGAACCAGGGCATGAAAAAGCTGTTCAAGATCAATATTTAACGCATTACTTAAAAACGCTGCAAGCAAATGGCATTTTATTAGCACAATAATGAAAAAGGTTAATCCCATAGTTAGGATTAACCTTTTTTTAAAATTGCGCTAGCCAGGCAGGAAAAGCAGCCAATAATTTTTGGATTGCCCTGCCACGGTGTGACAAACTATTTTTTTCTTCAACCGTCATTTCAGCAAAGGTTTTGCCTTTTTCTGGAACATAAAACAAAGGATCATAGCCAAAGCCATCTTCTCCTCGAGGAGCCGCCAGAATAAGGCCACTACACTGACCCGAAACGACTAGATCCTGAGCAAAATTGCCCGGCATCGAAGCCACAATCGTGGTATTAAAACGTGCTGTCCTTTTTTCAGGTTTTACCCCACCAAGTTCTACCAACAATTTAGCATTATTTTTGCTGTCATTATGCTCCTCTCCGGCAAACCGAGCGGACCGAACTCCGGGCGCCCCATCAAGAGCATCCACCATTAATCCTGAGTCATCAGCAATGGTCACCATTTGACTGTAATCAGCCAGAGCATGCGCCTTTAATTTAGCATTTTGCTCAAAGGTTGTTCCATATTCCTCAACAATTGGCGCATGAGCCAAATCTTTGTTAGTTTTGATAGCAACATCTATTTTGGCTTTTTTAAAAGCCTCTTTTAATTCCTTAACCTTGCCATAATTGGTCGTAGCAAACAAAATTTCTTTCATAACTTGCCTTTTCTTTTTTATAAATGATGAGCGGTAAAATTAGCGTCATTAAGCACTATTTTGCCCAATTTTTCTACTAACTCAACCTCACCAGTTGTGTAATATTCATGTTGAGCAGATTGGGTACTGGCACCTAACAGCCCTTTTTGCTTCATCAATTCAAAGGTACTTTCCGCTACCTGATCTGCAGGATCGACTACCTGAACCCCAGTCGGCAGACACTGAACGAACTCATCACGAATAATTGGATAATGCGTGCACCCTAAAATCAAGGTATCAAATGTGCTATTTTCTAGTGGCTTTAGGGTTTGCTGCAAGGCTGACAAATAGTTTGATCTACCAGCATTTTTTTCAATCAAAGGCACTAATTGTGGTGCCGCAAGCTCTGTCACCTGAACTTTAGGATCGCGCGCATTAATTTCTGTTTGGTAAGCATGGAGTGCCACTGTCATTTGCGTGGCAACTACTGCAACCCGATTAGTTTGAGTTGCGCGAATTGCCGCACTGCTTCCAGATTGAATCACGCCGATAATTGGAACGGTTATTTCTTTTTGGATGATATCCATCGCGACTGCCGTGGCAGTATTGCAAGCAAAAATAATCAACTTAACATTTTTACTTAATAAAAAATTGACACTGTTTCTAGTCAGTTCGACTATTTCTTCTTTCGTCTTATCACCATATGGGATATGGGCATTATCACCGATAAAAACAGTTGATTCGCCTGGCATCTTTTGAATGATTTTTTTGACAACAGTTAAACCACCAACGCCAGAATCTAACAGGCCGATTGGCCGATTATCCATAATATAAATCCCCTCAATTTTTTCTATTTCTCTCAATTTTACGGTAAAATAAAAGAAAATAAAAGGGATGAAATTCTTTATGCAAGACAACAAGCAACAAAGCGAACACGTGTATTTTGTTAATCAGTTATACCGCGACTTTCTTTTACCCACCATTTTAGGTGAAGACAATGAGGCAATCTTATATTGGGGTGGCAAAAAAATTGCCCGCAAATATGATTTGTCGTCTTTTGACGACGTGGTCAGTTTTTTTGCTACCACTGAATTTGGCGATTTAACAAGAGTAAAGCAGCGGCGAACTGAGACCGTTTTTGAATTAAGCGGCCAAAGTGTAACCGATCGCTTGAACAGCGATAGTCATGAGTTTTCTCTAGAAGCCGGAATTTTAGCAGAAGCAGTCCAAAAAGAAACTGGTCGGACTACAGAATGCGAACTAAAGATTGATGATAAAAGGGAAATCGTTCAAATAGCAGCCAAATTTGACTAAGTTTAAAAGCTTTTTAATTGAGTTTTTGCCCATTTTTGCAATATGATTAAAGTGAGAATGGAGGAAATAAAGATGCTAAAAGAGTTTAAACAATTTATTGAACGTGGAAATGTAATTGACTTGGCTGTTGGTGTTATCATCGGCGGAGCTTTTACTAATATTGTAAATTCATTAGTAACAAACTTAATTAACCCATTAATTGGTCTATTTATTGGCAAAATTGATTTATCAAATTTAGTAGTCAAGGTTGGCGGCGCAACCTTTAGGTATGGTTCATTTATTAACACTGTGATTAACTTCTTAATTATTGCATTCATTGTTTTCTTACTTGTGAAGGCTGTCAATAAAGTAACCAAACCGCAACCGGCTCCAGCTCAGCCATCTGCTGAAGATTACTTAAAAGATATTCGGGATTTGCTCCAAGCAAAAAATAACTAAAAAAATAAGGCTCTCTCTTCTGAGAAAGCCTCTTTTTTTGCGTTTAATCAGTATATTGATTGAGAATTTGATCAAGCTTGGCCTTTGGGGTATAGCCAGTTATCCGATCAACAATTTCCCCATTTTTCTTAATGAGTAAAGTTGGGATAGCCATAATGCCAAGAGAACTTGGTGTTTCTTTATTTTGATCAATATCCATCTTCGTAAACTTAACATCTTGCCGTTCTTCAGCCAATTCATCGACAACAGGTGATTGCATCTTGCAAGGACCACACCAAGTTGCCCAAAAATCTGTTAGCACAACGCCATCTTTTGTTTCTTCTTCAAAGTTCTGATCTGTTAGTTCATCAACCATGAATATACCTCCCTATATATAATGCAATATTTCTTATCTTATAAAATTCATTATAGCAAGCCGACTTACTTTTTACAAGTAAGCTGTTTTATTTCAAATGGACAATAGTTGCACCGTTACCACCCTCGTTAGCAGGAGCATAATTAAAGCTTTTTACGTGACTACTCGAACGCAAATATTGCCACACACCTTTTCTAATTGCACCTGTTCCAATTCCGTGAATGATTGTGACGACATCAAGGCCAGCAAGCAAAACAGAATCAATATACCGATCAAGGTTGGTCATTGCCTCATCATAACGCTGTCCACGTAAATCAAGTTCGCTACGGGCGTTACTTCGCCGGTTGGAACTAACAGCACGGACGGTTTTCTTGGTTTGCTGCTTTTGCTGATTTATCTTTTCAACATCACGATCACTCACTTTTACTTTGATAATGCCCATCTGGACTTCATATTGATGCTCAGATAGTTTTTTAGTGATTGTTCCTGTTTGATTGTAAGATAAAACTTTAACCTGGTCGCCCACCTTGACGTGATGCCGTCTTTTTTCTTTTTGCAGGACGCGATTATGAGCTAGGTTTTCATTTTGCTTTTCAAGCTGCGTTAACTTTCCCTTCGCATCAATCAGTTCGTTTTGCTTAACATTATTCGGCTGCTTTTGCAGCTGTTCGATGATTTTTTCGGCTTTCTTTCGGCTTTTGGCAACAACTTCATTGGCCCGTTCTTGGGCAAATTCTAACTGCTTTTGCACACGCTGGTTATACCAATCAAGTGCTTGCTGCAATTTTACTTCAAGTTTTCTACTCCGATCAAGGCTGGTTTCTAAATGCCGGCGTGCGGTTGACGCCTTTTTAGTCTGTTTGGCTAGTTCGGCAATCATTTGGTTAATATCTGCATTATCATCAGACATTAGACCTTCCGCATTTTTTACAACATCTTCACGCATTCCTAAGCGTCGTGCAATTGCAAAGGCGTTACTGTGCCCAGGAATACCGATTTGCAGGCGATAAGTTGGTGATAAAGTTTTTAAATCAAATTCCATTGAAGCATTTATTGCTTTGGGGCGGTTGTAGCCATACAGTTTTAACTCAGGATAATGAGTGGTAACAATTATCTTAGCTTGCTTTTTTCGCAAGAAATCCAAGATACTAATTGCCAAACTTGCCCCTTCCTCTGGATCAGTTCCAGCTCCAATCTCATCGATTAGCACTAAAGTTTGCTCATCAACATTTTTCATTATTTTAATGATGCCATTAATATGCGAAGAAAAAGTACTAAGCGATTGTTCAATTGACTGTTCATCACCAATATCGGCACAAATATCCTTGAAAACGCCAGCCTTACTATTTTCAGCAACAGGAATGAATAGTCCTGCTTGCACCATTAATTGCAAAATGCCCACGGTCTTTAACGTAATCGTCTTACCACCGGTATTCGGACCAGTAATCAGCATTGTGTCAAAATCTTCACCCAAACGAATATCATTAGCAACTACTTTTTTGGGATCAATTAACGGATGTCGCGCCTGCAAAAAAACAAGCGAATGATCTTCAGTTAGTTGAGGCTCTGTCGCCTTCAGTTCACGTGCTAATTTTGCTTTAGCCTGAATAAAGTCTAACGAAGTTAATGCAGCAGCAATCTGCTCAATCGAATCAACTTCTTGCCGTGCCTGCGAAGAAAGAGAATGTAAAATTCGCTGAATTTCCCTGCGTTCCTGAGCTAACAGGTTTTGCACCCGATTATTTAAATTAAGGACGCTGCTAGGCTCGATAAACAGGGTCTGCCCGCTGGCACTCTGATCATGGACTACACCGCCAAATTTATTGCGGTATTCTTGTCTAACCGGAATAACGTAACGTTCATCCCTAATAGTAACAATTTGCTCAGACAAATATTTACTGCTATTTCCCTTAAGATAGCCGTCCATGCGCTTTTTGATTTCTTCATCGTTTGCTTTTAATTCTCGCCGTAATTGTGCTAACTCGCTTGACGCAGTATCGAGTACTTCGCCATCAAAAGTTAACGACTTTTTTAACTGATTAAAAAAGTCTTCTGGAACGTTTAAATCTTCCAGAATAGTTTCAATTGCAGTCAGATCAAGCTCTTCATCATCAACGTCTTCTAAAAAGCCATTGACATCATTAGCCAAAGTTAAAACCAGCAGTAAATTACCAAGCTCAGCCGCATTTAAATTAGCATTAATCCGCAGTCGTTTCGTACTTGGCTTCACATCCATAAAGTCAGTTAAGGGTAGTTGCCCCTTGATGCGCAGCATATTGGCGCCAGTTAATGTCTGCTTTAAAGCTTGTTGTACCCACGAAAATTTGCTACTAGGTACCAAATTAGCCGCCTGCCTTTTTGCCGGGGCGGTAATTGCCATTTCCTGCAAGCGATCCGTAATCTTTGCAAATTCTAATGTTTCTAATATTTTGTCATTCATTTTCTTCAAAAAATTTCTATTAATAAAAAAGGCTGGCTAAGCCAGTCTTTTTTGTTTATTCACCACTTAAGCGATCATCATCCAAGAAGGTATTTAGAACTCCTTGAACCATGTTCCATTCATCGTCTGCCTCAATTTCGTGCAAATCACTGCTGGTTACATCGCCTGCATCGTCTGCATCATAACTAAAAGCAAGAACCTCAATTTCTTCATCCTCACCAGCTGAAGCAGGATAAAGCAAAACGTACGACTTATCATAGTCATCTGAATGAAATGTGAATAAAATTTCGTATAATTCCTCATTACCTTGATCATCAACTAAGGTAATTTGACGGTCATCACCGTGAACTTCTTGTGTCATATTAATCCTTTCGGTTTAAGTCTAAATAATTCTGCAAAATCAAAACCGCGGCCATTTGGTCGATTACTTTCTTACGCTTGTGCCGATCATGAATTCCGGCTTCTTCGACCAAAACCCGACTTGATTCAACTGTCGTTAATCGTTCATCAGAATAATAAACGGGCAATCCGAATTTATCTTTCAGCCTTTTACCGTATGCCTTACTGCGAGCAACAGATGCTCCAGATGAGCCATCCATATTTTTGGGCAAACCCAAGACAAAACCATCTGGATCGTATTCACGGACAATTTTTTTCAGTGGGCGCATGCCAAAATTAAATCGTGTTTCATCAATTGGAATTGTTGTGACCTTTTGGGCGGTTATGCCTAGCTCATCGCTAACAGCTACACCAACAGTTTTTGATCCAACATCTAAACCAAGCAGTCTCATCTATTTGTTTTTTCCAAGATAACTTTTAACAAGCTCTTCAATAATTTCATCACGTTCGTGCTTTAAAATCAAATTACGAGCGTCATTATGCCGTGGAATATAAGCCGGATCACCAGACAATAAGTAACCAACAATCTGATTAACGGGATTATACCCTTTTTCTTCAAGGGCATTGTAAACATCTTGCAGAGTATCATAAACATTTTTGCCTTTATTTTCATTAAAGTCAAAATGCATTGTCTTATCTAGCGAACTCATAATTATTCCTCCTTGCTTAATTTTACTTGAAAAGCAGGATAAACTCAATTATTTATTATTTGAAACTAGTGTGAGAACTTGCTTAATCGCCTCGTCAAGACACTCAGGTTTTTTACCACCAGCTTGAGCCATGTTTGGACGACCACCGCCGCCACCACCGAAGATTGGGGCAACTTGTTTAATTAAATCGCCAGCCTTTAACCCGTGATCAAGAGCTTTTTGATTCAAGCTAATAATCATGTTTGCTTTGCCATCTTTTCCAGCAGCTAAAACTAAGACATCTGACGTATTACCGCTCTTCCACGTATCTGCAAGTTCACGTAAGTCATTCATGCCGTTAACATCGGCTTTTTGAGCGATAACCGTTAAGTCACCGGCTTGTTCAACGTTATTAAAAATTGCTCCGGCTTTAATCTGATTAATCTTAGAATTAAGTTCTTCTACTTGCTTTTGACTATCATGCAAGTCTTGTTCTAGACTGTCAACCTTATCCAAAATATCTTGCGGTTTAGTCGATTTTACTTCAGCTTGAATCTCATCCAGTAATTCTGAACGGTTAGCTAAGTATTCATAAGCCTTCTTCGACATTACGGCTTCAATTCTTCTTAAACCGGCTCCGATAGCTGATTCCGAGGTAATCTTAAAAATACCGATTTGGTTAGTATTAGCACAGTGCGTTCCCCCACAAAATTCAATGGAGAAATCACTAACTTGAACTACCCGAACCTGATCGCCATATTTGCCATCAAACAAAGCCAAAGCGCCCATTTCTTTTCCACTTTCGGGATCAGTAATAGTCGTTTTAACATCAATTGCTTCCCAAATCTTTTGGTTAACCATGTTTTCAACTGACTTAAGTTCTTTAGGAGTCATTGGCTCGACGGCAGTAAAGTCAAAGCGGAGAAAATCTGGTTCAACTAAGCTTCCTGCTTGGTGGGTATGTTCACCGAGCACACTCCGTAAAGCGGCGTGTAGCAAGTGCGTTGCGGTATGTGAATGACGCAGGCCTTCACGACGGACGCGGTCAATTTTTAAGGTATATTCTTGTCCTTTTTCCAGTGGCAAAATAACATCAACAAAGTGCATGTTTTGGTCGTTTGGTGCATGTTGCACGTCTGTTACTTTAGCTACCAAATCACCATCATGGTTGTAGATATCACCGTGATCAGCCACTTGGCCACCGCGTTCAGCGTAAAATGGGGTCTTGTCAAAAATTAACGTAGCCTGCTCGCCATCGGCTTTATCAACTAACTTATCATCAACAATAATGTCGATTAGCTTAGCGTGCTTTTCTTCATAGACACCATATTCAAACTCTGACTTATCCTTTAAGTTCATCAGGGTTTCATCTTGTGCACCCATGGATTGCAGATTACCACGAGCCTTACGGGCACGCTCTTTTTGTGCCTTCATTTCTGCATCAAAGCCTTTTTTATCAACTTTTAAGCCTGCATCTTGAGCGGTCTCAAAGGTTAATTCATACGGAAAGCCGTAAGTATCAAAGAGCTTGAACGCATCCTTACCCGCAATTGTTTTATCATGATCTTTTTTCGCAGCTTGAATTAAATCGTCTAATAAGCTCAAGCCGGAATCAAGCGTCAATTGGAATCTTTCTTCCTCGTTCTTGATTACCTTAGCGATAAAGCTCTTCTGGTCTGTGACTTCAGGGTAATGGCTTTCCATAATCTTGCCAACTACTGGAACCAATTTATACAAAAATGCGCCTTTAATTCCTAACCGTTGACCATTTAAATCTGCCCGTCTAATTAACCGCCGTAAAACATAGCCACGTCCTGTGTTGGAAGGCAAAGCGCCATCGGCAATTGCGAAACTAACTGTTCTTACGTGATCAGCAATGATTTTAAAAGCAGTTGTATCTGCCTTATTTTCGCCATACTTCTTATTGGCAGTCATTTTTTCTGTTTCATGGATAATTGGTAAGAAGAGGTCTGTTTCAAAATTGGTTGGAGCATCTTGCAAAATTGACAAGACACGCTCTAATCCCATACCGGTATCAATATTCTTATGGGGCTGATCAACATATTGACCATTTGCCAAGTGGTTGTATTGTGAGAAAACAATGTTCCAAATTTCAAGGTAACGCGCATTTTCCCCACCAGGGAAGTTTTCAGGATCATCTTCGGCCACATCATTATTTTCTTGCCCACGATCATAAAAAATTTCGGAATCGGGACCACAAGGACCTTCGCCAATATCCCAAAAGTTTTCTTCAAGTTTGACAATGTGATCTTCCGGCATTCCGACTTCAAGCCAAATCTTTTGGGCTTCGGTATCCTTAGGATAAACGGTACAGTATAATTTTTGCGGATCAAAATCAAGCCAATCAGGACTGGTCAAAAATTCCCAAGCCCAAGTAATTGCTTCTTTTTTAAAGTAATCACCTACAGAAAAGTTGCCAAGCATTTCAAAGAAAGTTTGGTGTCGCGCCGTTTTACCGACATTTTCAATATCATTAGTCCGGATTGATTTTTGCGAACTTGTGATTCTGTGATTCTTTGGCACAACGGAACCGTCAAAATATTTCTTCATTGTCGCCACACCAGAGTTAATCCAAAGAAGAGTTGGATCATCTTGTGGAATTAGTGACTGACTAGGCAAGACCATGTGACCATGCTGTTTAAAGAAGTCTAAAAACATTTGTCTAAATTCAGAACTTGTCAGTTTCTTCATTAATTTTCTCCCTTTTGTCAAAATAAAAAACACCATTGCTATCTTTAAGGACGCCTAAAACGCGGTACCACCTCAATTGCAACAGTGCTTGTTACCTCTTAATAATCTTTATTATATAAAAACGTAAGGAGCATTTTTTAAGTAATCAATAAATCTTTCTCAGCAACCGATTCTCTCTTTGATTGATTGGCCTAAAAAACATATCTTAAGTCAAAAACAATTGTACTACTTGGCTTATCTTTGTCAATAAGCAGTTAAGTTTGATTACTGCTGTATGCATATTTATTTAAATAATTTATCCCAACTTTTTCCCAAAGCGTTTTTGCTTTTTAAGATAGGTGTAACCCAAATGCTCATAGAATTTGTGCGCACCGGTTCGTTCCTCCCCTGAACTTAGCCTAATTTCAGTAATACCAGCTTTTTGTGCAATGTGCTCAACCTCAGTCATTAACTTGGAACCAATTCCTTGATGCTGCGTTTGCGGGCTAACAGCTAGCGCCAAAATATTATACATTGGGGCAAAATAAAGTTCCTCAAATAATTCGACATGAATATAGCCAATTACCTTCTTAGATGTATCGTCAACATAAACGAGAATAAGGTGGTGCTCTTGATCAGCAAGTAGCCGTTTGAGATTGGCAGCCGTTTTGGCCACAGGATAATCATACCCAAGCTGTTCTTGATTAATTTTTTGAATTTGTTCCGCGTCGCTTTCTTGTGCAGATCGAATCATCTTGTTTTCCTCCTAAGCTTATTTTTAATTACCAATATCATTACACCCAATTTACGTCCGGTATCAGCAAACTGTCAATAACATTAAGGAAAAAGAAAAGAAGCTTTAATAAGCTTCTTTGTTTCTTTACTTAAGATAAAAATCGTCAAAAACGGTTACTGGCAGCCGTCTCTTATGTTCACTTTTACGCCACAAGTCTTCAATTCGTTCTGCAGCTTCTTCTGAAACTTCACGCCCTTCAAGATAGTCATCAACATCTTGGTAACGAACGCCCAGAGCCGTTTCATCTGGAAGAGCAGGTTGTTCTTCTTCCAAATCAGCAGTTGGTGCCTTCAAATACAAATGCTCAGGGCAATTTAATTCTTGCAGCATCTGTTTGCCTTGCCGTTTATCCAGACGGAACAATGGGGTTAAATCAGCTGCACCATCACCGTACTTAGTATAAAAACCGCTAAAATTCTCTGCAGCATGGTCAGTGCCAACGACTGCACCGTTGTTGGCACCAGCGATTGCGTATTGTACAACCATTCTTTCACGGGCCTTGATATTGCCCTTGTTAAAATCCGAAATTTTTTCGCCAGCAGTGGTTAAACCAGCAACCATAGCATCAACAGCAGGCTTAATGTTGACAATTAAATCTTGATCAGGCTGTTGAAAAGCAACCGCATCGGCGGCATCAGCAGCATCGGCTTGCACGCCATAGGGTAAGCGAACCGCAATAAATTGATAAGACTGATCTCCGGTTTCTTTCCGCATTTCGGTAATGGCCATTTGACACAATTTACCGGTTAAAGTCGAGTCTTGACCACCAGAAATCCCCAATACGTAGGTTTTTAAAAATGGGTTAGCCTTTAAATAGTTTTTCAAAAAATCAACTGACCGTCTAATTTCCTTTTGTGGATCTATTTTAGGCAAGACGTGTTCATAAGCAATAATTTCTTTTTGTAATGGTCTCATCGAGTAGTTTCTCCTTTATTGATTTGACTGCGAATGTCCTGAATCATATTCATCTTACTGTCATATAAATCCTGGGAAAGATCCACTGGGTATTCTTGCGGATTCAGACTTCGCTTGTATTCATCCCATAGACCATCTAAGTTAGCAGCACAGAACTTCTTAATATCAATTAGTTTTGGTTTTTCGTATACTAATTTACCATTTGCAAAAATATCGTGAAGCAGCGGCTGAGCCGTGTAATCTGTCACTATCTTATTAATGTAGTTATATTGCGGATGAAACATATAGAGCGAATCAAATTTCCGCGGGTCGACACCAGCACGGGCAATCCAGTCACCCTCATTTTTCTTTTCAGTATTAGCAGATATCCGCCAAACCTGTTTTTTACCTGGAGTGGAAACCTTAACCGCATTAGAAGAAATCTTTAACGTGTCACGCATTTGGTGCTGATCATCCTCAATTGAAACCAATTTATAAACTGCACCCAAAGCCGGCTGGTCGTAAGCTGTTATATACTTAGTACCAATTCCCCAAACGTCGATTTTAGCTCCCTGCATTTTTAAACTAGTAATTGTCGTTTCATCCAAGTCATTAGACGCATAAATCTTGGCATCAGGATAGCCAGCGTTATCTAGTTCATGTCTTACCTGCTTAGAGATATAAGCCATGTCACCCGAATCAATCCTGACACCTTGGAAATTGATTTTATCACCCATTTCATCGGCTACCCGAATTGCATTTGGAACGCCGCTTCTGACTGTGTCATAGGTGTCGACCAAAAAGACACAATCATGATGAGTTTCGGCATAAGCCTTAAAGGCTTCGTATTCGCTGCCAAAAGCCTCAACTAACGAGTGCGCATGGGTTCCAGAAACAGGGATTCCAAATAACTTACCGGCACGAACATTGCTTGTTGAATCAAAACCGCCGATATAAGCCGCTCTTGTTCCCCATAATGCAGCATCTGTTTCCTGGGCTCTTCTCGTTCCAAATTCCATGACGCCATCGCCCTGAACAGCCAGCTTCACCCGCGCTGCTTTAGTTGCTAAAAGAATTTGGTAATTAATAATATTTAAAATTGCTGTTTCAACCAATTGACATTGTGCTAACGGGCCTTCCACTTGAATAAGTGGTTCATTAGCAAAAACAATTTCGCCTTCACTCATTGAGCGAACAGTTAGTTGCAATTTGAAATTACGTAAATAATCGATGAAGTCATCATCATAACCTACTTCATCTTTAAGATACTTCAAATCGCTTTCCTTAAAATGCAGGTTTTGGAGATATAAAATCACGTGCTCAAGACCGGCAAAAACCGAGTAGCCGTTGCCAAATGGCTCTTTGCGATAATAAGCTTCAAAAACGGCATTACGTTCGGAAATCCCTTTTTTAAAGTAGGTATACATCATATTAATTTCATACAAATCTGTATGTAAGGTCAAGGAATCATCTTGATCTAATTCTTGGTAAAACATTATGTCCTCTTAACTTATCTATAACAGTTTTGGTTTAATTATAAACATTTAAGCAAGTTTAAACAATTTAGTCACCTTTTATTAAAGACTGATAGACGGTAAGAATACTAGACAATTGTTTATTCAAAGAGAAGTTATCCGCAACATAAGCTTTTTCACGAAATGCCATTTGCTTAAGTTCTTCTTTAGGAGTATTAACTGCTGCTTGCAGTACCGCCGTAATCGATGCCACATCGCCCGTGTTAGCGATGAAGCCATGGCGTTTGTCAGGTATCATCATTTCAATGTCACCCACATCAGTCGATAAAATAGGTAAGAGATTATCACTTGCTTCCAAAAGGACTAAGGGAAAACTTTCGGAATAAGAAGTTAGAACCGCAAGATCCATTCGCCGGTAGAGATGTTTCAACTGCTTATGAGTCATAAAGCCCTGAAAAGTCACCTGTGGGCCCAATTCCAATTCTTGCGTTAATTCTTGCAAAGACCGTTTTTGGGTTCCATCACCTGCGATATACAAGTGAACATTACCATTGTCGAGCTTCTTTAGCGCCTGCAAAAGCAATTCTTGCCCCTTTACTTTTTCTAAGCGGGCAACATTAACAATGTTAAAATGCGGGTGCTCATATTTAGCCGGAATGGCTGAATCATCATGGAAAAAAGTACCGTTATAAATCACATGCACTTTAGCGGCCGAAATGCCAGCTTTGGTAGTGATTAAGTCGGCAAATCTTTTGGTTATCGCAAAAATACAATCAGCTTTTTTGAGCGCACGAATATTTTGGCGGGTAAAGACTTTGCCTAAAAAACCTCGCCCCTTGAAGTCTAAATAGGGATCAGAATGGACGGTAACGCACCACTTCGCCGTGATTTTTCCCTTAATTAAGGCTAAATAGAGGTTAGCTCGCGGTCCATGCGTATGCACAATGTCAAAATTACCATGGTTGATAAAGTCGGATAAGCGGCGAAGACTGGTCAAATCATAGCGACTCTTTACCCCCAAAACATGATAATTTATTTTTGCTTCTTGAGCGGCCTTAGCAACTGGTCCATCCGCTAAGCATAACAATGTAAAATCCTTTTTTTCGCTTTTGGCTTCTTTTAGCAAATTGATAATATGGGTCAACCCACCGCCAGATTCAAGACCAGCATTGACATGCAGAACTTTCATGTTTTATTTCTTTTCCTTTTTAGCTTGATGAACATCAAGCATAAATCTTGGCAACTTGCTCACACGCTTAAACCGCAATGGCTCTTTAAGCAAACGGTAAAACCATTCAAGATGAGCTCTTTGCCATAGTTGTGGCGCACGTTTAACCATACCCGAAAAGACATCGAAACTACCGCCCACTCCCATCATTAAGGCTGGGAGCAGATTACGGCGTAAAAGTGCTAATAGCTGCTCTTGGCGCGGTGATCCTAACGCAGCAAATACTAAGTCGGGCTCAGCGCGTTCAATTTGATAGGCTATTACTTCCAAATCTTCTTTGAAATAACCATCCTCCGCTCCGACTAGTTGAATATCAGAATATTCATGGGCTATTTTATCTTGAATTGCATGGATAACGTTTGGCTTTGCTCCGATTAAGTAGACGCGAAGGCTACGATCATTGGCTAGTTTCATTAACCAAGTAAATAAATCATAGCCAGTTACTCGTTCCTTTAACGGTGTACCCAGTATATTAGCAGCTTTAATAATTCCTATTCCATCAGGAGTAATATAGTCCGCATCATAGTTTAAAATTTTCATGAATTCAGGATTTTCGTTGGCTGCCAGCACAATCTCAGGATTAGCAGTAACCACAAATGTTGACTGGTGAACATTGATTCGCCCGATAAATTCGTTTTGAAATTGATGAAAACTTTTGTTATCAAAATCAACACCTAAAACATCTACTTTATCCATGATAATCTCCTCTCGTGGTTAATTAACTTTATTTTAGCAGACTATTAGTTAATACGGGATATGTTTTACCTTTTCTACAAATATGATAATATTAAATCGTCAAAGCAATAGGAGCACCAAATATGAAAAAAGTTATTACTTACGGCACATTTGATTTATTGCATTATGGTCATGTTCGTTTACTTAAGCGTGCACGTGAATTAGGTGATTACCTAATCGTTGGCCTTTCAACCGATGAATTTAATGAATTTCAAAAACACAAAGAATCATATAATAATTATGCTGAACGCAAGTTTATTCTTGAGGCTATTCGCTATGTGGACGAAGTGATTCCCGAAGAAGATTGGGACCAAAAGGTGACGGATATCACTAAGTATCATATTGATACTTTTGTTATGGGCAGTGACTGGCAAGGTAAATTCGATTTTCTGAAATCAGTTTGCAATGTCGTCTACCTGCCCCGCACTCCGGGAATTTCAACCACTAAAATCAAAAAGGACCTGAAATAAAAAAACTCTGAACTAGTTGATATTAACCAGTTCAGAGTTTTTTATTTGGAAAAAGTGAATTCAAAGCGGTCGGCCACATAACTTGCACGCGTATATTCAAATGGCTGCCCTGTTGACAGCTCGGTTACCTGCAAGCGCGTTATTAGTGCTTCGCCCTTTTTGGCATCAAGCAGCCGCGCAGAATTTTCGTTGGCTACAGCTGCCGAAATATGTTCAGTAACACGACCAATTTGATAACCATTCTTTTCAAGGGCCTGATACAAGTGCGAAGAAATGTCGGCCTTAGAAATTTTACTAATCAACTCTTGTGGGATGGTAACCACTTCATAGCAGATTGGAACATTATCAGCATAGCGAATTCGCTCCATCCGCAAAACCTCCTGGTCATCTTTTAAATTTAACCGTTCAGTTTCTGATAAAGATGGCTTACCAAAACGATAAGAAATCAACTTACTTGAAGGTGTCTGACCGTTAGCATGAGTAATATCAGTAAAAGACATAATCCCCGACATTTTCTCTTGGACTTTCTGATTCGCCACGTAAGTGCCGCTGCCAAGGCGTTGTTCTAAAATACCCTCATCTTCCAGCGTTTTAATAGCCTGGCGCAAGGTCATTCGTGAAACCCCAAACTTTAGTGCAAGTTGTCGTTCAGCCGGTATCCGGCTACCAACTTGATAAACGTGATTTTCAATTTCACGTTTAATCTGATTATGAATTTTTATATACATCGGCTCTTCCATTAGTACACCTCCAACGATAATTCTTATTATAATCCAAATTGGTCTACCTTGCACAAGCTTTATTAAATTTATTTTTTTAGCTTATTTTTTCTTAGTGGTCCACTTCATTCCTAAAAGACGAATATTAGCTTTTTGACCGCATTCAACTGTAATCGAAGAATCACTGCTAGCAATCACACTAGCACGCATTTGAGCTTGGTCTTTAACGGCTAGATCAGCACCGTTAGAATTTAAAATTAAATCGTGCCCTTCAAGAAGTGCATAATCACCTAATGCCAAGAAATACTGGTAATCCGCACCGCCATTAAAAGTAGCGCGTCGCGCAGTACATTTAACGTGGTCTTGAAAATCGGCGTGATTAATAATAACTGAATTACTAAGCGTAATGACCGCTTCATTGACAGCAATTAAGCGATTAATCTGACAGTTTTGCACAATTACGTGCGGTTTTTGATCAAGATAAATGCCCCCATTAAAATTACTGCCAACAATGTTAACCCATGTTTCTTCCGTAATATACATGCAGGTATCATCAGTAGACAAAAGCTTGCTGTTAAGCATATTTAACCAAACCTGCCCCTGCAAGAGCATTGAATCAGCAATTGAATTGTTTAAATCGACCTCTGCATTTGTTTTAGTAAAGGTATCAATACTGCCGTAAACACGCGAGTTATTGATAATTGCCGTCCCGTGGCCCTCAATTGCTAGCGCACCAAATTCTTCAGAAACATGCTCTATTGAGGAATCATTCATTTCTAACCGAAAATCAGCATCAGCATAAATTGAAACAGAGCCATTTAAAATTACCGTTGAATATAACTCCAAGGTGGCCTTGCCATTAATAGCTACTGCCGCCGTATCCGTGCCAAAGCCCTTAATAACGCAATTTCGCAGCGTCAAATATGTATTAGCTTCTGCCGGTACATATAAACTATTAGAATCATTGTTAGTGTTAATACATAAATTTTCTAAATTAACAAATTGACTGTCAGTGGCTAAGTTGACACAACCTAGAATTGTGGTGTCTTCTGGCAAACTGCCAGTGCCTTTAATCGTAATGTTGGAAAACAAGGTTTTTGCAGGTAATTCATAAAAACCTGGCTCCAGCAATAAAACGTCATCTGCACGTAAGTCCTTGAGGGCTTCATGCCAACTGATTTCGCCGCCTCCAGCACCAACGTTAACTAGTCTCGACATAAAATTCCCTTCTTATAAAAGTAAACTAGCCTTTATTGTACTATTTTTTAGACTGATTAGTTAAATGGTAAGTTTAATTGACGCAATTCACAGGAAAAACTTTAGAAAAATAAAAAGACAACCCAAAAGCTGCCTTTTTTCGATAATTTTTATTGGGTTAGCTGGATTCGAACCAGCGCATACTAGTACCAAAAACTAGTGCCTTACCGCTTGGCTATAACCCAGTGATAATGGAGGAGGGTGGATTCGAACCGCCGAACTCAGAGAGAGCGGTTTTACAGACCGCCGCGTTTAGCCACTTCGCTACTCCTCCGTTACGCACGTTAATTATCTTAACTAAAAACATGCGTAATTGCAAGCAAAAATTTGCAAAATTATTTACTTATTTTCTTCAACGTATTTTTTAATTCGGCGCAAGCCTTCATTGATCTGATCCATGCTGACAGCATAAGAAAAACGAATATAGCCTTGGCCGCCCAAAGCAAAGCTTGAGCCCGCAGTCACAGCAACGTGTGCTTTATCAACCAAATCATAGATAAATTTAGAATCGTCTTGTTCTAATCCTGCCGGAATTTTAGCAAAAATATAGAAAGCTCCTTGCGGTTTTGCGCATTCAAAGCCAATATCGGTTAAGCCCTGGTACAAAACATCTCGCCGTTTTTGAAATTCACGCTTCATTGGTTCAGAATCATTCATACCATTTTTGAAGGCTTCCTCAGCAGCGTCCTGCATTGGCGTTGGCTCAGTAGTCACGATGGTTTGGTGAACCTTAGCAATTTGTTCCAAAATAGCCTGCGGTGCACAAACAATTCCGATTCGATACCCGGTCATTGCCCAAGCCTTGGACACACCGTTCATCAGAACTACCTGGTCATGCAGAGATTTTTCCATTGAAGCATGAGGCTGATCATAATTCAGTTCACTATATATTTCATCACATAAGGCAAAGATTGGTTTGTCCCGAATCACATCTGCGATGGCGTCAAGCTCTTCTTGGCTATACATTACCCCAGTCGGATTTGTCGGATAATTCATGACCAACATCCGTACTTTGTCACCGTATTCATCAAGAACTGCTTGCAACTTAGCTGGCGTTAACTTAAAACCATCTTTTGAAGTATCAATCGTAACGATTTTAGCACCATCATTTAAAATATTGACATCAGACATATAGAGCGGAAATATTGGAGTCGGAACCACCATAATGTCTCCCGGATTCAAGCAAGCGCAAACCGTGTCAAAAATCGATTCCGTTACGCCATTTGTAACCAGCACTTCAGTTTCTGGGTCATACTTTTGCCCATATTTTTGCGCCAAAAAGTCTGCCGCCGCTTTGCGTAAGCCCATCGTTCCGTTTGACGGTGCATAATGGGAGTGATTTTCATCAATCCCTTTCTTGGCAGCATTTTTAATATGATCCGGTGTATTAAAATCAGGTTCACCTAAGGTAAACTTGACTACATCAGGAATCTTGCTGGCATAATCCGAAAACTTCAAAATTGGATTCGAGGGTGCGTCTGCTAAGCCCTTTCTCGTGTACTTTATTAAATCAACCATTTTTTCACCAAACTTTCCTTTTCATTTTTGTTAATTATACATTTAATAAAAACTATTTTCTACCATATTTTTTTAATATCTAATTCATTTTAGTCACTTTAATTAATCGTGTACTTATTTACAAAGGCTAATCAAGCCAATTACTCCCGGCATCCAGAAATAATTTACGGCAAAAAAAGACAGCTCAACTTAATGAACTGTCTTTCTTGGGTTGGGTGTTCGTAAGAACAATTGGGTTAGCTGGATTCGAACCAGCGCATACTAGTACCAAAAACTAGTGCCTTACCGCTTGGCTATAACCCAATGCAATTGAGCTTTTACTTGACTGCTCAACATTTAATAGTATAGAAAAATGTCGTGCGCAAGTCAAGAGAAAAATTTATTTTTTCTGATTTGAGCTCACATGCGGTCGCATAAGCAAATATTGCATTTCCTTAATTAGTTAAAACAAAGTCCTATTTTGCCCTAATTAATTAGCGCAAATTTTTACGTGGCACGGTAACTAGAACTTTTAAACTAAGTTTAGTTCAAAGGCATTTCTGAGCCCATCTTTTGTTTGATCAATGCGAATGACGCCGCGATATTTAAAGCCGGCAGATTTAATCAGCGCCTGCATCCGGAGATTAACTGCGTGAGTGTCAATGCGGAAATTTGATATTCCTAAAAACAGGCCACGAGAAATTAAGTTAGAAATAAATATTTGTCCTAAATGCTGTCCGCGAAATTTAGCAGAAATCGCAATCCGGTGGATAGTGGCATACTGATCGATTTCATTTTGCCACTCGCCGTCTATCGCAGCATAGCTAGGCTCAATACTAGTTTGCAAAACAGCAATACCGGCAACTGCTTGATCAACCATTAAACAATATGCCCGCTTTTTGACAATGTCATCCAGTAAAATTTGTTCATTCGGGCGACCATTTTGCCATTGCGGGATACCATCGCTTTTCAGCAATTGCTTTGCTTCATTAATAATTGCCATTATTTGCGTTAAATCACTTTCTTGCGCTAATCGAATATAAATTGCCATGCATAAATCCTCACTTTAATAATAAGGTTAATTTTAGCGCAATTATTTCTTTTTAGCAGTAAAAAATAGGACAAAAAAGACAGCCTCTTGCAGCTGTCTCAAAACTAAAAATTATTTATTTAAGGTTTAAAACCAGTATTATACTTTTTATTCTTAGCAATATAAGTCGGTACGCTAATAAAATGCATTGAACAAATATCATCAGTATGCGAGATGCTGAAACCATAGTAATTATAATCGCCATCGTGAAGCGAACCTTGCGTATTAAACAAGTCGCCGGCATGTTCCCATTCCTGGTAATTACTACGCTGCTTTCGTCCTTGCTCGCCACTGCCAGTATAGCCGAACATCATTTGCTTTAAGCCAAAATAGACGCTCTTTTTAAGTTCAGTCATTGTCATCGTATTATTTTGATTATAAAAGCCGGCCATGTCTTCAACGTAATTATCATTTAAATCTAGGCCATTAGCTTTACATGCACGAACGATGCCTGGGACATAATGACTATCGCGAATGGTCTTCTTATTTACGGCATATTCAGTCGCAATATCTTGAGCCAACTTGCGCGCACCGATACTATCGCGCCAAGGATCTAACCCCAAGTCATTGCGAGCCTGATTGATCAGACGCAGAGAAAAGGTCGTTAAAGTATCGGTTTGTTCCGGCGTAAGCTGGCTTAAATCAACGATAGTTTGATCATCGGCCTTGGTTTCACCGTTTTTAATCCGACTAAAATCATTAGTATCCATCCCGCTCATTGAGGCATCAATAAACTCCTTAGATGGATTCCCTTGATAAGCCTGAAGCAATTCAGCTCTGGTATAACCCGCTGGCAATTTCATTGTAGCTTGAACATTGACATTTGGCTTAATCGTTTTAATAACTTTAGCATCCTTAGCTAAAAGCCAATGTGAATTATTACCTATCTTATAAGCTGTTAGCTTCTTTTTACCAATCTTCTTTTTACTGCTATATGGGTATTGATACTTAGGACTGGCATAATAATTGGAATGCTTTCCAGAAAGCTTATAAAGCCGGACTTTTTTATTTTTCTTTGTTTTGACAAAACCTTTAACTGTAGCTGCTGAAACTGGTGTAGGTTCATGCAGTACAAGCGCAGGAATAGTTGTCAAAAAAATAACATTAATAATGGCAATAGCTAATTTGCTTTTTTTCATTTATCTTCCCTCAAGAGTATTTACTGATTGGCTCTGATGGCTTTATATGTCATTCTAAATCTATTTAGAATTTAATGCCAATTATTTTTTCCACTCAAAATAACAAAATTAGACAATTCAACCGTTAAAGCAAATAAATTAGGTGTAGTGCCAGAAGTATTTGTTGGAATTTAATCATTACTTACAATACACCCTTTAACCATATTGGTCGATTAACAAGCTAATTATACGTGAAATTCATATCTGTCGAAGATAATATACTGTTCCCCAGCATAAACAACATTATTATGCTCATCTTCAATACAGACTTGCAAAAGAAGTACCGGGAAACCAATCAATTTCTTTAAAAATTTTGTTTCGCTTAAACTGGCTAGTGCAACACTAATAATTAAGTCGCGAGAATTCAAATTGGCAATTTGGTATTTATCATCAATTATTTTTTCCTGATTTTATCCCTTACCTAAGAAAATAAAGAACCTGTCTCTTTCAAAAGTTACCTCTAAATATATCAATCCATACTTTGCCCATATTGTATCAATTGTCCAAAATACTTTCTATCTATCAAATATTTGTTCATTTTATTATAATTTATTATAAATAGTATAAAGTAATATCAAGTTAAAGTATGTTACAATTCTATAATTAAACAGCTTTCAAACTAACCTCAATAACATAAAATATTCTAATTCAACTGTTAAGCTGGCTAACCATTTTTTATTTTATCAGCTTACTTCTAGCAAAACTAACAAGCTTTACACTTTTAATAGTTAATTATCAAAAGTTGTACCACAAATTAAAGTCATTTTACTATATCAGTTAAAATAAAATTTGTAATAAAAAAATCTTATTTTTCATAGGATTCTCTTCTAATCACTTAAAACTACTTATCTAATTAAGCCAACTCCCGCATATAGTAATTCTTGCCTTTGAGCATTTTGTGCCAAGCTTTATGCAACGGCAAATTCACTTATGCCGTTGACCATTAAAGTTAACTACCTAAAAAGGGCCTAGTCGAATTGACTAGACCCTTTTACTTATTAAGTTGTTATTTATATTTTATTATCTATTTCAGGCGATTAGTACCAGCCATTTGCTTGCCAAAAGGCCTTAGCAGCTGACCATGAACCATATCGGTTAGCAACGTAACTGTTGGCAACACGTTCTTGGTTGGCAGCAGAGTAGTCACCGTTAAGGTATGAAGCTGAAAGTTGGTATTTACCAATGTATTGGCCGTTTTGAGCACTGTATGAGCCGCCTGATTCACGATTTGCAATCCATGCCTTAGCAGAAGATTCAGAATCAGAACCACCAGCATAATTTTGAGTAGTAGCATTGTAAGAAACATTTGTGCTAGCTGTATTTGCAGCACTGTTATCAGCAACTACTGCTTCTTGGTTAGAAGCGTTTTCTGGGTAATAACCTTTGTTAACATACTCAGCTTTTACCCATTGATTCTTACCCAAGTCATACCACTTGTGACCATTTTTATCATAAGCAGTTTTAATAACCTTCCATGAAGAATTACTTGGTAAAATTTGCCCAGTAGCTTCAGGAGTCTTGTAGCTGTTCCAAACGTGGATTGAGTTACCATCAACGTAGTTAACAGTTACGACTTCAGCATCATTTTCTACTGTTGCAGCGTGAACAGTTTCCTGATTTGCACTGTTCATTGCAATTACACCAGTAACTGACACAGCTGCTACTGCCGCCGTTTTAGCTAAGATAGATTTTACCTTCAAAAAATATCTCTCCTTAATAAAAAACCCTATCTTTTTTCTATATCAAACTAACAAGTAAAGTTCTTACTGATCAATTTGATTGTATATATACTACAGCGTAAAAATTTCAGAATCATAACAAAGTTATCACTCGATTTTAAAAAAAAAGTTACTTGGTAAAAATTGCTTGTCATATTTGTAACATATTTATTACAGCAAACAGCATTTAGTAAGTTCCTATTATAGCAACTAATTACACTAAATTTGCTAAATACAAGAACGTCCGTTTGTACCAAGCAAATGGTCTAGACGAATTAGTAATTTGCAACAAAAATGAAAAACTTCTAGTCCGGCTTTTCATTCCTTGATCCAAAATGCTATAGTTAAATTATATTTTGGAGAAAGGAAACTAATTATGAGTAAATATACTGTTGAATTAGACGAAAAAGACATTCAAATGATTAAGGATTGTCACTTAAAGAACCCATCAATCATGAAGGCATTAGCAAATGCTAAAAAAATCGCAGATTAAGTTCTCTTAATTTGATGCAGTAAAGCTTCTCATATAAAGAAGCTTTTTTCTTTACCAAAAAAAGCCTTTATTTAGTGACCGCTAAAACAAAGACTTTTGGTATTTATCCGTGTTAATCTACCGCTATTTAAGAAAAAATTGATTTATAAGAATAATCGACTTTTCCCATATATTGTTTAAAATCTGTGTCATGGGCTCTCTTTAATGCTAGTTGATCACGGTACAGAACGCCCATCTTGTAAAAGACAAATGGGTTAAAGTAAATAACAGCAGAAATAATTTCAAATTTTCCAATCAGAGGTAACAGTGTTATCATAAGTTAAAAGATAACGCCGTTATCAAGGAGAAAATTACTATGAAACATACTAAAGACCAGTTGATTTTGCGGGCTATACAAGTAATTGATAAGAATGGCTATCAAAATTTGTCTTTGCGTAAACTTACGGCTGCGCTTAATCTAACGACAGGAGCCTTTTATAAACACTTTAAAGATAAAGACGATTTATTTAAAGCAGTAGCCCAAGAATTATCACAGGAGTTTATTGAAGCAATTGACTTTAACAGCAGTTCACCTACTGAACAGCTGTTACAAATTGCTGATTATTTTGTCAATCAAATGCAAAAACACCCAAATAAGATGGAATTTCTGTTTTTTAATGACCAATCTATTATCGCTCTAAAGCAAAAAGATCTTACTTATCCTTTTTTACATAAATTACTACAATTAATTGATCAAATTAACACTAACTCTAATATGAATAATCAAGATTTTTTTATTCAAATTTGGTCATTTATCCAGGGATATACCTTTTTAATTAAAAATAAAGTTACTACTTATCAACCCGACCTAGTACGCAAAACTTTAACAGAAATAATGAAAGGGGCGAACTAACTTGAGCACGTTAATAGTCTATTGTCACCCTTATGAAAAAAGCTTTAATCACGCCATTTTGAGCATGGTAAAAACTAACTTAAACAAGCAAAAGCAACATTTCCAGATAATTGACCTTTATGCTGAACATTTTAATCCGGTCTACGATAAGGAAGAATTACGGTTATATCATGAAGGCAAAACACATGATCCATTAGTAACAAAGTATTTAACCATGTTACAAAATTCATCTAGTATTATTTTTATTACACCTCTTTGGTGGAACAGCATACCAGGAATGCTTAAAGGCTTTATCGACAAGGTGATGAAAGAAGGAGCTGGTCTTTCACATACCGTTTCTTCTCTTGGCATTCATGGTGAACTAACCAACATAAAGCATACCTATGTTCTAACAACTTCCACCTCGCCCAAATTTTATCTTCAATTCTTCTGTGGCAACGCCATTAAACGAGTATTCATCAATCATACTTTAAAGCAACTTGGAATGAAGAGGCGTCATTGGCGTCATTGGCTTCATTTTGGCGGCATCACGTTTGCTAAATTGTCAAAACGCCAAAAATACTTAAACTATATTGCCAACTATCGTTTTAAATAAAAGGCAAGGCCTCTTCGAAGCCTTGCCTTTTTTATATGCTATTCATTTTTAAATAAGTGATAGATTTCTTCCGGTGTATTAGCCTTTTTTAGACTAGCAATGAAATCCTCATGAGTTAATAATTTTGCCGTATTGGAAAGATATTTTAAATGTGAGTTACTATCTACTTCTGGAATTAAGAATGAAATTACAGTATCGATTTTCTGTCCATCTAGCGACTGCCAATCAATTGGTTTTTTTAATTTCAAGATTATCATCGCCGATTTATTAATTGCTGCTGATTGAGCATGCGGAATTGCAAAACCTTCAGTCATTCCCGTGCTACCCTCTTGTTCTCGCTGCTTGTAACTGGCCAAAACCTTAGCGGCATCGGTAGCCAAATTATTTTGTACTGCAAAATCAGCTAAATACTTAAGGGCATCATCACGGTCTTTTACATCAACATCAACTTGAATATTATTTAATGCCAAAATTTTACTTGGATCATGGTCTTCTGGATTATCCTGAGCAGTTTCCGTAATGGTTGAACTTTCATTACTTGAAACTACAGCTTCTTTTTTAGCAAATCTGCCGGCAATTAAAGCCAGTAATGCACCAGAAATTATCGCTCCAATGACAATCCAAAATACCCATAAAAATGGCTTATTGACTAATGGTAAAACGATGAAACCACCGTGGGGAGCAGGAACTGTGATCCGGGTCAGGTAAGTTAAAACTGATGCAACAGCTGAACCAACCATAAAAGCAGGAATGTTCCATAATGGGTGCTTGGCAGCAAACGGAATTGCTCCTTCTGTGATATGCGTTGAACCTAATAAGAAGTTGACATAGCCCGCCGTTTTTTCACTCTTGGTATATGCTTTTGGATTCATTAAAACAGCAAATCCCGTAGCTAGTGGTGGTGCAATACATGCAGCAGAAACGCCAGCCATAAAGTAATAATTGCCTTGGGCTAGTAAAACCGTGCCCGTTACATAAGCAGCCTTATTAATCGGACCACCAAAGTCAGCAGCACACATCATCCCGACGATAATTCCAAGTAATACTGGGCTAGTATTTTCAAAGCCTTTTAGCCATGACATCAATCCCAGATTAATTGCTTTTATCGGTGTATTTAACCAGTACATAATTGCACCGGTAATTAATACGCCTAAGACTGGAAATAGAAAAATTGATTTTAGTCCCCTAAATTTATCATCTGGTAAAGGCTGAAATAATTTCTGCAGAAGCCAGACAACGATAACAGCCAGATAACCACCAACAATTGCACCTAAAAAGCCGCCACCGCCGTTAAAAGTTATAAAGCCTGCCGCTAGTCCGACTACAAAGCCAGTCCTTTGAGCTAATGCCTCTGCAATATAAGCTCCTAAAACTGGCGCCATTAGGTTCATCGTTGTGCTGCCAACTGTATTTAACATTGCAGCAAATTGGTTGTATTCACTATTTTTCGGATCAGCCGAGTTTATTCCCCAAAAAAAGGAGATGGCAATCAATACCCCACCAGCAACTACAAACGGCAACATGTGGGATACCCCATTCATTAATGAGGTATAAAGCTTATTACCAATAGTTTGATTATTTGCCACAGTTTCCGTTGACTGCAGTTTTTTATCTTGGCGATAAACTGATGCATTCAGAGCCTTGTTAATTAATTCTTCCGGCTCTTTTAATCCCTTGGCAACTGGGACAACTACTAGTTTTTTACCTGCAAATCTCTCTGTACCAACATCAATATCTGAAGCGACAATTACTGCTTGTGCTGCTTCAATTTCGTCACTAGTCAAACGATTTTCGACCCCAGTTTGTCCGTGAGTCTCAATTTTAATTGTATAGCCTAATTTTTGGGCGGCTTTTTCCAAAGCCTCTTGTGCCATAAAAGTATGGGCAACGCCGGTTGCACACCCAGTCGCACCCACTAAATCATATTTAGCCATTTTATTTCATCCCTTCTTTAACCGTAATTTGTGGCAATAATTTATCTAAATTAAAATCCGTCAAGCCCGTTCTGCTTGCCGTATCACTGCCGGCAGCTACTGCTACTTTTAGTGCCTCACTAACTGACTGACCTTTTTCTATGAAGGCAAGAAAAGTACCCAACATCGTGTCACCAGCACATGCTGAATTGACCACTTTGATTTTAGGAGCATTGGCAAATAAAACTTCTTTTTCATTAATTAGTGCTGCTCCTCTTGCACCAAGCGAAACTAGGACATTTTGACAGCCCGCCTGCACCAATTTCTGCGCTAATTCAACCGTTTTGGCACTAGTCATTTCACCTTTATAATGGTAAAAACTGGCCAGTTCGGTTTCGTTAGGCTTAAGTAAAAACGGATGGTACGGTAGGGTATCAACCACCGCCAAATAGCTGCTATCAATTACCAGCTTCGCTTTTTTGGCAGCGACAATCCGGGCTATTTGCACCAAATAACTTGGTTCGATCCCCTGGGCAAAGCTACCAGAAATTGCCACTAAATCTTCTTCAGTAAGTGTTTCCTCAAAATAAGCCAAAAATTGCTGCTGCACTTCTGTGCTAATTTCTGGTCCAGGATTAACCTCTTTATATTCAGTATTCTGGTCAATGACATTAGTGAAAACATTCACTCTAGTTAAACCATTCACCTTTAAAAATTTAGTTTTGATTCCCTTTGCCGCCAATCCATTAGTAACGTAGTCAAGCGTGAACCCACCACCAATACCGGTCGCAACACTTTTAATGCCAAGCTTTTTTAAAATAAATGATACATTGACACCCTTGCCGTTAGGCTGCAATTCAAAACTTTCCGTTCGATTAACAACTTTTGGTTCTAATTTTTTCGTCACAATTACTAAATCGATTGCTGGATTTAAAGTTATTGTATAAATCAATGCTTTTTCTCCTTTTCCTTGCCTTTTGTACTATTATCTTTTGTACTATTATAAAGAGAATAAAGTGTAAAGATTTTCATAAATGATAGCGTTTACTAAAAATAACAGAAAACTATTTACAAAAGAGGTATAATCATGCCGACAAAAGAACTAAGTTCCGCTGAATTGCATCTTTGGAATATTGTCGAAAATAATCCGGATAAAATTGCTAAAATGTCAATCGTTAAGTTAAGTCAATTTGCTAATGTTTCTACTACCACAATTGTTCGCACCATGCAAAAGATGGGTTACAGTGGCTATACTTCTTATCGCGAAGCATTAAAACTCAAAAGTAAATCTAATTCTACTTTCGCAGTTTTAAATGAAGCAGATGACAAGATTAGGAGCGTTATTACTAAAAACGAGATTGAAATGAATAATACCTTGCACAATCTCAATTACAGTACAATTGAAGATAGCATCTCCATGACTAAACAGGCTAAAATCGTTTATTTGTTTGCACGGGGACTGTCAGAATCGATTGCACACGAAATGATGGTTAAGTTGCAGCTAACTGGTAAATACTGTGAGTTCCATTCTGATCCCAATATCATCATGACAATTGCTAATAAATTAAACCGGGATGCTCTCGCTATTTTTATTACACTGAATGGCGAAACAGATGAATTGGTCAAAGCTGCCAAAACATTGCGAAAAAATGATATTCCTATTTTGACGTTTACCACTAATCCTGCTGGCAGCATTTTAGCTTCTTCAACGCTGTCCTTCATTGGCTATAAGTCAAAGACAAATTACTTTCCCGAATATGAAGTACGCTCACGCTTGCCATTGCAGATTATGACGAGGATCTTTTGCGATGCGTATTCAGTCAGAACCAACTTTTTTAAGGCTAACTAAAAAAGGCTGCTAGTTTTTCTACTTGTCAGCCAGTTTGTTAAATTTTATCAGTAAACTCTTATCACAATTAAAAAAGTGCACAAGCAAAAGCACGATTCCGTTATTAATCACAGAATCGTGCTTTTGTAATAATTTTATTAACTTATTTGTAGTTATTGAACCGTCAATTTATCACGCCAAGATTTTGCTCCTTTGAGCGCTTGGTTTAAGTTTTCAATATTTTCTTTACCTTTAGTTGATAGCCATTTGCGACCAGCTGCTTCACTTTCACCGGCAAATGGCTTAATAGCAGGCTTCCAAGTTGCGCGTCCACATAAGACCCCGTTAAAGTCAGCTCCGGCTTCTTCGGCCATTTTGATTTCAGCAATAAATTCTTCACTCGTTACGCCAGCGGATAGGAAAATAAATGGTAGATCAGTAATATCAGATTGCTGTTTAAGCAAGTCTTTAGCCTGTTCTTGTGTATAAACCACCTCATTATTTCCATTAAAGCCTTCGACAAACTTGAGATTAAACGGAATTTCCACTTTCAAAACAGTAACATCATACTGCGGCGCCGAGAATTCTTTCATTGCTTGTAAAACCTTATTAGCTTTAACTTTGGCAAACTCTGCACTTTTTGTATCTTCAATCTTGCTGTCATAAGTCAATAGCTCAAGGAAAAATGGTAATTCGTTAGCTTTTGCTTCAGCGCCAACCCGCTCTACAAAGGCCTTCTTCTTATCATTGATTGCTTGGCCTTCATCCGGATCATAGTAAAGCAAGAATTTAATCGCATCCCCGCCTTCATTCTTAATGCGCAACCCAGATTGATTGGCAATTAAATCTGGCATTCTGCCGGGTTCAGTAGTATCATAACCAGTCTTTTCGTAAGAAAGAAGCAAGCCACAATTCTTGTCTCGAACTTTGGTTGCCGGTAAGCCATACTCTGGATCAGTCAAAATTGACGAAGCATAAGGTGTCAATTCACTTGAAACTGCCTTTTTAAAATCAACAATTGTTGTTTCATCAGCAGGTTTATTAGCAGCATCAGCCAGCATTTTCTTTAAAGAACCACGCTGATCGATTGCTAACGCACTAATTACGCCATCTTTAGTTGACAAATTTTCTAGATGTTTTGCAACTGCGGAAGATATTGATCTCATTATAAATCTCCTTTAACATTCTCTTTAATCGCACACTGTTATTATATACTCATTGTGAGCGCATTTAAAGAAGCGGTCGGATTTACGAAAAACTTTTCAGCTTTGAGATCAATTTTGAAAAAGTTTACATAAAAAAGATAAATTTCTTTAGTTATTTTAAGTATTATTATTTATTTAGAATAAAAATTGGCCTTTTTAACAAATTTATTTTTACCTATAATAAAGTACTTCTTGTTCTTAATAGTTACAGCACTACCATATATAATTATTTTTTTATTTCTACGGATTAACTTATGCCCTATGCGTTTACCTTTCTTGTTATAAACAAAAGAACTGACACGAAGCTTTTTAATTGTACCATCAATATTTCCAGCAGCAATATATCTGTTGTAGCCTAAGTCATAAAACTCTCTGTTAATTATAATTTTATGTCCATATACATCTATAATCGAGCCAGCTTTTAAGACATTTTGTCCAATTCTTTGACCATCTTTATCATAGACAAATGAATTATGCATTAATAATTTACTTTGTTTTAACTTTTGTTGATCTTTATTTGGCTCTTGTTGATCTTTTTGATCTTTGTTTAGCTTTCCCTTATCATCATTTTGACTATTACCTGAGGTTGAAGAACTAGATGAAGAATTGCTGTTTTCGCTTCCCGGCTCGTTCTTACCTGGAATTCCTGCTTTTACTTTAATAAGAACAGATTCAGTATCTTCCGGCTCATGTTCCAAAGACAGCTTATTAACTAACATTTGGTCCTTAAGTTCTAAAGAAATTGTACTACCATTAACTGGCTTCAAAGCTTTAAATTTAACAGTTGCAATCTTGCCATAACCGTTTATTGGTATTGCATCACCTTTATTACTAAAAATAACGTATACATCACTAGTGTTATCGGCATGTACCTTATTCTTAGAGAAGTTTATCATATTCTCCGTCAACCCACCGTTTTGAATACTATCAAATTTAAGTTCTTCACTGCTGTATGGCAATCTAACAGAGAATGCATTAGTATTAGTTAAGTTATCGCTACTAATTGTCACAGTGACCGTATCACCTTCTTGGTAAGACTTTTTATCTGTATTAATAGTTAATTTACCTGTAGGTACAATTTTTGCACTTTCATCATTTTGATCAGGAGCATCGGTTAAATGAGTCATTACATAATTGATATCAAATGCATCAATCAAACCATTTTGGTTAAGATCGCCTTTTTCAACATAACCATCAAAATCATTATCTTTGCCGCGTGTTTCTCCAGCATAATTATGTAAGGAAATTACATCATTTTCATCAATCTTCCCATCATCGTTGATATCACCAGGAAGAGCAACCTTAGTCCCTTCCTTTTGGTAAAGTAAAAATTCTTGGCCAGAAACATAAGCCCTTTGTGACCCGCCTTTAGGTATTATGAATTTTATCCAATATGCCTTGGTGCCAGGTGCAAACTTTATTTCTTTTTTTGTACTATCTAAAGCCCAATCTGATCCGCTACCGGCAGAACGCCAATGAATACCATCTAAACTAGTTTGAATCTCCATGTTCTTAATCATTCCGTTCGTGCCACCATCATTCCGTGGAACATAAACGAAACGGTCCAGATCCGTAATTCCATCTAAATGTGTCGTAATTGTCATAGGTGTTGCATCCTGATCATTGCCGTCACTAAACCAATTAGTGTGAGACTGGGTGGTTAAATCACGGTCAAATAAATTTTCTCCAGGAGTACCAGTCTGCCAAATATTGGTACCTTTAATATTAGATTCAGTATCAACATAAGTAACTTTGACTGTATTTTTCAGTACATCAGCTTTAGATTGGAATGTTTTTTCTTCACTCCACGGAGAAGTAGCTGTTTTAGTTACTGTCCTAATTTGAAAAGTATGTTTTGATTCGGATTTAAGATTATTTAAAACAAATTTTGGCTCTTTAATGCCAGTATATACTACTCCATCAGCTTTAATATTATAGCTTATACTACCAGCAACTGGTTTCCAAGAAACTGCAATTGAAGATGAAGTGGTTTCTTCATTGTCTTGAGATAAATCAGATGGTATAGCTAAATTTTTGTCTTCAGGTGGAATCTTATTTAATGGATTACTTTTATCTTTTATTCCATCAATTGTAACCTCAATTCCATTTTGACTCACATCAGTTTGTTCAAGTTTGATACGCAAAAAATTCTGTGCTAAGTCAGTGCCAATATCTTTTAAGTATGGATTAGTCAAGTAATTTTCATCAAAGAAATAAACATTTGATGATTTTTGATAGTCCTCAAAGTTACTTGCTTTGCGTAACTCAATAGACTTAGATCCAACCTTTACAGAAATTGAACTTGGGACTTCTTGGGTTCTAACATTAAGCTCTGTCGTCCGATTGGTATCAATACCGCTATACTCATTTGTTGTAGGATCAATACTTATAATTAATTTTGAGCCATTTAAAGTGCTTTTAACCAATGTCTTAGCATACTTATTATTTTTGTATTGAGCTGAAATTCCATCATCTTCATATACTGTAAAACTACTTGTCCCACTTGGATAAATTTCAAATTGACGCTGATTTCTAACTTTAAGATAATCTCTAGGAGTATTTGTAGCAGGAGCTGTTGGAATAATAGCTCCTGCTTTTATAAATACAGGTAATTTCCATAATGGTGCATCAAAGTTATTGAGTACTTGACCACCTTGATACTCTTTACCTGTGTAATAGTCAATCCAAATCTGATTTTCGTCAGGTAAATAAATACCATTCCGAATATCATTTCCTTTGTCATCACTTGCGGTATTCTGATAAATTGGTGCAATTAGGAAATTTTCTCCCCACATATATTGATACTTAACTAGGTCAGTATATGCTTCAGGATAATTTGGATAATCCAAAAACATTGCACGTACCATCGGCTTTCCTTCAAAAGTTGATTCAGAAGCAACACTATAAATATAAGGCATCAACATAGTCTTTTGCTTTAAGTAAGCACGGTTAATTGATGTAGTAGTTTTATCAAAAGTAAATGGATTCTTAGGATTAGAACCCCAACCATCCATATTAAGTTGAATTGGCGTAAATGCTTTCCATTGATAGTCTCTTGTATTAATAATTGGATTTCCACCACCAAAAATACCATCCATATCAGAAGCCGAATTTGGTTGGCCTGATAGACCACTACCAATGTATGTTGGAATCATAAAACGAATATACTCCCATTGTCCACCGGTTTCATCTCCAGTCCAAACTGCTCCCGTGTTTTGTGTGCCAGCCCAACCATCCAATGTGATAATAAAAGGTCGCAACAGATCCCCTTTTATTTTTTTAATCATTTTAGCAGCAGTTTGTGTACCGTTAAGTCCAAATGAATATCCGTTACCTACCCAAGCTACATCCGTCTTTAAAGCAACAACACCTTTTTGAATTTCTTGTTCAAAATCACGATCATCTGGTTTTGGGTTTTTTGGATCTTTTGGAGAAAGATTTTGTTGCGTCCACAAACCAACTTGAATTCCCTTAGAATTTGCGTATTTAATAAATTCTTCCAGATTTTGCAAATTACCTTCCAATGTGTCAGTTTGACCATAGCCAGCACCATAACCATCATTAGGTAAAAACCAGCCGATTGGCATATCATTAGCTAAATACTGATCAATAATTGATCGGGCACTAAATTGATAGTCTATCCCTCCCTTTTCACCATTCAAAGTTTCTCTTATTGCTTTATCTTGGTAAATTGCAGGCAAAGATCCCGGTTGATATTCTTTATAATATTTCCCATCAGGGTATTTAATAGCTCCCGGAGTATTAGCAGAAACTTCTACCCAGTAATCTCGATTATATGCATTTAAATGAGCTTCATAAAAACCATAAATTGGTGTAAGTGCAGGTAATCCTGTTAATTCTTGATAATCATGAATTAACTGGTAAGGGGTATCTTCAAAGAAATAAACAGCATCAAATCTTTCTTCTTCATGTGTTGTTGTTATATTTCCATCAGCTTTACTATCAAAATCATATATTCCTGGTGTAAAAGTATTTCTTATAGTTCCATAGCCTTTTGAAGACCAATAAAATGGATTTGGTGAAGCTACACCTTGATCAACCCAATTATTAGTATTTTCAATTTTAATTTGTTGGCCCGTTAAATTAAACCTACCATTTTGGGTACCACCACCAAAATAATTGGACCCAGAATCATCTTTAAGTGTTTGTGTGCTTGACTTTGTTGACACTTTTATTGGCTTTGTCTCTTGTAATATAACATGACCACTTTTATCGACACTCATTGTACCGGCTTTTTTATTAAAGTTAATGTTAATAGCTCCAGTTGATAAGACCCAACCATGTTCGTCTTCAATTATTTTAGTATTCTCTAGACCATCAGTTCCATATTCATCCTTAGCAAAAATTTTAGCATTTAAGTCTTTTTCTGATTGCTCTGGATCACTATATTTTCCCTTTGGATCAATATAATAGCGGAATATCGTTGGGCTTAGTACATAAAGACGAGCAACCTGATTATTAGAATATGTAACTTCAAAATATTTTTCTTGTTTCGTAACACTAACAATAGATTCTTGGATAGTTGGATCACTATTTTTTATTTCTGTATTTTTTTCAGTAATCTCTTGATTTTTACTGACCTCATAATTACCTTTTTGTTTTTCAATATTATTCTGATTTACCGTATTAATTGGGCTATCCTCATTTCTTCGAAAGTTGTCTTGGCTTGTAGAATTAATTATATTATTCTCATCTTGTGAGGAATTAGCAATAGCTTTTTTTAGTTTTAACTTATTAGCTTTTTGATGAGTATTCCTTTGGCTTCTAACACTAACCTTGTTAGTATTTTTAGAGGCACTAACAGTGTTTGGCTGACATGCAAATATACTTAAAAACCCAGTTGCGACTACTATTGAAGCTGTTCCAGTACTCAGATGCCTTATAGACCAATGATTAGTACTTTGATTGGCATTTTTACTTCTAATTTCTCTATTATTCCTACTAGTCATAACTTACTCCATTTTTTAATAATTAATAACATTAATATTTTATATGAAAGCGTTTTACATTTAAATAGTATAATATTTATACTTTATTGTAAACATTTTATTAAAAAATATTGGCCACCCAGCAATTTAGCTTCTAATCTTTTTTATTTTAATTTAAAAAAGGACTTAAATATTTACATATATTTTATAGTAGCAAAATAAAACTTAGTATATAATATATGATTATATATAAATTTATATTTAAGGATACTATCATGAAATTTATTTATACTTTGCGCTATATGCTTGATCCTCGTACCAATACAGCAGAAAAAGACCAGCAATTATTAGACTTTGTAAAAAAAGGACAGATTGATGATGTTGCTTTTTTCATTAATGGTGAAGAGCTCAATCATAGCCATTTGACTAAAAGAGAAACTCAGGTTTGGCTTGATGCAATTAAGCCACTGCAGGCAAAATTAGCTGCAATTGGTGTTACTACCAGCTTAAATCCTTGGACAACAATCATGCATTCAGATCGCGGCTATCATGTTAATCCGCAAATTGGCTTTAACACGTTTGTCGATCTTAATGGCCAAAAGGCTAACGATATGGCCTGCCCAGCTGATCCAACATGGCGAAAATACCTAACAGAGACATACGCGCAATATGCAAGTATTCATCCTAAACGATTATGGTTAGAAGATGATTTTCGTCATTATAATCACACACCACTTGGGTTAATGTGCTTTTGTGACTACCACATGCACCTTTATGAGAAAAAGCTTGGCCGAAAAGAAACTAGAAGTGAATTCGTTAAAAAAATGCTGCAGCCAGGTCCACCGACCATGGAACGGAAAATCTACCTTGATCAAGCACGAACTGAAATGATCGAAACAGAACACTTACTCGAACAAGCTGTTCACCAAGTAAGCCCAGAAACGGATTTAGCGCAGATGACATCTTATCCTGATTGGCATGCACTAGAAGGACGTGATTGGAATAACCTGTTTTTAGCGCAAGCCGGAAAGGACCATCCCCAAATTGCCCGTCCCCACTTGCCAGCCTATAAAGAAATTGCGCCAAATCAATATGGGCGTTTTTTCGAAGAGTACACGAGAATTACGGCTGCATTTTTAGGAGAAAAAACTGAACTTTATCCTGAACTTGAAAATTACATGTATTCACCCCTGGTAAAATCAACGACTTTCAGTCAGTTTCAAATAATTACGGCTGCTTTAATCGGTAGCCAGGGAATTTTACTAAACCTATTTGATATGATGGGTAATGGGATTAACCAAAGCTGGCATTACGCAGAAATGCTGGCTGAAACCAAGCCTTTTGCTAACCAATTATTGCAAAACAGACTACCTATTGAGCACTTGCGTGGCATTAAGGTCCTGGTCGACCAGGATTCTTGCTATAACTTACAAACTAAGTATGGCTTGGATGTAACGGAATTATTGCCGCATGAAAAAAATTGGGCCAGTTTACTAGGTGCCATGGGTTTTGCTACAACAATTTTGCCAGTCAGTGCTGACACTAAACTACAAAAGCAAATTATCGCTATTGCCGGCCAGCTTCTTAGAAATTTTAGTAATCAACAAATTACGCAACTTCTGCAGGACAATGTTGTCTTGTTAGATGGTGAAAGCATTCAAGTATTGCTGGACCGCGGCTTAGAAAACTTACTTCATATTCAAAAAGCGGTTTGGCATAAGTGCCGTACTGGCTACCAGTCCTTTGAGCAAGCAGATGGGAAGAAAGTTGATGGTGTCATTAATCCCCGCATTACGATGCTGCAACATACCGGTAATTACCTGCAACTTACCTACGATCCAGAAAGTAACGTTAATATTTGGTCTTCTGCCTATAATTCAGTTGATGAGCGCTTAGGCAATTTTATGGCCGTAATCGATAATCATCTACTTGTTCTGCCAGTTGACCAAGATCCACGTCACGGCTGGGAAGCACAATTTTCTACTTATAAGCAAGGGTTACTGCAACAAATGCTTACTAGCATCACATCCCTTGATTACCTAGAACAGATGCCTAATATAAAATTATTGCTGCAAGCTGATGGTAAAATTGCCTGGTTAGCTAATTTTTCGTCTGATTCATACCGGGAAATTAACTGGCACATTGGTAAAAAGCTACTTCATAATCAGGCCACCTTAATTAGAAAAAATGGTTCGACAGTAACGCGCAAGCAAATCAATCTTCAGCAAACGGGAAGTTCCGTAACCATTAACGAAGAACTTAAACCGTTTGAGTTAATTCAACTTATTTTTTCGAAATAAAAATAGGATTGGCCCCCCCTAGGCTAATCCTATTTTATTTAGTTAATCACGCATAGTTTAATAATCGAATAGTAAAAAGCCTAACTCCGATGATCCACCGAATTAGGCTTTTTTACTTTGGTAATTTTATTTATTCATTTTAGCCAACATTTCGGTAACATCGACCATTCCTGCCTTCCCGGCAGTAATATAGTCAGATTCTACCCCGTTCATTTGACTATTTAGCCATTCAATTACAAGTGGAAGATTCATTCCTGAAATTAAATGAATTTTTTGTCCACCCATAATCATTCTACTAACAACATTTGCAGGAGTTCCACCCATCAAATCAGCGAAAACAGTAATATCAGCAATATCCATTCCTGCTATTTCATTCTCAAATTTCTGCTTGAAATCCTCTGGTCCTTCGGATGGAAGTAGGCAAACTGTATGGACATGTTCTTGTTCGCCCATTATTAATTCGGCACTGGCTTTTACGCCCTCTGCCATTTTTCCGTGACTAATTAGTATTAATTCTTTTTCAGCCATATGAATTCTTTCTCTTACTATCGTTTTATGACATTACTGTGTTAAAGCAGCTTGCTAGACTTTAGCAATAATTCCAGCACCGCCTAAGATAATGCACAGAACTAAAACAATTAAAATTGCCTTAGTCGAAGTCATACCTTTCTTACCTAATAACCAGTAGACAAAGCCAACCACTGCAGCTGGGAGCAGTTTTGGAATAATCATATCAAGATTATTTTGAATATTCATTGAAACCTTACCGATTTGTGGTGTCCAAGCAAATTTAATGTTAACCATAGTTGCTACTAATGCACCAACCATGAAGACACCCATAACCGTAGCTGAATCAGTTAATGCGTTTAACCGATCCCGCATATCAGTTACCAATGAAACGCCTTTATCATAAGCAAAATGTAATTGTTTCCAACGGAAAACACAGATTAACAAGCAGGCTGCAACCCATATAATAACACCAATTGGGTTTCCTTCATGAGCCATCGAAGCGGCCAAAGCACCAAAAATAGTTGGAATTAGTGAAGCAAAGATTGAGTCACCAATAGCGGCAAATGAACCCATCAAGCCGACTTTCATACTCTCAACAGTATCTTTACCGGCAATTCCCTCATTTTCCTCAACCGCAAGGTCGATACCAGTAATAATAGTATTGAAGAAGTTTGAAGTGTTGAAGAATTGCATATGAGTCTTCATCATTTCTCTTAATTCTGGGGTATCGTCACCATAGATTTTTCTTAATTGCGGCAAAATCGTGTACAGATAACCACTGTTCTGCATTCGTTCATAGTTCCAGCCTAATTGGTAACCGAATAATGATCTCCGGTTAATCTGATTAAAGTCCGCATCAGTTAATTTATATTTAGGTTTAGAGTTCGTCATCAGTGATCTCTCCTTCATCATTATTAACACTTGAACTTACTTCTTCATTGCCTGCACTTTCAGCGCTCTTTGCTGGTGCAGGTCTGCTAATCGAGATGTTCTTGTAATGTAAGATTGCAAAAGCTAAGCCCAACATTGCAATTGCTAACATTGGTAACCCATTGAAGATGGAAGTAAAGCCTTTATTAACAGCAGCAAGACCAGTACCTAAAGTCTGCAGACCAGTAAATAGGACTGAGAATAAGGTAGTAATAGTAAAACCAAGAATTAAGTAAGCCACATGTTTCTTAACTGGTAAGTAGCGAAGCAAAATCGCAAAACCGACTGCTGGAAGCGTAGCACCTGCAACAGTTAAACCTTGACCTAGCCATAAGAACTCGCCATTTAAAGCATTGGCAATGCTTTGAACTAATCCTTGACCAAAGGCTAAGGCAATAAAAACGGGAATCGCACGAGATAATGACCACGGAATTGCACCATAAAGGACATTTCTTTCAACGGCTTTATAGTTAATCTTATCTTGATCAATTAAGTGATCGATTCTGTGAGAGAAGTAAGTATTAGCAAATCTTGCTAATACGTCCAGCTCTACCATGATTGCTGCTACAGGAACAGCAATTGAAGAAATAGCTGTTTGGGGAGTCATGCCCTTAACAGTTGTTGAAAAGGCAGTTGCTAGGACCGTACCAGTAGTTGCATCAATTCTTGAAGCACCACCAAAGGTACCAACACCTAAAACCATTAACTGCATTGAAGCACCGATAAATAATCCAGTAGGTAAATCACCCATAATCAGACCAGCAATTAAGCCGGCACCAACAGGAGTATTTAAAGATGAATAGATTTGCAATTCGTCAAGAATTTCTAAGCCTGCATACAAAGTAAGCAGTAATATTTGCCACCAAGCTATCATTTTTTTCCTCCTACTTTATCTTCTCGTCAATCAGTTTCATAACATTGGTTGCATCAACACTTGGATTCACCTGTGCGATTATCTCAACACCCTGATTGGCAATTTGGTTAAAAATCTTAACATCATCTGGCGTGACATTTACCTGCTTAGTCAGTTCTGTCGTATTTTCTTTGCGTGACATATTCCCTAGATTGAGCGAGTTAAATTTAACACCAGCATTAAGCAGTTGTAAAAAGTTTTCTGGCTCTTTTGAAACTAAAAATAGTCTCTGCTTGCCATAACGATTTTTTAATAAATGATCAGCAGCAATTTTTGTTGGTAGAACACTTAGTCTCGTCGTCATTGGCGTTGCCATTCTAAGACCACTTTTCTGGATATCATCCTTAGACGCTTTTTCATCTAAAACAATAATTCGTTCCACTTGCAGCTTCGGTGTCCAAAGATTAGCAACTTGACCATGAACCAAGCGTTCATCAACTCTTGCACCCACAATATTCATATATCTTCCTCCATATCTTCAAGGAAATCAAAACATTTTTAAAACGCTTTCACAATTACATGGTAAGGTACCAACCAATTTTTGTCAACCTGTACTTTTAAATTAATGATAATAACTTTATTGTTATGTTATACAAGATTTTATTATATAAACAAAGTAATGGCGCTAAAACTTATGAATAGTGACGCCTTTAACGACCCGGTTAACGGTTCCGGTAGGCGATGGTGTATCTGGTTTGTTATTTACTTTAATTGAAGTTAATAATGCAATGGTCTGACCAAACATGACATCTGGTAGAGCTAAATATGCATCTGGCAAGAGTTTCTTTTCCGCAAAAGTAAATGTTTGACCAGCAAAGTCTTGACCATCTTTTTCTTGGCCAACTGCCATCACCAGTGGCACGATTTGATCATCCCTAATTTCATTGAGAATGTCCAAATCATATTGTCTGGTATACGAATTATTGGAAACAAAATCGAAAACAATCGTCTTTTTATCCAAAAATGACTTAGGCCCATGACGTAAGCCCATTGATGTGTCAAATAATGCCGCAACTTCGCCTGCAGTCAATTCTAAAATCTTTAACCTGGTTTCTTCAGCAAGTCCTCCTAAGCAGCCACTGCCGATATAGGTAATTCTGTCAAAATCTGTTTTAACAAGAGCCGCAATCTCATCTTCTCTAGCAATCACGCTCTTACCCATTGCGGCAATTTGCTTAATAATCTGTTCTTTTTCTTGATCATCAAGGGTATCAAAGACTAATAAAGCCGCTAAAGTCATACATGAAAATGATCCTGTCATCGCAAAGCCCTGATCAAGCGATTTTTCCGGCATTAATAAAACTAATCCCGTTTCATCACCTTGTAAATCCTGGGCCAAATGCCCTTCAGGGGCACAGGTAATAGCAATTTGATATAAATTTTTTACCAACTTTTTGGCTAATTCAACTGTCGCAACGGACTCTGGTGAATTGCCACTACGTGCAAAGGAAACTAAAATGGTTGGAGTTCCCGGCTCAAGGTAATCTTCTGGAGTGGACACGATTTTAGTAGTATCGATTGCTGCAAAATCATATTTGCTACGATCACCATGTTTTTGTAAATACGGCATAATTGTGTTGCCAACGTATGCACTAGTTCCTGCACCGGTAAAAATTACCTTTACCTTGCCACATTCAGCGCTAACCTTGGCAAGAAAATCCTTAATTTTGGCTTTATTATCTTGGTAAATCGACCAGGTTTGTTGCCATAATTCAGGCTGTTGCTGAATTTCACGGGTAGTAATCTTGGCACCTATTTTTTCAAGTTCTGCATCTGTTTTTGTAAACATTTTTTCTCCTTATTTTATTAAATCGTTATATTGTCTTGACCGATAAATAAACTTATCACCACGTGCTAAAGAGATGGTAAACTCAATCGGAATATTTTTATCATTAATTGTTTTGCGGTAAATTTTCAAACTAGGTGAGCCTTCTTTTACGTCTAAATATTCGCTTTCAGGCTTACCTAGGCTAACCGCCTGAACATCCTCAAACGCAATCACGGATAATTGATTATATTTTTCTTTAAGTACCCCATATAACGTCTTGCTCCTTAGATCAGTAATTTCTAATTTGGGAAACAGTTTTTCTGGTAAATAAGTCGTACTAAACATTCGTGGCTGACCATTGGCAAGACGCAGGCGGACCAATTTATATGCCTGCTCATTTTCAGCTAGGTTAAGCTGCTCAGCAATCTTTGTTGTCGGCATTACTAATTCCAAACTTTGATTCTGCGTAGTTGCTTTTTGTCCTTCCCGTGTAAGTTCTTCAGAAAATGAGTAAATTCCACCAATATTTGGTCGATCTAAATAAATGCTCGAAACAAATGTCCCTTTACCATGAAGTCGGTAAATTAGCCCTCGCTCTTCTAAGTTTTGTAACGCTAACCTAATAGTGTTACGACTGACACCATATTTAACCAATAATTGCCGTTCGCTTGGCAACTTCTCATTAGGTTTCATCTTTTTGATTAGCCCTTCTAAGTCGAGAATAACCTGCTGATAAAGTGGCTTTTGCATTGACATCCCCCTCCTTTTTAACTGGTTGATACCACTTTGAGTTTAGCAAAGAAAGCGGTTAAATACAATTTATTTTTGCATGAATAAAGTTTATTTTTTATAACAAAAAAGCATTAGCATAAAATTGCTAACGCTTTTTCAGTATGTTGTATTTTTATTTAGGCTACATTTTTCGCTTTGATCAATTTATTTATGCCAATGACAAAATAGATCTTATGCTTAATTGAGACTTGACCGCCATAAATTCTAATTTTTTCTTTCCTCATCAAAATTTTTTTACTTACTCTATTGCCTTGCCAGTTATAAGTATACGCATTATGTTTTAGTTGCTTGCACGAGCCATCAATATTGCTAGCAACAAGATATTTGCTTTTACCTAACTTATAAAATTTGCGTTTATGTAGAAAGACAGCTCCTTGAGTCAAAACTTTAGTTCCAGCTTTAACATAACTGGATTTAATTTTCTTGCCTTTTTGGTTATATAAGTATGAATTATGCATAACTGTTTTAAATTTACTTTGCCTCTTTTTAGGCTTAGTTGCACTATTACTCTCTTCATTTTCTGGAAGTTGTTCGTTTGAAATGTTATCAGTTGCTTTATCAATATCTGAACTGCTGTCTTGAGCTTTACCAAAAATATCTTGGTATGTGGCAGCTTTAACATTTTCAACATGATTACCAGAATTATAAATTCCGTTGGTAATCAAACTTACTTTCCCTAATTTTGCACTCTGATTATCTAAACTCCAAACAGCTATTGAAAGCAGATTATGTCCGTGTTCGTTTAACAAACCAGCTGGAAGGTAAAATTCTTTTTGTGGCCCAGCATTATTTATATATTGGCCATATAGCCAACCATTAATATAAATATATGCTCGGTATTTGGCTCCTTCAGTCCCAAAGGTATCATCCGAAATCTGCAGCGAAATTGGAACATCGTAATTTTCCGGTATGTTTAAATCAAAAGAAGTATTGTACCAGCCGATACCAGCTGTTGTCCGGCTATCAGGCAAAGTTACTTTTTCCCACTTTGAATCATCAAAACCGGGTAAGTACCAGCCATGTCTTTCGCCATATAATCCACCTAGATTATAGGAACCACGTGATGAATCTGGGATCTGTTCTCCACCTTTATTGCCCTGCAATTTCCAGGTGATTTCAGCCTCTGTTCCGTCTTTTCTTTGCACATCAGCACTAATAAGTCCACGCGCAGCTTTATGAGAGTCTTTATTATTTCCGTCTTCATCATGTCCCATATTAGCAACCAAGACAGAAACTACATTATCTTGTTTTTTTCTTAACCAGGATGAGTTTATTTCAAAAGTTTGTTCTTTACTTTCATCTTTTCCTAACTCGCAGCTTCCCAAAAAGTGACCATTCAACCAAGCTGAATATGCACCATAATTGCCTGTAATACCGTCTAATTTTATGTTGTTTTCATTACCATTAGCTGTAAAGTGACCACGATACCAAACATTTCCATGATGGAAGCCGTAATCATCAGCGAATAAGACTATTTTGCCAGTATGTTTAGTTATACTGTTTGAAGTTTCTTTATTAGCGGCTTGCCAAGCAGAATCATCAAATTTAAGGTCAGATTCAGGATTTCCATCGTGATATTGCCAATTTTTTAGTTCTGGTAACTTAATTTTCTCCTTATCCACGCCAGGAATAGCCGCATTGAGCCATTCTGCATCTTTCTTAGTATTTAACTTTTGTTCATTCCATTGAACTTCTTTAATATCCGCTGGACAATAAACAGCTAGATTTGTCTCAGAATCTGTATCACCATTTAAGCTTAAAGTTTTCCCTTGAGCTTCAGCTTTACGAAGCAAATATGGACCATTCACTAAAATTGTTCCCGCAGAAGTTTTTTGTTCCCATAATTTATCCATTTGCTCATACAAGCCCATGATTAACCTTAGGGTACTATTTCCTGACTTTATTTGAACATTGGCCAAGCCATCAAATTGATTAGACAAAGTTAGGGTTTTTTTAGTGGCATCCCATTTTTTATCTACTTTACCAGTTTCAACACTAACTTCTGGTTCTTTATCATACTTCAAAACCGTTTGATTAGGATCATTTTTATCTGAATAAACAACTAAAGTGTCTTCATTATTATTCGAAAACTGCGTAAAAATCTCGTTAGTTGAATATACAAGATGTTGCCTGCCAAAATCATAATTTGCAGTTACCACTTTTGAAGTTTGACCATTTACACGAACTGGTACCGTAATATCGGTTTCTGCAGTTTTGATCGGTAAACTATAAGTATCATCACCCGTCGAATTTGTTTTATTATGGCGAACAAAATAGAACTTGGTCTTACTATCCGGATTCTCTCTTTCTATGATATAGAAAACATTATCACTTGAAGTATTTTCTACTATTCTATCTGTCTTTGCTATCGGTTTGACACTTTGCAGCATCAAACCAATCTTTTTTTGTTGAGCGGTTTTATCATCAAGCTGTCTTTCTTCATTGATTGCAGCTCCATAATCATACGAGGTGTATCCTCCAGGAAAAGGTAAATAGCCCCATGAGGTGCCACCATAAGTCATATACGAACTTATTATTGTACCTCCTTCTCCTATAATATGTTTATTAATGATGTTTTCAGCAGAGGTGCCACGTTGCTTTCGCCAGTAATCATAACCTTGACCGGCCCAAGGATCGAACCAACCATTACCTAGTTCGGCTAAAAATATTGGTGATTTTGCGCCCCAACCTTTCGTGTGGGGATCCTCAAACGTGTTGGGCAATGCCCCAATGTTGCCAATGCCGGGATAGCGATCAAAAGCATACATATCTGGTGCTCCCTTACCATTTGCCCAAGTTCCTTGTGGTCCACTTTTATCATTATGAAATGTCGGAACATTTATACCGTCAGCTTTTACCTTATTTTTCAGGTCCTCCATGTATTGCGAATCGCGTCGCCATCCAGTGTATTCATTTTCGATTTGGTACAAAATCACACTGCCACCATTAGTAATTTGGTGCTTGGCAATAATTGGATCGATATGGTCTAACCATTCATTATAGCTTTTGGTGTAATCTGCGTCAGATGATCGTGCGCGTCCTTTTTGCGTTAAGAGCCAATCCGGAAAACCTCCAGCATCAGTTTCTGCATTAATATAAGGACCCGGTCTGGCAATTACATATATACCAACATCTTCGGCAATTTTTAAAAGCTTGTCTACATCTTTAACTCCAGAAAAATCATAAACTCCCTCTTTAGGTGAGTGATAACCCCAATTAAAATAAATTGTAACAGCGTTAAAGCCTTCGGCTTTCATTTTTTGCAAAACATCGCGCCAAAGTGACGGATTTGGTAAACGCCAATATTCGAATTCACCGGAATAAATCGGCGTTCTCACGCCATTTATCATTAAAGAATAGCGATCAAAGGTTACTTGAGCCTTTTGGCCTATTGGTGGCAAATCAGACTCTGCTGCTATCAAACTATGTGTTGGCATCAAGTTAAAAAAGCAGAGAATAAAAAGTATAGCCAATAAGTTTAAAATCTTATTTTGTTTTTTCATTAGTTATCCTTTCCAACGAGTAATAGCTTTTTAAATAAACTAATTATGCCATTAGATTTTTATAATCTAATGGCATAATGAAATATTTTTATTTATTTAGTTTATTACCCTTCCAATCATAGTATTTTTGACTAAGGCGATTCTTGGGATTTTCATAAACAACTATTCGATACAAAGCATAGATTGTTCCAACCATAGCAATTAAGCTGGTGGTCCAATTTTTAAATAATATCTGTAAAAGATTAATTGCAATTACAAATACTGTCCAAATAAAAATGTTATTTCTTCTAGCTTTTTCTTTTTCAGTAATTTTTGCCTTTTTCAATCTAATCACCCTTATCAAAACTACTAACTTAATTGACTAGGCCTTTTTTGCTGCAGCCGCATATTCTGCATTTCTCTTCTGCATTTGCTTTGCATACCAGATGAATAAAAGTAGGTAAACTGCTAAGGCAATCAATGCATATACGATAAACATTCCTTGCTGCTTCCATGCATTACCAACAAGGTAAGCCAGGAATTTTTCAACAGGACCTTCCATTGTAGTATCAGAAACAAGGGTATGCGCCGGAATAGCAGCACCAACTGAGTGAGCCATATTGGTAACAAATGGTCCTACCATTGTACCTGCCCAAAGAAAGATTGGTAATTCAATCGTTCCGATAACAATCATCCGAATAATTTTCCCTCTAGTAACTACTAGCAAAGCAGGAGTGACACCCATGGCAATGATACCACCTAGAGGCATCAATCTGTTACCTGGTAAAACCATTGCTTCCAGCATCATTATTGGTGCCAAAACGTTTGCTGCTGCCCAAATTTCAGAACGGCCAGCTAAGAATGGCCAGTCAAGTCCAATGTTGAAGGTACGTCCTGAGAATCTCTTAGTAGCAAAATCAGCAATACCCTGTGAAAGTGGCTCAACAGAAGCAATAAACCATGATCCGATTACAGAGAATAATTCAATACATGAACCACCAATAAATGAAAGTGTGAACATATCTTTCCAACCCTGTTCGGTAGCAAAATTATTACCAGCCAGAAGAGAAACAAATACACCTAGGTAAACGCCGATAGCAAACCTGCTCCCCCAGAAACCAATTTTTTCATTTAACTTAGTTGAGTCAAAGTCAAACTTATCAAGCCACGGCAAGCACTTATCAAAGAATTTGTTAAAGACCATGATAATTGGATTCATCATATAATTCATGTGCGTAGTGGTCATTGGGTTGCCTTCAGGAGCATCAAGCAAGTCGTTGAAGGTTGGTTTCATCAAATCGGAGTTAATTATTTTCATAGTGCCGATAAAGAGCACCAATAAGGTTGAAAGCCAAAGCGGTGCACCCACATATACACAGAATAGGCCGACAAATGCTAGGTGCCAGACATCAAAAATATCTACATCTAGAGTGTTAGTTTTATTCATTACTAACAAAACTACATTCAAAATTATCAAGACTAATAGGTAAAACAGTGTATATGGAGAGCCCCAGGTAATCGTGGCTAACGGTGCCCAACCCATATCCTGCATATCCATATGAATTCCAGTATGCTTGACAAATTGCAGCATCGGTTTTTGAAATGCCGTAGTAAGCATATTCATAATATTACCAATAGCCGTAATCGCAATCGCTAATTTCATACCGCCTTCAAGCGCTTTTGAAAACTTGACCCGAAACAGAACGGCAATCAGTGTTAAAACAATTAACATGATGGTTGCAGCGCCCATATCAATCAAAGGTTTGAAAAGTGAGTTAGCGAAATTAATTATCCCATTCATTTTTTTCTCCTTTCAAAAATAGAGTTACTTAGCGTTAACTTCCTTTACAACTTTTTCGACTTCGTCATAAACAGGCTTAGCCATCGCAGGAATTCGATATAGGATTGCACCAGCTTCAATAAGCGGCACTTTTGGCTTAAATGAAAGATCGGTTTTGGCAATTGTCAAATAGCCATCATAATTTGAAAGTAAGTCTTCGTTGACATCCTTTACCATGTAGGCATCAACTTTAACGTTGTAGCCCCTTTTCCTCATTTCTTCTTCGACCGCATCCTTGATTTGATGGGACGAATTAACTCCTGCACCACATGCAGCAATAAACTTAACTTCTCTACTCATCAGAAAAACCCTCCTATTATTTAAAATGCTCACTTAGAAACCGGTAAATCTTATCGGGCTCAGTCAGCTTAAATAACTCTTGTAAATTGGCAACAGGTGTTAATCGCAAAAAGTCCATAATTTGTGCCAAAATGTTGGCTTGTCCGGCTGGATCATTATTTAAAATTAAAAATAAAAATTTCACGGGCAATTCTTGGTCAGGATCAATCATATTTTTGAATGGTACTGCGGTCACTAAGGAAACAGGAATAATCAAACGAGTACTGACAAATTCACCTTCGGTATGTGGAACCGCAATATTAGGTAAATTTTTATTAACAGGCGAAAGATCAATTCCAGTTGGATACTTTTCTTCTCGCTTAATGATTTCAGGTAAAAATTGCTTTTTAACTAGCTTCTCTGCACTAAGCTGGTTAGCAATTTCATGAAAAATATCGGTCACACTAGTTGAATCACTGACAAAAACAGCATTCGGTAAAAACAAGCTATTCTCACTCACAGCACTAACTCCTTTTGCTCTCATGGCAAGCTTTCATTTTTGTTTATTTATGTTTGAATTTGTTCACTTGCCTATTGCTATTATAGGTAAATATAACCAGAAATGCAAACGCTTTTTTAGAAAAGCAGCAGCTCTGAGAGTATTAAAAAAGTCATGACAATTACCGTCATGACTTTTAGTGTGCGATTAATATTTTCTTTTTTATTAACAATTATTTCCACTTAATCGTGGTAAACGCCCTCAGCCCATTTTTTATTTTCTTCATCAAAAAAGTGAGCATTATCTTTTTGGTCTGGGTTAGGCTTAGCAATAGCCGCAATCTTACTAATCAATTGCTTATTTTCGTCGCTTGGTTCATAAGCTGTGGTAAGAAACGAATCGACAATATCAAAAATAAAGTCGCGTCCTAACACGATACCACCAAAGCCAAGAATATTAGCATTTAATTCGCGCCGAGCATACTGCGCTTGTGTAGCATCGCCAACCATTGCGGCTCTAATACCTTCATTTTTATCAGCAGCTGTTGAAATACCAATTCCTGTTCCGCAAAGAACAATGCCAAAATCAGCTCGGCCAGAAGAAACATCCTCGGCAACCCGTTTACCGTAGATTGGATAATGCGTCCTAGTATTATCGTGGGTTCCTTCATCAATTACCTGGTAGCCTTCCGCCTTTAAGTGATCAGAGATTGCCATTTTAACTGCGGTAACAATATGGTCGTTTCCTAGAGCGATTACTTTTTGCTGATCAATTTTAGGATCAACGTATTCTGGTTGAGGTCGATCATTATCTAACATTTGCCTATCCCTCCTAAATCATTTTTTCTAGCATATCGAGCCGAACTTGGTGACGACCACCAGCATAGTCTGTATCAAGATAATGTTGAACAATTGAGTAAGCTAGTTGCTCACCAACTATTCCGCTGCCAAGTGCAATTGCCTTTGCACCATTGTGCATTGCCGTCATATGAGCGGTCCGCTCTTCATTAACGTTTGCGGTAACCATGCCCTTAACTTTATTGGAAGCCATGGCAGAACCGACCCCATACTCGTCAAACATAATTGCCTTTTTAATACCATTATCAAGTACTTCATGCGTAACTTTTAAGCTCGAATCAACAAAGTCCTCTGCTGGCTTTTCTGTTACGTCCAAAACTTCATAGTCATGACTTTCAAGATACTTTCTAACCTTTTCTTTTAAATCAAAACCACCTTTATCACTGCCAATGACCACCTTCATCGCTAAGTCTCCTTTCCCTAACAACTACTTATAAATAGTTGTAAATTGACTGTAATGTTTTTCCAATTCAGGCTCAATTCCATGGTTGGTAATCAGACCGTCGACCTTGCGCAAATCATAAAATTCATGAAAATCATTGTGGTCAAGCTTAGTATAATCAGCTACCACAAATTTTATTTGTGAACGATCTAGCCCGACTTCTTCGGTTTGGCCCTCTTCTAAGTTAGCTGTTGTCATAGAAGCATCTTTAATGCCATTAACTCCTACAAAGCCAACAGAAAATGACATCGTCTCCAGTTCACTATTAGCTAGAGCGCCCAAAAAAGCACCACTAATTCGGCGGTAAGAACCGCCAACCATAATTAAGTCATAATTATTTAGATTATTTTTGGCTGCTTCAAAAACAGGCAGCGAATTGGTAACAATCCGCAGATGCTTGACCTTTAAATTAGCAACCATCAATTCCAAAGTCGTCCCTGGTCCTACATAAATAGAATCATTTTCATGAATCAAATTACAGGCACGCTTTGCAACTTCGATTTTTTCCTTAATATGGATTTCACGCTTTTGCTGATAGCTCTTCTCAATTCTACTTTGATCTGTTAACTGCTGAGCACCACCATGAACTCTTAAAATCTTATTTACCTTATGCAATTCATTGAGATCACGTCTAATTGTCATGTCAGAAACTTTTAACGCTTGTGCTAGTTCATCAACTGTAACAAATTTTTGCGTGTTAACTATTTGCAAGATATTTTTTAATCTTTCACTTTTTAGCATTGGTTACCTACTTTTTAAACTAGATTAAGCAACTAACTTAGTTCACCTTTAGTATAATTGTTCTTTTTTGTTTGTCAATGTTTGAACATGTTTGATAAACAAACTAAGAGTAATTAACAGCAAGTTGCTTCTTCTTCCTAAATCTATTCTAGATCATGTCGTTCAAAAATTATTAAATCAATTTCTTTCTTACAAATAAACAGCAAAATTAAAGTTTAACCAACTATTTCTTCTTTATTTAAAAAATGAAGTTTACAGCGGGCCATAAACTTCCGTCCGAAATTAGTTTTAAAAACAGATACTTAATAAAATCTTACTTTAGGTAAAACTATTTTTCTTCTTTAGTAGTTTATACTAGTTGTAATAAGTTGTAACGATATAAAAAGGAAAAACATGCCACGAAAATCACGCTTTAGCTTAAGGACCAAGTCTGTTTTATTAGTTTTTTTAACAACAGTTATTTTTGTTGTTACTGCTGGAAGCATTGCCTCCTACCATGTCAAACAGAATCAAAGGCAAATAATTAAAGAAGAAATCGCTGGAGTTGCTAGAATTGCTGCTCAGGACGAAAATGTTAAGAGCACTTTAAGTAAGCATCCCCTTCCCACCAAAAATAATTCATTACAAAGATATGCCAATCAAATCACACAGGCATCTCGGGTTGATTTCGTTGTAATTCTAAACCGGAATTTAATGCGCTACTCCCACCCTGATACTAGTCGGATCGGCAAAAAATTTAGTTCACCGCAAGATGCTAAAAAATCAAGCACTGGTAAAAGCCATTACTCACATCGCAAAGGTATTTTAGGAACGGGTTACCGCATCTTTGTTCCTGTTTTCAAGAACAAACAGCAAGTTGGCATTGTCTGCGTTGGCCTAACCGATAGCTCAATTAACCGGGCAATTTTATCTGCTCAAAAAGCGGTTATTCTTGGTTCATTATTTGCTTTATGTGCTGGCATAATTTTGGCACTTTTTTTAGCGCAAAGGATTAAAAAATCTCTTTTTAATATGGAACCAGATGAAATTGCTACCAAGCTGACGGAACTACACGCTATTATTGATAGTATTGATGAAATCTTAATTGCTGTTAATGAACAAAACATCGTAATTACAACCAATTATTTAGCTAAAAAAACATTTCCAGCAGTTAAAGTGGGTACTGCACTAGATTCCAATTTAGCTAAACTAATTTTTAATCATAATCATTCACAAAATAAGACCAATGTTCCGCTCTTAATTAACGCTAAAGAATACATTGTATCCACTAGTAGGCTAGTTTATCATGACAAAACTTATGGCCAAATTGCTCTACTACAAGATCAATCCAAATACCAAAAACTGTCTGAACAATTAGCTGGAAGTGAGCAATACATTCAAGCGCTTAGAGCGCAATCGCATGAATTTCGCAATAAATTACAGGCAATTTACGGTATGATTGAATTAAAGCAATATGATAATGTTACTAATTTTATTGGCAAAGTTAACGCCAATTACCAGCAAGAGTTTGGCCAGCTAAACCAGCAGATTGAATCACCAGCTTTAGTCGGGTTTTTAACCGGTAAAATTAATCAGGCTAAAGAGCAAAAAGTGACTTTGACACTTACTCCTGATTCCTATCTGCCACAAGTAATTGTTTCAGACCAATTAAATCTTGATCTGATCAAGATATTGGGTAACTTAATCGACAATGCCTTAGCTGCCATTGATACCAGTGGTACCATTAAACTCGAACTTAATTATGATTTCGAGAGTACAACCCTGATTATCGAAGTGACCGATAACGGTAGTGGTATTGCGCCCGCTGTCCGAGAACAGCTTTTTAAGCAAAAATATTCTACTAAAGGTAAAGATCATGGTTACGGCTTAATGCTGGTTAAGCAGATTGTCGATAATCATCACGGCTATATTGACATTACACCTTGTAACCCACATGGTAGCAATTTCTATCTTGAATTACCGATTAACAGCGAGGAGTAAAAATGTTACAGATTCTCATTGTGGAAGATGACCCCATGGTCAGTTCAATTAACAAACAGTACCTAATGAAAATAATTCCGCCTGCAAAAATGAGGCTTTATCAGGTAGATAGGGCAGACAAGGCATTAGCACTTGCGCAAAAATTGCAGCTTGATTTGGTCCTACTCGATATTTATTTGCCCAAAATTTCAGGTACTGAACTTCTTCACTTATTTATTGAACACAATCTCCATCCGAATGTAATCATGTTATCAGCTGCTAAAGATAGCCAAAGCGTTAACCAGGCGTTAAACTATGGCGTACTCGATTACTTGGTAAAACCATTTTCTTTTGAGCGATTCCATAAGGCAATTGAGCATTTTCTAAAATATAACGAGGTATTAAACCAGGATCGACAATTATCGCAAACTGAACTCGATCAGGTTTTCATTACGCAAGATTTTGCTGGAGAAAAAGAAATGACCTCCTTGCCCAAAGGACTATCAAATTTTTCCCTTAACAAAATAAAGGCGGTCATTGCAGAAACACCCGATTATTTTTCTAATCAGGAGATTGCCCGGAAGTCTAAACTCTCGCGGATTACCACGAAAAAGTATTTAGACTATTTAGTAAAAACTAATGAATTAACAATCAAAACACATTACCTAAAAGTAGGTCGACCAATTAAACTTTATAAAGCTAATAAATAAAAGCGAACTATCAGCTGATAGCTCGCTTTTTTGTGTATTAACTTAATCTAACTTAACGTCATTATCGGTCTTGCCTGTCTCTAAGACTTGGTGGAAGTTTTCATAGCTGACAGCAATCATATCGGTTAAAGCTGGACTTGTGTAAGAACCAATGTGCGGAGTTAGTAGAACCTTAGGATATAAATCAACTAACTGCTTAGTCAGTTCATTAGTGATATTGCCTTTAAAATCATGTCCCAGCACTTCAACTTCGTCTGGTAAAACATCACTAGCAAAACCAGCGATTTGATTTTGTGTGATTGCCTTAATAATAGCAGGATAATCAGCAAGTTGTGTTCTCGCCGTATTAACCAAAACAGCAGTTGGTTTCATTTTCTTTAAAAAGTCCGCATCAATTAAACGATCATTTTGACCTGGGAAATACGGCACGTGGATTGAAACAATATCTGATTTTGCCAGCAATTCATCCTGCTCAACAAATTCAACATATTGTTTAGCAAAGTCGCTTGGGTAAGGATCATAGCCCAAAACCTTAGTTCCCATTCCGCTATATAGCTGCGCTTCAGTCGCACCAATTCGACCAGTTCCAATAATTCCCACAGTACTTGAATGAACTTCCCCAGAAAAAGTGGCGGTCGAAACACTAAAGTTTCCTTGCCTGGTCAAATCGGTTGCCAAGGCGGTATGTCTAAAGAGCATCATTCCTAGGGTCATTGCCAATTCGGCTACAGCGTATGGTGAATATGCCGGAACGCGAGCAACTTTCATTTCATATTTGGCTGCGGCCTTAAGATCAATATGGTTAAAGCCGACCGTTCTAGTAAAGACGTATTTAATGCCCCACTCATTTAATTTTGCCAAGTTTTGTGCGTCTGCCTTACAATTGGCACGTAACAAAACAGCATCTGCGCCTTTAGCAGTTTCAATATTATCGTGAGTTAACAATTCAGATTCCAATTGCACATCATAATGATATTTATTTAATTTCTTGAAGTAATCTACTTCATTTTCACGTACGCCATAAGCAACAATTTTAAACATAAAAACCTCCTAATTAATGAAATAATCCGCTTTGACTAAGAACACCGAGAAAAGCGATCCAAAATGGCATTGCCACTACCGCCAAAATTGTCGATACAAAGGATGCATTGGACGATAAGACCGCTTCACGATCAAAGCTAATCGCATAAGACGAAGCAACGGCAGCGGTTGGAGTAGCCATCATAATAATGATTGTACCTAAGGCAACATAGCTAATCGGTAAGATGTTAGTCACATTTAAGATGACCAATATTACCAAGTTAAGCAGTGGTACCAAGACAACCTTATTAAAACTGTAGTACCAAGAAGTCTTGTTTTCTGCAGCTTTTTTAAATGAAGTCGAACCTAAGGTAGCACCGATTGATAGCCAAGCAAGTGGTGATGCTAGATTAGCCAGATATTGCAGTGGCTTGTACAGCCAAATTGCAGTCTGATCAATTCGGTAAAAGGCAACCTTAATTATTGGTGCACCAGGATTAATTACGCCATTAACAGCTTGTCTTACAGCTACCTGTGGCATGTAATTTTGCACTAGCCACATAATCAGTCCCAAAAAAGTAGCAATTACGACCGGATTGACAAACATTTTTTTGATATTGCTTGCCTTCATTTTTAAGCCAGACATCTTAATATAGGCATAAGAATATAAAAAGATCCGGTAGCCAATATTAAAAATCGAGCTATACATAATACCCTTGGTGCCAAAGACCGCACCAACAATTGGAATCCCAAAAAAGGTTGTCGAACCAAAAGTGGTTAAAATTGCTAGAACATCTCGTTTATCTTTAGGATACTTGGCATAAGAAATTGGGGTTACCAAAATCAAAATAATATAAATTGCAATTCCCCAAATTAACACATTCATCCCTTGCGAAAAAGTTTCGCCATTAATCGGTTGCATAAATGAGTTGAATGCCAAAGCCGGAAGCGCAACTGTTAAAACAATCTTAGATAAAAGCTTACCATACTTTTCTGTAAAGATATTACGCTTACGTAAATAAAAGCCCAATAAAATAATAAAAATTGTTGACGTTATTGAGCTAACTATCGCAGCATTGGAAAATGTCACTTGAATCGCTTTCGCAATATTCATCTTTCTCCTCCTACTTAATTACATATTTCACAATACATTTTAGTTTTAACCTCAATATTTGATAATAATAGTAAATTAATGTAACCTTTTGTAACTTATGTAAGCGAAATCAAGTGAATAAAATAGGGCGTCTTAGCCAATTATGTAACTTATTTTATCTAAAGGCTTAAAGCCAATACACTATGTGAATAAAAAGACAAAACAAAAAACACCCTATTTTGAATTTCACGAAATAGGATGTTCTTTTTATCATTATTTTTGTATGAGCTTTTTAAAATTCATCAAACCCATCTTCTTCTTGTTCTGCCGGCTGACTAGTTTTTTTATAAGATGGTGACTGCTCAATATATAATTGCTTTTTTCACGATAAGTCATAAGCAATTTGCTCATTTTAAATTCTCCTAGCATTTTGAAGTTTAATAGATTGATGATTTTTTTATTTTCGGCAATTTACTTTATGTTACTACCTTAGAAACATTTATAACAAATACGCAGCTCCACATATTTTGACAGATCGTTATTAATTAACTTTTTATCAGTCCTATATTCAATTAGTAATATGTACTTATTTTCGACTAATTTAATTTGAAAATAAATAAGCGCATCATATGTGATGCACTTATTAGTTTAGTTATTATACTTCTTATCGCTAATAATTTTCCCATTACCGATAGATTTGATTTTTTGTGAAGCATCATCGCCATCACCATTTTGGTGGAACACGCAACCAGAATAAAGCATTACTTGTTTATGCTCATAATCATCATGCTCAAAAGTGTAAGTTATCTTATAGACAACATTACTACTATTATCTGGCGCAGGAGAAATGGAAACAATGCTACAATCCATATCATAAGAAATTATCTCGTCATTATCATTAAAGTTTCCGATCTGCTCATGCAGTTCTTGGTAACCCTTATTCTCCGCGCCACCAACAAATGCATCTTCATCTGGATCTTCGAAGTTGTCTTCCAAGATACTTTCGGCATCATCCTCGCTGATTAAGCCAGGCCATTCAGGCTTAACGACATTGCTACTACTATCATCGTCATCATCAAAGCCTAAATCATCATAATCAATTACCTTTGATCTGATTGCCTTGCCGTCAACTTTCATCATGACATAAATCTTCATGTCATCCGTAGCAGGATATTCTTTAAATACTTTTTCACCGCTCTTATCTAGCGTACCAACCTTTTTCTCGTTAATATAAACATCCGCACCAGGAGAGCTTTTAACCGTAAAATTGACGGTCTTGATATTCATATTAATTGCACTATTTGAAAAAATATTGGCGCTTTTATCAGCAGTTAACTTATGACCAGCAGCAGTTGACTTAACTACAATATGGTATTTTCCAGGAAAAAGCGGCTGTACCTGTTTATAATAACTTTCACCACTACCATTAACCCCGCCAATTTTTTCATCATTAACATAAATCGTCGAATTGGCATGATTGGTCTTAATATGCGGCGTAAAAGTCTTAAATTTTAACGTATATTTAGGGAAAAGCAGTAAATACCGTCCTGACTGTACTAACGAAACGTCTTCATAAGTATCACCATATTTAAAAGCTTCTGCCATCTTATCGGCATCGCTACTATGATCAAAATAATAATTTTGCGTTGGCTTCAAAGCCGCATTAGTGACATGCACACTAGGATTATCCGAAGTAACATAATCTGCTAAGTTTTCCCGCGGATTTTTTAAATACGCAGTAATCTGATCAACTTGATTTTTCCGTTGATAATGATTTGATCCCCAAGCATAAAAAGCAATGAAAGCAACAACTAAAACGCCCACAATGCTCAAAATTACCTTAGTTTTCTTTTTCATCGGCTGGCGCGGATTATTCACAGTCTGTACTTGGTTTTGCGAATTATTGTTAGCAGCTTGCCGGTGAGTCTGATCCGTTCGGTATTCTTGCCGGCTTTGCTTATTATTAGATAGCTTTGCGCCACAGTTGGAACAAAACTCCTCGTTTTCGTTAATTCGTCGTCCACAATTTGGACAAAATTCATTTTTATTCATCTTTACACCATCTACATTGAACCATTAAAACCTGAAATAATTTGATTAAAAACTGACCGTAAAACGGAATTATAAATAAGCGAGTTCATAATCAAACTACAAACAAAAATAATGCCAAAAGCAAGCAAAGCGCCATATGCTTTGTCCCGTCGAGCACCATCATTTGCTAGTAAGGCAACTTCTTGACCAATAAAGAATAAAACAAATAATAGTAAAACTAAAAATAAAGTAAATCTGATACTGTTAAGCCCTAAAACCATTAATAAAAAGAAAATGACCGTCAAAATCAAATTTAGGTTACTAGCATGAATCCCGTGGTTGACAAAATCTAGTAGATGAACTTGCTCATCATAAATAAATTTATAGGCCGCAAAGTGACTAGCAATCACAATCACTTGGAAAATTAGGACGATTAAAAATACCCGAAAGACAATGCTGAAAGAAATATCAAAATTGCCCCAACCTCTGGTATCGACTCCGAAATGATTGACTAAGCCAATTGCACCGGTAATAACTGACTTGGCAAAGAAATATAATCCAGTAACAAATAAAACATCTTCAATTAAAATTGTTAACCAGCCGTACCAGCTTTGAGCAGTTAAATTGCTGTCTGCGGGATGTTTCCATGATTCAACCAGCCATTCCCAATAATTTTGCAAATAGCTACCAGAATTAACATGCTGCTGATTAACTTCAGCCACAACTGGCGCAGTTTTTTCAGTTGCAGTAGTAGCCTGCTCCGGGTCTTTTTCTAACGTAATTGAACGTAAATCACTACCGCATTTAGTACAAAAATTAACCCCATTTTCCATTAGGGCACCACAATTAGGGCACTTTTTCATTACTTGCTCCTTACATTTATAACAACATTATATGTCTATTAACTACTTTCATCAGCTCCCAAAATCTGGAATAGCAGTATTGGATAATAAAACTTCTTCTCCCACTTTATCTTTTACCCAAATAACTAAACTATATATAAAAAAAGCTAAAAAAGCAGAACACTAATTCATTGTAAAATTATCTATTTTTACTGTCAAATTGTAGTATTAGACTATATTGAACTGTTTCATAGTTGGTACTTTTTCAAACTGTAGTAAACTAGAGATTAAAAATGAACAAATGAGGTTTAAAAATGAAAATTGTGAATTTGGATAGTTATGCCTTAAACCCCGGTGACCTTGATTGGACACCCCTTAAGCAGTTGGGCGAATGTACCATTTATGATCGAACACCAGTCAATGATGATGCCGAGATTTTGCACAGAATCGGTGATGCTGAAATAGTGTTAACTAATAAAACACCATTAAATCGAAGTGTTATCACCAAAGCACCTAATCTTAAATACATTGGCGTCACAGCTACCGGGTACAATGTGATTGATACTGCAGCTGCACGGACAGCTAACATCCCCGTCACTAACATTCCAACTTACGGCACGGACGCAGTAGCACAGTTCACTTTCGCCCTTTTACTTGAAATTACTAGCCAAGTTGGTTTGCACAATAAACTGGTTCACGAGGGCCGCTGGAGCAGCAATCCTGATTTTACTTTCTGGGCAAAACCATTAATCGAACTGCAAGGTAAAACAATGGGTCTAATTGGCTTTGGTAGCATCGCACAAAAAGTCGCCGAAATTGCTCACGCCTTTTCAATGAAGGTCATTTTTTATAATCATCGGCCAAAAACAAACCTTCCAAACTACGTCAAACAAGTTAGTCTGGATGAATTATATCAACAAGCCGACATTATTAGTCTTCACGTGCCACAAGCACCTGAAACAACCGAAATGATTGACCGAGAAGCAATTACCAAGATGAAGGATGGCGTTCTATTACTTAATACAGCACGCGGGGGCTTAATTAACGAGCAAGATGTTGCCGACGCTTTGAATAATGGCAAAATTGGGGCAGCTGGTGTTGATGTTGCCACCAAGGAGCCAATTCCTACTGACAGTCCGTTATTAACGGCAAAGAACTGCTACATCACACCCCACATTGCTTGGGCACCGCGCGAAACGCGTGATCGGCTACTAGGAATCGCCATTGATAACCTGAAGGCCTTTTTAGCAGGCAAAGAGCTTAATGTGGTTAATTAGTAAAGAACTTAATTACTAGTATATGAAAAAGACATAGTCCTATTTTGGACTATGTCTTTTATCTTGGTTAGTCTTTGCTAACACGCAGACATCGATTTTATAACCAGCAAAATTAGTGAATTGCTTGTTTTGCTTAGTAATTTTGCACTATTTTTTGCTTAATCTGAAAACCAAATAACCAAATTCACTATTCAAGAAAAAGTGGATAGTTAACGAGATATGAAGTTAGAAATGAATAATGAATTACATGTTTTTTGAGGTAACAGAAAAAGTTAGCTGGCTCTCTACCCTAATTAAAAATCAGGACAACGTCTATTGTATTGGCTTTTCTTTGGTAAAAAACGATCATATTTTTGGAGCATTTAGTATTAGTGCCCCGGTTTATCGCGTCGACAATGATAAGATTAAGACTTGGATAAAAGAAGGCCGTGAGGCTCAGCAAAAAATCTTGCAATTATTTTAGTTAAGCTATTTTGTAAGAAAATGGCTTTTTTTACTGTTACCCTTACTATTGCGGGAAATATCTAATAGACTTTAAGTAACCGAAAATGCAGTAAAACCCTATTATTAGCGCCATTTTAATGTGCATTAAATTAGTTTGCTTTTTCTTGACCTTGACGTAACGTCAAAGATTATACTTTGTTTTGCAAGTGAGGGATTTAATCATGTCATATTCAATAAACGACTTAGCCAAGTTAGCAGGTATTTCTACCAGAACATTACGTTACTATGATAAGTGTGGTCTTTTAAAAGCGCGAAGAGATCCAGAAAACAATTATCGTTATTATGAAGAAACCGAAGTTGATCAACTACAAAAGATAATGCTCTTAAAATTGTTTGATTTACCGTTAGCACAAATTAAACAAGTAATGGTAAGCTCACAAAAACAGCAACTCGTGACTCTGCAAAGTCAGCGGCAAAAGCTTGTTAATGAACAAAAGCGGTTGAACGATCTGATTATTTCCTTAGACAAAACACTTGCAGTAATGAAAGGAAAAACTCAAATGAACGATGTAGAAAAATTCACAGCGCTTAAGGCTCAAGCAATTGTTGACAATGAAAAGAAGTACGGCAAAGAAATTCGCTCTAATTATGGTGATGAAACAATCGATGCTAGTAAAGAAAAATTCTGTTCATTTTCAGAAAAAGATTTCAATCATGTAGAAGATATTAAGAAGCAAATACTAATAGAGTTAAGGCCTTTAGTTGGGAAACTGGATGTTACGAAAGCAGCTGCTCAACATCTTTTTAATCTTCATCAAAAATATTTGTTAGCCATGTGGCCAACCGGACAATACTCATCTAAAGCCCATAAGGAGCTGGCAAATATGTATGTAGGGGATGCGCGATTCAGGCGATATTACGAAGAAGGCACTGGTAAAAAAGACGCCGCCAAAACTTTAAAAGCAATCATTGACTATTACGCTTAAATTTTTATCACTTAGTCAATGTTATTGAGAAAAAAGTAAAAAGACTAAACTATTAAGAAGTTATCTGACACACAGCGATTAAAGCTGTGTGTTTTTTGTACTAAGTCTTCTCTTAAAACAAAAAATCCCATAATTAGAAGTCCTAATTATGGGGTTTATTATCTACAAATTATTTAATACAAATACCACAAACCAGCGATTGATCCGATATCAAAATCCGACTGTTTTAGTCCCGTTATTTCACAAAACTTATTCGCTAATTCGGGCTGGGCCTTTGGTGACCAGACACGCAAATTGGTGCAATCTCCAGGTACGATCCAATATCCCAACTTTTTTAATTCAGGATATTTACTTACATCCAGTGTTAAACCATTTTTCAACGAAATCAAGTATGTTGAATTAGCAAAATGCCCCCTCTTATTAAACAGTGCAGGTAATTTTTGCTCTACTGTAACTGGTTTGATTTGCCATTTCATCATTCAAGCCCCCTATCTAGCTTGTTAACTCTAACGAAATAACTTTTATGTAGTTACAGTAACACTTTCCTTAATTTGTGTAAACACTTACATTATATTCTAAACCTCTTTGTCGCTGTTTAACATTGCTAACAAAGTATAGTTAAGTACACATTCCTTCACACGTTAATTCCTACCCCCAGTTATAATAATGTACTTTTTTGGTAGACAGTCATTCAACAGTACTATACATTGTGGAAGCTCGGCCTGCAATAATGGCAATAAGTCGGTGGTTTGATTGGGGCACCCATTAGGGATGTACGTTACTGAATACCTATTTTCATTAATTTGTTCAATTTCAAAAATTGGCCCCTTTTGCACTTTATTATAGCCAAAGATTGTTCGATATGGTGGATTTACTTCCTTGATTAGTCTAGCAGAACTGACTACATTTTGAATTGCAGTAACTAGCCAGCCAAAGTTCTTCAATCGATTGAATTCGTATATTAATAATATGAATATGGGAATCATAGCAATCAATAATGCAACCACGAAGTTGCTATCACCATTCATACTTGATATTAGCCAAAAAACCATCACACAAAATATCCACGGAAATGCTACGATTCCAAAACTCATTGGACTAATACCCCATGGATATTGCGTATCATATTCTAATTTATTATTGATCATTATTAACTAGCCTCCTTGACATCTATTAATGCCTTGTAGAAAGCAGTTGCGGTGATGTTTTCAATTTCATGTTCTGTGAAAAGTGGTTCAGTATCCTTTACTTTTACATTAATAATCGAACCAAATGGCAGCGCCGCTTTTTTACTGATTACCTTAACTGCATAAATGGTTGCCTTATTAATCTTGTTACTATCGTTATAGTCAGGAGCTTCCTGGTATTCAAGGTTATCAAATACGAAGTAATTACCCATTACCCTCTCTAATTCCATTTCCATGTAGGATTGAATTAGGGAGTTTTTGTTTAAATGACTGTCAGAAAGAGTAGAAATATTTTTGTCATGTATTTTGCTTGTACTCTCTTTCTGGTTATCAATTATTAGCTTATTATTTGAAGTATTTTTTATTTCTGCCAAAATTTGTCCTCCTAAATATTATTGGTTACAAATCGGTCATGACCTTGCTTTTTATTTAATCTATAATGAAACAAATAAAAAATACCTTTTTCTATCCCTCTATAGAAGTAATAAAAATCGGTATTGACATTTTTTTATTTTTATAAATTAAAAGCATGATTAAAGCTATTAAATGGGATTTTTCATAATATAGAGCCACAGCCCCAAAAAATCAAAAAGGATATATCGTTATTATAGGTACCAATTAAATTAAAGGAGGACATATCAATGCGCATTGTAATCATACATGGAGCACACCAATCAAAATGGTTTGATTCAATATCTAAGCCATCTAAACATCACGTATAGAGAATTTGCTGAAATAATCAATTCACTGAAAGAGGAGGAAAGATACCGAAATATTGATAAAAATGAAGAAGATGAATTAAGAATCATGCATTTGGCAAAGGGTTATAGGCCAACAGGAATTGAATTATTAATAATTTCTAAGATACAGTATGGAAGCTCAGCAGCTTGGAAAAAATTGCTTTTTCCTAATAATCAAAGTGTTTTAGACACTTTGTTGTTTACCATCCCAAAAATCATTAGTAGATACGATTCAAAGCAAAATTTTTTGAAGTTCACTCATGTTAACAACCACTGTATAAAAACTAAGTATGATTTGTATCAAGGACTATACAATAAGAAAACTTCACTGAAGACACTAACTCTAATTCTAATTAGTCAACTTATTTTAGATATCAATGCAAAATACAGAAGTTGTAAAAACAATAACTTGATTAGTCTCTATGATCACTATCATAATCAGCTTTTGGGTCATGCTCAGGAATTAATTATGCTGACTATGAATAATGAAAAAACATTAAATAAATTAAAAATTGAGCTATGTCAGAACCTATCAAATCCAAATAAAATTATTTTTAAAGACCTCAATTCAATAATGATTCGCAATTTTATGAATTTGATTTAATTATATGAAAAAAGCCGGAGACTTCCGGCCTTTTTCATATAATTAATGATTATTCTTTCTGAAATGCTATCTCTACTTCCCATGTTGTTAATAAATACAATTATTCTATATTTCTTATTATCAATTAAAATGTATTTATTACCTCGGGCTTAACTTACACGACAAAACCCATTTTTCTTCATAAGGCTGCACATTCCGAAGCAGCTGTTAATTTGCCCCTTCACATTTAGACTTTACTCTTCGCTCATACCTTCTCATTCTTAATGTTTATTTTTCTGTGGCATTTACATTGGTCAGATAAGTTGAATTTACCAAATAGTTTCATACCTAAAATAAATATAAAAATTACTTACTATCGTACGGTCTATGAATTTATTCCCATTCATATATCATGTGATCTAGAAAATCAGCTATCCATATTTCTATTTCTCACGTAATACTTTCTACAAATTTTTTATATTCCCTCCAATCCTGAAATGCTGTAACAAATACTAAACCTGAATTTCCTTTATATGCTTTTGCTTTTCTAATTTTTCAACTCTATCTACTGACATAGGTCCAGTTGATGCAACACACTCAATTAAAAATATCCAATTTTTCTCTTCTTGGTGCAAGATAATATCTGGTATTGATTCATACATATTCATAGGAAAGCCCAAGACATGTGTTAAAGCCCTATCAAATTTTAAGTCTTTCTATTCTCTGTCACCTATACAAAGTAATTTAGAGCTACCCGCAAATTTTGGAGCAAATTTCTGCAAACTTCTCTATGCAATATATTATGCGGACCAGGCATTAGTTTAAATTCATATCCGTTATAATTAATTGGTATTATAGCTCTATTTCTCTATCTTTCATTGGAACAATTCTCGATTCATGATCTTTTTTGAAGTTACATATAGCGTTCTTATATTATTTTTTATTGCTGAAAATGTAGCAATTTATAGGGTTGAGTTAACTTCATTTATCTTAGAAATTTGGATTTATTTATATATACTCCAAGATTAAATTCTTGGCATGCTGCAGTTATCTCATTGATAGACACTTCATCTTCATATTTAAATTCTAGTTTAACTTTTTTCTGGATTGGATTCAGCTGACTAGATTTTGGCTTTACTTCTTTTCTAATTACGGATATATCCTTTTTCAACTCTTTATCAATAATATTTTTTTGTTCGATATCCTTAAAAACTACAATACTTTCTAGAAGCTTATCTTTTTGGAAACTGTCTGGTGAAGGAGAAGAAGCATTCTTCTGATTTAACAAAAATTCTTCTACATAGGAATCAATTGAATCAGCCAGAATATATCTATAAACCAACATAGAATTATAGTTTGATTCTAAGCAAGATTCTTGTGGATAAACAGTGAGAAATCTATATTGATCTAAATACACTACTGTGAAACTTTTTATCAAACGATCTTTATACATCAAATTTAGTGTTTCCCAGTTTACACGGGCTCTGTTTTGTGATAAGGAATATGACTGTATTTTATGACGCGGGGCCTTATCAATATCATCCACCAAATACATGCAATAATCAGGATCAAATTCATATAAAAACCTTTTTTCTCCATCCTCAGAGTATTCCCAATTAGTTATATCCGAAAGTTTATATTTATATTGCTCTTTAGGTGGTAAATCTAATCTAAACCTTTTTTTCCATAATTTTTCCACCTGATAGTCTTTGGCAGTTTGATTTATTGCCGTATTAGTATCATTTAATCTACAGAAAATCTGTCCTGGTTGAATTCTATTTTCACACTTTTTAGGACGATATTGTTTTGTTAAATATACTGGTACTTGATTAAAATCCTTTATAATAATCACATCTATAGTATGCTTTTTTATCGGTAAGGATTCCACCCTTACAACAGGAGTTTCATGATTAGCAATAGGTAAATGCTCTAAATAATCTGTTAAATTTTGCGTATTATATCTATTTTCATCTTTTTCAACGCCTACTATAGTATGGTTGCGATCGTTTTTAACGCCCATTATTAAATAGCAATCATGATGGTGAGCCGTATTAACGAAGCTAAATATGTCTTTTATCATTTCATCTTTTTTATTTTGAACGTACCATTCTTCTTTAAAATCGTGATACTCATCTTCATCTTTTCTAATAAGTTTAGTTATTATATCTGCCAACATAAGCCTTTTCTCCTCATATAATTTCAATTAAATTTTATCCTTTTTTTGATTCTATGTAAAATACAGGTTTAACCCGCAAACTAAAAAAGCAGGCAATTACAGCCTGCCCATCATACTATTTAGAACACTCTCACTCACTTAAACACACTACAAACATATTCACCCTTCGCGCGTCTATTGGTGTGCCTATTTACTTAAAATCAAACTTATTTCATGATTTTTCAAAACAAACAAAAACCTTTCAAATGCTGTCCTAATAGGATTCATTTGAAAGGCTTTGAAATATTAAACGATAAATTTATGCTGATTGCCAGAATCGAACTGGCGACCTTTTCTTTACGAGGGAAACGCTCTACCAACTGAGCTAAATCAGCAATTTTTGCAACATTCAAATTATACCAAAACTAAAAAAAACGTGCAATTAAATGTCGGACTTTCTTTAATATTGCCAGACAAAAAACCTATTGCTTGTTTACAGCAATAGGTTTAATTGCCTACTTCCAATCTAGGCATAAGCCCTGTTGATGAAGCAGTTCCGGCAGTTGGTCCCGGTCAGTCGTTTTATTATCTAATTTTGCACCGGTGATTTGCTTGGTAAACGAATCAATTCGTTTGTTGGAATCACGCAAATCATAATAAGTGGTGACAACTTGATCATAGTCGCGCAATTTGTCCACTTTAAAGTCCCGGGGATATTCGTTTTCAAAAGTAGTAAATTCTAGAGGCAAACGCGGTTTTAACTGCGGTTCTTGATCTGGGATACCGACCTGCATCCCCAAGACTGGAAAAGTTAGTGGTGGCAAGTCAAGTTCAGCAAGCATTTCAAGGGGATGATCATTAATTGTCCCCAGCGGAACATAACCCAATTCCATGCTTTCGACCGCATTAGCAACATTTTGCCAAGCCAGAAGCGTATCTTCCATTGCCTGGAAAAAAATATCCGTCGTATGAACGCGGCCATCGTCCTTATTAAGCTGTTGACGAATTTGCTGGTTTCGGTAAAGGTCAACAATAAAAATAAACAAATCACCTTCAGCACCAACATATTTTTGACCACAAAGTTCCCTAATCTTTTCCCGCTTAGCTTGATCAGTAATATGCAGTAAACTAGCGTTTTGCATAAACATACTAGTTGCTGTGTGTTGAAAAACTGTGTACAAAGTTGTTAATTGCTCAGAATCTAAACTTTTATCCTTAAATTTTCGGATCGAACGATGATTAATTTGCTTATTAATTGTTGAATTATGAATCATTTGCCTACTTCTTTCTATTCATCTTACTAAAAGTAAGTCTATTGCAAAATTTTTTTGCTGTCAATTATCATTTAGAAAAAACTGAAATTCGCTCCTATTCTATGCTAAAATCAAGTTAACTACATATATTCAATGGAGGTAATTATGCGCATATTAGTTATTGGTGGTGCTGGCTATATTGGCTCTGTGGCAGTCAGTGAATTGGTTAAACAAGGCTATGAAGTAGTCGTTCTTGATGCTTTATATACCGGACATAGAAAAGCAGTTGACCCTCAAGCCAAATTTTATCAAGGCGATATTGAAGATAAGTTCTTAGTTAGCCAAATTTTACGTAATGAAAAAATTGACGCAGTAATGCACTTTGCCGCTTACTCTTTAGTCCCTGAATCAGTGAAAAAGCCCCTCAAATACTATGATAATAATGTTGCGGGAATGATTGCCCTGCTTGAGGCAATGAATGATGCCAAGGTTAAGTATCTGATTTTCTCTTCAAGTGCAGCCACTTATGGTATTCCGGAAAAGTTGCCGATCACTGAAGAATCACCCCTGAACCCAATCAATCCATATGGCGATACTAAAGTAATGATGGAAAAAATTATTCATTGGGCTGATCAGGCTGATGGCATCAAATCAATTGCTTTACGGTACTTTAATGTTGCTGGTGCTGGTAATAACGGCGAAATTGGCGAGGATCATCACCCTGAAACCCATCTGGTACCTAATATTCTGCGCAGCGCCATTTCCGGTGACGGGAAGTTTACTATCTTTGGCAATGACTATGATACTAAAGATGGCACTAATATCCGTGATTACGTTGAGGTTAATGACCTGATCGATGCGCATATCTTGGCCTTAAAGTACTTAATTAAAAACAAGCAATCTGATGTATTTAATATCGGAACTGCTCACGGGTACTCCAATTTAGAGATTTTACAAGCAGCACGCCAAGTTACTGGTATCGACATCCCTTACACAATGGGACCAAGGCGTTCTGGCGATCCTGATAGCCTAGTCGCTGACTCGACTAAGGCAAGAACCATTTTAAACTGGCAACCTAAGCATGAAACAGCTGAAGATACGATTGCAAGCGCATGGCAATGGCACCAAAAGCATCCAAACGGTTATGAAGATTAATAAAAAAATTCACTGATCAACTAAACTTAGTTTGGTCGTGAATTTTTTATTTACCATCTTATTGTTTAATCATGGTGTATAAATCCATATCGCAAAACTTACCGTGATACTTAACTTCATCCTTTAAAAGCGCAACATGCGTAAAATTTAGTCTTTCAGCAATTGCTCTACTGGCAAGGTTGTTGTGGTCCGCTAGAAGCTTGACTTGATGTAATCCGAGTTCGTTAAAAGAAAAAGCAACTAGTCGCCTGACTGCTTCAGTCATGATACCCTTTTTTTGATAAACTTGAGACAACCAGTAACCAATTTCGGCACTTTCATTCTTCCACTTAATAGTATGTAAATCGACCATCCCGGCTGGCTGTTCATTGACCAAGACGACTAGCGGCAACTTACGGTATTGCGCGAAATCATTTCGCATAGCCCTGATAAAATCGACCTCATCTTCAACCGCTGACATTTTTCCCGCCCAAGGTAAAAAATGTGCTAGTTCAGCGCGATCATGAGCAATTATGTCATAGAGCTTGTCCGCATATTTTACTTCGGGTAATGCCAATTTAACTTCGTAACCATTAATCTCAAATTCACAGCAAGTAAACATTCAGCATTCCTCCTTAATTATAATTTAATATAGTTTATCATACTACAATAACAAGGCATTCGGCCATTTTTACTAGCAATAAACAAATTAAATTTTAGAATTTTTTCAGCTTTTAGCAGTCAAACTTCTCATACTAATGCTATAATCGAATATTGTAATATAAAAAAAGAAATAGAATTTGGAGTGATTTGATGAACGATGAAGATGAAAAAAAAGGCTCGGGTTATGAACGAACTCTAACCAATGCCCACATTCAGCTGATTGCGCTGGGTGGAACCATTGGGACCGGGCTTTTCCTAGGAGTTGGTAACAGTATCCGCCGAGCTGGTCCAAGCGTTATTTTGATTTACATTATTGTTGGTATTTTCTTATTTTTATTAATGCGTGCTTTGGGTGAATTAATCGTTTCAGACTTATCCAAACATACTTATATTGACTTTATTAAAAAATATCTTGGCAAAAATATCGGCTTCATCTCAGGCTATCTTTATTGGATTAGCTGGGTCACTTTAGGAATGGCCGAAATGACGGCACTTGGAATTTATTTTCAATACTGGTTCCCCCATCTGCCTACATGGGTGCCAGGACTTGTTACGATCGCGGTTTTGCTTTGCATCAATTTGCTGTCAGCACGCCTTTTCGGCAACCTCGAGTTTAGTTTTGCCATTATTAAAATCGTAACTGTGATTGCTTTCGTCATTTTAGTCGGTTATTTATTGTTAACTGGGGGCAAAACCAGTTTTGGTCCTGTCACCCTAGCTAATTTAACGACCAATGGTGGTTTTTTTGCCCAGGGAAGCAACGGCTTTTTCGCTGGTTTCCAGATGGTTATCTTCAGCTTTGTCGGTGTTGAACTTGTTGGTTTAACTGCAGCCGAGGCACAGAACCCTAAGGTAACGATTAAAAAGGCAATCAATGAGGTGCCAATGCGAATTATTTTATTCTATGTTTTGGCCATTATTGCTATTTTAATCGCTATCCCATGGAATAAGGTGTCGACCAATTCAAGTCCTTTTGTGCAAACACTCGCAGCTACGGGTATTCGCAACGCTGGTTCAATTATTAACTTCGTTGTTATTTCCGCAGCCGTCTCTTCAACTAATAGTATTTTGTATAGCGCAGGACGTTTACTGTTTTCCGTCACTTTTAATGGCAAGGGAAAATGGAATCAGACATTTGGTCATTTAAGACGGCAACTACCCCAAAATGCGCTGCTTTTATCAGCAGGATTAATGGAACTGGCCCCCTTTGTTATTATTCTTATCGGTAAAGAGGCCTTTAATTTTATTTCATCAACCTCTACAAGTATGTTTCTTATTATTTGGTGCTTGATGCTTTTAACCCATATCTCTTACCGCAAAAAGACTAATTCTGCTGAATTAACAGACTTTAAAATGCCGGGCTTTCCATTCTGGGATTATGCAACCTTAGCATTTTTCATTATCATGATTATTCTATTATTAATTCTCCCAAGCAACCGTATCTCAATGATTGCCGCCCTATTAACATTCATTATTTTGTTTAGTCTTGCCAAATTCTGGCGCAAAGAAGCAGCCTAACTGGGCAAAATAACCTTAGGGGAAACTTGAATTACCATTATTTTTATAATAAAATTTAGGTTAATTAAAATATTTAATCACCACCGGGCGATAGCACTTAGTGAACTCTTTAGGTCTTAGTAGAGTTTGCTAGGTGCTCTTTTTTTAGGAGGAACTATTATGGAAACATTCGTCGTTGATCAAAAGTTTTGGGAAATCTTTCCTGAAGCTAAAATTTTCACGCTAGTTGTCAATGGTATTGATAATCACATCCCTAGCGATGTCTCTAGCTACCAACAAATATTGAATCAAGCCGAAGAAAAAGCACAAGTATATTTAACTGAACCTGACTTTAAAGATAATCCTGTAATTGCCCAATGGCGGGAAGCTTTTAGTCAATTTAAAAAGAAAAAGGGCGCTCGTGCATCTATTGAAGCATTACTCAAACGCGTAGCCCAGGGCAGAACATTTACCCCAATTAACCCACTGGTTGATCTCTACAACAGCGTTTCACTGGAATATGGCGTTCCTTGCGGTGGCGAAGATCTTGCTAAAATTGCTGGAACCATGCATTTAGGTCTTGCCAGCGGTAATGAAGAATTTTATCCTATCGGTGCTACTAAAAATGAACCGCCTCGGACTGATGAAATCATTTATTATGATCAAACTGGTGCGGTGTGTCGTTCACTAAATTGGCGAGATGGTGAAAGGACCATGTTGACTGAAGACACAACTAGCGCAATCTTAATCATGGAAGCAGTAAATGAGGAGCAAAAGGATAGAACTAATACTGCCATTAATGCACTTCAAGACAAAATTGCCACTAAGTTAGGTGTTAAAGGTACTATTCAAGAATTTACAAAATAGTAAAAAAAGAAGCTTTAAGTAATTTCATACTTAAAACTTCTTTTTGTTTATTTACTTAAAAATCTTCTTTTGAGATTTTGCCACAGACTCAGCGCTTGTCGCATATGGTCAGCAGGGACATATTTGCGAATTGCTCGCAGCGTTTTTTTATTGTTCTTAGTTGTAAAAATAAATGTTCCGCTAGTCCGCGTTCTGATTTCAAAACGTGGTATATAGCGTCCTTTAAAATGAACATCAGCTACAACATAAGTCACTTCATTCCACGGTATCTGAACGTAATCAGATAAATTACGTTCATTGTAAAACTCAAACGCCTTATCGCCCACCATCGCTTTGCCATATACAGCAACTGCACGAAACCAAGTGGCTTCAGCTGTTAAATCGACTTTAGTATTTTGTGATTCAACCATTTTATCCTAAATAACATGTAAAACGTGTAATAATACACCAACAATAAAGATAGCAATAATAATTACAATTGGTGAAACTTTCTTCTTCAAAAGCCACATGCAAAGGAATGTTAGCAGTAAACCAGCTAAACCTGGAATCAACATATCCAAGTTATTTTGCAAGGTAGTTACCTTAAACTTAGTCAAGGATAAACCATTTGCTTGTCCTAGCAGAGCTTGTTGAATTCCCTTGGCACCAGCAGGAAGCGAGTTCCAATCAATATAACCACCCTTTTGGACCGGTGTTTTCGAAACAATCGGCGTAAACTTAATGTTTACCCAACGCTCAATTAATGATCCTAAAACAAACATCCCCATCATGGACGCACCACGGGTTACCTTTTGTAATAGACCACCAGACATATCATTAGTAATTGCTGAACCGGCTTTATAGCCAAATTCTTGGGTGTACCACATAAAGGCAATTCTAATTACATTCCATAAAACAAAGAATAGAATTGGCCCTAAGATGTTACCTTGGATAGCCATCGATGCACCGAGGGCACCTAAAATTGGCCGCACAGTATACCAGAAAACAGGGTCACCAACACCAGCTAGTGGTCCCATCATTCCGACCTTAACACCTTGAATAGCTTCATCTTCAACTTTAGCTCCATTTGCCTTGTCCTCTTCCAAAGCTAAAGTAACACCTAAAATAGGTGAAACAAGGTATGGGTGGACGTTGAAGAATACTAAGTGACGCTGAAGCGCAGCAGCCATGTCATCTTTATTTGGATATAATTTTCTTAGTGCCGGAATAAGTGAGTATGCGAACCCACCGTTTTGCATTCTTTCGTAGTTCCATGAAGCCTGCAAGAATTGTGAGTGCCACATAACATTGAAGCGGTCGGCTTTAGTTAATTTGATTTTTTGATCAGCCATAATAAAATCCTCCTCTTAAATATCACTTTAATAGTCATCAATGATATCGCCGAGCGGATCGCCGGTACCTTCATCATCTGAACTAGATTTGCCATTGCCACCCTTTGATTCAAGAGCAAGGTACATCAGAGCCATAGCAAGACCGATTGCACCTAAGGCAATTAAAGTTAGGTCCTTGATTGCTGCCAAGGCAAAACCGATTGCGAAGAATGGCCATACTTCACGACTAGCCATCATGTTAATAACCATTGCATAACCAACGGCTACGACCATGGCACCACCAAGAGACATACCTTCACTCAACCATGTTGGCATTAGGCCCAGCCAATACTTAACCGTTGAAGCTGGGATTGCTAACAAGAGTGCTGCCGGAATAGCAATTCGCAGCCCCTGTAAGCAGACATCGATCCATTGCCACATATTAATCTTGCGCCAGTTGCCCTTTTTAGCTTCGGCATCCATGATGTGCACAATAGCAGTTGAAATGGTCCGAACGATCATGGTTAAAAATAGTCCGGCAACAGCTAATGGCATCGCAATACCTGTAGCCATACCGATTCCTTTAGTTCCTTGTCCACTCTCAACCAGGATAATTGCTGAAGCAACTGATGCTAAAGCAGCATCTGGAGCCACAGCAGCACCGATATTAGCCCAACCTAAGGCAATCATTTGTAATTGACCACCTAAAATAACACCCAAGTCCAAGTGACCAGTAACTAAACCAATCAACGTACATGCAACAAGGGGTTGGTGGAATTCCCATTGATCTAAGATACCTTCCATACCTGCAAGAAAGGCAACTAGAACAACTAAAATCATTTGAATAGCATTCATTTTTTGCTCCTACTTCCTTATTTCTTTTGCTCGTCAAGCAAGCTCTGGGCCTTATTTAAAATAGCGTCCATATTGCCCTCTTTGTCAGTTGGCACTTTCCGTACGTCAAACTTAACTCCTAATTTAGCAAGTTCGTGGAAAGTGTCTACATCTTCTTGGTTCATTGATAAAACATTGTTAGCATTAACATCACCAACTGAGTAAGACATAGAACCGACATTAACCGTTTTAATATCAACCCCTGCTTTAATAACAGTTAAAACATCTTCAGGGTTTTCAAATAAAAGCAGCGCATGAGTATTGCCAAAGCGTGGGTCTTTAGCAATCTCAATCATCTTTTTAATTGGTACAGTGTGAGCCTTAACACCAGCAGGTGCGGCTTCACGAATCATGCTTTTACGCATTTCGTCTTTAGCAACACTGTCAGACACAACTATTACCCGATCAGGGTGCATCGTTGGAATCCAACCAGTCGCAACCTGACCATGTAATAGACGTGAATCAATTCGAGCTAAAACAAACTTAATGTGTCCATCACCAACAACTGTTCCTTCCGGAATAGTCTTCTTTTTGCCAGTTTCCTGAGTTTCAGAAACTGACTTACTCTCTAACTTCGGCATTAATTCAGCTGGCTTTGTTTTAATACCATCTTTTGCTGGTTCAACAATTGCAGTCGCAATTTCATGAGCTGTAGCATCAGGATTAGTCATTCTTTGCGTTAAAGCTTCAACAACCATCGGTAAATTCATACCAGCTACAACAGCCCAGTTGGGATGATTTTCAAGCAAGCCATTTGCCTGATTAAACGGTGTACCGCCCCATAGATCAACTAGTAGCAATACTTCAGCTTGATCATCAAATGAAGCAATCGCCTTGTCCATTTTGCCCTTAATATCATCTGGCCCCTCATCGGGTGTCAAAATTACATGAGCAAAATTGCTTTGTTCACCAAATAACATTTGCGCTGACTGCGCAATGCCATCGGCAAAACCACCATGGCTGGCTAATACAATTCCTACCATGAGATTTCCTCCTTTAGATAAAACGTATCCTTCATTATTGTACATTGAAAGTGCGTTCAAGTCACGCCACCTAACAATTTTCTAATATAATAAGACTAATCTTTTAATCATAAGTGAATTAAAAAACCGCACAAAAAAGAGGACTATCATTAGTCCTCTTTCTTACTTGCTCCGGCTGTCAGACTCGAACTGACGACATCTTGATTAACAGTCAAGC
>NZ_JAFNPA010000006.1:0-63119 GCF_026535895.1 Lactobacillus sp. B4007
CAAATCTACTGCTTCTAATTTTGTTTTTAGTAAATATTTAGACATAAGAAAACCCCCGAATTGGAATCTTTGTCCAATTCCGGGGGTTAACTTCAAATATTGCCAACGGTTTTTTATTATTGTTTTAAAGACCTTTTGTACTTACGTAACTTCTTTAATGCCCATTCATAATGGCTGGAAGTATTCGAAATAAAATAGGTTCCCAAAGTATTATTCCCGGTCCAAGAAAAAACATTCTTGGTAAATAGTTGATCATTAGAAAAAGTCGCAAGTAATTTCATTACCTGCTGGTGACTTTTAGCCAGTAATTCTTCAGCTTCTTTTAAACTGGTTTTCTGGTGTTTCTGCCATATTTGCTGATTCATTTCACCATAATTACGCCAATTATAGCCATCTGGCAAAAAGTCCTGTGCTTTTCCTGCTTGATTATTTTCAATCCATTCCAATAGCAGTTTTTGCCACTCGTATAAGTGAATCAGCACATCGCGGATATTGCGATCCCGCTTCCAATGTTCACCCTTTAATTTATCAGTTTCAAAAGCAAAGTTGCCAGTCTGCGCCTTCTCGGGTAAAGAATCAATGAGGTCAACTATTTTCTCGTAAGCAGTATTGCTTGCCTCAATCAAATCAGCTTTACTAGTTGGTCTAGCCATTATTTTTCTCCTATTAACATACAGAGCTGCATACCTAAGTTAATTAACTTTTTTACATAGCTTTCTGTAAATACTAAAAATACAGACTAAAGATACCAATAAAAAAACTTTTTTGCAAGCTGTTATTTATTAAAACTAAATCAGCAAAAGCTGCTTGAAAAAAATTATGACCACGAGCCATCATCTAAAACCAGGTGACCATCACCTAAGTCTTTCATTGCCTTGTTAACATATTGATTACGAAAAGCATGGTAATCAGACAGTTGCTTTTTTTGTTCAGCAATTGGATCAGTAATTGGAATTGCAGTTAGTAAGCTCTTAGTATACGGATGAACGGGGTTAGCAAAAATTGCTTCAGTTGGTCCCGTCTCAACAATATGACCGAGATGGATGACCCCAATGTGACTGGAAATGTGCTTGACCATTGCTAGATCATGGGCAATAAACAGCATTGCACTACCTGTTTTTTCTTGAACTTCTTGGAGCAGGTTAACTACTTGGGCTTGCACCGAAACGTCTAAAGCAGAGATTGCTTCATCAGCAATAATCAGTCTAGGATTCATAATCACTACGCGGGCAATTCCTACTCTTTGACGCTGACCACCAGATAATTCTTGGGGATAGCGGTTAACAAAAGAACTATCAAGGCCAACGACTTTCAGCATTTTAATCACGCGAGCCATTTTCTCGTCTTTACTTAATTCCGGATAATGAATATCTAAACCTAACTTGACGATGTCGCCCACTTTTTTACGCGGATTTAACGAAGACATAGGATCTTGAAAGATCATCTGCATGTCCTTGCGCAGCTTAGCTGTCCGTTTCTTATCCATACTGCCGCCAATTTGTTCGCCCTCGAACAATACTTCACCAAAGGTGGGTTTATACAAGCGGATAATTGAGCGACCAATTGTTGTTTTACCACTACCTGATTCACCAACTAAGCCAAAAGTTTCGCCACTGGCAATATTAAAAGAAACATCATCAACAGCTTTAACGATCTTTTTCTTTCCAATCGGAAAGTATTGTTTTAAATGGTGTACTTCAAGAATATTATTCGCCATTGACTTCAGCTTCTTTCTTCATTTTTGCAATTCTTTTTTGGAGAATTGCAGGAACTTCAACTTTGGGTGCGCGCTTGTCAAGCAGCCAGGTGGCAGCATAATGATGATCATTAATCTTAAACATTGGTGGCTGCTTTTTAAAATCAATCTTTAACGCATATTTATTGCGCGGTGCAAAAGCATCCCCAACAATTGGTTGCGTCAGATCCGGAATTGTCCCCGCAATCGTCGGCAGTTTTTTAACATTTTCATTAACATCTGGTACCGACTCAAGTAATCCCCACGTATACGGATGTCGCGGATCAAAGAAAATATCTTCACTAGTGCCCGTTTCTACAATTTTGCCAGCATACATCACGTTAACATTAGTGGCAATATTAGCTACAACGCCCAGATTGTGGGTAATGAAAATAACAGAAAGCTTGCGACTTTTCTGAATAGACTTGATCAAATCAAGGATTTTTGCCTGGATCGTAACATCAAGTCCCGTCGTCGGCTCATCACAGATAAGTAAGCTGGGATTCCCAGATAAAGCAATTGCAATCACAATTCTCTGCCGCATTCCCCCGGAAAGTTGGTGTGGATATTGATCCATGACAACCTTGGCATTTTGAATACCGACAGTTTCAATCAGTTCAATAACGCGCTTGTTAATTTGCTCCTTATTCATCTGCGGATTAGATGCTTTAATTGCTTCCGCAATCTGTTTAGCTATTTTCATAGTAGGATCAAGGGAAGTCATTGGATCCTGAAAAACCATTGCGATTTCTTTACCCTTAATTTGACTTTGCATTTCTTTCGGGCTTATTTTCAGTAAATCAATTGTCCGTTCCTGTCCTTTAGACTGGTAAGTAAAGTTGATTTCACCAGCCTTAATAACTTGGTTAGCTTCTTTTTCACCCATAATGGTCTTGACGCTAGCAGATTTGCCACAGCCAGATTCACCAACAAGTGCTACCGTTTCACCCTTTTTAACCTGGTAATTAATTCCCCGAACTGCTTGGACATCGCCATGCTCAGTGTGATATTCAACTTGTAAATTTTTTATTTCTAAAATTGTTTCAGACATGCCGCTTCACCTAGCTTCCTTCAATTGCATCACGCAAACCATCGGCAATAATATTGAAACTAAGCATAATTAAGGCGAGAAATAAAACTGGGAAAAAGACCATATAAGGATAAACAATGGCCTGAGTATAACCATCATTGATCATAGTCCCCAGCGATGCCAATGGAGCAGGAACTCCCAATCCAATAAATGCTAAAAATGCTTCAAGGAAAATTGCGTTAGGAATTGATAACATAAATGTCGTGATAATTTGCCCTAAGGTATTGGGTAAAATCTGGGAAAAAATAATTTTAAAGTTTGATTCTCCCATGGTTCTGGCGGATAAAACATATTCACGTGATTTTAATTCTAAAACTTGTGCCCGCACAATCCGGCTCATATTAATCCAGCCAACAATCATCATTGCGGTAATAATGCTGACTAGTCCCGGCTTCATTACCAGCACAAGGAGAGTAACAATAATAATCATCGGAATTGTACTCAGAATTTCGGTAATCCGCTGCATAAATAAATCGATTTTACCCCCAAAATAACCTGAAATCAGACCATAACTGGTTCCAATCACAAGGTCAATAACCATGGCTACGAGGGCAACTCGGAGCGAAACCGAAGTTCCAGCTGCTACTCTGACAAAAATGTCTCGTCCCAAATTATCTGTTCCAAACCAATGACCATTTGTCCCAGGGGCAAGGTTAGATTGGTTGGGATATGGCGTGGTTGGCGAAAATTGACTAATATGCGGAGCTAAAAAAGCGATTAAAGCGATGATAACCAGCACGATAACACTAATTACTGCTCCTTTATTCCGTAAAAATCTATGCCAAATTAGCTGCCCATATGAATATGATTTGCCAGAATAATGATCTTCAACTTCTGGATTTTGGGCAAATTCAAAATCGGTGTCTTTAATTTCAGTCATTTTATTCACCCTCATCTAATCTAATTCGTGGATCAATTAAGCCGTAAAGGATATCCACTACTAGCATTATGCCAATGAACAAAACTGCGTAAAAGAAGGTAATTCCTAAAACAACGTTATAATCATTGGCTTGAATCGCACTAATATACAAAGTCCCTAATCCGGGAATCGCAAAGGCCTTTTCAATAACCATACTACCGGCAATTAAATCAATCATTAATGGCGCCAACACCGTAATAACCGAAATTAATGTATTTCGAATCACGTGGTGCAAAATTAACTGGTACTTTTTAATTCCCTTTGAGTCTGCCAATCGGTAATAGTCAGAATCCATAATTGTAATCATGTCATTGCGGACATACCGTTCAATACTTGCCATGGTAAAAGTACTTAGGGCAATCGTTGGCAAAATGGTTGAAGCAAAAGGCTGTGTTTGTTGGTAAGTTCCAGGAAATACCATTAGCTTGTAGGAGAATAATAACGAAACAATCAAAGCGACAACAAAGTTAGGTAAACTTATTCCTAACACTGAAATCCCGGTCATTAAGTTATCCCAAATGCTGCCCTGCTTAATGGCTGCCAATACACCCATGAAAAAGCCCAAAATAGAACCCAAAATAGTAGCTTGCAGACCAATCTGCAATGAAATGGTAAAGTGCTGAAAAATCATTGTTGTGACAGGCGTATTTACCTGAACGGTATATGACACGCCAAAATCACCGGTGATCATATTTTTTAAATAATTAAAGAACTGAATTGGTATTGGTCCATCCAAGCCATATTTTCGGTACAAAGCCGCTACTTGAGCGTGCGACATCTTTTCATCATTAAACGGTGAACCTGGCATTGCTTTTTCCATTACAAATAAAATTAAGGTAATCAAGAACAGGGTCACAACTGCAATCAAAATTCTTTTTAATATATATTTTTTCAAGTTCATCCCTCCTTACTTCCTGTTAGAAACAAATAGGACCGAGACAAATGCTCAGCCCCATTTTTAATTCATTTTTTGCCAAATTATTTAATGGATACATACTTAAAGAAGTATGGTACACCCGCAATATGCATTGGCATATTCTTTATATCTGCTCGTTTCAGAACTGGAGCACCAGATTGGTATAGTGGTGGACAAGCAGCACTATCAATTAGAAGATCATTTGCCTTAAGCAAGGTTTGGAATCTCTTAGTTTGATTTGCCATACCGCCTGCTTGGTTAACTAACTTATCAAATGCTGGGTCAGACCATTTACCATAGTTGCTGGCATTGCCCGTTGTATACATACCTAAAACGGCGGTTGGATCAGCGTAATCAGGAGCCCAACGAGTAATTGCAACATCAAAAGTTGACTTAGCCATCTTATCTAATCTTGTTTTCTTTGCAACTTGCTGTAAGTTAACCTTCATTCCCGGAAGATTCTTTTCAACTTGCGCCTTGATATAAGCGGCAAGGTTGGAATAAACGGGATCACTGTCATCATAGAGCAGAGTGAATGAACGTAACTTAGTCTTACTTTTAGCCTTATTCCAATATTTTTTCGCTTCACTAGAAGAGTATTGCGAAAAATTAGTGGTTGATTCATCCGCAAAGTCTTTACCAGTAGCTGGATCCTTTGCTAAGCCCTTCATAATCATTGAATGAACTGGCACAGAGCCATCCTTTAGGATATGAGTTGTGATTTCTTTGCGATCAATACTGTAAGAGATTGCTTTTCTCACATCCGGATTATCAAATCCTGGCTTTTTCAGGTTGAACATTAAGTAGTGAATGAAGTTGCTTACTTCTTCTTGGAAGTTCTTGTCCTTGCGGTATTTCGAAACAAGCTGACCGCTTAAATGAACGTAATCGGCACTGCCATTTTCAAAGGCAATTGCTGCTTTTTCCGGATCCGTAATCACATCGATTTTAACTTCCTTGACCTTAACGTTTTTGGCATCCCAGTACTTAGGGTTTTTCACTAATTGAACGGTATTATCGCCCAATTTCCAATTTGTTACCTTATACGGACCGGTAGCAAGCAAATGATCTGAATCCTGTGCATACTTTTTACCATTTTCATCGAAGTATTTTTGGTTAATCGGGGCAAAGGAACTAAAGGACAACAATTTGCTTAAAAATGGTACAGGATGTTCCAATTCAACTACTAAAGTCTTATCATTCTTAGCCTTAACACCAAGTGCACTAAGTGGCTTTTTCCCAGCAACAACTGCACTAGCATTTTTAATTCCTGATGCAATTATTTCAAAATTATAAGGAGAGCCTACCTTTGGACTAGCAAACCTGCGCCAGCTAAAGACAAAATCGTTTGCTTTAACCGGATCACCGTTAGACCACTTCGCATCCTTACGAATTGTGAAGGTCTTAGTTAGACCATTATTACTAGTCTCAACTTTTTCGGCCAATCCGAGTTGCGGTTTCTCATTTGCGTCAATCGTATACAATCCCTCGGTTGTGTTAGCCACTGTTAAACATGATGTGACTTGATAAGCAATTGTCGGATCAAGCGAATCGACCGGTACATTTTGCACAACGGTAATTTTATCCTGATTATTAGCTGTTGAATTTGACTTCTTTTGGCAGCCTGTTAGCAACATGCCAAAACAAGAGATAGCGGCGGTAGCAAGCACTGCTGCTTTTTTCATAAATATCACTCTTCCTTATCATTTTTTGGACGTCAGCTTTACTTGGTAATGCTAAACATATTGTAATTATTTGTTTGCTTCGTAAATTAGCTGGCTCCAACTTTTTAGGGTTTATATGATAAGATAATTGTAATTTTATAATATGTCAAGGCAATTTCTTAATAAAATTTAATATTAGTTAAAAATATCTTAATTAAATATTTTATTATTAGCTAAACTTCTGTCCCATTTACTTTATTACTGCGTACTTAAAGAAGAATGGTACACCAGCAATGTGCATCGGTAAGTTCTTAATATTAGCTCTCTTTAAAACAGGAGCACCAATTTGATACAGCGGTGGACAAGAAGCGCTGTCAATTAAGATATTGTTGGCCTTAAGCAAAAGTTGGTATCTCTTAGACTTGTCGGTCGTCTTATTTGCTTGTGCTAATAACTGATCAAACTCTGAATTAGACCACTTGCCGTAATTACTGTCGTTTTTTGATTGATACATGCTCAAAATAGCCGTTGGATCAGCATAGTCTGGCCCCCACCGTGTAAGCGTTACGTCATAGGTTTCTTTGGCCATTTTATCAAGACGAGTTTTCTTAGAAACTTGCTGCAGGTTAACTTTCATTCCTGGTAAATTCTTCTCGACTTGTGCTTTTACATAAGCAGCAACATTGGCGTAAGCAGGATCACTATCATCATAAAGTAAAGTGAACGATCTTAAATCAGTCTTGCTTTTGGCCTTGTTCCAATATTGTTTTGCAGCAGCTGGATCATAAGCAGATAAATTAGTGGTCGATTCATCCGCAAAATCTTTCCCGTTAGCAGGATTTTGGACTAAGTCCTTCATAACCATGGAGTGCGCTGGAATAGAACCGTCCTTTAAAATGTGCGAAGTAATTTCCTTTCGGTTAATACTGGTAGAGATAGCTTTACGCAAGTTTTCGTTATTTAGACCTGGCTTTTTCATGTTAAACATTAGGTACTGCGTAAAATTACCAACGTCATTAACAAAATTCTTATCCTTACGGTATTTGGCAACCAATTGGCCACTTAAATGAACATAATCTGCACTACCGTTTTCAAAGGCAATTGCTGCTTTTTCTGGATCGGCAATTACATCAATCTTAACGTTATTGACCTTCACATTTTTAGCATCCCAGTATTTATTATTCTTGACCAGTTGAATTGTATTATCACCCAATTTCCAATCCTTAAGCTTGTACGGTCCAGAAGAAATTAGGTGATTAGCATCTTGAGCAAACTTTTTACCGGTTTGGTCAAAGTACTTTTGATTAACCGGAGCAAAGTCACTGAATGCCAACAACTTATTCATATACGGAACAACATGGTCTAGTTCGACAACTAATGTTTTCGATCCTTTTGCCTTAACTCCTAACGAACTAACCGGCTTTTTCCCAGCTACGATATCATCGGCATTTTTAATTCCGGCTGCACCAGGTTGAAAATTAAAAGCTGAAGCATTTTTAGGATTAGATAAACGGCGCCATGCAAAGACAAAGTCATTGGCAGTAATTGGCGTGCCGTTTGACCATTTGGCATCGTCACGAATTGTAAAAGTCTTGGTAAGACCATGATTACTTGTTTCAACTTTAGATGCCAACCCCAAGCGTGGCTTGTCATTAGCATCAATCGTGTACAGGCCTTCGGTTGTATTTGCAACAACAATCGATGACGTATTTTGGTAAGCCAAGATTGGATCTAACGAATCAACGGGAGCATTTTGGACAATGGTAATTTTTGATTGGTTATTCGCATTTGAAGTAGCTTTATTTTGACAGCCCGTCAAGAGCATGCTGAAACACGCCGCTGCTGTAGCGATAATTGCGCCTTTTTTCATCTTTATCACTCTTTCCTAAAAAGATTTCTGATGACCAAAACCACCAGATAATTGGCAGGTCGCAGCTGCATTCTTGCTTGCCGCTTCTGCCGCTTCATGTAAATTATTTTTATTTAAGTAACTAACTAGGAATCCGGCTATAAAACTGTCACCGGCTCCCATTGTGTCAACAACCTTAATTGGTTGCGGTTCTTGATAATAAGATTCTTGTGAAGTTAGCAGAAAAGCCGGCTTGGCACCTCTGGTAATCACAATGACCTCAGGGCCTAAAGTTAAGTACTTCTGAGCGAATTCTACGACTTCGCTATCAGACATCTCTTCGCCTGAAAAGAAAGCATAATCAACTTGTGGCAAGGTCTTTTTAAAGTAGTCCTTATCCCGAGAAATAGAAAAATCAAAGGAAACTTTAACTCGTTGATGTAATTCAGGTAAATATTCGTCAATTCCTGAATCAATCCCAGCGTGAACAACATCAAATTGATCAATTGTGGCAAAATCGACTTGTGTGAGCCTTAGAGCCAATAAGTGCAGAGCTGTATTTTGTGGTCCTGCAACAAAAGTACGGTCGCCTTCGTCAGTGAGAATTACTCGTGGTTGAGCTGTGGGAGCGTATGCCTTACGACAATTAACCAGCTCAACTTTTTCTTGTTGAAGCGCTTTTTCAATGTGTTCAGCACGATCATCATCACCTAAAATGCCCAAATACGCAGAAGTTTCTGCTCCTGCTTTTTTAGCATCAACCGCAACATTAACACAATTACCTCCGGGAAAATAAACTCGCTGCTTAACATAAGTATCGGCAACGTTATCACCAATCGATATTATTTTCATGGGTCAAATTCCCTTAATAGTCTAAATGCCACATATAGCGACGTGATTCTAATGAATGTCCTCTTTCGTATGAAAAGCCTTCTGCCAACATTCGGAAAACAACCCCAGACAAGATTTGTGAATAGTACTCTTTAAATTCGTCATCAACTTCATGCATGTCGTATTTAGCATTATCAATCACGTAAACTTTATCACTGTGCTTTTGGGCAAAATCTACTACGCGCGCGTCCATTTGTCTTGTCACGCCCATGCCCTCACAAATGATAAATGGAACATCGAAGTCAGTAATTTCAAATGGTCCGTGGAAGTATTCTGCAGAATTAATGTAGCTACTGTTTATCCACTGCATTTCTTGCAGCCAACATGCAGCAAAAGAATAAGTTTCTCCGGCATTAATTCCGGAACCAACGGCATAAATCAGCTTCTCTCGCTTCAACTCACTAGTCCATTTCTTAGCCGTTTCACCAAATTGTTGCCGCGTTCTTTCAGCCATCTTTTCTAAGTCATCAAGTGCAGCTATTGCTTTGGCATATTTTGCATCACCAGTGATTGCTTTTAAAAAGCTAAAAATAAAACCATACAAGACGCCTGTGTTTAAATCCGCAGCATCCGTTCCTTTGCCCCAGCTGTAGTGCAAAGTATAATCAGAATTTTTTTCTAAAGCTGAATCAGGGGTAAAGGCAATGCCAATTGTTAAAGCACCTTTTTTCTTAGCAAATTTGGCAGCTTCATTGGTTTCGGGTGTACTACCAGAATGTGAACAAGTCACAACGATACTATGCTCATTCAAAGCATGAGGATTGCGACTGGTAAATTCGCGTGCTGGTAAAATAGTTGCCGGAATATCACATTCTCTGTTAATGATATATTCTGCGGGTTGCATGAAAGCCATGGAACCACCACAGGCGGCAAAATAAATATGATTAATGCCTGCAACCTTTTGACAAGCTGCAACTGCATCTTTTATTTCTTGCTGATATTCTTTTTTCATTTTTTACCTCTCATCTTTTGCTGTTATATGATGTTATATAATAAGATAAGTTGAATGAGTTTCGATGTCAAGCATTTTTTAAAGATATTTTAATAACAGCGAATGATAAAACATGCCGATGCTAAAGGTGTTATTGGTCATCTTAGTAGTTATGAAAAGGATTACAGCAAAAAAAGATTTCACAAAATGTGAAATCTTTTTAAGTTAATTAATTTTATTTTCAGCTTAAGTCAAATGCTTTCCGATTACGTTACCAATGATTGATAGGGTAAAGCAGACGATAAAGTAAAGTACTGCTAAAGCCGCAAACATCGGTAGAATATAGTTGGCATTTTGACCATAAATAACTTGTGCGTGTTGCATCATTTCTGGCACCACAATGATTGTGGCCAGTGATGTGTCCTTAATCAGTGAAACAAACTGACTAATAATTGTTGGTACCATGTTTTTATAAGCTTGTGGTAAAACAACGTGCCAGAGTGCTTGAACAAAGGACATTCCAGTCGATCTAGCACCTTCCATTTGACCACTTGAGACTGATTGAATCCCTGACCTAACAATTTCTGCTAGCATACTTGATTCAAAAACCGTCATCGCAATAATGGCAGCAGGAATTGTTTCCGGTCTGAAGCCAAAATTGGGCAACCCAAAGTAGGTAAAGAAGATGATTAAAAGCAAGGGTACATTACGGATAATATCGATAATGAAACCGACAATCTTTGAAACGTACTTAATTTTCGAATATCTAATAATACCCAGAATTGACCCAAAGATGAAACTCAAAATAACCGAAATTACAGAAATATAAATCGTTACCCAGAGGCCCATCAATAAAAAGCGCATGTTTAGCCACGAAAAGGCGTTAATCCAATTTTGCATTTCACTGTCCCTCCCCTTAGGCTAATTTCTTCTCTAAATGCTGCATGTAGTAACTAAGCGGCAACGTGATAATTAAATATAAAACACCAACTACTAGATAGCTGTTGATAGTATCAAAAGTTGTTGAAGCAATCGAGTTTGCTTGGTACATCAAATCAAATCCAGCCACAAATGCCAGAACCGACGAATTCTTAACCAAGTTAACAAACTGATTTCCTAATGGTGGAATTACAATTTTAAATGCTTGCGGCAAAATAATATAACGCATTGCCTGCCAGTAAGTCATACCGGTAGAACGTGCACCCTCCATCTGTCCGCCAGAGACAGATTGAATACCTGAACGAATGGTTTCAGCAATAAATGCGGAAGTGTAAAGCGTTAAGCCAATTGTTCCCGCTGTAAAACCATTAATCTTAACCACGTACATTGGAATAACCAAATAAAAGAACATGGTAATAACTAATAGCGGAATATTACGTAAAATTTCAACATACGCACGTCCAATAACGCGTGCTACTTTACTCGGAACTACTTCCATAATTGCAAAAATTGTTCCAATTATTAAACTGAAAAACAACGCAATCACACTGGAAAATACGGTCCAGCCTAATCCAACGAGCAGTTGGCCACTAAATTTTGTAAAAATGTTAATCATCGGCGATACAGCTCCTTATAATTAAATCCTGGAACGTCGCCGAACCACTTTTTAATCAAGCGATTGTATTCACCACTATGCTGCATTTCAAGAACTGCCTTATCAACAGCCTTAGTGAATCCGGTTTGTCCCTTATCAACTGCAACACCATAAGGTTCAACAGTAAACGTACCACCTCGAACTTCATATCCTGGGTTTTGAACTGCCAAACCAAACAAAATACCATTATCAGTTGTCAAAGCGTCACCCTGACCTGATTTCAATGCGTTCATTGCCTGAGCATAATCTTGCAGTTCGATTACTTTCGCTTTCGGCGCAGCCTTTTTAATGTTATCAACTGAATTAGAACCGACTACCCCGATAACGGTCTTACCATTTAAATCCTTAGTGCTTCTTATTTTTGAACTCTTGGGAACAAGTAGTGATTGCCCAGCATCAAAGTAAGACTTCGAAAATGAAATTACTTTTTTCCGCTCAGGCGTAATCGACATCGTCGCAATCACCGCATCAATATTGCCATTTTTTAATAGCGGAACTCTCGATTGTGAAGTGGTGGTAACAAATTCAGCACGTCCCTTCGGACCGAGAATATGCTTAGTGATAGCCTTAGCCATATCAACGTCAAAGCCTTTTTGTTGACCATCGCGGACATCAATCAAGCCAAATAATCTAACATCACCCTTTACACCCCAGGTGATCGTATTTGACTGCTTGACATTATCTAAAACAGATTGATCGCTCAAACTTTTGCCACAGCCGGTCAACATCAAGATACACGCTAATAAAGGAAACAGCCAAAACTTTTTTTTCATAATTGGCCTCCTTAGTGAGAGATAATTTTACTCAAAAATTGTTGTGCTCGAACCGTCTTAGGTTGTTTGAAAAAGCTTGTAGTATCATCGTCTTCAACAATTTGACCTTTATCCATAAAGATAACCCGGTTAGCAACTTCTTTAGCAAAACCCATCTCATGAGTAACGATCAGGGAAGTCATTCCGCTCTCATTAGTTACCTTTTTAATAACTTGTAGAACGTCATCGATCATTTCAGGATCAAGTGCACTTGTTGGTTCATCATATAAAATAAGTTTAGGCTTCATTGCTAGTGTTCGTGCAATTGCAACACGTTGCTTTTGACCACCAGAAATTTGTGATGGCATATTGTGTGCCCACTTTTCCAGACCGACCATTTCAAGCAATTCCATTGCTTGTTTTTTGTTCTCTTCTTCTGGAATGTGACTGACAATCCGTGGAGCTAACATAATATTTTCAAGAACATCTTTATTTTTGTATAAGTTAAAATGCTGGAAAACCATGCCAACATCTCTACGTAAAATATTTAAGTTAGTCTTGGGATCAGATAAATCGTGTCCGTTTACGATCAATTTACCTTCTTGAATTGATTCTAGGCCGTTTACGGTTCGAACTAAAGTACTCTTACCTGAGCCAGAAGGCCCAATTAGAACCACCGTTTCTCCTTCATCAATCTCTAAATTAATGTCGTGCAGTGCATGAAAATGGCCATAATATTTTTGCACGTCATGGAACTCTATCATCGACATTGTCATCGCCCCTTTCATAGTCATTGCAATAAAAATATATAAGTCATTGACTCTATTTTACTATAGCCGTTAAGATTTTTAAAAGTTAAGCACTATTTTTAATGAAAATTTATACAAAACTGTAATATAAATCTTACTAAACTTAAAGAGAATATATAGTTTATATTGACAATAATCGCTTGCTTTTATGCTTAATTCTTTTTGCTAATCAAAAACGACTTGCTCAATATTATACACTTCCGGTAAAAATGTAAAAACTCTGTTAGCACTTTCAAAACTAAAAGCGTTAGTTTAAACTAGCATGAAAGGAGAAAAAAGATGGATAAAGCAAATAATTATCAGATGTTACTTAAGCAGGCTCAGAGTTTGCTTAAAGACGAACACGACCTAATTGCCAATATGAGTAATCTTAGTGCACTGCTCTACAATAATTTACCTGATGTCAGTTATGCCGGTTTTTACCGTTACCAAAATGACGAATTGTTGTTAGGACCATTTCAGGGGCCAATTGCCTGTATGCATATTGCGCTGGGTAAAGGTGTTTGCGGAACAGCGGCTGCTAGCCATGAAATTCAAATAGTTCCTGATGTGCATCAATTTTCAGGACATATTGCCTGTGATTCAGCTACCAATTCAGAAATTGTCTTGCCAATTATGCAGGACCAAAAGCTAATTGCGGTTTTAGACCTTGATAGTAAAAAGTTCAATCGTTTCGACAAAACCGATGCCACTTATTTAGCCCAAATTGGCGCTTGTATCATCAATTAACAACTATTAAAAGCAATAAAAAAGCTGATCGTCTACTTGAAGTGACCGCCATTTTTTCAATAAAATTGCGGAAACACAAATCAAAACAGATTGATCAGCTTTTTTATTTTAAACGTTGAAAATTACTTTTGCCCTGCTTGGCGCTGGCAGAATTTAACAATTTCAACAATGATAATCATGCAAATACCAGCTGCAAGAACAATGAGCCATTGTAAACCATTTAATTCTGTAACATCAAAGAATTTCGTCATAAATGGCAATTCAACAGCAGCCATTACCACCGCCGAAATAACAATTGCCCAGTTAAACCACTTATTACTAAAAGTATGTTTAGAAAAGATTGACTGGTGAATATATTTCGAATTAAAGGCATGGAACAGTTGAATTAGTCCCAGGGTCAAAAACGCCATCGTTAACGCATCTGCATGCTGCAAATTGGCATTATCCATATGCGGGCCAAAGTTTAACCCTAACTGGTAAGTTGTCAAAACTAGCAGTCCTTCCAGAATTCCCTGGTAAACAATCGAACTAGAAACGCCGCCACTAAAGAAGTTGGACTTTCGTCCACGCGGTGCCCGTTTCATTATGCCTTGTTCGACTGGCTCAAGGCCAAGAGCAATCGCTGGTAATGTATCGGTAACTAAGTTAATCCAAAGCAGCTGTACGGGTGCCAGAATATCCCAACCAAGCATTGTCATCATGAAGACGGTCAAGACTTCACCAACATTACAGCTCATTAGATATAGAATTGCTTTTTGAATATTGCTGAAAACTTTACGACCTTGCTTAACGGCTTCGACGATTGTGGCAAAATTATCGTCAGCCAAAATCATGTCACTAGCACCTTTTGAAACTTCAGTTCCAGTGATTCCCATGCCAATACCAATATCAGCCTGTTTTAAACTCGGCGCATCATTAACACCATCGCCAGTCATAGCTACGATTTTGCCACGAGCTTGCCAAGCTTTAACAATGCGAACCTTATGCTCAGGTGATACACGGGCATAAACACTGTAGTCTGGAACATGTTCTTGCAAGTAGTCATCACTGATTTCATCAAGTTGTGCACCTGTTACAACTCGTTCATCTTGGCCTGGCTTCAAGATTCCTAAACGCTCAGCAATTGCTTGAGCAGTAACTTGGAAGTCACCGGTAATCATTACCGTTCTGATTCCAGCTTCGTGGGCTTCAACGATTGCCTTCTTTGCTTCCGGACGTTCAGGGTCAATCATTCCAACTAAGCCAGCAAAAACTAGATCCTGTTCAACATTATCCGTTGTTGGCTCATCATATAACTGGTCAATATTTTCATAGGCTAATCCTAAGACACGCAAAGCATTTTTGGCCATTTTTTGGTTAGCTTCTAAAATTGCTTCTTTCTGCTGCGCTGAAATTGCAGTGATCTGACCGTTCTGCTCAATTTTGGTTACCCGTTTGAGCAATTGATCAGGAGCACCCTTTACAGCAACAAAGTATTGCGCACCGTCTCGATTAACCGTACTCATTAACTTCCGCTCTGAATCAAACGGAACTTCCTGCAGTCGTTGATAATCGGTTAACATTTGGTGAACCGGAATCTTTTGATCTAGCGCATATTGAATAAGGGCTGTTTCAGTTGGATCACCGAGCAAACGATCATTATCATCTAATTTAGAATCATTTGCTAAGACCATTGCCATCAATGCTGGAGTATTAGCAGCAATTGGCTGGGCAGCTTTGTGATCCTGATTATCATAGTAAACTTGCTCAACTGTCATTTTATTTTGAGTTAAAGTTCCCGTTTTATCAGAACAAATAATATCAGTAGCGCCCAGTGTTTCAACTGCTGGCAATTTACGCACAATTGAATTGTGTTTAGCCATTACTTGGGTTCCTAGAGCCAAAATAATGGTTACAATCGCGGGCAAGCCCTCAGGAATGGCCGCAACCGCAAGTGAAACAGCAACTAAGAACATATCGATTGCTAATTTTTGTGTTGGTTCGGTTCCTTGCTTGGTGAAAAAGCCGACCACAAAGACAACTGCGCAAATGATTAAAATCATGATTGTCAGCGTCTTACCCAATTGATTAAGGTTACGCTTCAATGGCGTATCTGTTTCATCGGTATTGTTAAGCATTGTGGCAATCTTACCGACTTCGGTGTTCATCCCAATTTGGGTGACAATTCCTTCTCCACGACCATAAGTAACATTGGTGTTGGCAAAAGCCATGTTGTCTTGATCAGCAAGGGCCACCTTATCTTCAGCAATTATTCCATTTTCTTTATCAACTGGAACAGATTCACCAGTTAAAGCCGACTCTTCAATCTTTAAGCTTTTAGTGACCGTTAAGCGTAAATCTGCTGGAACAACATCACCAGCTTCAAGCAAGACAATATCACCTTGCACTAGCTGCGTACTTGGGATTTCAACTACTTGCCCATTACGTCGCACATGCGCATTAGGTGTAGCCATTTTCTTTAAGGCATTAATGGCCTCTTCCGAACGAGCTTCTTGGAACACGCCCAAGACTGCATTCAAAATCACAACAATCATAATAATTGCTGCGTCTGTCCATTCTTGTGCAACAAAACCAGATAGTAATGCTGCTACAATCAAAACGATAATCATAAAGTCCTTAAACTGGGCGATGAATCGTTGAAACAGGCTCGTTTTCTTCTTACTTGCCAAACTATTTGGACCGTCTTTTTCTTGCAATTGCTTTACTTGTTCTGGGCTCAGACCCAGTTTGCAAGTTGTTGACAGTTCTTTTTCAACACTTTCTACTGACTGATTATAAAAACTCTGGGGCATTTTGACCTCCTAAATAATAAAAAAGAGACTTATATGCTTCTCCACACACAAGTCTCACTAATTAAGATAAGTCCAGAAGTCTCTCTTCGGTTGTTGGGCTTATCGCAGGTATTGCTGTTACTCCCTTATGATGATTTTATTATAAATAAAATTGGCATTTTTAACAAGGTCAATGCAATTTAAAATGAATAAAACAGTCCGGCTAGCGCACCATTAATGATGCTGACCGCTGTTGCAACGAGGAATAAGCGCAATGCATGGCTAGCAATTGCTTCACCGTGTTCTTCATCAACCATCGTATGCATAATTCCCAAAGTTGTTCCCAAGTTAGGTAAATTGGCAAAGGAAATTAAAAAGACACTCACAATTGCCTGGGTTTTAAGCGGAACAGTATTCATATTAATCTGGTTAATTGCCACAAAAATATTAGTAAAAGCTTTTGTAGCCAATACTGTACCTGCACTGACCATTGATTGAGGATCTATTCCCATCAGAAAAGCAACAGGGGCACAAACGTAACCAATTAAGGCCGTCAAGGTTTTACCACAAGCAGACTTAAAAATAATATTGACAAAAGTAATTAGTGATACAAAACCAATAATCGAAATTGAAATGTTGATTGCCAGTTTAAAGCCGAGATTCATACTATCAATCAGGCGCGTAATCAGCGATTTCTTATTAGTACTTTTGGTTGTTATTTCATAATTTACCTGTGAAATATCATATGGCGCAACAATTTTGGCAACGATAATTGAAGTAAATAAGTTAAGTACCAATGCAACAATAATAAATTCGGACTTAATAATATGCATGTATGATGCAATCATTGTTACCGTTGTATTCGACAAAGTATAAATTGATAGAGTAAATAACTGGTTCGGGGCCATGTCTTTCATTTGATCTTTAAATGGAACAAAAACCCCATTACTTACAAAAGGATAGCTTAAAATTGTAAATGCATTAATTTCATCGATGTGAAAAAGCTTTTTCAGTACTTTACCTACATATTTAATAATAAAAGGCAAAATACGCAAGTATTGCAGCAGCTCAATCAAAGCACAAATAAAAATTAACGGCAAAAGCACATCAAGAAAGAACTGTGAAGCCGCTTGTGGATTTTTCAAATCACCAAAAACGAAGTTTACCCCTTTGCTACTCGAAGCACTAATAATATTGAGACTGCCAGATAGTCCGTTAATAATCCAGTTGCCGATGGTTGTTTTTAAAATTAAAAACAAAAAGACAAGTTCTGTAATAAACAAATACAAAATTGATTTATAGTCAATTTGCTTGCGATCAAAACTAACCCAATAAAGTAGTGCCAACACTAAAATTATTCCAATTACTCCCATTATGCTCTCCTTATGCGTGTTGCTTTAAATAGTAAGAATATTCATCAAAGATATTGTCAACGAACTGGTCTGTTAACCGGTACTCTGGTATCTCATATGAATTGGTTAAAACCGTAAAGTCGCATGCACCAGCAGGATAATCTTCGACTTTAATGGCCCAGTCCTGCTTAGTAAAAGCCTGGTACTCACTTTGAGTTAAATGGTAAATTCTTACACCATATGGAATAGTAAAAGAATCGATTACTTCTTTTCTACTTTGTCCCTTCAAACTCATAAAGATTCCTAAATGTCTGCGGGCAAACTTTTCTTGTAGAAATTCCGTTAAATGACTGAGGTCCAGCTTTTCTTGCAGCCAAGCTTGATAATCTTCTTCCGGATAAAAATCACCAGATTGTGCTCGCAGAGTACTAGTTTTGATAATCTCTTCATCACGAGACACAAGCTTATCTTGATCATCAAAGCTAAAAGTTAAATGACCGTAATAATTACCTTGATAACCACCTTGAACGACTAACGTCTGCTTAATTTTCCCTTGATTAACGCGGTGCTGGTGGCCACAACTAAAGCCGTCAATTCCAGGCGTTTGTGAAACCAACTTAAAGGTCTCGTCTTCTCCCGTAGCGTAGTTTATTTCGTTATGAGTAGCTAAATCACGCTCAATTCCGCCGTGGTAGCCGACTAAAACAAGATCTACTTTATCCCGTAACGCTGCAACTTGCTTTTGCAACTCTGGTAGTGCATCCTTGACGATTACCCCACTAGTAACATCGAAGTCGCTAATCATCGACATTCTGCTTGTTAAAAGACCAATAACCCCGATTTTAATTCCCGCTACCTCTTTAATGGCATAAGGTGGAAAAATAAGTTCATTTTGCTCGGAAAAAACATTGCAACAAACATACGCAGCAGCCAAATTTTCAACTTGCTTTTTTAAATAGGTAATGCCATGGTCAAAATCATGGTTGCCCGGCACCATAACATCAAAGCCCACGCGATTGGCATAATTTACCAAAGGCGAAACTTCATATTGATCACAAAAATAAGTTGTTAACGGGTTGCCAACAAAAAAATCGCCGCTATCCATTAACAGGCTATTGGGATATTTATCTTTTAAGCCCTGTAATGCTAATGCGGGCTGCGGCTTATCATTTGCAATAAACCCGTGAAGATCTGTTGTAGTTAAAACATTAATTTGCTTAGTCATTTTCTTTCCTTTACTCATTAGTTAGCAATTTATACTATCAATTGATTTTATAATATCTCGAATGCCCATGGCAATATAAATTTGATCGCAAGCTGGTCGAGATAAGCCGACAAGTACTCGCCAAACATTCACCAAATTTAGTCAAAAGCATTAGTAGTAAATTTTACCCAGCAAAAAGCAGTTAAGTTTTTCCGACGGCTTTAGCCACTGCTATTAACGCATATTTAATTTTTAGTTAAAACACCTAGCTAATCTAAAAAAGCTTTTCCTGTTGCTTTTTCGTATCAGTACTTCTTAATTAGCGGCATTGACATCGGTAATTATCTAACTTATAATGTTGCTTAATTTTTAAAAAAATATGATAAAAATAAGTTACTTTTAATCAAACTTATTTATAATTATACAGGAGACAATATGAGTAAAATAAGCGATGATGCGCAAGCCATCTTAAACTATGTTGGCGGGCCAGATAATGTCAATAGCCTGGTACACTGCGTTACCAGACTACGGTTCGAGTTAAAAGACAATCAAAAAGTAGCAAAAGATAAATTATTGGCTTTGCCCTGCGTTATCAGCGTGGTAAATAGTGGTGGACAAGAACAAGTCGTCATTGGTACCAAAGTGGCCGATTACTACGATGTTATTCAGCAATTATTAGCTAATCAGCGAACCACGGCTAAACCAAAAACCGCCAAGTATTCCAAGCATTCAACTTTTTCTCTAACCAAGGTTATTTCTGGTGCATTTATGCCCCTGCTTTCAGTCATGGCAGGAGCTGGTATGGTCAAAGCATTACTGACGGTTTTGGCAAGTACGCATTTACTTTCAACTACTAGTACGCCATATTTAGTATTATCAGCGGCTGGCAATGCGATTTTTTATTTTCTACCAATTTTCGTGGGGATAACTTTGGCCAAAGGGTTTAAAGCAGATCCATTCGTTGGTGGAGCACTTGGCGCAGCCCTTTTAGAGCCAAGTTTTACCGGTTTAATTGGCAAACACGGACTTAATTTATTTGGAATGCCACTAGACCCAATCGATTATTCCACCACTGTTTTTCCCATTTTTATCATTATTGGAGCATATATCCTATTAGACCGGTTGTTGAAAAAAATTATTCCACAACAATTACAGATATTTTTGAATTCAATGATCTCACTGATCATTTTGGTACCAGCAACGGTATTAATCTTTGGTCCCTTTGGTAACACTGTCGGCAATTGGATTTCTACGATTATCATGTGGCTATTCAGTAAGAGCCGATTAGTTGCCGGGTTAGTTTTAGGAGCGGCTTATTCATTTCTCACCGTGCTGGGTCTACACTGGGGACTAGTGCCAATCACTTTGCAAAACTTGAAAATGTACGGTGATGATGTAATTGGCGGAGTCGGTGTGTGTGCTGTTTGGGCGCAGATTGGCGTAGCTTTAGGAACATTTTTATATAGCTTATTTAAAAACAAGGACGCAAAATTAAAGGGTCTGTCAGGCTCAATTACGATTACGGGTATTTTTGCAGGAGTTACCGAACCAATATTATACGGTTTGATTATGCCTTCCAAGCGCCTCATTATTATTACCGCAATTGCTGGTGGGATTGGCGGTGCCATTAATGCTTCATTGCATGTGATGGTTAAGTCCTTCCTTATTGATAATATCTTTTCCATTATTATGATGATGTATAAACCAATTGGCTTTATGATTCTGGGTTCAGGAATTGCTTTAATTACTGCGGCAGTCCTAACTTATTTCTGGGGATTCGAATCACAAAAACAAAAATAAAAATCAATTTACCAAAAAAAGACTAACGCGATGTTAGTCTTTTTTAACGATTTATTTTAGTTAATTTAACAATTTACTTTAACCCAGTCCATTGCCATTCAGTAACTTCTGGCATATCTTTACCATTATCACGAATGTATTGGTGATGCTTATTAAGCAAGCGATCCATCTCATCAACAAAAGCTGAACTCTTTTCGGCATACTGAGGAATGCTCAAAATGGCATCTTTTGCTAGGTGGAAACGATCAAGCTCATTAACAACACGCATGTCAAATGGTGTAGTAATATCACCATTTTCTTCATAGCAGTGAATATGAACGTTATTACGTCCACGACCAAACCAAATTGATTGCATCATTGCTTTGTAACCGTGCCATGCAAAGATTACCGGCACATCACTTGGGAATAATTGATCGAATTCTTCAGTTGAAATTGCATTTGGATTGTCTGCTGGATTCATCAACTTCATCACATCAACTACATTAATGTAGCGAATCTTCAAGTCTGGGAAATTCTTATGCAATAAATCAATTGCGGCCAAGGATTCAATTGTTGGTTCAGTTTCAGTTGAAGCAAAGACAACGTCAGGTTTGTCGTGACCATCTGTTGATGCCCAATCAATATATGATAAGCCATGATCAGCTAACCGTGCTGCCTCTTCTACTGAGAACCATTGTGGCCGAACTTGTTTAGAAGTTACCAGAATATTGATACATTCACGGTCACTAAATGCTTTGGCAGAAACGGCTAATAATGAGTTAGTATCTGCTGGCAGATATTCATGAACTAAATCTGGCCGATTCTTCTCATACATATGGGTCAAAATACCTGGATCTTGGTGGGTGTAACCATTGTGATCTTGTTGGAATACAGTTGATGTAGCAACAAAGTTAAGTGAAGGGTAATCCTTACGCCAATATTGTTCTTTTGCCTTTCTCAACCACTTCATGTGTTGCGTCAGCATTGAGTCGACGACACGACCAAATGATTCGTAAGTAGCGAAGAACCCATGACGTCCAGATAAAACATAGCCTTCAAGCCAACCTTCATCTTGGTGCTCAGACAACTGCGAATCAATTAATCGACCACTTGGAGCCAAGTTTTCATCATTTGGTGTATGAACAGAACTTTCCCATTGCCGCTTTTGTTCATCAATAAACTTAAATAGCCGGTTAGACTTAGTTTCGTCAGGTCCAAAGCCGCGGAAGTTGTCTGGATTAAGTTCTGCAATTGCATTTAAGTATTTAGCCCATTCCGTCATATCTTCTGCTTCAACTGAACCAGGTTGGTCAAACTTAAGGGCAAACTTCCGGTAGTCAGGAAGACTTAAGCGCTTGGCATCCTTACCACCATTAGTAATTGGATTCATTGCCATTCGACTGTCGCCGTCAACATTGTCAGCCAAGACTAAATCAGTAGGTGCACCATTTTCATCAAATAAGTCTTCAGGATGATAGCTCTTCAGCCAATCAATTAACATATCCTTGTGTTCCATTGAGTCTTGAGCTACGGGAATTGGAATCTGGTGTGCTCTGAATGAGTTTTCAACTGGATTGCCATCAACATCAAATTTAGGACCGGTCCAACCCTTAGGTACTCGGAAAATAATCATTGGCCAATGAGGCAAAGTAGTATCATTATTTTCACGTGCATTCTTTTGAATAGCCTTGATTTCCTCAATAACTGTGTCCATCAATTTGGCCATTTCTTCATGAACTTGCATATGATCTTTGTAACCATCAAATTCGCCACCATTATAGGCAGAAATAATATACGGGTGCCAGCCCATACCTTCGAAATACTTGGTTAACTCTTCATCGCTCATTCGTGAAACAATTGTTGGGTTAGAAATCTTGAAACCATTAATTTGTAAAATAGGTAAAACAGCACCATCTTTAATTGGATTAATGAACTTATCGCTAAACCAACTAGCTGCAAGTGGGCCAGTTTCAGCTTCACCATCACCAACTTCGACTGCTGCGATGACATCAGGATTATCTAAAATTGCACCAGTACCGTGAGAAATTGAATAACCTAATTCTCCACCTTCATGCATTGATCCTGGCGTTTCAGGAGCAGCGTGAGAAGCAGAACCACCAGGAAAACTAAACCGTTTAAATAGCTTAGTCATTCCTTCTTCATTTTGCTGAATCTCCGGGTAAAGTTCACTATATGAACCATCAAGATATGAGTTTGAAACCATAACTTGACCACCATGACCTGAACCTTCAATGTAAAACATATCCAAGTTATACTTTTTAATTACCCGGTTTAAGTGCGCATAAATAAAGTTTTGCGGTGAAATAGTGCCCCAGTGACCGATTGGTTTAGGTTTTACTTCTTTTGCCTCTAAGTCATGCTTTAATAATGGATTGCTCATTAAGAAAAGTTGACCTACCGATAAATAATTGGCTGCACGCCAGTGTGCATCAACACTCTTTAAAAATTCTTTTGAATCGTAATCTACTGCCATATTGTGTCTCCTATAGCTGTTATTAACTTCAATTAACTTTATACGAATATTATACCAATTTTCTCAAAAAGTTCAACCATTCTAAAAATTGGTTCGTCCCAATTATCAAATTCGCATTTACTTAATTCCTAAATTGTCAAAAGGTAATTTTAATCGGCTTTAGAATAAGCAGCTTTTAAGTATTTAGTTGCTCAAATACTGATAAGTACTTAAAATAAGAACTATATACTGAATATTTCATTAATTACCATTTAAAAGAATGCTAGATTATTTTTAGGAGAAATGGCAATGACACAAGAAGAACGAATTCATGAAATTAGGCAGTTATTGAATCAGAAACACCATTTAGTTACTAGAGATTTAGCTAATTATTTTAATGTTTCATTTGATACCGCTCGTCGTGATGTGTTGCGCTTAACCTCAACAGGACAAGCTATCCGTGTTCATGGTGGTCTGCTGGCAAATAATCAGGATGACGTGCCCAACTTTTTAACAAGAAACCAAATTGATTCACCCATTAAAACTAAAATGGCTCAGATGGCCCAACGTTTTGTTCACCCTAACCAATGCGACTTTATTGGTCCTTCCACTACCCTAAAAAAACTATGCGAACTCATTAATGGTATCGATATCCAGATTGTCACCAATTCAATTGATAACTCCCTAGAATTGATGCAATCAAGAATGCCTGCTGTACGGTTATTAGGTGGAAAAATTGATAAAGAACATCGCTTTAGTTACTCTGTGACTTCATTAAAAACGTTGGAACGAATGAGTTTTAACACCGCTTTTATTGGAACTTCAAATGTTAAAAAAGATGGCATATATTCGAATAGAATGAGTGATTCTGAGTTGACCAGACTCGCCGCCTCTAGAGCAAAGCAAGTCGTTGTGGTTGCAGAGCAATACAAGTTTAACAGTCAAAACACTTCTCCTTTTATGTCTATTCCCCTTGAACAAATTGACGTGTTGATCACAGACACACCTTTGTCACAAGAAATGCAAAGTTGTTTTTCACCGAGTACGCAAATTATTCCGGTGCTAAGGAAGTGAGGTCATGCAAATCTTTTTTACTAACCATTCTGCTATTCAGAATAAACAGTTAGATAAAGAGGTTTATCAAGAATTAGAACAATTTTATAATAGTTTTTTCAACAATATCTATAATGAGCTAAATATTGGTAAATACCGCAAAATACGTGATGCAATTGGCCTGGTAATGCGCAAATTCGACTGTCATGACCACCCGCTGGCATATACAGGAAAATTAGTGATGTACATTCAAGCAACGATTGCTTTAGAACATTTGCATTTAACTTGTGAGCAACAAAATTTATTGCAGCTTTTGGGTACAAATACAAAGAAGATCAATTTGAACTTTGTCTATTCTGGGCCCATTACGGATTTACGCCAATTTAAAAATAGTTAGTTTCTTTTTTAGATAAAATGTATCCAAAATTTTTGAAAAAATATTTTTAAACTAAAACAGGACGCTGAACAATTAATTCAGCGTCCTTTTTCTAGTATCTTTTCAAAACCTAGATATTATTTCACTCTTTATTCAAAAACAAACAATTATTACCAACTAATCGACTTGTTTCATATTATTTTGATACTCGTTTTTTATTTATTCAAATTTACAAATGTGTTGAATCTCATGTATTGATAATGAATTCGCATTGTTGAAACTTCAAACGGCGTGCCGTCATCAAGAAAGAAAATACCTTCTATAACACCCACCGGCTCGGTTATCTTTAATGTCATCCGTTCCTGGTCTTCCTTACTCGAAGGCTCAACCGTAATATTGAGAAATGCTTTGGTTACCACCTTATTTTGAGTATCTTCCAAATAGTTAAACAAAGATTTCTGTAAGTTTTCCGGCTTTAATTCCGGCACAATTTTGATAGGAACATAGCCGGTTTCAATTAAAAATGGCTGCGCATCAAGGTAGCGGAGGCGCCGAAATTCATAAACAAAATCATCTTCATTTAAAAATAAATCCTGCCTAATCGATTCCGATGCTTTAACTACATTGAAGTCTAACAATTTAATTCCTTGTTTTTTACCTGGAACTTTTAAGCTATCTGTTAAACCTAAATTCGACCCTTCATAGCGAAATAGTGACTGGTTTTTCAGATAAAGAGGGTTAATAAATGTCCCGCTACCACGCTTTTTAAAAACTATCCCTTGCTGAGATAAAAGTTCCATTGCCCGCTTCATTGAAGAGCGGCTCACTTGGTAGTGTTCTGCAAGACTTCGCTCATCAGGAAGGCGCATCCCATCATACTTATTATCTAAAATATTCTGTTTTATATCGTGCATCACAGTCCGATAAACGAAATCTGCCATTTTTCTCCTCAATTATTCTGCTTTTTTGATTGCTTCAATAAACCAATGGGCAAATGTAGCCTGATTTATCTCTACCCCTACTTCTGCATTAACTGGCTTGTCAAAGAAATTATCAAAATCGATCAGCGAAGCGCCATAGGCATATGGGCTCTTGGTATCAACAACAACATGGGCCGGCTTGAAGGTATACATATCCGGGTTAATTAACATTCCCGCAGCTAAAGCATCGTAAATTTCACGACCATCATTTGCGGTCTTATCATGTAAATTAGTTAGAATATGATAAAGCATGTCACCGGTTTTGCCCAATTTTTTGACTTCCTGAAGGGTATTTTGGGTCACATAAGCTTCATGCCCCAATTCAAGTGGAGCAAGCAAGATCTTAATACCACTAGAAAAAACAATCTGGGCTGCTTCGGGATCACCAGCTACGTTGTATTCACTGTATGGGCCCCAATTACCGCGACCAATCGCACCGCCCATAATTACTAACTGCTCAATCTTAGCCATATCTTCCGGGTATTGTCTAAAATAAAGAGCAAAATCAGTCGCTGGACCAATTTGCATTAAAGTTACTTTTTCTGGGCTGTTAGTTACAACTTCATGGATTGCATCTGCAGCAATTCCTGGTTTAAGTAATGACTTATCTGGCTCCGGGAAGTCATAGCCAGCCAAACCACTTTTACCGTGGACGTCCGATGCATCAATTGCTTCACGCAATAACGGACGACTAGCTCCAGAAACAACTGGCACTTTTGTTCCCAAGAAAGTTTCCAATTTTAAAGCATTGAGTAATGTTTTAGCCAAAGGAACATTGCCCCAAGTTGCAGCAATCAATTTAACATCAAGATCGTTTGCAAATAATGAAATAGTAATTGCTACTACGTCATCAATGCCGGGGTCAGTACTGATAATCAAAGGTTTTTTAGTCATCGAAATTCCTCTTCCTTGAAAGATATAAGACCATCATACCAAATCTATTTAACGATTGTCTTTTTACCTTGAAAAAATAATATGAATCAGTCAAAACAGATTACGTTTGACGGATTCATACTAATCAATTTACCATGTTACTCTTTTATTTTTCGCGATCTTCGATTTCGCCATCTGAACGAGCAATAATTACTTCATCACACATATCAAGGAATAGGCCAGTTTCAACAACACCAACCACTTTATCTAAATAATCATCTAATCCACGCGGAATCGGAATTGGATCAACGTTTAAATCAACAATATAATTGCCATAATGCGTGACAAACCGTTTATTGCCATCCATTCGCCAAGACGGATTCAAGCCATCATTTCTAAAACGCCGAAAATTTTGTTCACAGGAAATCGGTAAAATTTCTACCGGTAACGGAAAGCCGCTTAAACGATCGACTAACTTCGACTCATCAACAATCCACAGCACTTTTTCCGAATTAGCGGCGACATTTTTTTCCATTGTTAAGGCGCCACCGCCACCTTTAATACCGTCAAAGTTAACGTCAACTCGATCAGCCCCATCGATTGTCAAGTCTAACTGATCCACTTCTGCTAATTCATTAACCGTAAAGCCCCACTTTTCAAGCTGTTTTTTACTTCTGCTTGAAGTAGTAACAATAGCTTCTAAGTCAAGTCCCTCTTCTTTTTTTCGTTTCCCTAATGCATCAATGAAAAAGGCAATTGTTGAACCAGTGCCAACACCTAATTTCATCCCTGGCTCTACTAATTCTGCTGCCCTAATTGCTGCTTTATTTTTTAGTTCATCCTGCTGTTTCTTATCCATTGCTCTTGCTTTCTTCACAATCGTTACTAACACTACAATTTAATTTCATTATAGCAAAGATCAACCTAAAAGAAGACACAAAAAAAGGCAATTTAATTAAACTGCCTTTTTTAGTATTTTCATAGCTTATTCAGGATCGATTTCTGGTGCTTTATTAATTTCACCAGACATCATCCAAATCCGTTTCTCTACTTCAGCTAAAAAGCCGGTAAGCAAATCATTAGTGGCATAATCGCCCTCTTCATCGCTGGCCTTAATGCCTTCGCGATATAAGTCATCAAGATAGTGGTACCCCGCAATAATCTTGGCATAGCGCTCATCAATTGTCTCGTCCCAATTACCTTTTTCATCTTTAATATTGGTCTTCTCGGCAATTTCACTCAGAGTAGAAACTGGTGAGCCATCCAGTGTAATCAGCCGCTCTGAAACTTCATCTAGCTGATTAGCTAATTCATCCATTACTTTATCTAAATATGGGTGCAGCTTTATAAACCGATTGCCCCGCATATACCAGTGGTGTTGGTGAACTACCATATGTAATTGCGTTAAGTCAGCAACAAGTTGGTTTAATATTTCTTTTGTCTTAGGATATTTCATCTAAAAATGCCTCCCAAATATATAATATTGTTACACTTTTATTATATCCAGTAAGCGCCTTAATTACTAAAATATTGATTATCAAATTAAAAACAAGCAGTTTTATGATTTGCTCAAAGTATAACCTTGATTAATTAACTCAAGAGCCTTTTCCGACTGGTTAATGGTTTTCTCTGGTTCATAAATCTTATCACGTGATAGTGACAAGGTGATTTCTCGCCCGTCTGCAAGTTTCAATTGAAAACCACATAAGTTATTTACACTTGAAATAATTCCAACAAAATAAATCAAAATCATCGGATAAAAGATTGTTGGTGCCATCTTAACCAAGCTTTTTTTACCTAAAAATTTCGCATCAACAACTTCACTAGTCGCAATCTCTTTCAGTGGACTTGCCTTGCCAAGAAAGATCATCTTAATGCGATTCCAGTAACTGCCATGATCATAATAGCGAATTTTTTTAGCTGAAATCTCGCAATAATTAAACTCAATAGGTAAAACATTTGGATAGTAACCAAAGGCTACCAAAGCGAAGAAAATAAGGCCAATTACCCAAGCCCAATTTTTATTTTGAGAATTAACTATTGCTAAAACATCCCAAGCAATCAAACTAGCCAATAAAAAATAAGCTAACGATATCACTAAAGGGCGAAAATTCATTTTCTTGCCAAAAGTAATCATTTCATTCACACTTTCTTGCTAAAATTAAAGTTATTTTAGCACCTTTCAGCTAATAGTAAAGCGCTACCAAAAATAAAATAAAAAACTGCCTGAGAGTTTAGGCTAAACCATCATTTGCTAGTTTAACTTCTCTTCAGACAGAATTTTTATCTATGTTAAAGTTTATTCAGCAGCTGCTGTTTCTTGTTCTTGTTTTAATAAAGTGTTGTCATAGTGTTTGATAAATGGGTACCAAACAAGAAAAGCAACAATTGCACAGACGATTGAAAGAACGCCGCCTTGCCAACTGGTTGTAGCAATGAAGCCACTCAAGCCAACTGGTGTCGGCCAAGGTTGTTGGACTCTGATTACTGGGACCAATTTTGAAACAATGCCTAAATATGCAATAATCCCCGAAGCAAGCGGTGCACAAACAAACGGAATAAATAAATCTACGTTGTAAACAATTGGTAAGCCAAAAATTAACGGTTCGTTAATATTAAAGATTGCCGGAATAATTTCCACTTTCCCCAATTCTTTTAATTGTGCCGAGCGAGCCCGAAAGGCTAACCAAATGGCCACACCAAGCATCGCGCCTGAACCACCGATCGTAATAAATGCATTGGTCGGATCGCCGGCAAAAAAGTGATGGCCTCCTCTTAGAGCATTATCTTGCATATTGGCAAGAATAATTGGCATATAGAAAGAACTGATAATCGTTGCTCCGTGGATCCCGAACCACCATAAAAAGTGAATCAGGAAGATAATGATCAAGAAGCCCCACCAGGTGTCGGCAATATCACTGATAAACGAGAACGGAATGAACAGTAAGTTGAACATATCCGTGCCTGCAATAACTAATGCCCCGTTTAAAGCAGCAACTACGACTGCAACACAAAATGACGGAATCAAGGCACTAAAGGAATTGGATACTCCCGATGGCACTGAAGCCGGCATCTTTATTTGCCAGTTATGCTTAATGGTGTAGCGATAGATTTGAACAGTCAGCCAGGCAATAACCAAGCCAATGAAAATACCGACAGCACCAATCCGGTAAATACCACTAGCAGAGGCCTCATATCCACTAGCAACCATTTTGGTTTTGGTAAAAACTTGAACAAATTGCATTTGGCCATTCTTCCAGACCAATTCAGCTACGGTAATGAAAAAGCCCATTAAGAACATCATCAATCCGTTCATTGGAATTAGATTAATGTGTTCCTCATCGTGATAAATTTTAGTGTACGAATAGGCAAAGGTCCCTGAAAATACCAGGGCGATAATTCCCATCGTGGCATTATAAACAGAACTAAATAATACTGAAAAGCGCCCAATTGTATTTGCATAAAAACTCATAAAAGCAGGTATTTTAATAACCTGAGACAATACAGTCAGGATTAAGAAAAATGCTCCGACAATTGAAAATGAAATAACGCTGTAGCCCGCATCCATGATTGCCCTAACAAAACGTGTTGCGGCAAACTTACCGGCTATTTCACCAATCTTATCTTTTAACGGCTTTTTTGTAGTATCAGCCATAATATTAATAACTCCCTTCTATAATTAATTCATATTGTTGAATTAGTTATATATTTATTGTAAGCATTTTCATTATAAAAGCAATCATTTTTCAATTATTTTTTTTGAAAGTAGCTATTAGTTTTTGATATTTATCTTTGCCTACCCTAATACTCCGAATTCGCCGCTCGCAAAGATAGCATAAAAGAATACCAATTAATAAAAATGCACAAATTAAATACACAGAACTCATATTAGATAAAAACGGGAATAATTGGTCTTTTAGCGGCGAAAATGCACAGCAGACTAAACCGGCATTGACCCCGATTTGAAGCCAAAAATAATACCTGGTAGCAGGAACATCCCGCTTCCGATTGTGCATTTTAGTTAGCTGCTCGATAGCGGCAATTGCTGCTAAGATCGTCATTATTCCTGAAATAATAATTCCTAGCCACCTCTGGTATTGAGTTAAAACTAATAACCAGAAAAGGTTAGTAAATAAAAAAATTATCACGATATAACGGAGCATTAAATAGCGACTAAAATATAAGTATTTAATACTGTCTACTTTTTTCTTTTCGGCAACGCTCTTTGATTGAAATTTATTCAACATTCTTTATTCCCCTAACACTTATGCATATATTATTTCATTATATCCCTAATATCTTAATTAAAGCTAGCCGAGATTAACTTGCTTGACTAAACTTATTTGGTATAAAATAGATCTGTTAGCGCTATCAGCATAATACAATAAAAAGGAGATAACAATGTACTCAGCAAAAATGCCAGACGGCTTTTTATGGGGTGGTGCAGTTGCTGCCCACCAGTTAGAAGGGGCTTGGAATGTTGACGGAAAAGGCATGTCAGTTGCCGATGTCATGACTGTCGGTTCAGCCACTAAGCCACGTGAAATTACTGACGGTGTCATTGAAGGGAAAAACTATCCTAACCACAGTGCAATTGATTTTTATCATCACTACAAAGAAGATATTAAATTAATGGCTGAAATGGGCTTTAAGGCATTTAGAACCTCAATTGCCTGGACGAGAATTTTTCCTAACGGCGATGACGAACAGCCAAATGAAGCGGGTTTGAAGTTTTACGATGATTTATTTGCTACCTGTCATCATTACGGCATCGAACCAGTAATTACTTTGTCGCACTTTGAAATCCCATTTAATTTAGTCAAAAAATATCATGGGTTTACTAACCGTAAACTGATCGACTTCTTTGTCCGGTTTGCAACTGTTTGTTTTAAGCGCTATAAGGACAGTGTCAAATACTGGATGACTTTTAACGAAATCGACAATCAAGCAGCATACACCGAAGACTTCTTAATGGCCACTAACTCTGGCATTATTCTCAACGGGTTAACAGATAAAGAAAAAGAAGCTGCTATGTACCAAGCTGCACACTACGAACTAGTTGCTTCAGCCTTGGCAGTCAAAATTGGTCATAAGATTAATCCTGACTTCCAAATCGGTTGTATGATCAATTACTCACCAGTTCGTCCGCTTACCCCGTCTTCAGATGATGTTCTGCTGGCCGACAAATTTGAGCAAAGACGTGATTGGTTCTCAGATGTTCACGTTTTTGGTGAATATCCAAAAGAAGTTGAGGCATACATCGAACGTAATGGCTACAGACCCGATATTACTGATGAAGATCGTGTAGTTCTAAAAGAAGGAACAGTTGATTACGTTGGTTTTAGTTATTACCAATCAACCACTGTTTCTGCCGAAAAAGTTAAGCCTGATGAATTAAATGACTTATCCAAGGCTATTGCTAAAAACCCAACGCTAGAACGCAGTGATTGGGGTTGGGAAATCGATCCTGAAGGTTTACGAATTTCTTTGAATCATTTAACTGACCGCTATCATGTACCACTATTTATTGTTGAAAATGGTTTGGGTGCTTATGATAAGGTCGAAAAAGATGGCTCAATTCATGATGATTATCGTGTCGACTACATGAGAAAGCACATTTCAGAAATGGAAAAAGCAGTTGAACTTGATGGCGTAGATTTAATGGGCTACCTTCCTTGGGGACCAATTGATCTTGTATCCGCTGGAACAGGTCAAATGGATAAACGGTATGGTTTTATCTATGTTGATAAAAATGATGCTGGTGAAGGAACATTGAAACGTTCACGCAAGGACTCATTTGACTGGTACAAGAAAGTCATCAATTCAAATGGTGCAGATTTAGCTTAAATTAGAGCTAATTAAAACTAACAAAAAAACGAAGTTACCAACAACTTCGTTTTTTTGTTTCGATCATTATCGCGTAACTGATTGCTTATTTCTTTAAAGTACCAGTTTCGTATAATTTTTCATATAAATCGACCATTTCGCCTGCTAAATCTCTAAAAGTAATTGCATTCATTAAATGATCTTGCGAGTGAACTACTAACAAAGTAACTTTAGTATGTTCACCTTGAGCTTCTTTAGTAAGCATTCCTGTTTGCGAATTATGTGCTTCAGTTAATGAGTCGTCAGATTCTTTCAACTTAGCCCGGGCACCATCGATGTCACCCTTTTTAGCTAACCGAATTGCTTCAAAAGCTAAACTCTTAGCATTACCACCATTGGCAATTAAGCCCATAGCTGATTCTAAAGTTGCTTGTTCTTCTTGTTCAGTAGTTTTGTTTTCTGCCATTATTATCCCCTATGTTAACCGTTAATTAAGTCTTCAGCTTGTTTCAAAACCTGAACACCGTCCATCATGCCATATGCACGCATATCGATTACAGCAAGTGGAATATCCTTGCCGTCTTTACCTTGGCCCTTGACCTTGTTCTTAAAGTCACTTTCCATATAACGAACTTGTGGTCCAAGCAAAACGCAATCTGGATGATCCTGTTCAATATGTTGTTGTGCCTCAGAAGCTGGACAAGCAAAGATATTAGCATCAATGCCCTGGTCCTTCGCTGCTTGCTGCATTTTCGTTACTAACAATGAAGTACTCATTCCAGCGCTACAATTTAACATAATTGTTTGTTCTGCCATAATAGTATGTTCCTCCTAAATGTATCCATAAGATTTATTCTATTATAGCACTTTTAAGTTAGCGCTTTCGATTTAAAACTAAAGATTATTTAAAATATTTTCCGTCTTTTATTTTAAAAGTAAATTGCGTCTCAAATTGGCCTTTAAACTTATAAACTGGCAACTAAAAACATAAGTCCAACAAGAACTAAGAAAACACCGATGAATAAAGCAGCTACCATCGAAATTGGTGCAAACCCAACTTGCCCCTTCGGTTTCTTAAGATTTCTCATATTTTTAATACTTAACAAAAGTTCAACGACACCTAAAACCAAAAGAATAATTCCTGCTATCATCACAACGTAATTTCCTTTAAGTAGCGTGGATAAATTTTCAGTCAATAACATCTTTATACCTCACAATCGTAAAAAATTATAGTCTTCCTAACGTTTATGATAGCACTTTCTTTTAGCTTTAACATAAATTACAATGAAAAATAAATGAATTTTTAGTAGCTACGGTTATTTTAGAAAAATAATTGAAAAAAGCCTGACACTCCTGTTCCCAAAAGGGCAAAGCCAAAGAAAAAGGCAAATACAACTGCAATCAATGAAAATGCATTGTTAGTTCCCTTAGTAAAGATTGTTTTGGCGTATTTAACACTGTAAATTAATTCGATTACACCCAAAACAATGACGGCAATACAAACAATACGATCAATTACTGGATTAATTAGACTCATTTTTTTTGCCTCAAACAAATCAAATAACAAAATATTCTTATGCGAATATAATAGCACGATTTCCCCAAAATAGAACAAATAGCAAAAAATTCTGGGAAAAATCAGCTTTTTCTTTAGGGCAAGCCAAGAATGGGAGTTTTTCACAGTATGATACGTAAAATTACACCTAATTACCTTTAACGTAACTTTTCTACTAGTAAACCGAATTTGAAATAGTACGCTGACATTGCTAAACATTATTTAAAAATAAAATTGACAAATCAAACTTCCAAAATTAGAATTTAATAAATTATTAATCTTGCTTTTTAACTAAAATGGAGGTCTAACATGCAAGGATTAACAGCAAAAGACTTATTAAACTTAACAAATGCAGGAGGTTTGAAGACACAAGGCAATAATAGTATTTTCCAAACTGCTGATCCTAATTTTGATGATTTGGATAAATATCAGTGGTCACTTGTTAAGCAAAATGGTAAAGACGGCTTATCTACTATTTTAACTACCGACACTTATCCGGCTTTTGTCTTTGATCAAGAACCGAACGTGTATTTTACAACGGTAAATGATAAGCAAAAGACGCAATTATTTAAATTAAACACTGATACCCGAGATTTGACCTTGGTTCATGAATTTGAAAAGCGAAGCTTGGCAGTTCAAGAAGTAATACAAGAAAAGCAATTACTCTTATCAGGTACGACATTTTTAACAGAAACTGATGGTGATTTACCCTGGCACGAAGTAACTGAAGTACCTTATTGGACCAACGCTGAGGGGAATGTAAATGGTAAACGACATCAACTTTTTATTTTTGATTTAAAAAGCAAAGAATTGCACTCATTAGTACCAAAAGATTTTGAAGTCAGCAATTTTTGGTACCAAGATGGCCACCTGTTCTTGAGCGGTGCGCAATATCAAAATCATCAACCATTTCAAAAAGGTCTCTATGAATATGATTTTACTGAAAAAAAGCTGCAAGAATTGCTTAAGCCTGAAACTTGGTCTATAAGTGCAGTGGCGCTATTAAATGATGAATTATATCTAGCAGCCACCGATAATGAAAAATATGGCATTGAAGAGAACCCTAATTTTTATCATTTGCTTAAAGATACTCATGAAATGCAGCTCGTGCAAGAATGGGATCATAACTTATCCAATATTGTCATCCATGACATGGAAGTAGTACCAGGCAAAACCACTTTTGTCCACGATAACAAACTTTATTTTGTTGCTACAATTGCGACTCATAATGAAATTTATACGTTTGACGGTGAGAAAACAGAACTAGTTGGCAAGTGGAATGGCTCAATTACTTCCCTAGCCTTTCAAGGCGATCATTTACAATTTATCGCAAATAGTCCACAAAGTCCGCAGCAACTCTACCAATTTGAAAAAGATGGACAGGTCAAACAACTTAGTCATTTTAACGAATTTTTGAAAGACAGATATGTGGCAAAGCCAAAGCAAATTGATTATAAGGATCATAATGGCGATTGGCGTTATGGCTGGGTACTTTATCCGCTGAATTACCAAGAAGGTAACAAATATCCGGCTATTCTAGAAGTTCATGGTGGTCCCCGCGCTACTTATGGCGATGGCTTTTTCCACGAAATGCAAATGCTGGCTAGTGCTGGTTATTTTGCCTTCTTTACTAATATCATCGGTTCTGAAGGTTGGGGAGATGAATATGGTGACGTGCGCGGTAAATATGGTACTGTGGACTATGATGATTTAATGTTATTTACCGATGAAGTCTTAAAGCAAGTTCCAGAGATAAACGAAGAAAAGCTTGGATTAGCAGGCGGAAGTTATGGTGGTTTTATGACTAATTGGGTTATTGGTCATACTCACCGCTTTAGTGCTGCCGTCAGCATGCGCAGCATTGCTTCTTGGACAGCAATGTACATTTCAGATATTGGTCCTGAATTCGTAAACGATCAAATGGCCACAGATGATTTACATTCTGACGATATTGATAAGCTTTGGTTCCACTCACCTCTTCGCTATGTCAATAATGTGACTACTCCTACGTTATTCTTACATTCAGATCATGATTTTCGCTGTCCAATTCCTGATGCTTATCAAATGTTCCAAGCATTGAAATTACGTAATGTCCCAACTAAATTAGTAGTCTTTCAAGGTTCTAATCATGACTTATCAAGGAAAGGTGCTCCTAACAGACGGATTAAGAGATTAGAAGAAACGTTGAACTGGTTTGATAAATATCTAAAGTAAAAATTTTGCATATTTAGTGTTATAAAAAATGCATCTCTAAGGATAAAAAATAATCCTTAAGGGACGCATTTTTCTTTGCTATTATTTGCTGCCAACTAAATGAACTTGATGATAAAATCGCTTTTTCAGCATTTGCCTGTAATTGCTAAAATTTGGTTAAACACAATACCTTGTAGCAATTTCCAAAACCATGTCTTGCTTAGATAATTTTGCCATCAAAATACGACCCCAAATTTACCTTAACTTCGGGGTCGTATCAATCTACCTTATTCTTTAGTTAAAATTCCTCATCTTCATCCTTAGCCGGTGTAGGCTGAAAATGATAAATACCGCTTTTACCGGCTTCTAGAATCATTTTTATCAGGTCATCAAGCGGGAATTGGTCACGATTAAGCAATAATTCTAACAGCATTGGGATATTAACTCCGGTAACAATTTCAATTGCCGGATTTTTTTCCAGTATTCGAACTAACGTATTAAATGATGTTCCACCTTTTAAGTCAGTTAAGCAAATAACTTTGCCAGAAAGAGCAGTGATTTTTTGCTCCAATTCTTGCTCTAGTTGATCAAGCGACTCACCGTCTGTAAACTTGACTGTTTGGCAATTTTCTTGCTGGCCACAAATCATTTCTGCCGATTTCAGCAATTCCTGTCCAGCACTGCCATGTGTACAAATTAAAACTCCAACCATTAGTATTTTTCCGCTCCTAATAGTCTAACGCACGATAATAGCGTCTAATGTCCATTGGGTGCCGGTTAATGTGTTCAATGTGGACATCAATCCGATTATTAATTGCATGGAAAACAAATGGTGACAGGGTCCCACGATATTTCTCTGAAAAGCCAGGGAGGTCATAATCTTTAGCATCGATAATAGTGTAATTACCACAAATCTCTGGTAAAAACTTAGCAACACGTTCACTGAGTGGTCTTTGAGAATCTTCTCCAACATAAACAGTAACTGGTGTGTCACGATCAACTATTTCAAACATGCCATGGAAGAATTCTGCTGCTTCAACGGCACGTGTTCTAAGCCAGTGTTGCTCTTCCCAATAGCACATTGCGTATGAGTATGTTGCGCCCCATTGATTACCTGCACCAACAAAGTAATGAATCTCATCATCGTGATGCTTTAAAGCAAAGTCCTTAGCAAAGTCGTCTGCTTTAACTCCAATTTCGGCAATATCCTCAGCAAAATGTTTATCCATTTCTTCATAAAATTCATCATAGTCCGGAAATTCACCATTCAAGTACATTAGACGATCCCCAACCATAAAGAACTTCAATTGCTCGTTTTCTGGATAAGAAATGCAATAAGTTAGATCTGCTGCCAATTTAGCCTTAGGATCATCCATAAAGCCTAAAATTGTGGCGCCTACCTCGTTTAATTTCTTAACTGCGTCAACCATTTCCTTAGTATTACCCGTTACTGAAGAAATAACAACTAGCGTTTTATCGGTAATGCGCTTATTGCCAGTCACGATATATTCAGCGGCATTTTGGTAAAAAGTTTCAAGGGCACTTTTTTCTTTCATATTAATGTTAGCTTGCATCCCTGAAGCATAGGTACCACCAATACCTAACCAGCAGATGTTTGTAATTCCTTTTTTAAATAATGGATCAATGATTTCATTAATCTTGCCTCTTAATTCGAGTGCTCCATTCATACTAGTAATTAATTTTTGTTTATCAAATTTACGCATTTTTTATTCCTCACTATTATTGTTGTTTTACTTATATTTTTGACGCTGTAATCTGATCAAAATCAGGATAAGCCGAATGTTCTAAATCATTACCCTTTTCCTGTGATAGCCGATATGCTAGCAGATGAACAGGCACAGTCATAAATAATGCCGTTAGCAATTCATCCGTTTTCACTTTCAGATCCAAGTCATTTTCTTGTTCATTAGCCGCTTCATTGGCATAGATGGTATAAACATGGTCTACGTGCTGGCGTAAGAATTTTTTCAACCGCTCTTCGCGTTCCTGTAATTTACCATTAGGCTCTAGAAAGATAATAAAATCCTCACGCATTAGTCCTAAATACGGACCATGCATGTATTCTTCTAGCTCCTTACCCCAAGAGCTAATCCGAACAGCTTCGGTCGTCTTTGTTTCACCTTCACGACTAACACCATATGCGGAGCCATAACCAATAAATTGCAATCTCTCTGCCTTATTAAATTGAGTTAAGTTTTTACCAACCCAAGCTGAAGAACGCTTAATAACCTCGGGCAGCTGGTGGATTACATTGTTAATCTGGGTAAAAATCTGGTCAAATTGATCGGCCGAAATTCGTCCTTTGTTTTTAGCAATCGTCAGCGAAATTAACATTAGATCCAGAATTTCCACACTGTAGCCGGCACTAACATATGGCATTTCTTCAACCGGCATCCCCATCATTAAGAGATTTTGGCTCACTTGTGCCACCGGGCTATCAGCTTCACTAGTAAGGGTATAAACCCGCTGGTTTAACTCTTGCAATCGCTGAACCAGCTTAACTACTGAGTAACTGTGCCCACCTTGAGAAATTGCGATGCAAAGCGTGCCCTGCTTAACATTCAACAAATAGTTTTCTGCAATTGACGGCTCCTCAATTTGCACCGGCATTCCTAACACCTTACTCATAAAAGGCAAAGCGCCATATGCCGCATTCGAGCTTGAGCCGGTAGCATAGATTGTGACACTATCAATTTGTGCTATTTCTGAAGCTGTAAAATACTTACCAAACAGTTGGTGATAATTAGCTAACACGTCTTGATAATACGCAGGTTCTAAGTGCACATAATCTTCAATACTTTTCACTTAAATAACTCCCTAATCAACTTAGCCTAACAGTCCTGACCAAGCACCAAAAATACCAATGGCAGCAATCAACAGCAAAATATACTGTGATTTCCAACCTTTACGATCTAACCAGAAGATAAAGAAGGTAAAGAGTAATGGCAGAATACCAGGAACAATTCCATCACAAATCTTTTGAACGGTTGTTGCCTCTGCACCACTACCAATCTTTAACGGCATTTTGAGTGTGACCATTGTCGCCACCATCGCGCCGACAACCGCTAAGCCTAAGACCGAAGCACCATAGGTCAGTTTATCCATTAAACCGGTTTTTTGAACCTTATCGATAAACGATGAACCAACATTGTAGCCAACAAATAGGCCATAGTAACGTGCTAATAAAGCGGGGATATTGAATATCAGTAAAAAGAGAATTGGACCAAGAATATTTCCTTGCAAGGCTAGCGAAGTTCCGATTCCCGTTGCAATAACTCGCAATGTGCCCCAAAAGAAGGAATCTCCGATTCCACTTAATGGGCCCATCAATGCAACTTTAATGTTGTTGATCGAAGCGGCATCAAAGTCAGGGTCAAGTTCATTTTGCTCTTCCATGGCAATCGAAATTCCTAATGGAAAAGTGCTGAGCCAAGGTGTTACATTGTAAAATTCAAGGTGCCGCTGATAAGCTGCCTTTAATTTTTCCTTGTTTTTACCGTAAATCTTACGCAAGGCTGGAACCATTGAATAAGCGTAACCTAAGTTCATTTGACGCTCATAATTCCAAGCCCATTCCATCGTAAACGAGCGCCAGAAGGTTTTCATTAAGTCCTTTCTGGTGAGTAGCTTAGAATTCTTCATCTTCATAATCAATGCCTCCATCATCAGTATTTTCTTTTCCACTATTTGAACTTGTCGCTGCATTAACCATTGGCTCACCCTTAAAGGCTGAATAGCCGGTTAAAATAAGGGCTAAGCAAGCACCGAAGATGGCAACGCCAGTAACGGAAATCTTAAGGTAAACTGCTAAAGCAAAGCCAATAATAAAGAAAGTGGCATTTTTCTTGTTAATCATCATTTTCATTAATAAGGCAAAACCGTATGCTGGCAGCAAACCTGTGGCAATTCCTAACCCATTAATAATAAATTGCGGTATTACTGCTAAGATTCCTTTAATTACTGGACTACCTAACACATAGGAAATGCCAACAACAAGCCCGATTGGTAAGTTGACGGAGAAAAAGCCGCCGAGGACATTCATCCGACTCACTCCGCTACCGTCACTTTGTTCGGCATACTTATCAGCACGGTGAACGAAGTACGGCAAAATAAAGATAAAGCATAAATTCTTAATTACTAAAACTAATGAGGCGATTGGAATCCCCAGTGTCAAAGCAACTGCCGTACTCTTACCAGCTTCAATGGCAAATGCTGTTCCTAAAACACTCCCAGAAATTATTTCTGGTGGAATCGCAGCGCCAATAGAAAAGGAACCAACAAAAGCCAGCTCAAGAGTTGCTCCCATTATTATTCCTTGGTGCAGGTTTCCCAGCACCAAACCGGTCAACGTACATGTAACCAGTGGCCTAGATAGCATTGATGAGCCTAAGAAATACTCACCATTTCCCAACATTGCAATTAATGCCAAAATAATTGCAGTCAAATATACATTCATAACTTAGCTCCCACACTTTATTTATGAAATTCTTGTTTATCATCGCTTGGAACCTGCTGGATCCAAACCTCAACACCATCATTTTGTAATTCCGTCAACTCATCGGCTTCTTCCGAAGTCAAGTTGATGGTTTTGGAATAATTTTTAGTATCTGTTCTCGGCTTGGTGCCACCAAGGTTTAAACCAGTGATCTTATCTCCAGTGCCTTTAATCAGTTTAAAAGCATCCGCAACTGATTCCACTACGATCAACATTTTATATTTATCAGTTACACCAGAATTAATTGCTTTAATACTGTCATCCACTGATTTCATGACCAACTTTGAATTTTCCGGTTTTGCCAGTCTAATCGCTGATTTACGAAAATCATCATGCGCCACATCATCATTTACGACAAAAATGGTATTAACGTCCAAACTATTAAACCAGGAAACAGCGACTTGACCATGAACCAGCCGGTGATCTACCCTTACAAGCTTAATCATTTTCTATTCCTCCATTAATTAAAATCGATTGAGTACTTAGTTGTTAAAGCATCTTGCAGCCGGTACTCAACAGCTACAATTTTGCTATCATTAGTTGAAAAAAGATTGGTCGTCTTAAAAACAGGACCTTGTTTGTTAATCCGCAGCTGCTTGCTGACCTCATCGGTTGCTTTAATTAACTGAAAATCCTGAAACAGGTTTTCCGGTCGCTCTTTGCCTGCAGCAACAGCTTCAATAATTGAGGTTACTTTTAAGCAACTGGGATCAAAATCAGGAAATAATGCTAACGGAAGTAGCAGCTTTTCCCAAGCCAACTGATTCTTAATCAGGGTAATAAATGAAATATAGTATAAAAGTTCATTAGAACTAATCTTAAAAATGTCGGCATAATATGGGCCAACTAATCTTAAATAACTATCTTTAAATTTTATCATATCTGATGAGTCTAAATATAGTGGTTTAATAACACCAGTCATTTCCAAGATATTCTGCTTTGAAATGGTTGGTGCAACGAATAATCCACTACCCTTTTTGCGAACCACTTTTTTGGCCGCCACTAACTGATCAACAGCCTTCCTAATCGTGGTTCGGCTTACTTGGTAGAATTGCTGCAATTCGGCTTCGGTTGGCAAACTACTTCCCGGAGCATAAATACCAGCAGCAATTTTTGCGTCCAAGTCAGTATAAATTTCTTTAAAAAGCACTATTCTTCCTCGCGGTAATCATAAATATTGTTAGCAATAAAATGATATTTAAAACTGCTACCAATCAAATATTGGGTGGTTGCTTCCAGTGGTTCATCACTTTCTAAATAATTAAAACTATTAACACAGTATAATGGCGTATCTCGTGCGATCTTTAAGACTTCACTAATATTTTCATCAGCTAAAAAGCAGCTGATATTCTCTCTTCCGTATGCCGGTTTGAGCTGATAACGCTTCTGTAAGAATTCATACAAAGGCTTATTGGTAAAATCAACTTTTGCAAGGTCAGCAAATTTTTCGGCAGCAAGGTAAACAATTTCATAGGTCAGCGGAATACCAGACTTGAGTCTTATTCGGCTAACTTTAATTACCTGCTTAACTGAGGTGCCAAAGAAAGCCTGTAATCGCTTAGGTGTGGCAATAATTTGCGTTGCCACATGTTTGATTGCAACAGACTGGTCTTTTAACTCCGCAGTCATTGACTCCATTCCCAGCATGTTAATGTCGATCTTCGCGTTAGCAACCACCCCAGCTCGTTCCTTTACTACAACCTGATCTTCACTTTTCAGTCTATCCAGCGCGTGCAAAACGGCGTTGCGACTAACGTTTAAGTTGTCTGCTACCTCTCTTTGCGCCGGTAAAGTTGGTTTTTCTAATTTAAATTGAATTAAGTCCTGTAAATATTCTTGTGCTTGTGTAGCAGCAGTTCTTTCTTTATATTCCATTTTGCTTTTTGGTTCTCTTTTTAAAATAAATGTATTTTTTTGAAAAGAAATATGGTCAAAAAATGCATTAAAGCCGGCCTTTTTCTAAAATTAAATGATAAATCATCATTTTTCGGTATCAAAGTAATAGTAATCGCTTTCATTAATAGAGTCAATACTTTATTAAAACAAAATTAGCTAATTTATCTAAAAGGAAACAAAAAAGCATTATTTACGCGTGATAACGCAAATAATGCTCTGTTCAATTTTTTAACTAGCCACTCTAATTACTGAAATATTTTAAAGTTAGCTATAATTAATAATATAATTAAAAATTATTAACTATTTTTTGACGTTATAAAGTTACTTTTCGGTGATAAGTTTAAAGCTAAGATTCCATATGAACCAGATTCGATAACAGCAGCTTTAGTTGAAGGTGAATCCAATGTAACTTCAATCTTTCTCTAGTGATTGTATATTTGGTTGAAATTAAATTATAAGGTTTTTGTTTGAAGACACTAACATAGAAAAATATCATCAATAACTTAAAGCTGTTAGCTTTTGTAAACATTGTCATGGATTGCTGAACTAACGGCAGTTTCAGAGACATAATTTCTTTTAGCCGCTGAAATAAAGCCGTTAGTCTGCACCACATCAATAAAGTATTTGACCGGCATCAAGTTATAATTCATTTTGCTCACCTATTTAATTCAACCAAGTTATTTTCTTCACATCTTCATCATAGAGAAAAAAATGACAGATTAAACCATAAATTTTGGTTTTTTTATGAAGAAAAAGATGTTTTTTACCTTAACCGTTGGTAATTCAAGGAAAAGTAAAGTAAAATGTTATTTGATAAAAAGGAGTGTCTCAATGTCTAAACTTGAAAAACCCGTTGTGATAGGAATTACCGGTGGTTCAGGCAGCGGTAAAACTACCATCGCTCACAAAATTGTTGACCAAATGCAGGAAAATGAACACGTCTTAATTATGACGCAAGATTCATATTACAAAGATAATACTGGTATTCCGATGAACATCAGACAGAATATCAATTATGACCACCCTGATGCTTTTGATATTCCCCTTTTAGAGGAGCAATTAAATCGGTTATTACAATACGAGCCAATTGAAATGCCCGTTTACGACTTCAAAGAACACACAAGGAGCAAAGAAACTATCCATATCGAGCCTGCCGATATTATTATTCTTGAAGGAATATTAGTACTGGCAAGTGAAGAGATTCGTAATTTAATGGATATTAAAGTTTACGTTGATACGGATGATGATATTCGTTTTATCAGACGATTAGAGCGTGACATTAAGGAACGGGGCAGATCGATTGATTCGGTCATTGAACAATATTTAGATACAGTTAAGCCAATGTATCACCAATTTATTGAACCAACCAAACGCTATGCAGACATTATCATCCCTGAAGGCGGCGAAAATAATGTTGCCATCGACATGCTCACCACTAAGGTACACTCTGTTTTAAGCGAAAATATTAGATAAAAAACTGATAAACCAAATTAGCATCAAAAAACGCCAAATTCTAACTTTAGAATTTGGCGTTTTCTTATTCATTTTAATCATTTGCCAGCCGCTTAATTACTTCAGCATAATCTGGATATTGTTTTAACAAATCTTGTTTGTGGGGCATTTCAAAATCATCATAGTCAAAGCCAGGAGAAACCATGCAGCTAACTAGACAGAAACTATCTGGCTCCGTGACTTCTGAGGCAAAGATGGTGTTTTTTGGTACCTTAAATTGCAAGACTTCACCTTGGTCAATTCTTTTACCTAATTTAACTGCATAATAATGACCATCTGGAGCAATACAATGAATTGTAATCGCCGTGCCGTCATGGTAATACCATAGTTCATCATGGTTTAAGCGGTGAAAATGGGAACAGCTCTGATCATCAAGTAAGAAATAAATTGAAGTGTAGTAAAATCTATCTGCTTGGCTATCTTGAGCAAAGAACTGCTCATCACTAGTATATATTTGACGGAACCAGCCTCCTTCTTGGTGAGGCTCAAGGTTCAAACTTTTAATATAATCTTCTCGGTTCATAATTTTTGCTCTCTCCACGCTCAATCAGCTAACTTCATTAAGTTAAACCAAGTAATTCTTTTGCATTTGCTCTTTAAAATCTTGTGGCAGTTTCAAGCCGTCAGTAAAGTAGTGATCAAAATCACCGTAATGCTTTTTAACGGTTGAAAAGTATCTTTCCAGGTATTGGCGTTCAACAGTTAACGCAATTGCTACATCATTGAGGTTATTAGGATCCATCTTATCTTTTAAGTATTCTAATATTTCTTCGTTAGCTTTTTTACGAGCAGAAATTGTTTTTAAGTAGTCGATAAAAATCTGCTCCTCACTAACATCCAAGCTCTTTAAAATTAAGGCTGCAGCTACCCCTGTTCGATCCTTACCAGCAAAACAATGAAAGGCAACTGGAACTGGATCAGTCATTAACGTTAGCAAAAAGTCGTGATAGCCTTGCTTAGCAGATTCTGCCAATGCTAATTCTTCATAGGTTTTCAACATGTCCTGTTCAACATGGCTGTTGGCCGAAACGATTTCATCAACACTAGCCTGATTTGTGCCAGTATCTTTCAGCACATCAATTATTTCATAATCTAATTCTGACCAAAGATAGTCTGGATATTCTTGTCTCTCCTCATCACCGCGAAAATCAACCAGTCGCTTTATTTTGTAGTAGTTCTGAACACGATCTTTTTGTTCATCGGTTAAATCAAATAGTTGACCACAACGAAAAAGTAGCCCTTCTTTAACCTTTCTTCCATCCGAACTAACATAGCCACCTAATGAACGCCAATTTGTTATCTCTGTAGTCATAATTCTCCTTAAACTTATTATTTATTAAAACTTTTTGGTTTTCATAAAGGAATATTATAATTTTTATTGAATTCTACGTCCATGATTTTCGCAAACTAATTTGTGTTTCTTAGTCTTTTTTATAAAAAAACCGCAAAAAATATTTTGCGGTGCTAATTTTAATTTAAGCAATTTTGGGCTTTAATGCCTGATCAAATAAGTTAGTAATCAATTTTACCAAAACGCCGTCAAAGACAAGCGCAGAGAGTATACAAGTAATAAACATGATAACTTGCAGTTGGATGCTATACTTACTCCAGCCGTACAAAAAATACGTTGGAATAAAACTACCAAGGCCGGCAAAAAAGGCCCCTGTTAGTACGCTTTGCCAAGAAAATGCTTGATAACGACTTTTTTGCGGGAAAAAGCCAATTTCATTAGTTGCACCTTGAATCACACCAGACAAAATTGTTACTGCGCCCCATTGGCCGCCAATAGCCATTTCGACAACTGCTGCCAATGTTTCACCAATTGTTCCTGAACCAACCGTTGGCACGAAATACATCGCTAAGGGAGCTGCCATTAGCCATAATCCAGAAAAAACAGTATCTGTTACCGGAGCAAAGCCGGTCGGAAGCAGTAATAACTTAATTAAATTGTAAGCCCAATTAAATCCATAAGTGTAGATTACTCCCATAATAATTCCAATTAAAGCAATCAGGATAATTGCTTTAACGTTCCATTTTGATGATCTTGTAAACATAAAAATACTCCTAACTAACATTCTAAGTCAGTAGGAGCACTCTAATATACTTAATAACACTTCCCTAGCGCAGGTATTGTCCTGTTCAGGTTCGGAGGGTATTTCTCAGCTAAATGTGGCACCCCTAGTGACTTTCTTATCTTTTTGTCTATTATAACACAATATCAAGCAAACATTTTAAGTTATTCAATTAACTAGCAATTTAATTAAAATTGACTAAAACTAGCCAACTTTTCTTTAGTCAAATCACGGATAATTGCACAAGTTAAGTCAACTGAGGCCTTAAAGTCTTGATATGCGCTGAAGCAGTAGGCCGAATGCTCGTAACGCACTGGAATTCCGATAACAATTGTTGGCGCACCATTTTCATAGTAAATTGCTGCACCATCTTGTCCGCCACCGGTCCGAACCGAACGAGTATATGGAATATTGTTTTTATCCGCTATTTCACATGCGTATTGTTGGAATTTTGGATTAGGCAAAAATGAAGTATCCATATCACGCAGCATTGGTCCACGCTTTAAGCCTGTCTGAGAAAGCCATTTTGGAGTAAATGTATCATCTGCTGGACATGATTCAAGCACAATCCCTAGGTCTGGCTTAATACTTCTAGCTGTTACATACGCTCCCCGTAAGCCGACTTCTTCTTGACTTGAAAGTGCGGCTACAACGTTAAAGTCAGTTTTTTCGCCGTTGAGATTATCCAAAACATCAGCCATTGCAGCTGCACCAAACCGGTCATCAAAATCCTTACCGAAGAAAAGACCAGTTTTTTCATTGTATTCGCACTTGACGTCAACAAAAATGGGACAACCCGTATCAATTTTATAGTCATTAATTGTTTCTTCACGAGAACTAGAACCAACATCAACTGACATATCTTCTACTTCTGGTACATTGTCTCGTTCTTCTTCAGTCATGAAGTGTGGTGGCTTTGTTGCCACTACGCCAGGAACATATTCACCGTCACGGTTTCTAATCTTTACCCGTAAAGCTGGAATATTATATTTAACCCAGCCGCCAAGCGGAACAAACTTGATCATTCCGTTTGGTCTGACTGCCTGAGTTATAAAACCTACGGCATCAGAGTGGGCATCAAGCTGAATGATTGGCCGGCCAGCCTGATTTTCTTTTTTAGCAGCGTAAACGTTGAGCATCCCATCAACTTTTACATCAGCAATATCCTTTACTGTATCAGTAAAAAACTTAACAAATTCACCTTCAAAGCCGGAAGTTGAATTAGCATCCGAAAAAGCTTTGAGCATTTTTATTTCTTGTTCTTTTTCCATCGTTGTAATTGACCTTTCGCTTATTAAACCTTATGTTTCATTGTAGCAAAAAGCAGTAATTTAAGCTATTTCTGAAATAATCCTACTGCTTTTAGCAAAATTAACAATTTTGTCCGTAATTTGGGTACAAAACTGCTAAAAAAGTTTAAAACGAGCTACTTTTTTATATTAAAAATGATATAATCGATTTTATTAGGAATTTTGAGTTTTAAGTGAAGGGTAAATAAATGCCGAAAAACGACAATATTGATAATATTATTGATCATAAATTGTTTACCGAAGATGATATTCACCAAATGTGTGTCAAATTGGGTAAGCAATTAACTGAAGATTATGCTGGTAAAAAGCCGTTAGTTATAGGTGCGTTAAAAGGAGCAATTTTCTTTTTAACTGACCTAGTGCGTGAAATGAACGTCAAAGAAGAAATTGATTTTATGGACGTTTCTAGTTACGGCGATAGTTTTGAATCTTCTGGCGAAGTAAAAATCATTTCTGACTTGGCAACAGATGTCAAAGATCGTGATGTTTTAATCGTTGAAGATATCGTTGATACCGGATTAACCTTGAAATATATGAAGGATTTGCTCCAAAAGCGTGGTGCTAAAAGCGTTAAGTGCTGCGTTTTACTGAATAAGGAAGCTAATCGAAAAGTTGACGTTGAGGTTGAATATTACGGTTCACAAGTCGGAAACGAGTTTGTTGTAGGCTATGGTCTAGATTTTATGAACTTCTATCGTAACCTGCGTTACATTGGCGTTCTCAAGCCTGAAGTCATCAAGCTAGCTAATAATAAATAATAAAAAGGAGCTATTCAAATAGCTCCTTTTTTATTTATCAGTTAGTTTTCTTCGGTTGTTGTTTTATTAGCTTTTGGTGCTAACGGCTTGACAATAAACCACCGCATAAAGCCCTGCTCAATATTTTCAAGTTTAAATTCAAAATTTTCGAGCTCAACCGTTTGATTCTTCTTTAATTCTGGATAATGTTCCATCATATAGCCACCAATAGTGATAATATCACTATTTTGGAAACTCTTAAGATCTTTGCGGAAATATCTGGCAAAATCATATAAGGTCGTTTTACCCGAAACATGAATATTGCCCTTTTTATCTTTGATAATATAGTCATCTGAAACATCATCAATTTCATCTTTAACCGTACCAAAGAGCTCTTCGTAAATATCCTTATCAGTCACAATTCCGCTAGTTCCACCGTACTCATCTACGACTAAAACAATCGGTGTGTGCTTTTTTATCATTAAATGCAAAATATCCTGAATCGGCATTGATTCCGGGACGGTGATCATTGTTCTAATGATGCGAGTTACAGGGACCTGATCATCTATTTCATTTTGTTGAACCACATCGAAAGCGTAAATATAGCCTACAATATCATCTTTATTATTATCGCGGACAACAGGAATACGACTTGAGCCTTCATCAAGATACATTTTTAGTGCTTGCTTGATCGTATCAGTCGAATTGATCACCACTAGCCTAGTTCTGTCCGTCATAATATCCTTTGCGACTTTATCATTGAGTTCAAAAGCACGCTGCATGTATGTCAGGTCGTTTTTATCAAGAGACCCACCATGGACGGCCTTCCGGGATAATTTAATAATCTCAGACTGCGAATAAACCTGATTTTCCTCATCTGCTGGCTCAAAGCCCATAATTTTAAGCAAACCATTGGAACTGGTATTTAAAAGCCAGACAAAAGGATAAACCAAAGTATGAAATAATTGCAATGGCGTAACAATTCCCAGCAATATTTTGACTGGCATGTCAATTGCAATATTTTTCGGAACAATCTCCGTCACAACTACTTCTAGGTAAGTCAATAAAATTACCCCTAAAAGAGCACTAACGGAACGCACTACAGAATGATTAAGTTGAGTTAGTTTAAATAAATTTGCAAAAATTGCTGCAAACGTATCGGCAGAAAACCAACCTAAAACGACGCCAACTAAAGTTGTGCCGACTTGCGTTGTCGATAAATACTCATTCAGGTTATGCGTCATATGTAAAGCACGCTTAACCTTCCTGCTATTACCAGTATTATCTGCCAGCATATCTTCTAGCTGACTTGATCTTGTTTGGACCAAGGCAAATTCAGCAGCAACAAAGAAGGCTGCAAAAACAAAAATCACTAAAGTTGCTATTAAATTAGTAATTATTTGAGCTGTATTCAAAATTTATATCACCTTTTGTAAAAATCATTTGATATATTTTAACATTAATAGCGCTTTATCTTGATAAAAATGTTTTTTTATTTAATTAATTTATAGATTTTCTTAAACGGCAATCTTGCAGGAATATACTTAGGATCATTAACTTCGGCAGACTTATCTTTATAACCTAGACCAATTGCCATCCCGACCAATTCATCATTAGGAATTTCTGCATATTTCCGAACTAAATCTGGGTATGCCACCATTGAATGAGCTGGCATAACAGCAATCCCTTCATTAATTGCTAAAAGCATTATACTCTGTGAAAAAATTCCTAAATCATATACAGACCAAGCTGGCGATGCCTTGGGAATTGTCAAAAAGACTACATCTTGTGCATTAAACATCGTGTTATTTGCGTCTTCAAAAAGATCCATTTTATTATGGAAGAAATATGGTTGTGATGCTCCAACAGCAGCCAAATTTTGACTAGGATATGGATCCCAGTTAAGTGACAAAATTTTAGCAAAATCCTCATGAGGATCAATACCAGCATCAATTTGATTTTTTACTTCTTTTTTTAGTTCGCTAAGTGCTTCTCCAGCTAAAATGTATACCTTCCAAGGTTGAGAGTTCAGTAAAGATGGTGACTGCTGGGCTCTTTTAATTATTTTAGCTAATAACTTTTCATTAACTTTCCTATTAGTAAATTTGCGTGTTACTCGTTCTTGATTATAGACATCATTAAATTCCATTACCATTCAAATCCTTACAAACTAAACTTGGCATAATAATATTTTATTTTATACTTTACTTTTTTGATAAATAATATTTTAAAATCAGAATAAGTCATGCACAGCTTACAACAATTAGCTCTCAAGAACTTAAAGCTGAATGTATTATTTAAAAAAGCCAATTATATATATACTAATAATCTTAATAAATAATCGAAAATATTGCAATGCCATAAAAAAAGACCGCTAAAGAATTTGTCTAAATTTCGTTTAATTTATTCATATACTTTTCTCAATTTAGTCAAATATGCTATTCATGTATCCCTTAAACATATTATCAAAAAAGAGAAATTTTTACTAGCCTTATTATGAAGATAACTAAGCAACTTTTATAGTCAAATAGAAAGAATTTAACCAAATCAAACTGTCATTTTATACTTTATATTGGCGGCGTAATTCACGCTCCTGATCTCTTTTCTTAATCGTTTCGCGCTTATCATATTTTTTCTTACCTTGACCCACGCCAATCAATACTTTGGCAAAGCCATGTTTAAGGTAAACTTTGAGGGGAATAATGGCGATCCCCCTTTGCTCCTGCTCCTTAGCTAAACGGGCAATTTCTTTTTTATGTAATAGCAGCTGGCGTTGGCGCAAGGGCTCATGGTTATAGCGGTTGCCCTGCTTGTATTCACTAATGTGAACATTTTCGAGATAAGCGGAACCATTAATAATTTGAACATAGCCATCGCGCAGATTAATTCTTCTTGCACGTACTGATTTAATTTCGGTTCCTGTAAGTGCAATTCCTGCTTCATAAGTGTCCTTAATAAAATAATCATGATGTGCTTTTTTATTCTGAGCAATTAAGTTCTCATTATTTTGTTTCTTCAATTTCCCGTCCTAATGCTTATACTTGCTAAAATGTGGGTGATTACCATTTTTATGAAAATTATTGCGGCCATTCGTAGCTCCGCGGTGACCGTGATCGTTGCGAAATCCCCGATTTCCACGCCGACGATTATTATTGCCACGGTTATTATGTTCCTTTTTAGGAGCATTGGGGTCATAAATTTCAAAATCTAGTTGATGCTGCTCAACGTTTGCATTAGTCAACGTTACCTTTATCGGCATCCCCACATGATATTGTTTATGGGTACCACGACCAGTAAGCGTCATGCTCTTTTCATTAAAGCTGTAGAAATCATCTGTTAAATTGGAAATATGGATTAATCCTTCAACCGTATTAGGTAACTGGATAAACATCCCAAAACTAGTTACTGAGGATACCACAGCATCAAAATGCTCACCAACTTGGTCTGCCATGTATTCAGTCATCTTCAAATCGTTGGTCTCACGCTCAGTGTCAATTGAAACACGTTCTTGCGTAGAAGTCTGATCTGCGACCTCGGGTAAGGAATTAGCAAAATGATCCCGAACTTTTTTATCAGTTCCTTCCTCGCTATATGCATGGATCATGCGGTGGACCATTAAATCGGAATACCGGCGAATTGGCGAAGTAAAGTGGGTGTAAAACTTGGCAGCTAGGCCGAAGTGTCCGAGGGGTTCTTCTGAATAATGTGCCTGCTTTAAGCTTCGCAGCATCATCATTTGAACAACGGCTTCCTCAGGTGTTCCGGTTGTCTTGGCTACCACTTTTTGCAAGTCAATCGGCTTAACATGATTAGGATCAGCCATAATATTCAAGCCAAATGCACTGCAAAATTCAAAGAAGCTCTTAATTCTTTCGCCATCTGGCGTTTCATGTACACGGTACAAGAATGGTACATGCTTTTTGTAAAAGTCTTCAGCAACGGTTTCATTAGCCATCAACATAAACGATTCAATCATCTTTTCGGCTGTACCCCGATTATGCAAGACGATATCAGTTGGCTTACCCTGATCGTTAACAATAATTTTAGCTTCTGGCTCTTCAAAGTCAATTGCTCCGCGTTGGTGGCGCTTTTGATACAAAGCATTGTGCAACTCGGCCATTTCTTTTAGCATCGGTGCTAATTTAACGTATTTTTCTTCTAGTGGCTCTTCATTATTTGGATCTAGGACCTTATTGACATTGTTGTACGTCATTCGGCCGTGTGAACGCATTACAGAGGGGTGAATCCGGTAATTTACCCGCTCACCTTCTGGCGTAATTTCCATGTCACATGAAAGAACTAAGCGGTCTACGCCCTCATTTAAAGAACAGATACCATTTGATAATCTAAATGGCAGCATCGGAATTACCCGGTCAACCAAATAAGTACTGTTGCCACGAGTAAACGCCTCTTTGTCAAGGGGCGAATTTTCTTTAACATAATGAGCGACATCAGCAATGTGAACACCTAGATGATAATTGCCATTAGGTAATTGCCACAATACTACAGCATCATCAAAGTCCTTTGAATCATCGCCATCAATTGTGACTGCTGGCTGCTTCCTAATGTCCTCACGATCGGCCATTTCTTCGGGCAACACATGATCCGGGATAGCATTGGATTGATCAAGTGCATCCTGAGCCCATTCTGTCTTAACATCATGAGCAGAAACAATTGCCATAATATCAACGCCCGGGAGATTTTTATTACCAATAATTTTGGTGACAACACCAACCATTGAGTCAGGATTATCCTTATCAGGATAATTGCTAATTGAAACCTTGACCATGTCGCCTTTTTGCGGACGCAAGCCATTTTCACCAACATAAACCCGATAATTAGCTAACTTTTTATTAGTGCTTAACACATAGCCGACAAAATGACTAACTTTAGTTTGCTCATCAGTCAGTGGATGAAATTCTCCCACTAAGGAGCTAACTCCACGAGAGATAATCTCCTGAACCTGGCCTTCTGGTCCCTTACCGTTCCACGGATTTCCACCAGCAGTTATTTTAACGCGAACTTCATCACCATCAACTGCATATGCAGTATAATCCTTGGCGATAAAAATATCGTCGGTTTCTTCATCTTCAACTTTAACAAAACCAAAGCCCTTGCTATTGGCTTTAAACATTCCCTCGACAACGATATTTTCTTGAGCCAGTTGATAGTGACCATTGCCGTCAGTGATTATCTTTTTCTCTTGTTCTAAAAAAGATAATGCTTTTACGAGATCAGAAAAATTACCAAGTCGGTCGCGTCTGAGCATGCGCTCAATTTGTTCAACCTGATATTGCTTTTTGGGATTGTGGCGAAAGATCTCTAAAACATTAGCTAAGATTTTCTCGTTTTGTGCCATGCACTTAATCTCCGTTTCCTACTTAAAAAGATAAAAAAAGTCCTCCCATCGTTTTGATCGGGAGGAACCAATACTATTTTGAAGACAAATAAGCTAATACAATAGCAAAAACGAAAAAGAGAACCAGTAAAACTGAAGTCACTTTTTCCATAAATGCTTCAAAACCACGTTTCTTCGTTTGACCACTAAATACTGCACCACCAGATAAGGCATTCAAAGCATCTTGTTGCTTTTGTGGCTGCATCATTGTTGCAACAACGATTAAAATTGAAACAATAATTAGTAGCGTCATAAATAAATTATACAATACGCTGCCTCCAATATACACATACGATTACTGATAAATTTTAGCACAAAATGTGTTTTTTTTCGAGTTTTTATTTTTCAAGTTCAGGCGCATCCGTCTTAAATTTATTTTGCGTCGATTTTTTATGATTATGATACCAAAGCGAAGTTTTGTTATGTGAAGAATACAGATTTTTCAGTGCCTTTTCCTCGTTATAGTTATAATCATGCGGATTGACCTTTTTAAACCATTTCGGATGGTAAAAGCGTAACAAGTTGCCGGCAATTACCCGATCCGATAAAGACAATTGGGTAGTGACCTTATTCGAAATCGCCACAAGTTTTGCTTTTAGCTTCTCATCAGGATCCTCAATCTCTTCACCGGTCTTAGTGTCGTAATAAGTACTTCCGACCTTAGCATATTTAGGCGTAATAAAATCACCGTTACGCTGGGCGACAATTTGTGGTGCTTTACTACTTAATAAATCATGACCGAATTGAATTGCTTTCCGATCATTAATTCCTAAAAGATTTAAAAGCGTCGGCAAAACATCAATTTCTCCCCCATAAGTCTTTTTGATTCCACCCTTTAATCCGGGCATATGGAACATCAGGGGTACTCGCTGAAACTTCAGGTTATCAAAATTGGTAAATTCATCTTGGTTAAGTAGTTCTGCACTAGCCTTATGGTGATTACCGGATATCCCATAATGATCGCCATAGAGCACCAGCATGGTATTTTTATCCAATCCAGTTTTCTTCATCCAGCGCATTAATTCACCAATTGCCTGATCTAGATAGTGTGCCGTCTGAACATAGCCATCAACCGTTTCATCCCCGGTATCGGTTGGATCAATCGACTGATTTTTCTTATCTAAATCATAAGGATAGTGGTTGGTAACAGTTATCAATTTTAAGTAAAATGGCTGCGGCAAGCGCTCAATATACTTAATTGATTGGTCAAAAAAGATCTTATCCTTTAAACCATAGCCGATATAATATTTAGGCTTATTTTCATAATAAGACAACGGCATAAAATAGTGATAACCAAATTGCTTATAAGCATTATTACGATTCCAAAATGAACCAGCTCCACCGTGCATTACGGCAGTAGTATAGCCACCTTGTTGATTTAAAATCGCTGGGGCACTCTCAAAAGTATTGGAAGTCCCATAACTAGACATTGCAGAGCCAGATTGTAAACCATATAAGGAATTTTCCAGCATCATTTCCGCATCAGAAGTCTTACCTTGACCAACTTGGTTATAAAAATTAGCAAAACTTAATGTATTTTTCGACCGGTAAAGTTTATTTAAGTTGGGGGTAACTTCTTTGCCCTTCCACTTATAACCAATTAAAAACTGCTGGAAACTCTCAAGGTGAATAACCATGACGTTTTTCCCTTTAGCTACGCCGGTATATTCGGGATTAGGCTTAACATAATTGGCCTTTAAGTACTTTTTGACAGAACTTAAATCAGAGACATTTGCCTTAGCCATTTGCTCGCTAGTTTGCGCGGTTTTAAAGCTATCGTAAACGGCATATTGGTTCATTCCCAAGTACTTAACGATATAGCTGTTATCGAATGTTCTGGTTAAAAGCCCTGAACGATCTTTTTGCGCCATCATCAGGTTAACGCCAATTAGCACAACTGCCAGCCCTTCAAGTAAAAGATTGAACTTTAATTTTAATGGGCGCAAATCGTACTTAATCACTTTGCTAACCATTAAAGCAATAATTGCCAAAACATCAATGAAAGTTAAAAAATCAGTTACCCGCGTTATCCCGACAATACTTTTTCCTAAATTATCAGCCGTTGAACCAGATGTTTTAATGATTGATAAGGATAAAAAATTGGAAAATTCGCGGTAATACAAAATATTAGCAAAAAGCCATGTGCTAAGAACTAAATCAATAACAATGATAATCCAATAAGATTTACGTCCCTTAAAAAATAGGCCTATTCCCAGCAGCAACAAAGCCGTTGGCAACGGATTGATAAACAAAAGAAAATTTTGCATCGCACCGACAGCACCTAAATTAAACTTGGTCAAATAAATTACGTACGTTTTTAGCCAAAAAGTTATTAACACAATGGTAAAAAAACCTAATTTGGTTGATGTTAACCATTGCAAGAAAGACTTGGTCCGTGTCATTCTATTCTCCTCTCACTATGCTAATATCTTACCCTTAAGCTCAATTAAACATAGTGATTTTAGTAAAAATTAATCTTTTGCTGAGCTAGTAACTTTTTTCGGTTTGAAAATCCAGCCAAAAATACCTAAAATCATCCCGAAAAAGTAGGTTACAAAGCGCCACAAAAACATCCCAAAAACAAGCGCACCTTTAGATGAAATGAAACTGGCAAAGAGCGTTTGAAAACTATATTCTGCCCCGCCTGAAGCTCCTGGAATGGGAATAATTGCCATAAACATGATAATCATAATGTTCATTTGCGTAACACTGACCCAATCAGCCGAAACGCGTAAAGTTACCAGAACCATAAACGGAATTGAATAAAAGCAAAGCAGCTGCAGCACTGTTAACACGGCGCTAAGCACTAATTTCTTTTTTTCACGCTTTAGCTTCTGACTTTCGGTATAAAAAGTGTCAATCTTTGCCATCGTTGCGGTCCGCCAGCCCTCTACACGCTGGGGATTAATTATTTTAGCTAGCCATTTCATTAACCAATTAGCTGCTTTTTTAGTCCAGTTGTAAGCAAACAAAATTGCTAATAAAAAAATGATTGAGCTAACGTGAATTAAAAAACCAATTGCAATAAAAAAGGCAAGACCTGCAAATTTAGTCGCAACCATATGAAAACCAGTAATAATGGTAACAACATATGCCAAGAAAACAACAATCTGATAAATGATAAATTTCATCAACAAAAGTGAAGTAGCACGGCCGCCTTCAATTCCCATCTGTACCATTGCAGCCAGTTGAGACGGCTGACCACCAGTTGACATAGGGGTAATTGCATTAAAGAGTGCCTGAATAATTGGAATTCGTAAAAATGACCACTTTGATCGTTTAGGCTCACCAGGACGTTGTGCAAGAACGGCTAAAATGCTAGCTTCAAAAACATATGATAGCAGCATTAACAAGAAAACTAATAGCAGTGCACCAACATTGACATTATTCATTGCCTGCCGCAGTTGCGATACTGGTGTATCTTTTAAATCAACATACAAAACGCCAAGGCTGATGAGTAAAACAACCGCAATTCCCCAAAAGTGCTTTTTATTCATTAGCGGATCTGTCCTAACTCCCTGCCAAGTTCATATTGCTCGTGATAAAAATCACACCAAATTTTGGCTAAATTATCTTCTGAATATTTTTCACTAGCCATATTAGATAGATTACTGTATTTGTGCAAAAGTGCCTGATCATTCGCCACTTGGCGCAACTGCGCATTCAGTTCATCAAAGTTTTTCCCTTTTAAATAGTAACCTTTGATAATGGCATCATATAAAGCAAGATCGCGCAATAAAACCGGTGTCCCACAGCTAAATGCTTCCAAAACAGACATTGGAAAAAGCTCATCAAATGATGGCAAAACAAATAGATCTGCGATGTTTAAATAATCAACTAATTGTTGCCGGTCAATGATACCGGTGAATGTTAAGTTCTTTGGCGGATTGGCCACTAATTCTTTAAAGTGATCGTAGCCGTCAGTAATTTTGCCAAAAGAAAAACCACCTGCCCAAATAAACTGCATCTCTGGGTTGGCCTGTGCTAGTTTTGCAAAATCATCGACTCCTTTACGAGCCTGAACTTGCCCATCACCAAAGACTACAAATTTATCAAGAGGAATACCTAATTGATGCCGAAAGGCATTCTTTTTTTCCTGCCGTTCAGGATAGAATTCATCTTTTGCCACAAAGTTAGGAATGTACTTAACCTTTTCCCGTTTGATACCGTAATTAACCAATTTATCAATAAAAATAGGGTTAACCACAACAATTTGATCCATTCTTTGATAAAAGTCGATGACATATTTATAAAAGACTTTTTTTGCATAATTCGGCAGCTTGACTGAGCCTTCTAAAGTCTCCGGTAAAAAATGGACATAACCAATTTTACGTCCACGCGCTGGGGAAAAACTGTTAACAAAATAAGTAGGATTTATGGTGTGATAGTGGGTTAAATCGCTGGCACCATATTTATTATTCGTTACATAAAATTCATTAACTAAGTGGGTTCTTAATAAGTTGATCAGTTCGTTATAAGCAGAGCCAACACCCTGGCCCTTAACTGAATCAGCTTGTGAGAACATATTAATTCTTATCATTGCTATCCTCTTCGCGCTCTTCCTGGTAATTTTCGATTACTTCTTCATAAAACTGATGTACTTCGCTAGCAAAACGCTCAGCCGAAATTTGTTTCATTTTAGCTTTCAACTTATCTGGCGGAATTTCAGTTTGATTTTCTCTTAAATAAGATAAAATTGCGTCACGCATTTCGCTAGGCCGAGTGAAAACTTCGCCAAAGCAAGGATTATCGAAGACATTTTCCGTATATTCGGTATCATAAACAACGCACTTTGTGCCCGCAGCGAGTGCCTCAATATAGGTAAGACCTTGCGTTTCAGTATCGCTTGCTGAAACAAACAAATTGGCCATCTTGTAAAATGCCCCAACATCATCGTGAGGAACATCGCCAACAAACTGAACGTTATCCTCTAAAGTCAGTCGCTCAACTTGCTCTTGCAAGATCTCGACGTCTGGGCCATCTCCCGCTATCACAAGCTGTACGTTAGGAAATTCATCGACAATTTCTGGCATAACATTTAAAATCCGATTAATTTTCTTCTCCCCAGCTATTCGGCTCAAGGTTAACAAAACGGGGACATCGGGAGCAATTCCTAGTTCATGACGCACATCATGGGTTGCGGGCTTATCCAAGCTCTTAACATCTACACCAGTCGGAATTACACGTAAAGGTATAGATACACCATAGCGCTTCAAAAGAGCCTCAACGCGCTTACTAGGGGCAATAACACCATCCATGTTCTTAAGGTAAACATTGGTAAATTGCTTAACGTGATATGGTCGCAACAAATGCCCGTTTAACACGTAGTGTAAATAGTCTTCATACATCGTATGGTAAGTATGAATTGCCGGTATTTTTAATTGGTGAGCGACATATTTACCAATCATTCCCAAAGCAAACTCTGTTTGCGTATGAACAACATCCAGTTTTACTTCACGTGCTACTTTAGTTGCTTCAAAAAATCCTCTAAATGCTACTCGGCGATCTGTAAATGAAATAAATGGCACACTACTGAAGCGAAAAACGTTAGCCTCAATAGTACCTTTTTTCACGTGCGGATCCGTCGTTGTAAAAATAAATACATTATGTCCCTGCTCTTCAAGGGCGTCTTTTAAAGTTTTAATTGACGTTGCTACACCACTGATTTGTGGAAAATATGTATCGGTAAAAATACCAATATTCATTTGAATACCTCCGTATAAAGGTATTATAAAGATTCCGCTTTGCTTGTGCAATTTTTATAATAGAAAAAGCGCGTAATTTTATAAACAAAAAACAGCTTCATGTATAGAAGCTGTTACCTAATAGCGGTGATCGGGGTCGAACCGATACGTCCTAAACGGACACCAGATTTTGAGTCTGGCGCGTCTGCCAATTCCGCCACACCGCCATAATTTTATGAAGTTCAATGAGTGAACCATTAAGGCGGGGATCGGATTTGAACCGACGATTAAGGTTTTGCAGACCTCTGCCTTACCACTTGGCTACACCGCCATTGAATATTTATTTAATAGATTGGGATAGCTGGATTCGAACCAGCGCATAATAGAGTCAAAGTCTAGTGCCTTACCGCTTGGCTATATCCCAATACTAGGGCGGAATATGGGATTCGAACCCATGTATGCCGGATCCACAAACCGGTGTGTTAACCCCTTCACCAATTCCGCCATGAGGTAAACAGGGATAGTAGGAATTGAACCCACACTAGCGGTTTTGGAGACCGATGTACTACCTTTATACTATATCCCTATTATGGAGGAGGGTGGATTCGAACCGCCGAACTCAGAGAGAGCGGTTTTACAGACCGCCGCGTTTAGCCACTTCGCTACTCCTCCAGGCTGATGGCGCGGGACGGAATCGAACCGCCGACACAAGGAGCTTCAATCCTTTGCTCTACCGACTGAGCTACCGAGCCATCCTACGGTCCATATCAGATTTGAACTGATGATCTTCTCCGTGACAGGGAGACGAGATAAACCACTGCTCCAATGGACCATATTGCGGGAGGTGGATTTGAACCACCGACCTTCGGGTTATGAGCCCGACGAGCTACCATACTGCTCCATCCCGCGATGTTATAAAGGAGGATGTGGGATTTGAACCCACGCACGGCAAGACCGTCTAACGGTTTTCAAAACCGTCCCCTTAAGCCACTTGGGTAATCCTCCAAATGTAAAAATACCAATAAACGTTGGTAATGACCCGTACGGGATTTGAACCCATGTTACCGCCGTGAAAGGGCGATGTCTTAACCACTTGACCAACGGGTCATATTCTCTTCTTACGACATAAGACGCTTAATTATAATACCGAATTTAATTTAAAATGTCAACAACTTTTTATTTTTATTAATTCGCGTATCAATTGCGATTCCTCAATCACAACGTTATTTATAATACAGGATTCCTAGTCATCTTGCAAGAGTTTTATTCAAAAAGATGAATTTTTTGTAATGATTGCATTACTTTTGCTTTTATCAGGGCGCAAAAACCTAGTACAAAAGCTTTATAATTAGGCTTATTTCTCAATTATTGCTGGACAGCCACTTCTTCCCCAAAACCAAATTGGCGTTTGAAAATCAACTGGTCTGTACTTAGTATCTTTCAGTAAATCAAACCAGGCAGCTATAACAAGATCCTGCTTTTTTGAACTATTTTCTTCTTCAGCTGTAATCAAACCTAATTTTTTACTAGCCTTTATCACGTGACGATCAGCTGCAATAGAAATTTTAGACACGTTTTTTAATTGAAGACTTGTATAATGATCCAAAATAAATAACCAGTAATTGCAGAGCTTTTTGCCAGAAAGATACGGAAACCCGGCTTTATTATCAATTTGAAGATATTTTCTAATTTGAACCACGTCATCATGATTTTCATGACATAAGGTTAATACACTGTCGGCGAAATTATCATTCAGTGTTTGGCATATTTGGCACCAAATAGCCGTCTGCTTGTTTTCTTGTAAAGCTAAGCGGTATTTAGTTAAAGCTGCCTGAACAGTGCCAAAATCGCTCTCAGCAACTTTTTTGGGGTTAAAGAGGAAGTTAGTCGATTCATCTAAATACGTCTTCTTTGCACTCACCCATAAAGAATACGAATTTCGCTGATAGTTAAGTGCTGTTGGCAAAGTAAAATACAATGCACTTTCTTCAGAATCTTGAGCAAGATGTGGATTGGTATCTTCAGGCAATTCTTTAGATCCGAAAACGCCATCCTCGTACATCTGTGCAATGTTTTCGATTGACTTTAGAACATTTACTTTCATCTTTTTTACCCGGTAATATACATAACAACAAAAAAAGCTTGCAAGCTTTAACACTTACAAACTTCTTAATTACGGAGACTGAGAGATTTGAACTCTCGCACCGGAATAACCCGATCTACACCCTTAGCAGGGGCGCCTCTTCAGCCACTTGAGTAAGTCTCCATAATGGGCCTAAATGGACTTGAACCATCGACCTCACGCTTATCAGGCGTGCGCTCTAACCAGCTGAGCTATAGGCCCCAAAAGCGGGTAACGAGAATCGGACTCGCGACTAAAGCTTGGAAGGCTTTCGTTTTACCACTAAACCATACCCGCAAAAACAAACTAATAAAAAATGGCGCGGGACGGAATCGAACCGCCGACACAAGGAGCTTCAATCCTTTGCTCTACCGACTGAGCTACCGAGCCATTCTACGGTCCATATCAGATTTGAACTGATGATCTTCTCCGTGACAGGGAGACGAGATAAACCACTGCTCCAATGGACCATATTGCGGGAGGTGGATTTGAACCACCGACCTTCGGGTTATGAGCCCGACGAGCTACCATACTGCTCCATCCCGCGATGTTAAAATATAAAGGTACAAAACCCCATGTTTAATGGACCTTGTAGGACTCGAACCTACGACAGGACGGTTATGAGCCGTCTGCTCTAACCAACTGAGCTAAAGGTCCAAGCTCTAGCAAATAGCGGCGGGGGGGATCGAACCCTCGACCTCCCGGGTATGAACCGGACGCTCTAGCCAGCTGAGCTACACCGCCAACAAATGTAACCGTTAATTAACAAATTACAATCGGGAAGACAGGATTCGAACCTGCGACCCCCTGGTCCCAAACCAGGTGCTCTACCAAACTGAGCCACTTCCCGGGATATGCGCCCTGAAGGATTTGAACCTTCAACCTTCTGATTCGTAGTCAGACACTCTATCCAGTTGCGCTAAGGGCGCATCATTAATGCCGAGGACCGGAGTCGAACCGGTACGGTTGAAACCAACCGCGGGATTTTAAGTCCCGTGCGTCTGCCAATTCCGCCACCCCGGCATGTAATGAAAGCGGAAGACGGGATTCGAACCCGCGACCCCCACCATGGCAAGGTGATGTTCTACCACTGAACTACTTCCGCATTAATATGAAATGCCGATTATACGATTTGAACGTACGACCCCCTGTTTACAAGACAGATGCTCTACCAACTGAGCTAAATCGGCAAGATGTAAATATGGTATATATTATTATGGCGAATACGGGTGGTGGGACTTGAACCCACACGTCCGAAAACACTAGAACCTAAATCTAGCGCGTCTGCCAATTCCGCCACACCCGCAAAATGGGGCCATGAGTCGTGACGGGCTTGAACCGTCGACCCTCTGATTAAAAGTCAGATGCTCTACCGACTGAGCTAACGACTCGGTAAATGGAGGATACAGGGCTCGAACCTGTGACCTCCTGCTTGTAAGGCAGATGCTCTCCCAGCTGAGCTAATCCTCCATCAAAGCACGGCAGCTTCCTACCCTCGCAGGCAGTCTCCCACCAACTACTCTCGGCGTGAAGAAGCTTAACTGCTGTGTTCGGCATG
>NZ_JAFNPA010000007.1:0-3220 GCF_026535895.1 Lactobacillus sp. B4007
AAAGCACGGCAGCTTCCTACCCTCGCAGGCAGTCTCCCACCAACTACTCTCGGCGTGAAGAAGCTTAACTGCTGTGTTCGGCATGGTTACAGGTGTTTCCTTCTTGCTATTGCCACCGTACTTTTCTTTGCTTGAGTTCTTACACTCAAAACTAAATATAATCCATTCTCAAAACCTTACCAGATTGCTTGAGCCTGTGGTCAAGTCCTCGACTGATTAGTACTAGTCCGCTCCAAGCCTCACGGCTCTTCCACTCCTAGCCTATCTACCTCTTAGTCTTTGAGGTGTCTTACTACTTTCGTATGGGAAATCTCATCTTGAGGGGGGCTTCGCACTTAGATGCTTTCAGCGCTTATCCCGTCCATACTTAGCTACCCAGCTATGCCTTTGGCAAGACAACTGGTACACCAGCGGTATGTCCATCCCGGTCCTCTCGTACTAAGGACAGCTCCTCTCAAATTTCCTGCGCCCACGACGGATAGGGACCGAACTGTCTCACGACGTTCTGAACCCAGCTCGCGTGCCGCTTTAATGGGCGAACAGCCCAACCCTTGGGACCTACTTCAGCCCCAGGATGCGACGAGCCGACATCGAGGTGCCAAACCTCCCCGTCGATGTGAACTCTTGGGGGAGATAAGCCTGTTATCCCCAGGGTAGCTTTTATCCGTTGAGTGATGGCCCTTCCATGCGGTACCACCAGATCACTAAGCCCGACTTTCGTCCCTGCTCGAGTTGTCGCTCTCGCAGTCAAGCTCCCTTATACCTTTACACTCTGTGAATGATTTCCAACCATTCTGAGGGAACCTTTGGGCGCCTCCGTTACTCTTTAGGAGGCGACCGCCCCAGTCAAACTGCCCGTCTGACACTGTCCCATGCCTCGCTTAGAGGCCCTGGTTAGAGCAGCCATCAAACAAGGGTAGTATCCCAACATTGCCTCTGATAATACTGGCGTACTATCTTCTCTGGCTCCTACCTATCCTGTACATGTTTAACAGCTGCCCAATATCAAATTGCAGTAAAGCTCCATGGGGTCTTTCCGTCCTGTCGCGGGTAACCCGCATCTTCACGGGTATTATAATTTCACCGAGTCTCTCGTTGAGACAGTGCCCAAATCATTACACCTTTCGTGCAGGTCGGAACTTACCCGACAAGGAATTTCGCTACCTTAGGACCGTTATAGTTACGGCCGCCGTTTACTGGGGCTTCAGTTCGCTGCTTCGCTTACGCTTACAGCTCTCCTTAACCTTCCAGCACCGGGCAGGTGTCAGCCCCTATACGTCGTCTTTCGACTTTGCAGAGACCTGTGTTTTTGATAAACAGTTGTTTGGGCCTTTTCACTGCGGCTGGCTTTTACACCAGCACCCCTTCTCCCGAAGTTACGGGGCTATTTTGCCGAGTTCCTTAACGAGAGTTCTCTCGCTCACCTTAGTGTTCTCCACTCGACTACCTGTGTCGGTTTGCGGTACGGGTACGTTAGCTCTTGCTAGAAGCTTTTCTTGGCAGTGTGACTCTTGAACCTTCGCTACTTTAATTTCGCTCCTCATCACAACTTGTGCTTTTCAAAAGCAAGCATTTGACTCACTCTTACACTTATTGCTTAAACATGGATGTCCAGCACCATGCGTTCTTTGCCTCCTGCGTCCCTCCTTCGCTATTAACGATCTAACGCAGTACAGGAATTTCTACCTGTTGTCCATCGACTACGCCTTTCGGCCTCGCCTTAGGTCCCGACTTACCCTGGGCGGACGAGCCTGCCCCAGGAAACCTTAGTCTTTCGGCGGATAGGATTCTCACCTATCTTGCGCTACTCATACCGGCATTCTCACTTCTAAGCGCTCCACTTATCCTCTCGATTAAGCTTCTCCGCTCTTAGAACGCTCTCCTACCACGCGTATTACTACGCATCCACAGTTTCGGTACTATGCTTAGCCCCGGTAAATTTTCGGCGCAGCGTCACTCGACTAGTGAGCTATTACGCACTCTTTTAATGATGGCTGCTTCTAAGCCAACATCCTAGTTGTCTACGCAACTCCACATCCTTTTCCACTTAGCATAGATTTTGGGACCTTAACTGGTGATCTGGGCTGTTTCCCTTTCGACTACGGATCTTATCACTCGCAGTCTGACTCCAGTGCTTTGATATATGGTATTCGCAGTTTATCTGAATTCAGTAACCCCTGACGGGCCCCTCGTCCAAACAGAGCTCTACCTCCATTATCATCCTCGCACCAGGCTAGCCCTAAAGCTATTTCGGAGAGAACCAGCTATCTCCAAGTTCGTTTGGAATTTCACCGCTACCCACAACTCATCCCCGCAATTTTTAACTTACGTGGGTTCGGTCCTCCAGTGCGCTTTACCGCACCTTCAACCTGGTCATGGGTAGGTCACTTGGTTTCGGGTCTACATCAAACAACTCTCTCGCCCTCTTCAGACTCGCTTTCGCTCCGGCTCCGTCTTTTCTGACTTAACCTCGCTATTTAACGTAACTCGCCGGTTCATTCTACAAAAGGCACGCCATCACCCTTTAATGGGCTTTGACTACTTGTAGGCACACGGTTTCAGGTTCTCTTTCACTCCCCTTCCGGGGTTCTTTTCACCTTTCCCTCACGGTACTGGTTCACTATCGGTCACATTCTAGTATTTAGCCTTGCGAGATGGTCCTCGCTGCTTCAATCGGAATTCCTCGTGTTCCGACCTACTCAGGATCCTGCTAGGCGTTACTTGGATTTCGCTTACGGGGCTCTCACCCTCTCTGGCTTACCTTCCCAGATAATTCTGCTATCCTCATAACTACCTTCTTGCAGTCCTACAACCCCAAATGATAAATCATCTGGTTTGGGCTCTTTCCGTTTCGCTCGCCGCTACTCTGGAAATCGATTTTTCTTTCTCTTCCTGCAGCTACTTAGATGTTTCAGTTCACTGCGTCTTGCCCTGATATACTATCTATTCATATATCAGTAATGCATCGCTGCATTGGGTTCCCCCATTCGGATATCTCCGGATCATTGCGTACTTACTGCTCCCCGAAGCCTTTCGTGGTTCGTCACGTCCTTCTTCGCCTTAATGTGCCTAGGCATTCACCGTGCGCCCTTATTTACTTGACCTTACTCAAGATCTTTGTTCTCTCGAACTCTCTCGGTCGCTCTTTGCAATCTGTTCTCTTTTGATTGTTTCTCGGTTTTTTCTTGGATTATATTCAGTTTTCAATGTACTAACTCGT
>NZ_JAFNPA010000008.1:0-1513 GCF_026535895.1 Lactobacillus sp. B4007
AGATAGCATTAAGCTTACATTCTGGTCTATACCAAATACAAACCGCATGATATCAACACTCTATGTTGTGCTGTTCTTTTGACATGGCTACTAAATATTGATAATTTCTGAATTAGATATCAAAAATGAAAGGGGAACACTATGGGATATAAAGTTTTTGTATCTTATAAGTATAAAGATTACGATGTTAAACATATTGATGGAGGAACTAATGGAACAGCAAGAGACTATGTTGATTATTTGCAAGCCAGAAAATTTAGTGGCGATGATTTAAACATGGCAGAAAGTGGTGATGAAGACTTAAGTGAATTCAAGGACGAAACAATACAAACACATTTAAAAGATAAAATTTGGGGCTCTTCAATAACCCTTGTACTTATTTCTCCTAATATGGTTGATAATTCTAAAAGTGAAGAAGACCAGTGGATCCCGTGGGAAGTTTCTTATTCATTAAGAACCCAGACTAAAGCTGGAAGAAGAAGTAGACCTAATGCGTTGATTGCTGTTGTATTACCAAATATATTGGGTCAATACAATTATTTTGTTAGTTACAATACTTACACAGATAGAAACAATCAAAAGCGTCAAGTTCAGAGTATATGTACTGGAAATACATTTGAAATAATTCGAAATAATATGTTTAATCAAAAAAATCCTAATACAGAAGAAGTAGATGGACATAAGATATATCATGGTGATAGCTGCTACATAACAACCGTTGAGTGGGAAGATTTTATTAACGACATGGAGAGCTACTTTGATAAAGCAATAGAATTAAGGGATAAAATAAGTGAATATAATATCCAAATCAATGTGAAGAAAAGAGATTTTAGTTAAATATGACCGAAAAAAGTAGCGAGAACAAACGGTTGCATTTAAAGATGATTGAAGATGTAGTTACTAGAATGGGATCTAACTCATTTCTTATTAAAGGCTGGTCTCTAACAGCAATGGGAGGCTTAATGACCTTATATTTTGCAAACATGGATAAGAAGTGGGCATATTATTTATTATTTTTATGCCTGTTTGCATGTATGCTATTTTGGATTTGTGATGCTTATTATCTTCTTCAAGAGAGAAAGTTTCGAAATCTTTATGAAGAAGTTGCAAAAAAAAGAGAAGAAGAAATTAACTTTTCTATGAAGATATCAAGTGATGAAAAAATTTATCAATGCATGGTTAGACCCATTTTTTTAAAAAGTTATGCACCTATATTCTGTATGTTACTGATTTTAATATACTTTTTTAAGCCCTGCTAAGACCAGCTGGTTATAATTTATAACTTGTGTAAAATCTTGTTCATAGAATTTAACCGTTAATTTTTAGAGAACCACGTCAATCGTGGTTCTTTTTTTTGCTAATATTTAAGCTTATTTTAGCCTAAAAGTTCTTACTTTAATAGCGAGTAAAAGGAGTTTCCTATCAGGGTAACTTTACATAAATTCGTAAAATCAAAAAAATTTTGTTTTTGTGCTTGTTGCATACAAAAATAGATAGCATTAAGCTTACATTC